>NZ_JBLUPS010000015.1:0-126184 GCF_048068035.1 Pseudomonas sp. NY11955
TCCCACAGAGCGGTCCCTGTGGGAGCGGGCGAGCCCGCGAAGGGGCGCGAAGCGGCCCCGTTTTCCAAGCGCTTACTTACGCCCTTCAGCCGTCTCTGCAACCTTGTCGGTGCGCGCGCACATGATGAAATCGTTGCGGTGCAGGCCTTTGATCGAGTGGCTCCACCAGGTCACGGTGACTTTGCCCCACTCGGTCAGCAGCCCTGGGTGGTGGCCTTCGGCCTCGGCGATTTCGCCCACGGCATTGGTGAACGCCAGGGCATGCTTGAAGTTCTTGAACAGGAACACGCGCTCCAGCTCCATGTGGCCGTCACGTACTTCGATGTTCCAGTCCGGGATTTCGCGAATCAGCTCGGCCAGTTCTTCGTCGGTGACTTTCGGCGCATCGGCGCGGCAGGCTTCGCAATGGGCTTGGTTCAAGGCATTCATGAGGTGTTTTCCGGTTCGAGTTGTTATCGGCAAGGTCGCTCAGGCGGCGACCTTGGGTGGAAACTTCGGCGCGTGCAGGCCCAGCTGCATGGCTTTGTGGACCATGCCCATGATGTCTTCGTGGGCCAGGTCGAACAGGTGCTTCATGTTCGGCAGCACGAAATACAGCGGCTGCAGGATATCGATGCGGTACGGCGTGCGCATGGCTTCGATCGGGTCGAAGGCCTGGTGCTCCGGCTCGCCAGACAGACTGTAGACGGTCTCCTTCGGCGAAGAGAGGATGCCACCGCCATAGATCTTGCGCCCTTGCGCGGTTTCCATCAGGCCAAATTCGATGGTCATCCAGTACAGGCGCGCCAGGTACACGCGTTGTTCCTTGGTCGCGGCCAGGCCGAGCTTGCCGTAGGTATGGGTGAATTCGGCGAACCAGGGGTTGGTCAGTAGCGGGCAGTGGCCAAAGATCTCGTGGAAGATATCCGGCTCTTGCAGGTAGTCCAGCTCTTCCGGGGTGCGGATGAACGTGGCGACCGGGAAGCGCTTGCTGGCCAGCAGTTCGAAGAAGGTCTGGAAAGGGATTAGCGCCGGTACCCGGGCAACCTGCCAGCCGGTAGTGGCGCCCAGCACCTTGTTGACCTCGCCCAGCTGCGGAATGCGGTCATGTGGCAGCTTGAGCTGATCGATGCCGTCCAGGTATTCCTGGCACGCGCGGCCCTCGATCACTTTCAGTTGGCGGGTGATCAGGGTATTCCATACCGCATGCTCTTGCTGCGGGTAATCGATAAAACCATGCGCATCGGGCTCGCGTGCCGCGTATTGCGTCTGTTTCATGAGGCTCTCCTGGTGAGGGCTTTTCTTGTTATGTGCAGGACATGCCTAAGAAATATCCCTTCGCTGGCGGTTTTGCACGGGCATGGGCCGCTGCCGCGTTGCCTGGGGAGCCGTGATTTCGTAACGATAATTTTACAAAGTTGTGCAGGTGTCGGAAAATCCAGGGCATCTGGCTGATGTTTGCGCTGTTTTTGTCAGCTTATCTTTACGACTTTTCCGCGCGGTGTTGAAAAACATTGGCGCTTCGAGAGCCCTCATGCGTATCAAAGTGCACTGCCAGAACCGCATTGGCATCCTGCGCGACATCCTCAACCTGCTGGTCGAGTACGGCATCAACGTACTGCGCGGCGAGGTGGGCGGTGACCATGGCAACGCCATCTACCTGCATTGCCCGAACCTGATCAATCTGCAGTTCCAAGCCTTGCGACCGAAGTTCGAGGCGATCGCCGGGGTGTTCGGCGTGAAGCGTGTGGGCCTGATGCCCAGCGAACGCCGGCACATGGAGTTGAATGCGTTGCTGGGGGCGCTGGACTTTCCGGTGCTGTCGATCGACATGGGCGGCAGCATCGTGGCCGCCAACCGTGCCGCCGCGCAGCTGTTGGGGGTGCGAGTGGACGAAGTGCCTGGCATGCCGCTGGCGCGTTATGTGGAGGACTTTGACCTGCCGGAGCTGGTGCGGGCCAACAAGTCGCGCATCAATGGCCTGCGCATCAAGGTCAAGGGTGATGTGTTTCTGGCCGATATCGCACCGCTGCAATCCGAGCACGACGAGAGTGAGGCGTTGGCTGGCGCGGTGCTTACCCTGCATCGGGCCGATCGCATCGGCGAGCGTATCTACAATGTGCGCAAGCAGGAGCTGCGCGGTTTCGACAGCATCTTCCAGAGCTCGCGGGTAATGGCCGCTGTGGTGCGTGAGGCGCGGCGCATGGCGCCGCTGGATGCACCGTTGCTGATCGAAGGCGAAACCGGTACCGGCAAGGAATTGCTGGCGCGTGCCTGCCACCTGGCCAGCCCGCGTGGGCAGTCGCCGCTGATGGCGCTCAATTGCGCCGGGTTACCCGAGTCGATGGCTGAGACCGAACTGTTCGGTTACGGCCCCGGGGCATTCGAAGGGGCGCGGGCCGAAGGCAAGCTTGGGCTGCTGGAGTTGACCGCAGGCGGCACGCTGTTCCTTGACGGGGTAGGGGAGATGAGCCCGCGCCTGCAGGTGAAGCTGCTGCGCTTTCTGCAGGACGGTTGCTTCCGCCGGGTAGGTAGCGATGAGGAGGTCTACCTGGACGTGCGGGTGATTTGTGCAACCCAGGTGGATTTGTCCGAGTTGTGTGCCCGTGGCGAGTTTCGTCAGGACCTGTATCACCGCCTCAATGTATTGTCGCTGCACATTCCACCTTTGCGCGAATGCATGGATGGCCTGGAAGGGCTGGTGCAGCACTTTCTCGATCAGGCCAGCCGGCAAATCGGTTGCGCCATGCCGCGTCTGGCGCCGGCGGCGATGGACAAGCTTGGGCAATATCACTGGCCGGGTAATGTAAGGCAGTTGGAAAACGTGTTGTTCCAGGCGGTTTCGTTATGTGACGGCGGCGTGGTTAAAAGCGAGCATATTCGTTTGCCGGATTATGGCGTGCGGCAACCGTTGGGCGAGTTTTCGCTGGAAGGCGATCTTTCGCAGATTGTCGGGCGCTTTGAAAAAGCGGTGCTGGAAAGTTTGATGGGGGAATTTTCGAGTAGCCGGGCTTTAGGGAAAAGATTAGGCGTTTCGCATACGACGATTGCCAACAAGTTGAGGGATTATTCGTTGGGTAAATCATCGGATTAACGGGCCGTTAGTTAATGGCCTGTTCGTTGTGCGTCATGTTCTTCGTGGGCACGCCCGCTCCCACAGGTACTGCACAGTAGGTGAAGGCGGTGCAATGCCTGTGGGAGCGGGCGTGCCCGCGAATGGGGCCGTAGGGCCCCTAATTCAAAGGTTATCAGCCGTTGGAGCAGCCGTTCCCCATCACGCGGTATTCGAGAATGTGCTTCTGGCCCTTGGAGTCCTCGTAGGTCATGCGGGCTGGCACGACTTCGCACACATTGGGCACTTCGCTCATGGAAATGACGCGAGCAATGTCCAGGTGCTGCGAGTAACTGTACTGTTCAACCGGAATCTGCTCGGCATCTTTGGCTTCGCCGGCCATTGCCGCGCCGCAAAGACTGCCAAGTACCAATACCAGTAAAGCTTTCATTTTCTATTTACCTGTCTAAGGTCGTGAGGGGGCACGCGGCGCTTATGGCGCCGCGAGTATTGCTAGTTTTAACTATCGGGATGAGATGGAGATCAACGCTTGCCTTCGTGGGGGCTGTTACCAGTTGTTAATCGCCTTGCCGTTGCTGGCGAGGTGAATTTTATGGCTGTGGCCAAGGCTGAAACAGTGGGTGTTTTGATAAAGTGTTTTGACAGAATCTGTAACAATCCTCTGGTAAACCCTTCTTTTTGTCTCTGCCTGGGCTGTAATGCGCGCGCCAGAGCGCTATGTCGGAACGGGCGTACCAAATTACTACCAACGTCGAATGGCTTTTGTCGCTCTGGTACAGTTACAAACGGTTCCATACAAAAACAACTATTACACCGAGGTAACACAGATGAGTGCGGCTCCACTGTATCCCGTTCGTCCCGAGGTTGCGGCCACTACCCTGACCGACGAGGCCACCTACAAGGCCATGTACCAGCAATCGGTGATCAACCCGGACGGCTTCTGGCGCGAGCAGGCCCAGCGCATCGACTGGATCAAGCCGTTCACCAAGGTCAAGCAGACCTCCTTCGACGACCACCACGTCGATATCAAATGGTTCGCCGACGGCACTCTGAACGTTTCCTCCAACTGCCTGGACCGCCACCTTGAAGAGCGCGGCGACCAACTGGCTATCATCTGGGAAGGCGACGACCCTTCCGAGCACCGCAACATCACCTACCGCGAACTGCACGAGCAGGTCTGCAAGTTCGCCAACGCCCTGCGTGGCCAGGATGTGCACCGTGGTGACGTGGTCACCATTTATATGCCGATGATTCCCGAGGCCGTGGTCGCCATGCTGGCCTGTGCCCGTATCGGTGCGATTCACTCGGTGGTATTTGGTGGCTTCTCGCCCGAGGCGCTGGCCGGCCGTATCATCGATTGCAAGTCCAAGGTGGTGATTACCGCCGATGAAGGCGTGCGTGGCGGTCGTCGTACCCCACTCAAGGCCAACGTCGACCTGGCGCTGACCAACCCTGAAACCAGCAGCGTGCAGAAAATCATCGTGTGCAAACGCACCGGTGGCGACATTGCCTGGCACCAGCACCGCGACATCTGGTACGAAGACCTGATGAAAGTGGCTTCCAGCCACTGCGCGCCGAAAGAGATGGGTGCCGAAGAAGCGCTGTTCATCCTTTACACCTCTGGCTCCACCGGTAAGCCGAAGGGCGTGCTGCACACCACAGGTGGTTACCTGGTGTACGCCGCGCTGACCCACGAGCGCGTGTTCGACTACCGTCCAGGCGAGGTGTACTGGTGCACCGCCGACGTCGGTTGGGTCACCGGCCACAGTTACATCGTCTACGGCCCGTTGGCCAATGGCGCCACCACCCTGCTGTTCGAGGGTGTGCCGAATTACCCGGACATCAACCGCGTGTCGAAGATCGTCGACAAGCACAAGGTCAACATCCTCTACACCGCGCCAACCGCCATTCGCGCCATGATGGCCGAAGGGCAGGCCGCTGTTGAGGGGGCCGATGGTTCCAGCCTGCGTCTGCTGGGTTCGGTGGGTGAACCGATCAACCCGGAAGCCTGGAACTGGTACTACAAGACCGTAGGCAAGGAGCGTTGCCCGATCGTCGACACCTGGTGGCAGACTGAAACCGGCGGCATCCTGATCAGCCCGCTGCCGGGCGCTACGGGCCTGAAGCCGGGTTCGGCAACCCGTCCGTTCTTCGGTGTGGTGCCAGCGTTGGTCGATAACCTGGGCAACCTGATCGAAGGCGCTACCGAAGGCAACCTGGTCATCCTCGACTCCTGGCCGGGTCAGTCGCGTTCGCTGTATGGCGACCACGACCGCTTCGTCGACACCTACTTCAAGACCTTCCGTGGCATGTACTTCACCGGCGACGGTGCGCGCCGCGACGAAGATGGCTACTACTGGATCACCGGGCGTGTGGATGACGTGCTCAACGTGTCCGGCCACCGCATGGGTACTGCCGAGATCGAAAGCGCAATGGTCGCGCACGCGAAGGTTGCCGAGGCTGCAGTGGTTGGCGTGCCGCACGACATCAAGGGGCAGGGCATCTATGTGTATGTCACCCTTAACGCCGGTATCGAGGCCAGCGAGCAGTTGCGCTTGGAACTGAAGAACTGGGTGCGCAAGGAAATCGGCCCGATCGCTTCGCCGGATGTGATTCAGTGGGCGCCAGGGTTGCCGAAAACGCGCTCGGGCAAGATCATGCGCCGCATCCTGCGCAAGATTGCCACCGGTGAGTACGATGCCTTGGGCGACATCTCGACCCTGGCCGACCCAGGTGTGGTACAGCACCTGATCGATACCCACAAGGCGATGAATCTGGCTTCGGCCTGATACCAGGCAATCCCCCCTGTAGGAGCGGGCTTGCCCGCGATAGCGTCAGATCAGACTATGCTGTTGTCTGGTCTGGCGCCGTCGCGGGCAAGCCCGCTCTTACATTGTTACCCGACATTCATCGGTAACTCTTCTGTCACCGGTCCCGCACAAGTCCGGGGCGCCAGGAAACAATTCCGACCCGTTCCGGTGCATTCCCGCAGCCATTTTGTGCAATACAACACGCTGCACTTGCCGTCGTACAAGGCTTTGCCAATAATAGGCCCAGGAATTGCTAGGTCTATAGGTTCTATTTCTTGCGCTTTTGCACATTTTGCAACGGCTGTCAACATCGCCCGCAGCGGTTTCAAGCGCTTCTGTAAGTAGTTGTCGCTTTGAAGAAATATCGACTACCGGGCTGTCGTTAAAATGCCACTCACTCGCTCGTGGTATGCGGCCTTGGTCGAACCCTGCGCGGCTCGCGTTGTACTCATTCGCATATCGGGCAGCCGTTACCTGCCTTGTATTGCCCCGTACCGATGGAGTTACCTGATGAAGAAGCTCGCACTGCTTGGCGCCCTGGCGCTGTCTGTGTTTTCCCTGGTGTCGCAGGCCGATGAAAAACCGCTGAAAATCGGCATCGAAGCCGCCTACCCACCCTTCGCCTTCAAGCAACCTGACGGCAGCATCGCCGGCTTCGACTACGACATCGGCAACGCCCTGTGCGAAGAAATGAAAGCCAAGTGCACCTGGGTTGAGCAGGAGTTCGATGGCCTGATCCCGGCGCTGAAAGTGCGCAAGATCGACGCCATCCTGTCGTCCATGTCGATCACCGACGACCGCAAGAAGTCGGTTGACTTCACCAAGCGCTACTACCTGACTCCGGCCCGCCTGGTGATGAAGGACGGCACCACCGTCAGCGACAGCCTGGATGAGCTCAAAGGCAAGAAGATCGGTGTGCAGCGTGGCTCGATCCACGACCGCTTCGCCAAGGAAGTGCTGGGCGCCAAAGGTGCCACCGTGGTCCCTTACGGCACCCAGAACGAAATCTACCTCGACGTGGCGGCTGGCCGCCTCGACGGCACCGTGGCCGACGCCACCCTGCTGGAAGATGGCTTCCTCAAGACCGACGCCGGCAAGGGCTTTGCCTTCGTAGGCCCGGCCTTCACCGACGCCAAGTACTTCGGTGACGGCATCGGTATCGCCGTGCGCAAGGGCGACAAGGCCAACGTCGACCGCATCAACGCGGCCATCGACGCCATTCGCGCCAACGGCAAGTACAAAGAAATCGAGAAGAAGTACTTCAACTTCGACATCTACGGTCCAGACTCGAACTAAGACGTCGGGTTTCACCTGTGCAATGGTGCAAACAGCAGAGGCTCTGAGGTTTGCACCATTTTTCATTCTCTAGGTCGAGGACCTCATCATGTTGAAAGGCTACGGGGCAGTCATCCTCGACGGGGCGTGGCTGACGCTGCAGCTCGCCCTGTCGTCGATGGCCCTGGCCATCGTACTCGGCCTGATCGGTGTGGCGCTGCGCTTGTCGCCGGTGCGCTGGCTGGCCTGGCTGGGCGATCTGTATTCCACGGTGATCCGTGGTATTCCGGACCTGGTCCTGATCCTGCTGATCTTCTACGGCGGGCAAGACATCATCAACCGGGTGGCGCCGCTGCTCGGCTACGAAGACTATATCGACCTGAACCCGCTGATTGCGGGTATCGGTACCCTGGGCTTCATCTTCGGTGCCTACCTGTCGGAAACCTTCCGCGGCGCCTTCCTGGGGATTCCCAAGGGCCAGGCGGAAGCGGGCGTGGCGTATGGCATGAGCCCCCGCCAGGTGTTCTTCCGCATCCAGGTGCCGCAAATGATTCGCCTGGCCATCCCGGGCTTCACCAACAACTGGCTGGTGCTGACCAAGGCCACCGCGCTGATCTCCGTCGTCGGCCTGCAGGACATGATGTTCAAGGCCAAGCAGGCGGCTGACGCCACCCGCGAACCCTTCACCTTCTTCCTGGCGGTGGCGGCGCTGTACCTGGTGCTGACCAGCGTCTCGCTGCTGGCCCTGAAGTATCTGGAGCGCCGCTACTCGGTGGGCGTCAAGGTGGCTGAACTATGATCTTTGACTACAACGTTGTCTGGGAGGCATTGCCGATGTACTTCGGCGGCCTGCTGACCACCCTCAAGCTGCTGGCGATTTCGCTGTTCTTCGGCCTGCTGGCGGCCGTTCCGCTGGGCCTGATGCGGGTATCCAAGCAGCCAGTGGTCAACCTGACCGCATGGCTGTACACCTATGTGATCCGCGGCACGCCGATGCTGGTGCAGTTGTTCCTGATCTACTACGGCCTGGCCCAGTTCGAGGCCGTGCGCGAAAGCTTCCTCTGGCCGCTGCTGTCCAGCGCCACGTTCTGCGCTTGCCTGGCGTTCGGTATCAACACCAGTGCCTATACCGCCGAAATCATCGCCGGCAGCCTCAAGGCCACGCCGCATGGCGAGATCGAAGCCGCCAAGGCCATGGGTATGTCGCGCATGAAAATGTACCGCCGCATCCTGCTGCCTTCGGCCCTGCGCCGGGCGCTGCCGCAGTACAGCAACGAAGTGATCATGATGCTGCAGACCACCAGCCTGGCGTCGATCGTCACCCTGATCGACATCACCGGTGCCGCGCGCACGGTCAATGCCCAGTACTACCTGCCTTTCGAGGCCTATATCACGGCGGGCGTGTTCTACCTGTGCCTGACCTTCATCCTGGTGCGCCTGTTCAAGATGGCCGAACGCCGCTGGCTCGGCTACCTGGCGCCGCGCAAGCACTGACCGCTTTGTGAGAATCGACAGCATGTACAAACTCGAAGTCCAAGACCTGCACAAGCGCTACGGCAGCCACGAAGTGCTCAAGGGCGTGTCACTGGCGGCCAAGGCCGGCGACGTCATCAGCATCATTGGCTCCAGCGGTTCGGGCAAGTCGACCTTCCTGCGCTGCATCAACCTGCTGGAGCAGCCGCACGCCGGCAAGATCCTGCTCAACAACGAAGAGCTGAAGCTGGTGGCCGGCAAGGACGGCGCGCTGAAGGCCGCCGACCCGCGCCAACTGCAGCGCATGCGTTCGCGCCTGTCGATGGTGTTTCAGCACTTCAACCTGTGGTCGCACATGACCGCGCTGGAGAACATCATCGAAGCGCCGGTGCACGTGCTGGGGGTGAACCGCAAGGAAGCCCTGGAAAAGGCCGAGCATTACCTGGCCAAGGTCGGTGTCGCCCACCGCAAGGATGCCTTCCCTGGGCATATGTCGGGTGGTGAGCAACAACGTGTGGCAATTGCCCGGGCGCTGGCCATGGAGCCGGAGGTTATGCTGTTCGACGAGCCGACCTCGGCGCTCGACCCCGAGCTGGTAGGTGATGTGCTCAAGGTGATGCAGGCGCTTGCCCAGGAAGGCCGGACCATGGTGGTGGTGACCCACGAAATGGGCTTTGCCCGTGAGGTGTCCAACCAGCTGGTGTTCCTGCACAAAGGCCTGGTGGAAGAAACCGGCTGCCCCCGTGAAGTGTTGGCCAACCCGCAGTCGGAGCGCCTGAAGCAGTTCCTCTCCGGCAGCCTGAAGTAAAAGCTGCATTTTTGCACCAGAATAGGGCATGCTGCGCGGCGAGCGCAGCCTGACCCGGCGCACAGACTCGAACGACCTCAGGTTTCGGACCGCACCCTATGACCACCCAGCGAATCGGTTTTCTCATCTGGCCCAGTACCCGGCCTTTGACCCTGGCGCTGGCCGAAGAAGTGTTGCTGGTGGCGCAGCGGGTACATCCAGATGTGGTCTACGAGCTGTCGTTCCTGCAGGCCGAAGCTGCGCAGGAAAGTGCCTGGCGCCTGCCGGGCGAGCCGTGGACTGGTCGCCTGGAGGGTTGCCACAAACTGTTTCTGCTGGCTGACGAGCCGCCCGCGGCGATGGGGGCTGCCTTGTCGGCAGCGCTCAAGCAGCTGGCGCGAAGTGGCTGCATGATCGGCGGCTTGTCTGCCGGGGTGTATCCGCTGGCAATGCTGGGCCTGCTCGATGGATACCGGGCAGCGGTGCATTGGCGCTGGCAGGATGATTTTGCCGAGCGCTTCCCCAAGGTCATCGCCACCAGCCATCTGTTCGATTGGGATCGTGACCGCCTGACCGCTTGCGGCGGTATGGCCGTGACCGACCTGCTGCTGGCGGTACTGGCGCGCGATCACGGCGCGGAGCTGGCGGGGGCGGTGTCGGAAGAACTGGTGGTCGAGCGCATCCGTGAGGGTGGCGAGCGCCAGCGTATTCCGCTGCAGAACCGTCTGGGTTCCAGTCACCCCAAGCTGACACAGGCAGTGCTGCTGATGGAGGCCAACATCGAAGAGCCGCTGACCACCGACGAAATTGCCCAGCACGTCTGCGTGTCGCGTCGGCAGTTGGAGCGCATCTTCAAGCAGTACCTGAACCGCGTGCCCAGCCAGTATTACCTGGAGCTGCGGTTGAACAAGGCGCGGCAGATGTTGATGCAGACCAGCAAGTCGATTATCCAGATTGGGCTGTCCTGTGGTTTCTCTTCGGGGCCGCACTTTTCCAGTGCCTATCGCAACTTCTTTGGCGCAACGCCGCGGGAAGATCGTAATCAGCGGCGCAGCAGTAGCCCGTTCGAGCTGAGTTCGGCGCCGGCTGAAAAAGGCTGAGGCTTTGGGGGATTCCGGGCGTATGGCTTGGAGTTGATGGTGGGGCGGAAATCGAGCGCCGCCCGCGCGGCGCTTCGCAGCACAAGGCTGCTCCCACATTTGTTTCGGGCCAGTTACTCCTGTGAGGCCACCGCTGCCCGCCTTGTTTGTTCCATTCGAAATTGAAGGAGCAAAGCTGCTCTCCATCCATCTCCGATGATGCACACAGGCTGCAACCCACCTGGCACAGGAATGATTGGCCCGAAACAGATGTGGGAGCAGCCTTGTGCTGCGAAGCGCCGCGCGGGCGGCGCTCGATCTCACAGGCGCCACACGAACATCGCCGGACACCCCGCCCCTCACAAACCTATGTGAACACCCGTTCACCCAGCCCCCTCTCTGCCGTACACTGCGCGATTGCGACAGTGTTTGTCGCATTGCCGAAAGCCTTGTCCAAACTGGGTTTTGCGCTGTAACAAGTTGTCGCTTGGCCGCAAGGACAGGCGCGGATCAGTCCTTACAATCCCCCCATCGCTCGCCACTTCCAGGCCAGCGTTCCTCTTCAGGAGACTCAGATGTCCGTTGAGCAAGCCCCGGTGCAACGTGCCGATTTCGACCAGGTCATGGTTCCCAATTATTCTCCGGCGGCCTTCATTCCTGTGCGAGGCGAGGGTTCCCGCGTCTGGGACCAGTCGGGTCGCGAACTGATCGACTTTGCCGGTGGCATCGCGGTAAACGCCCTGGGTCACTGCCACCCAGCACTGGTCAAGGCCCTGACCGAACAAGCCAACACCCTCTGGCACGTATCCAACGTGTTCACCAACGAGCCGGCCCTGCGCCTGGCCCACAAACTGGTGGACGCCACCTTTGCCGACCGCGCGTTCTTCTGCAACTCCGGCGCCGAGTCCAACGAGGCAGCTTTCAAACTGGCCCGTCGCGTCGCCCATGACCGCTTCGGCCCTGAAAAGCACGAAATCATCGCCACCGTGAACAGCTTCCACGGTCGCACCCTGTTCACTGTCAGTGTCGGTGGCCAGCCGAAGTACTCCGATGGCTTCGGCCCGAAGATCACCGGCATCAGCCACGTGCCCTACAACGATCTGGAAGCGCTGAAGGCACAGATTTCCGACAAGACCTGCGCCGTGGTGATCGAGCCGATCCAGGGTGAGAGCGGCGTGGTGCCGGCCGACAAGGCCTACCTGGAAGGCGCGCGCAAACTGTGTGACGAGCACAACGCCCTGCTGATTTTCGACGAAGTCCAGACGGGCGTGGGCCGTACCGGCTCGCTGTATGCCTACCAGCATTACGGCGTTACCCCCGACATCCTGACCAGCGCCAAAAGCCTGGGTGGCGGCTTCCCGATCGGCGCCATGCTGACCACCACCGAGCTGGCCAAGCACCTGGCCGTTGGCACCCACGGTACCACCTATGGCGGCAACCCACTGGGCTGCGCCGTTGCCTGTGCAGTGCTGGACGTGATCAACACGCCAGAAACCCTGGCCGGCATCAAGGCCAAGCACGAGCGCTTTAAAACCCGTCTGGAGCAGATCGGCCAGAAGTACAACCTGTTCACCCAGGTACGTGGTGTTGGCCTGCTGCTGGGCTGCGTGCTGACCGACGCCTGGAAAGGCAAAGCCAAGGACGTGCTCAATGCTGCCGAGAAAGAAGGCGTAATGGTGCTGCAGGCCGGCCCGGACGTGGTCCGCTTCGCGCCAAGCCTGGTGGTTGAAGACGCCGACATCGACGCAGGCCTGGACCGCTTCGAGCGCGCCGTGGCCACACTGACCCAAGGCTGATCCGCCAGCGGTCCTTTCGCCGGTCCCAGCCATGGCTGAACCGGGCCGGCGATACCCGATTCCAGTCAGGTGCCCGTGCACCTGCCGTTTTTCCGTGCCGCCGTGAGCGGCCCGTATTCCAAAGGAGTGACACCATGCTGGTGATGCGCCCCGCGCAAATGGCTGATCTGAACGAAGTGCAGCGCATGGCTGCGGACAGCCCCATTGGTGTCACCTCGCTGCCGGACGACGCTGCTCGTCTGGGCGACAAGATCGCCGCTTCCGAGACTTCCTTCGCTGCCGAGGTCAGTTTCAACGGTGAAGAAAGCTACTTCTTCGTGCTCGAAGACAGCGAAACCGGCAAGCTGGCCGGCTGTTCGGCCATCGTCGCTTCGGCGGGCTATTCCGAGCCGTTCTACAGCTTCCGCAACGAAACCTTCGTGCACGCCTCGCGCGAGCTGAAGATCCACAACAAGATCCACGTGCTGTCGCTGTGCCATGACCTGACCGGCAACAGCCTGCTGACCAGCTTCTATGTGTTGCCAGAGCTGGTGAACAGTGGCTGGGCCGAACTCAATTCGCGCGGTCGCCTGCTGTTCATGGCCGCGCACCCGGAACGCTTCGCCGACTCGGTGGTGACCGAAATCGTCGGCTTCAGTGACGAGCAAGGCGAATCGCCGTTCTGGGATGCCATCGGCCGCAATTTCTTCGACCTCAACTATGCCGACGCCGAGCGCCTGTGTGGCCTGAAAAGCCGCACCTTCCTCGCCGAGTTGATGCCGCACTACCCGATCTACGTGCCGCTGCTGCCCGACGAGGCGCAGGAAGCCATGGGCCAGGTGCACCCGCGCGCGCAGATCACCTTCGACATCCTCATGCGCGAAGGCTTCGAGACCGAGCACTACATCGACATCTTCGACGGCGGCCCGACGCTGCATGCGCGCACCTCGAGCATTCGCTCGATCGCCCAGAGCCGGGTAGTGCCGGTGAAGATCGAAGAGGGGCCGGCCAAAGGCGGGCGCCCTTACCTGGTGTGCAACGGCCAATTGCAGGACTACCGCGCAGTGCTGCTGGACCTCGACTGGGTGCCCGGCAAGCCGGTCAGCCTGAGCGTGGCGGCTGCCGACGCGCTGGGCGTGGGCGAGGGCGCCAGCGTGCGCCTGGTCGCGGTCTGAGGTCTGGCAACAGACGTTTCGGGATTGATGCGTTAGCAGAGTTTCGCGCCGGCCCATGCCGCCGCACAAGGAGATAGCATGATCGTTCGTCCTGTACGCAGCAGCGATTTGCCTGCGTTGATCGAATTGGCACGCAGCACCGGCACCACCGGGCTGACCACGCTGCCGGCCAACGAAGAGCGCCTGGGGCATCGCGTTGGCTGGGCGGAAAAGAGCTTCCGTGGCGAAGCCGAGCGTGGCGACACCGACTACCTGTTCGTGCTGGAAAACGACGAAGGCCTGGTGGTGGGCATCAGTGCCATCGCCGGTGCCGTCGGTTTGCGCGAACCCTGGTACAACTACCGGGTCGGCCTGACCGTCAGCGCCTCGCAGGAGCTGAAGATCTACCGCGAAATCCCCACGCTGTTCCTGGCCAACGACCTGACCGGCAACTCTGAGCTGTGCTCGCTGTTCCTGCGTAGCGACTACCGCTCCGGCCTCAATGGCCGCCTGCTGTCACGCGCACGCATGCTGTTCATTGCCGAGTTCCCCGAGCTGTTCGGCAAGAAGATCATTGCCGAAATGCGTGGCATGTCCGATGAACAGGGCCGCTCGCCGTTCTGGGAAAGCCTGGGCCGGCACTTCTTCAAGATGGAGTTCAGCCAGGCCGACTACCTCACCGGTGTGGGTAACAAGTCGTTCATTGCCGAGCTGATGCCCAAGTTCCCGCTCTACACCTGCTTCCTGTCCGAGGCGGCGCGCAACGTGATCGGCCGCGTGCACAAAGACACCGAGCCGGCGCTGGCGATGCTCAAGCAAGAGGGCTTCAACTACCAGGGTTACGTCGATATCTTCGACGCCGGCCCCGCCATCGAATGCGACACTGCCAAGATCCGCGCCGTGCGCGAGAGCCAGACGCTGGTGCTGGCGGTAGGTACGCCAGGCGATGATGCCACCCCTTTCATCATCCACAACCGCAAGCGCGACGACTGCCGCATCACGGCTGCACCTGCGCGGCTGGCCGCCGGCACGCTGGTGGTCGACCCGCTGACCGCCAAGCGCCTGCGCATGGGCGCTGGCGACAATGTGCGCGCAGTGCCGCTGTCGGCTAGCCGGGAGGCCCAGTAAATGACCACGCATTACATCGCAGGCAATTGGCAGGCCGGCCAGGGCGAAACCCTGCAGTCACTGAACCCGGTGACCCAGGCCGTGATTTGGCAGGGGCAGGGCGCTGACGCCAGCCAGGTGGATGCTGCCGTGCAGGCCGCGCGGCAAGCCTTCCCGGCTTGGGCGCAATTGAGCCTGGAGGCGCGTATCGATGTGCTGGAGAAGTTTGCCGCCCAGCTGAAAGTGCATGCCCAAGCCATGGCCCAGTGCATTGGCGAGGAAACCGGGAAGCCGCTGTGGGAGTCGGCGACCGAAGTCACCAGCATGGTCAACAAGGTGGCGATTTCGGTACAAAGCTACCGCGAGCGCACCGGTGAAAAGAGTGGCCCACTGGCCGATGCCACGGCTGTTTTGCGGCACAAACCCCATGGTGTGGTGGCGGTGTTCGGCCCTTACAACTTCCCGGGGCACCTGCCCAATGGCCATATCGTGCCGGCGCTGTTGGCAGGCAACTGCGTGGTGTTCAAGCCTAGCGAGCTGACCCCAAAGGTCGCCGAGCTCACCGTCAACTGCTGGATTGCCGCCGGCCTGCCGGCAGGTGTGCTGAACCTGGTGCAGGGGGCGCGTGAAACCGGCGTGGCACTGGCCGCCAACCCGGGTATCGATGGCCTGTTCTTCACCGGCTCCAGCCGCACCGGCAACCTGCTGCATCAACAATTCGCCGGGCGCCCGGACAAGATCCTGGCCCTGGAAATGGGTGGCAACAACCCGCTCGTGGTGGACGAGGTCAAGGACCTCGACGCGGCGGTGTACACCATCATTCAGTCGGCGTTCATTTCCGCCGGCCAACGTTGCACCTGCGCACGGCGCCTGCTGGTGCCGCAAGGTACCTGGGGCGATGCGCTGATGGCGCGCCTGGTCGAGGTATGCAAAACCATCACGGTGGGGGCGTTCGATGCACAGCCGGCGCCGTTCATGGGCTCGGTGATTTCGCTGCAGGCGGCGCGGGCGCTGATTGCGGCCCAGGCCGAACTGGCCGCCAAAGGCGGCGTCAAGCTGCTGGAAATGACCCAGCCGCAGGCCGATGCCGCACTGCTGACCCCGGGTATCATCGATGTCACCGCCGTGGCCGAGCGCCCGGACGAAGAGTTCTTCGGCCCGCTGCTGCAGGTGATTCGCTACGGCGACTTCGATGCTGCCATCGATGAAGCCAACAACACCCAGTACGGCCTGGCCGCCGGTTTGTTGTCTGACTCGCGCGCCCGCTACCAGTACTTCTGGTTGCGCAGCCGCGCCGGCATCGTCAATTGGAACAAGCAACTGACCGGTGCTGCCAGCAGCGCACCGTTCGGTGGCGTGGGTGCCAGCGGCAACCACCGCGCCAGCGCCTACTACGCGGCCGACTACTGCGCTTACCCCGTGGCTTCGCTGGAAACCGCCAGCCTTGCCTTGCCGGCGACCCTGACGCCGGGCGTCACCCTATAACAACAGGTCACGGAGCCTAGCCGATGAAATCCTACGAAGTGAATTTTGATGGCCTGGTGGGGCCTACCCACAACTATGGCGGCCTGTCCTACGGCAACGTGGCTTCGCAGAGCAACAGCCAGCAGGGGTCCAACCCGCGCGAAGCCGCCCGGCAGGGCCTGGCGAAGATGAAAGCGCTGGCCGACCTGGGCTTCAAGCAGGGCGTTCTGGCGCCGCAGGAGCGCCCGGACGTGGCTGCACTGCGTCGCCTGGGCTTCAGCGGCAGCGATGCCGAAGTGATCCAGCGCGCCGCCAAGGAGGCCATGCCTCTGCTGGTGGCCAGTTGCTCGGCCTCGAGCATGTGGGTGGCCAACGCCGCCACGGTCAGCCCCAGTGCCGACACTGCGGACGGCCGCGTGCACTTCACCGCCGCCAACCTCAACTGCAAATACCACCGCAGCATCGAGCACCCGACCACCAGCCGCGTGCTGGGCGCCATGTTCAACAACCAGAAACACTTTGCCCACCACGCAGCGCTGCCTGCCGTGGCACAGTTCGGCGACGAAGGCGCGGCCAACCACACGCGCTTCTGCCGCGCCTATGGCGAGGCTGGCGTGGAGTTCTTCGTCTACGGCCGCAGTGCTTTCGACAGTCGCTACCCGGCGCCGCAGAAGTACCCGGCGCGGCAAACCCTGGAGGCCTCGCAGGCCGTGGCCCGATTGCACGGCCTGAGCGACGACGGTGTGGTCTACGCTCAACAGAACCCAGCGGTAATTGACCAGGGTGTGTTCCACAATGACGTGATTTCGGTGGGTAACGGCGAAGTGCTGTTCTACCACGAGGACGCGTTCCTCGACACCGACGCGGTGCTCGGTCAGCTGCAAGCTAAACTGGCCAGCAAGGGTGGCAACTTCCAGGCCATCTGCGTACCGCGGGCAGCGGTAGCGGTAGAGGACGCCGTGCGTTCCTACTTGTTCAACAGCCAGCTGATCAGCCGCGAAGATGGCTCCATGCTGCTGGTGGTGCCGGAAGAGTGCCGTAACAACGAGCGGGTCTGGGCCTACCTGGGCCAGTTGACCAGCCAGGGCGGCCCGGTGAAGGAGGTCAAGGTATTCGATCTCAAGCAGAGCATGCAGAACGGTGGTGGCCCGGCTTGCCTGCGTTTGCGCGTGGCTTTGAAGGAAACGGAACTGGCGGCGGTCAACCAAGGCGTTATCATGACGGCCTCGCTGTACGACACGCTGCTGCAGTGGGTCGACAGGCACTATCGCGATCGCCTTGGCGAAGCAGACCTGGCCGACCCGCAACTGCTGGTGGAATGCCGTACGGCACTGGACGAATTGACCCAGATCCTGAAGTTGGGCTCGGTGTACCCGTTCCAACGCCAACCTTGAAGAGAGACTTTGCAATGACCGACGCCCTGCGCCTGATCCTCGAAGATGAAGACGGCACCCAGCTGGAAACTTCCTGCACCCGCTTTGCCGTGGTCTGGCAGGGCAAGGAAGTGTGGATTCAGCAGGACGGCCGTGGCCAACTGCTGATCGGCGTGGATGTCGAGGAAGACGACACCGAGTACGCCAACCTGCTGCTGCGCCCGATGGCCACCAACCTGGTCAGCCTGCAACTGGAAATGGAGCCGGCGGAACTCGGCGAAGACGACGATCACGTCCATGGCCCCGACTGCGGCCACCATCACTAAGGAAGTACCTATGCTCGCCCTTGGCAAATTGCTTGAGCTGACCCTCACCGATCACGAACCGGCCGAGAAGACCCAAGTGACACCCAAGGGCGCGCGTTTGCGCTGGCTGGGGGAGGGCGCGCTCGAAGTGCGCCCGGCCGAAAGCGAGGATTGCGGGCTGGACTTGCTGCTGTCCGCCGGTATTCATGGCAACGAAACAGCGCCGATCGAATTGCTCGAGCGGCTGCTGCACGGCGTGGCCAACGGCAAGATCAAACCCAAGGCGCGGGTACTGTTCCTGTTCGGCAACCCGGCGGCAATCCGCAAGGGCGAGCGTTTTATCGAACAGGACATCAACCGCCTTTTCAATGGTCGTCACGAGCTTTCCAGCGGTTTCGAGGCGTTGCGTGCCGCCGAACTGGAGCAGTTTGCCAGGGTGTTCTTCAGTAAGCCGGGGCGCAGCCGCCTGCATTACGACCTGCATACGGCCATCCGCGGCTCGAAGATCGAACAATTCGCCTTGTACCCCTATAAAGAAGGGCGCAAGCACTCCCGTCGCGAACTGGCGCGCCTGGCGGCAGCGGGTATGGAAGCGGTGTTGCTGCAAAGCAAGTCGTCCATCACCTTCAGCGCGTTCACTTATGAGCAGTTGGATGCCGAAGCCTTCACCCTCGAACTGGGCAAGGCGCGCCCGTTCGGCCAGAACGAACAGGTCAACCTGGATAAATTGGAAGAGCGGCTGATCCGCATCATCGAGGCTACCGAGCCTGAGGGCGAGGAGTCGTTGGATGGCCTGCAGCTGTTCAGTGTCTCTCGCGAGATCATCAAGCACAGCGACAGCTTCCACCTGCACCTGCCGGCGGATATCGAGAACTTCTCCGAGCTGAGCAAGGGCTACCTGCTGGCCGAAGACCTGGCCGAAATGCGCTGGGTGGTCGAAGAGGAGGGGGCGCGCATCATTTTCCCCAACCCAAAGGTCAGGAATGGCCTGCGTGCTGGCATTCTGATCGTTCCGGATTCGGGGCAACGCCTGGGCTGAGAGGCCCAGGTCTGCACTGATTCTTGGATCCCTCTTTCCCCATGAAACTCTTTTAATTCACCGCCTGTTCCATTTTCCCTCCCCATAAGCGGTAATTGGCTTGCCAGTGGCGAAACACAGGATTTAGCATCCGGTCATGTCATTTTCGTTTGCATAGCCCGAAAAACCGTCCAAACGACAGTTTCTATCGTATAAACACACTGCATCGAGATTGCAGGACCGATATAATGCGGCCCTTTGCCGTCGTTTCGTCGACGTGTTTGCCCAACAGGGCCGCCGTTTCCGTGGAAGAACCTATGAAAAGCGCAGAAATCCGTGAAGCCTTCCTTCGCTTCTTCGAAGAGCAAGGCCATACCCGAGTCGCCTCCAGTTCGCTGATCCCGAACAGCGACCCGACCCTGCTGTTCACCAACGCAGGCATGAACCAGTTCAAGGACTGTTTCCTCGGTGCGGAGAAGCGTGCCTACACCCGTGCCGTCAGCAGCCAGAAGTGCGTGCGCGCCGGTGGCAAGCACAACGACCTGGAAAACGTCGGCTACACCGCGCGTCACCACACGTTCTTCGAAATGCTGGGTAACTTCAGTTTCGGCGACTATTTCAAGCGTGACGCCATCACCTTCGCCTGGACCTTCCTGACCTCGGACAAATGGCTGAACCTGCCCAAGGAAAAACTCTGGGTCACCGTCTACGCCACTGACGACGAAGCCTACGACATCTGGACCAAGGAAGTCGGCGTGCCGGCCGAGCGCATGGTGCGCATCGGCGACAACAAAGGCGCCCCGTACGCCTCCGACAACTTCTGGACCATGGGCGACACCGGCCCATGCGGCCCGTGCACCGAAATCTTCTATGATCACGGCCCGGACATCTGGGGCGGCCCACCCGGCTCGCCTGAGGAAGACGGCGACCGCTACATCGAGATCTGGAACAACGTCTTCATGCAGTTCAACCGCACTGCCGATGGCGTGCTGCACCCGCTGCCAGCGCCGTCGGTGGACACCGGCATGGGTCTGGAGCGTGTCAGCGCCGTGCTGCAGCACGTGCATTCGAACTATGAGATCGACCTGTTCCAGAACCTGCTGGCTGCCGCGGCCAAGGCCATCGGCTGCAGCAATGACGGCCAGGCTTCGCTGAAAGTGGTCGCCGACCACATCCGTTCGTGCGGTTTCCTGATTGCCGATGGCGTCCTGCCGTCCAACGAAGGCCGTGGCTACGTGCTGCGCCGCATCATTCGTCGCGCTTGCCGCCATGGCAACAAGCTGGGCGCCAAGGGCAGCTTCTTCTACCAGATCGTGGCCGCACTGGCTGCAGAAATGGGCGAAGCGTTCCCGGAGCTGAAGAGCCAGCAAGCGCACATCGAGCGTGTGCTCAAGGCCGAAGAAGAGCAGTTCGCCAAGACCTTGGAGCAGGGCCTGCGCATCCTCGAGCAAGACCTGGCCCAGCTCAAAGGCGACGTGGTGCCAGGCGACGTGGTGTTCAAGCTGTACGACACCTACGGCTTCCCGATGGACCTGACCGCCGACATCGCCCGTGAGCGCGAGCTGACTATCGACGAAGCTGGCTTCGAGCGCGAAATGGACGCCCAGCGTGAGCGCGCCCGCTCCGCCAGCGCCTTCGGCATGGATTACAACAGCCTGGTAAAAGTCGACAGCGCCACCGAATTCCTCGGCTACGACGCCACCGAAGGCCAAGGCAAGATCATTGCCCTGTACAAGGACGGCCAGGCCGTCGACCAGCTGGGTGAAGGCGAGCAGGGCGTGGTCGTGCTCGACCGCACACCGTTCTACGCCGAGTCCGGCGGCCAGGTGGGCGATACCGGCTTCCTGCAGGCTGGCGCTGCACGTTTTGACGTGCGCGACACCACCAAGACTGGCGGCGCCTTCCTGCACCACGGCGTGGTCGCCAGCGGTGCGCTGGTGATCGGTTCGCCAGTCGAGGCCAAGGTCGATGCCGATGTGCAGCACGCCACCTCGCTGAACCATTCCGCCACGCACCTGCTGCACGAAGCACTGCGCCAGGTACTGGGCGAGCACGTACAGCAGAAGGGCTCGCTGGTCGACAGCCAGCGCCTGCGTTTCGACTTCAGCCACTTCGAGGCGGTGAAGCCAGAGCAGATCAAGGCCCTGGAAGACATCGTCAACCGCGAAGTGCGCAAGAACACCGCTGTTGAAACCGAACTGACCGACATCGAAACCGCCAAGGCCAAAGGCGCCATGGCGCTGTTCGGCGAGAAGTACGGCGACACCGTGCGTGTACTGAGCATGGGCGGCGATTTCTCGGTGGAACTGTGCGGCGGTATCCACGCCAAGCGCACCGGTGATATCAGCCTGTTCAAGATCATCAGCGAAGGCGGCGTGGCTTCTGGGGTGCGCCGTATCGAAGCGGTTACCGGCGCCGCTGCGCTGGCCTACCTGAACGCTGCCGAAGAGCAGGTCAAGGAAGCCGCACAGCTGGTCAAAGGCAACCGTGACAACCTGATCGACAAGCTGTCGGCTGTGCTCGAGCGCAACCGTCAGTTGGAGAAGCAGCTGGAGCAGCTGCAGGCCAAGGCCGCCAGCGCCGCCGGGGACGATCTCTCCAATGCGGCCGTTGAGGTCAAGGGTGCCAAGGTGCTTGCCGCCCGCCTGGATGGGCAGGACGGCAAGGCCCTGCTGGCCCTGGTCGATCAGCTGAAGAACAAGCTCGGCCACGCAGTGATCCTGCTGGGCAGCGAGCATGAGGGCAAGGTCGTGCTGGTGGCCGGCGTGACCAAAGACCTCTCCAGCCAACTCAAGGCTGGCGATCTGATGAAACAAGCCGCTGCGGCGGTGGGTGGCAAGGGCGGTGGCCGTCCGGACATGGCCCAGGGCGGTGGCGTCGACGTCGCTGCACTGGACCAGGCCCTGGCGCTGGCCGTGCCATTCGCAGAGCAGGGACTTTGAGATGAAGGGGTGGATGGTCTAGTCGTCCACCCCTTCATGTTGGATTGTTTTTTGGGGCCCTGTATGGGCTGAGGCACCATTGAAATGGCGTTGATCGTACAGAAATTTGGCGGCACCTCTGTCGGTTCCATCGAGCGGATCGAGCAGGTAGCCGAAAAGGTCAAGAAACACCGTGAGGCGGGCGACGACCTGGTGGTTGTGCTGTCGGCCATGAGCGGTGAAACCAATCGCCTGATCGACCTGGCCAAGCAGATCACCGATCAGCCGGTTCCACGTGAACTGGACGTGATCGTGTCGACCGGGGAGCAGGTCACCATTGCCCTGCTGACCATGGCCTTGATCAAGCGCGGTGTGCCAGCGGTGTCCTATACCGGCAACCAGGTGCGCATTCTCACCGACAGCGCGCACAACAAGGCGCGCATCCTGCAGATCGACGACCAGAAGATTCGTGCCGACCTCAAGGAAGGCCGCGTGGTCGTGGTTGCAGGCTTCCAGGGCGTCGACGAGCACGGCAGCATCACCACCCTGGGCCGTGGCGGCTCCGACACCACCGGCGTGGCCCTGGCGGCGGCGCTGAAGGCTGACGAGTGCCAGATCTACACCGATGTCGATGGCGTCTACACCACCGACCCGCGTGTCGTGCCGCAGGCGCGTCGCCTGGAAAAGATCACCTTCGAAGAGATGCTGGAAATGGCCAGCCTCGGGTCCAAGGTGTTGCAGATCCGTTCGGTGGAGTTCGCCGGCAAGTACAACGTTCCGCTGCGCGTGCTGCACAGCTTCAAGGAGGGTCCGGGTACCCTCATTACCATTGATGAAGAGGAATCCATGGAACAGCCGATCATTTCCGGTATCGCCTTCAACCGTGATGAAGCCAAGCTGACCATTCGCGGCGTGCCGGACACTCCGGGCGTGGCCTTCAAGATCCTCGGCCCGATCAGCGCTTCGAACATCGAAGTCGACATGATCGTGCAGAACGTTGCCCACGATAACACCACCGACTTCACCTTCACCGTACACCGCAACGAGTACGAGAAGGCGCAGAGCGTGCTGGAAAACACCGCCCGTGAAATCGGTGCCCGTGAAGTGATCGGCGATACCAAGATCGCCAAGGTCTCGATCGTGGGCGTCGGCATGCGTTCGCACGCCGGTGTTGCCAGCCGCATGTTCGAAGCCCTGGCCAAGGAAAGCATCAACATCCAGATGATCTCCACCTCCGAAATCAAGGTTTCGGTCGTGATCGAAGAGAAGTACCTGGAGCTGGCCGTACGCGCGCTGCACACCGCGTTCGAGCTTGATGCTCCTGCCCGACAGGGCGAGTAAGGCGCTGCCTGGAAGGGCGCGGCTTGCCGCGCCCTTCGCGTTTCTGCTCGCCGTGCAGGCCCTGTCCTGCCCTGTGCGGCGAGTAACCGGGGCTACGGTCGCCGTCCACGACCCGTCCCCGACACCCAAGACTGTTACCCCTGAATGTTTGCGTAAGGAGAAAGCTATGTTGATTCTGACTCGTCGGTGCGCCGAGAGCCTGATCATTGGAGACGGCGAGATCACCGTGACGGTGCTTGGCGTCAAAGGCAACCAGGTGCGTATTGGCGTCAGCGCCCCGAAAGAAGTGGCTGTTCACCGCGAGGAAATCTACCTGCGGATCAAGAAGGAGAAGGATGAAGAGCCAAGCCTTTAATTTTTTTGAAGTTTTTTTCAAAAAAAGGGTTGCAAAGGTGAAAGAGGTTCTTTAATATTCGCCTCGTGTTGCGGTGAGGTGGCCGAGTGGCCGAAGGCGCTCCCCTGCTAAGGGAGTATACCTCATAAGGGTATCGGGGGTTCGAATCCCCCCTTCACCGCCATTATTTGCGTAGGGCGCTGTAAACGGTAAGAACGCTAAGTAGTTGTTTTTAAACGAAAATGTTCTTGCAATAATGTTTCAGCGACCTATAATGCGCGGCAAGACACGGACTCATAGCTCAGCTGGATAGAGTACTCGGCTACGAACCGAGCGGTCGCAGGTTCGAATCCTGCTGAGTCCGCCACTTTTGAAGTGGCTTTGCTTGCAAGGCTGCTTCAATAAACCAGCGGTAGCTGGTCTAAAACTACCAATCGCGGACTCATAGCTCAGCTGGATAGAGTACTCGGCTACGAACCGAGCGGTCGCAGGTTCGAATCCTGCTGAGTCCGCCACTTTTTGAAGTGGCTCTGCTTGCAAAGCTGCTTCAGTCAACCAGCGGTAATCTGGTCTAAAACTACCACCACGGACTCATAGCTCAGCTGGATAGAGTACTCGGCTACGAACCGAGCGGTCGCAGGTTCGAATCCTGCTGAGTCCGCCACTTTTGAAGTGGCTCTGCTTGCAAAGCTGCTTCAGTCAACCAGTGGTAATCTGGTCTAAAACTACCACCACGGACTCATAGCTCAGCTGGATAGAGTACTCGGCTACGAACCGAGCGGTCGCAGGTTCGAATCCTGCTGAGTCCGCCATATCCCATCAAGAAGCCCGCTCAATTGAGCGGGCTTTTTGTTTTCTGCGCCAATGAATTGTTGATGATGTCGATCTACGCTCTTCAGTAATGAGTGTGCTGTAGCGTGGAGCCGCTGCGCGGCTGCAAAAACCAAATGTGCTTTCCCACCCATGACAACCGTCGCACTGATAGCTTCGAGCGTTGTCCTAGCTTTATCGCGCAAACGATTGTTCTGGCCAAAAATTTAAGCGATCTGACAGCTTTAGCAGTGTATGATTGCGCCCGTCAGCCCCGCCGGGGCTTGTGGAAAACCACCATGGACTTACCCAGTAGTTACTCGCTAACAAGATTCATACAGAAAGATCTGACCGATTGATTCTCCCGGCGTGCTCCGCTGCTGGGAGTGGAGTTCGCCTATGACTGAAGTAGAAGTAAAAAAAGCGCAAGAAAGCCTGCAGGATCGCCTGGCCCAGGTGGTCGAACTGCTGCAGCGTCAGCGCGTGGTCGAAGACCTGACCCACCGCCAGGAAGGCGCGCACAACGATCTGGTGGAAAACCTGGTCCACCGCCAGAACCTCGTCGAGCTGCAGCGCAAGCTCGATGACCTGCACCCTGCCGACATCGCCTATATCCTCGAAGCCTTGCCCCTGGAAGACCGTCTGACGGTCTGGCAGCTGGTGCGCTCGGACCGCGATGGCGACATTCTGCTGGAAGTTTCCGACGCGGTTCGCCAATCCCTGATCGCCGACATGGACGATCACGAATTGTTGGCCGCCGCCAAGGAAATGGACGCCGACGAGCTGGCCGACCTGGCCCCTGAACTGCCGCGTGATGTTGTTCACGAGCTCATGGAAACCCTCGATGCCCAGCAACGCGAACGCGTGCGTTCGGCGCTGAGCTACGACGAGGAGCAGGTCGGTGCGCTGATGGACTTCGAGATGGTCACCATCCGCGAAGATGTCAGCCTGGAGGTGGTGCTGCGTTACCTGCGCCGTCTGAAAGAGCTGCCGAACCACACCGACAAACTGTTCGTGGTCGATTACGACGGCATTCTCAAGGGTGTATTGCCGATCAAGCGCTTGTTGGTCAACGACCCGGAGAAGAAGGTGGCGGAGGTCATGGCCACCGACCCCGTGTCCTTCCAGCCCGAGGAAGATGCCTATGACGCTGCGCAGGCCTTCGAACGTTATGACTTGGTTTCGGCTCCCGTAGTCGATAAGAGCGAACGCTTGATCGGCCGTCTGACCATCGACGAAATGGTCGACCTGATCCGTGAGGAGAGCGAGAGCGAAGTCCTCAACATGGCGGGTCTGCGTGAAGAGGAAGATATCTTCGCCTCGGTCTGGCGTTCGTTTCGCAACCGTTGGGCATGGCTGGCGATCAACCTGATTACTGCCTTCCTCGCTTCGCGGGTGATCGGGGTGTTCGAAGGTTCGATTGAAAAGCTGGTGGCGTTGGCTGCGTTGATGCCCATTGTTGCGGGTATTGGTGGCAACTCTGGTAACCAGACCATCACCATGATTGTCCGCGCCATGGCGCTGGACCAAGTGTCGCCTGGCAATACCAGCCGCCTGATGCGCAAGGAATTGGCAGTGTCGCTGATCAACGGCCTGGTTTGGGGCGGCGTGATCGGCGCGGTGGCTTTCTGGTTGTATGGCAGTTGGTCGCTGGGGGTGGTGATGACCGCTGCGATGACTTTGAACCTGTTGCTGGCGGCGTTGATGGGCGTGTTGATCCCGATGACATTGGCCCGCCTGGGGCGCGACCCGGCCATGGGTGCAAGTGTGATGATCACTGCTGTGACCGACAGCGGCGGCTTCTTCATCTTCCTTGGCCTGGCCACGCTGTTCCTGCTTTAACCCGTTTCTTGGCCTGGCTGTGGGTGGATTCCAAGGCAAACACAGGCGCGGTGTAGGAGCAGCCTTGTGCTGCGAAGAGGCCCGCATGGCAAAAGGCTGTGCTGGCCTCTTCGCAGCACAAGGCTGCTCCTACAGGGGGACGGGGTAGTTTGGGTGATGGTGTGAGACAGTCGCCCACAAAAAAGCCAGCTTACGCTGGCTTTTTTGTATTCGCTGCAGGCCGGCCTCAGGAGGCGTCGGCGGCCATTTCCACATCGTGAGCGATGAGGGCGACCAAGGCGTTCTGCTGGCGGTGGGAAAGTTGGCGGAACCGCTGCAGTAACTCGCGCTCATGCAGGGACAGTTCAGGGCTGTCCAAGCGCATGCTCAACTCGTCACCCAGCGCACCTTCCTGGATAAGGCTCTGTTCCAGGCGCGCGATAATTTCGGAGTTCATGCTGCGGTGGTGGTTGCGCGCTACCTCGGCAATGCGCTCACGCATCCCGTCTGGCAGGCGGACGACAAACTTGTCAGCGGTGCGGCTCGAATAAATAGCCTGTTTCATTGGGCGCATATAAATTGACCGGAGTTTGGTTCAGGGGAAGCGGTTCTCAAATTGGCCGCACGGGGTGGAAGTACGACCGTGGCGACGACAAAATGTTCAACCGTCAGTGAAAAATGGATGCTCATCTTGCCTCATGGTCGCCGTTTCCTTGGCGTCAATTCTGTGACAAATAGTGAGCCGGATAAAGGCTTTATGCCAGTACCAATTATCAGAAATGAGTACTGGTTTGAAAAGTTTTACATACTCCGGCTTGCCTGACCGTCAGTCTTTTGCCGTCAAAAACTGGTAAAACGCAGCAAAAGACCTGGAAAACCCCTAGAATGCGCCGGTTCCCCTCCGTAGAGCATAGTGGCTATGCAACATGACGCAAGCGACCGCCGATCAGGGACAGGCCGGTTGATATTTCTGATAGGACCGTCGGGGTCTGGGAAAGATTCCCTGATCGACGCGTCGCGTGAGCGGTTGGCAGCCGCTGGGGTGGAAATTGCCCGTCGCGTCATCACTCGCTCGGCTGAAGCCAAGGGCGAAGCCGCCCAAGGGGTCACGCCTGAACAGTTCGAGGCCCTGCGCGCGCAGGGCGCTTTTGCCATGCACTGGCGGGCCAATGGCCTGGACTACGGCATACCCCGGCAGGTGGACCAGTGGCTGGCGGCGGGCAGGGCGGTGTTGGTGAATGGTTCGCGGGCTTATCTGGCAGAGGCTCGTCAGCGCTATCCAGACGTGTTGGCCGTGTTGGTCGAGGTCAAGCCTGAGGTGCTGCGCCAGCGCTTGCTAGCTCGGGGCCGGGAAACCGCAGAAGAAGTGCAGCAGCGTCTGGCACGCAACGTACGTTTGCAGGCGGCAGCCGACCCGTCGGTGCATGTGCTGGATAATTCCACTGCCTTGGAGGTTGCTGTCGAAGGGTTGTTCGCGTTGCTGCGCGATGAGGGTGTGTTGCCTCGGGCTTAGCGATGCCAGAAAAGGATTACGCGAAAAAGCCCGGCGCAGACATGACAAATGCCAGCATGCTGGTTAACATGCTTGCCGTCCCGCTGTGCAGCGCTTGCTGCCGGTGCTTGCGTCTCAGTAGCTCAATTGGATAGAGCATCCCCCTCCTAAGGGGAAGGTTGCAGGTTCAATTCCTGCCTGGGACGCCATTTCTCCCCGCTCCCTTACGCTCGCCTCCCATCATTGCAACGCGCAATGGTGTTTGCGGCTGTCTGTGGGGTCAGTGCCCGTACTTGCATCGGCGCCGCGCGGTCCTTATCGGACCGCACAGCGCAGGCGGCTCAGTTGGTTGCCAGCTTGCCACTCAGGCGCTGACGCATCACGAAGTACCCCGTCACCACCAGCACTACTGTCAGCACCGTGAACCAGAACTGGAAACGTGCCACCGGGTCGAATGCCTGAGTGCCGATCACCGCCAGCAAGGCGAACAGCGCAACGATATTGGCATACGGGAACAGCCAGGCGCGGAAGGCGTTCGGGTCAACCGCTTCGTGGCGGGTTTTCCAGCGCATGGCCACGTGGGCGATGATGATGAAGATCCACACCACCATCACCAGGCTGCCGGTGCTTTTGGCCAGGGTCATGAACAGGTCGCCGCCGCTGACAAAGTGCACGGTCAGGATCATGGTGCAGATCGACAGGCTCAGCAGCAGTGCATTGATTGGCACGCCCTTGGCGCTGGTGCGCGAGAACAGCTTGGGGGCGTGGCCACGCTGGCTCAGCGAGAACAACATGCGCGAGTTGGAGAACATGAACGAGTTCATCACCGACATGAACGAGACGAACAGCACCAGCTTCATCGCTACCGCCGCGCCACCGAACCCGGCCAGGCTGAATAGCGAAACATAGGGCGAGGCCAGGTTGGCCTTGTCGGTCCAGGGCAGGCAAAGGATCAGGATCGACACGGAACCTACGTAGAACAGCATCACCCGCAAGATGACGCTCTTGATCGCGCGGATCACGTTGCGCCGTGGGTTCTCCGACTCGCCTGCGGCTACAGCGGCAATTTCGCTGCCGCCCAGGGAGAAGATCACCACGATCACGCCGGCCATCACGGGTGAAAGGCCGTTAGGCATGAAACCATCATGGGCGGTGAGGTTGACCAGGCCGGGGGAGGGAATGTCGCTGTGCAGGCCGAGCAGGATCGAGAGGCCTAGCAGCATGAAGATTAGGATGGTGGCGACCTTCATCGCGGCCAGCCAGTACTCCACTTCGGCAAACGAACGCACCGAGTAGGCATTGCTGGCCATCAGGGTCACCAGCATCAGGAAGGCGCCTGCCCAGATCGGCAGCCAGGGTAGAAAGTCATGCAGGATGGCGCCCAGCAATACCGCTTCGAGGGTGATGGTCATCATCGACTTGAACCAGTACAGCCAGCCCACTGCAAACCCTGCCCAATCGCCGAGGTAGGTGTTGGCGTAGGTCGAGAACGACCCGGCATCCGGGTTGCGACAGGCCATTTCGCCGAGCATGAACATGACCAGGGTGACCACCAGGCCACCAATGAAATACGACAGGATGGCCGCAGGCCCTGCCGATGCGATCAATGAGCCTGAGCCCATGAACAACCCTGCACCGATCACCCCACCCAGCGCGATCATGGTGATATGCCGCTGCTTGAGGCTTTGCTTCAAACTGTTGGATTGCATTTCCTTGTCCTCTCTTATTATCGGGGATCCGACAACGTCCCCAACGCAGGCATCGTCATGCGCCTGCGTCCACGCGTGGCAAGTAGCTACCAGCCTGCCACCATGGACAACAAGACCAAGGACCTCAAACGAATTCTGTGCACAACATCCTGCCGATTTTTCCTGAGGACGCTTCGCGCCTATAGGCCCCAGTGCTTAAGCGCCCACAGCACTCCCATGCCCACCACCAGCGTCAGCAATGTACTGCGCGTGCGCCATGCCACCCATGCAGCCAGTACCGCCGCCGGTATCTGCGGGTTCGCCCAGTCGAAGCCGGCATGCCGGTCTGGAAGCACCACTGCCGGCAGTACCAGTGCCGCCAGTACGCTGGCCGGTACATACGCCAGCGCACGGCGAAACAGGGGTGGAATGCGCAGTACCGTGTGCAGCTCGATGAACGACAGCCGGATGAAGAAAGTGCCCAGGCCGATCAGGGCGAAGGTTATCCATTGCGTCATTTCGCTCATGATGCTTCCTGCTCGCTGTTGGCTTCGGGCATGGCTTGCTGTTTTTTCCCGTTCTCGATAACCAACCCGGCGGTGATACCGCCCAGCGCACCCGTCAGCAGGCCGAGGTTGTACGGCAGGTCGGCCGCCAGCACGGCCAGCACGCCGCCGGTCAGTGCCGCGCCTAGTGTGGCTGCATTGCGAATGCCGGGTATCAACAGCGCCAGGAACGACAAGGGGATGGCGAAGCCCAACGACCAGTCTTCTGGGATGCCCGCGCCCAGATACATGCCAGCCAGCACCGAGAGGTTCCAACCGAAGAACATGGTGATCGCCGTGCCGGCATAGTAGGGGTAGGCATGCTGCCCAAGCCCGCCCGAGCCCATCTTCAGCGTACACAGGGCGAACGACTGGTCGGACAGCATGTAGGCCATCGGCCATTTCTGCCGGCGCGGCAGCTGGCCCAGGTGCGGGGCCAGGCTGGCGCTGTACATGAGGAAGCGCAGGTTGATGACCAGCGCGGTAACCACCATGGTCACGGGTAGGGCGGCATTCTGCATCAACTGCATGACCACCATCTGCGCCGACCCTGAATAGAACAGCAAGGTCATGCCGATGGCATCGGCAGGCGAGAGGCCCATGCCGATGGCGGTGACCCCGGTGATCAGGCCGAAGGGCACGATGCCGGAGGTCAAAGGCAGGGCGCTGTGGGCACCCTGCTTGAATGCTTCGGTCCCGCTAGGGTACGGCATTTGAGTTCCTTGAAAGTATTCGGGAGGCGCCAGCCAGGCACCCCCACGTTAATGCGCGTGACGGTTGGCGACAACGCCAGATTTCTGAAATAGTAGGCCTAAAAAAAATAGGCCTGAAACTGTGTACCTCGATAGTCCCACCCGTCACTCCCTGCAACTCAATGCCTTGCGCGCTTTCGAAGCGTCTGCCCGCCTGGGCGGCTTTGCCCGTGCCGCACTCGAACTCAAGGTTACCCCCGGTGCCATCGCAGCGTTGGTGAAGACCCTCGAGAGCGAATACGGCGCCGCGTTGTTCGAGCGCCACGCCAAAGGCGTGCGCCTGACGCCGTTGGGCGAAAGCGTGAAAGCGCAGTTCACTGAAGCGTTCGATGCAGTCGAAGCTGCAGCGCGCACGCTTCGTCGCCTGGCCGCACCGCAGCGCGTGCATATCGTCACCTCCCCGGCGTTGGCGCAGCTGTGGATCGGGCCGCGCTTGCCGGAATTGACCCGGCTGCTGGCACCCATCGAGATTTCGGTCACGGCAGTGGATGAGCCGCCCAACCTCAAGCGCAGCCCCTTCGACCTGTGCCTGTTCTACACCGAAAAGCCGGAGCGCTGGCAGCGCAGGATTGCCACGGAAGAAATCCTGCCTGTGTGCGTACCGGCCCTGGCAGCCAACATTGCCCGCCCCGAGGACCTCGCCGACGTTCGTTGCATTGCCGATGTGGGTTGGAACGATTGGGCGGTGTGGAGCGATGCAGTGATGCCCGGGCACAAGTTCATTGCCCGTGGGCCGGGGTTTTCCCTGTACTCGATCGCACTGCAGCAAGCCCTGTTGGCTGCGGGAGTACTGATAGGGCGCAGAAGCCTGGTGCAACGTTACCTGGACAGCGGCGAACTGGTCGCCCCGGTGGAGTGTGCAGTGCCCTTGGGCATGACCATTGCGGCGTGGCGGCTGCCAGGCGCCAAGGGCAACCAAGTGGTGGCCGCTGTGGAAGAGGCGCTGTTGCAGCTGGCTTGAGCGATGTGCTGGCCCGACCCTGTAGGCACAGTAGGCACAGTAGGCACAGTAGGCACAGTAGGCACAGTAGGCACTGTGGGAGCGGGCGCGCCCGCGAACACCGGCATAGCCGGTGCCAGGCACCGAGTCGCCTGCTTCGCGGGCACGCCCGCTCCCACAGAGAAAGCCGTGGCGGCGTCAGGCCAGGTTCTGCTCGGCCGACCAGCTCGCATACCAGCTGCGGAACAGCGCGTACTGCTGCTCGGCATAGTTGCGCTGGGCATCGGTCAGCACATCGGTTTCGTTGAAGTGCAGGCTGTATTCGGTGTCGCCGTTGAGCACCATCAAGTGCTTGTAATACAGCACCAGGTCGCAGCCCTCATCGAACGACGACAGCACCGCCAGCGCCGCCTCCAGCTCGCGCGCCAGGCGACGAGCACGGGCGTCGCCCTTGGCGGCCTGCTTGCTCAGGCTCACCAGTTGCAGCACTTCCCGGGGCAGGGCGTTGCCGATGCCGGTGATGGCGCCGGTGGCGTTGCAGTTGACGAAGCCATGCACCACCTGGGTGTCGACGCCGACCATCAGGGTGACATCGTCATCCTTGGAGGTGATGTGCTCGGCGGCATAGCGCAGGTCGGCGCCGCCGCCGAATTCCTTGAAGCCGATCAGGTTGGGGAATTCGCGGCGCAGCTCGAAGAACAGGTCGGCGCGGGTGGCGAAGCCGTAGTAGGGGCTGTTGTAGATCACCGCCGGCAGCTTCGGCGCGGCGGCAAGAATGGCCGAGAAGTGGTGCTTCTGGGCGATCAGTGAAGCACCACGGCTGAGCACGCGGGGGATGACCATCAGGCCGGCGGCGCCGACGTTGGCGGCGTGGGCGGCATGGGACACCGCTTCACGGGTGTTCACCGCGCCGGTGCCGACGATGGTCGGAATGCCGGCGGCCACCAGGCGCGCCACGCCTTCCTGGCGTTCGGCCTCGGTCAGCAGCGGCCAGTCGCCCATCGAACCGCAGTACACCACGGCGCTCATGCCGGCCTCGATCAGCTCGCGGCCTTTGCGCACCAGGGCGTCGAAGTCCGGTTTGCGCTCGGCGGTGCACGGGGTCATCAGGGCGGGCATGGTGCCGGTGAAGATATTGCTCATGGTCGTTACCTCAAGGTGCAGGGTTCTTGTCGGTTGTTAGCGGCCGGCGTTGCGGGCCACGGATTCTTCGTCAACGGCGCGCAGCGACTTGCCGCGGGTTTCCTTGGCGGCCGCCACGGCCACGATCGAGATGGCCGCCGCAGCCACCAGGTACCAGGCGATGGGCGTTGAGCTGTTGTATTCCTTCAGCAAGGTCACGGCGATCAGCGGCGCCAGCGAGCCGGCCAGGATGGGCGCGACCTGGTAGCACAGGGACAGGGCGGTGTAGCGCACGTGGGTGGGGAACAGTTCGGCCATCAATGCAGAGTAGGGCGCGTAGGTCATCGACTCGATGGCCAGGCCCAGGGTGATCGCCGCCATGATCAGCCAGTCGTTGCCGGTGTCCATCATCGGGAAGCCGACGAACCCCCAGAACGCGGTGAGCACGGCGCCGATCAGGTACACCGGCTTGCGGCCAATGATGTCCGACAGGTACCCCATCGCCGGGATCATGAAGAAGTGCAGCAGGTGGGCGCCGAACATCAGCAGCAGGATCTGCGAAGTATCCTTGTGCACCACCAGTTTCAGGTAGGTGATGGAGAAGGTGACGACGGTGTAGTAAAGGATGTTCTCCGCAAAGCGCGCGCCAATGCCGATCAGCACTTCGCGCCAGTACTTGGTGACCACTTCCACCACGCCCAGTTGCTGGCTTTCCAGTTTCTGCTGCTTGGCCTGGGCTTCCTTGAAGATCGGCGCATCGTCGACCCGCGTGCGGATCCAGTAGCCAATCAGCACCACCACCGCCGAGAACCAGAAGGCCACCCGCCAGCCCCAGTCAAGGAACTGCGTTTCGCTCAGGTTGGATGACAGCAGCAGCAGGATGATGGTGGCGATCAGGTTGCCGGCCGGCACCCCCGCTTGCGGCCAGCTGGCCCAGAAACCGCGGCGGTTGTCCGGGCTGTGTTCGGACACCAGCAGCACCGCGCCGCCCCATTCGCCGCCGAAGGCAAAGCCCTGGATCAGCCGCAGCACCACCAGCAGGATGGGCGCGGCGTAGCCGATGCGTTCGAAGGTGGGCAGGCAGCCCATCAGGAAGGTGGTCACTCCGACCACGATCAGGCTGATCTGCAGCAAATGCTTGCGGCCAACCTTGTCGCCGTAATGGCCAAACACCAGGCCACCGATCGGGCGGGCGAGGAAGCCTACGGCGTAGAGGGCGAAGGCGGCGATGATGCCGTCCATGGCACTGCCGGTCTGGCGGAAGAACAACTGGCCGAAGACCAGTGCCGAGGCGGTGCCGTACAGGAAGAATTCGTACCACTCGGCGACTGCGCCGGCCATGGCCGCCGCTACCACACGTTTGATGCCCGCTGGGGCCTGGTCTGCTGTTTTTGCGACATTCACCGATGCCGCCGAAGAGGGTGTGGCCATGGTTTTGCACTCCGATACGTAATTATTGGAAGAAGGAGTAGGCAGGGCGGAACTGGCAAAACCGGCGCCGCTGATTCCTTATATGGTATTTCGTATACGATATCTAGATAAGCAAAAACAAAGCCAAAAGGGAGGTTTGGAATGCTTTCGTCTGTAGGAGCAGCCTTGTGCTGCGAAGAGGGCGGCAAGGCTCAAGGAAATGCGTCGGCTGCACTGGCCCCTTCGCAGCACAAGGCTGCTCCTACAAGGGGCGGTGACAGCCTGTTGGGTCAGTTGTGGGGCAGGTGTTCGTAGAGGCTCTGGCACACCCCATTGATGTGTTCTTCGATCAGCCGCGCCGCCAGCTCCACATCGCGCGCACGGCAGGCGGCAACGATGTCGCGGTGCTCGTGATCGGCACGCAGCTTGCCCGCCGACAGGCTCATCTGCATGCGCAGGTAACGTTCCACCTTGTCGTGGATCGAACGGATAAGGCCAACCAGATAGGGCCGCCTTGCCGGTTCGTACAGGCAAGCGTGCAGCGCCCAGTTGAGCTCGGCCCAGCGGCCAACGTCATCTTCGCCGATGAACTCCGCGCAAATGGCTTCGGCATGGGCAAAATGCTGTTCGGTCATGTTGGGGATTGCCAGGCGAATTGCCTTCACCTCCAGCAATACCCGAACCTCGAACATCTGCGCCAGTTCAGGTTCCGAAATGCGGGTAACCAGCGCGCCGCGGTTGCGGTGGAAGTCCACCAGGCCTTCAGCCTCCAGGCGCTTCAAGGCTTCGCGCACCGGGATCTTGCTGACGTTGAAGGCCTGTGCCACTTCGTCCTGGCGCACGGGTTCGCCTTCGGCCAACTGGCCCGAGATGATCGCCTCGCGCAGGTGCTTGGCGATGATTTCCGACATCGAGGGTGTCGCACCCAGGTCGGTGGCTTTGAAAGACGGCAGTGGCACGGGATATTCCAGCAAACGGGCGGTGCGGATATCTTATACGAAACGCGCCTTCCAACCTGGGCGCATTGAAAATAATGAAAACCAGGGTGCTGGCGCTATTCCGGTCGGGGCAGCGTGGGCCTATGCTTGCCCGTTACAGGCATGATTTTGCCACAATCGGCAATTACCACCACTGTCGGCAGCCCCTTGAATGGAGCGCAGTTGCTGGGCATCAGGGAGAGCGTCCATGAATCAGGCAACCAGGCCGGTACCGGCCGGCTTCAGTGAACAGCAGTTGCACACTTTGTTCGAATTGATCAGCGATGGCATCTGGGACTGGAATGCCAACACCGGCTACGTCTATCGCAACCCGGGCTGGTACACCATGCTCGGTTATGCCAGCCACTCCATGGCCAACTCGGTATTCACCTGGGAAAGCGTGATCCACCCAGAAGACTACCCACGGGTAATGGCGCATTTCGAGGCTTACATCAATCAGCGCAACGAGCGCTACCTCATTGAATACCGTTGCCGTTGCCAAGATGGCAGCTACATCTGGATCGAAGACAGCGGCTACATCATTGCGTATAACGCAGACGGTTCGGTGGCGCGCATGCTCGGTGCGCACCGCAACATCGACGCCGGCAAGCGCCTGGTGGCTCAACTGGAGCAGAAGAACCAGTCGCTGGAGTGCCAGGTGGCCGAACGCACCCGCGAGCTGTCCTGGGTGAACCAGCAGTTGCAGCGGCAACTGGACGAAAACCGTGAACTGGCCGAACGCGATGCGTTGACCCGTGTCGCCAACCGCTATCGGCTGGAGAAAGCGTTGCAACTGGAGTGCGAACGCGCCCAGCGCTTCCGCCAGCCGTTGTCTTTGATCGCCATGGACATGGATGATTTCAAACCCATCAATGACCGCTACGGCCACGCGCGTGGCGATGCGGCGCTGGTGCGGGTGGCCGAAAACCTGCGCACGTGCCTGCGCGAACTGGACCTGTTGGCGCGCTGGGGTGGCGATGAGTTCGTCATCGTACTGCCGCAGACCACGCTGGCCGAGGCGCTGGATGTGGCGGCGCGTTTGCGCCAGGCGTTGGCGCAGTTGGAGCCGGTGGGCGATTGCCGGCTGACCATGAGCTATGGCGTGGTGCAATGGCAGGACGGGGAGGACCCGCATGCGCTGCTGGCACGGGCCGACAAGGCGCTGTACCGGGCCAAGGCGGCAGGCAAGAACACCATAGCTGAGTAGCCTGTACTGGCGTCATGAACAAAAAAAGGCCCGCAGCGCCTCTCGGCGCGGCGGGCAAAATCGGCCTTGGCCGCTTCAGTGTCAGATATGCAGGGCGTGGCCCAGGGCGCGCAGTGCGGCTTCCTGAACCGCTTCGCCTAGCGTCGGGTGCGCATGGATGGTGCCGGCTACATCTTCCAGGCATGCGCCCATTTCCAGCGACTGGGCAAACGCCGTGGACAGTTCGGAAACCGCCACGCCAACTGCCTGCCAGCCCAGGATCAAATGGTTGTCACGCCGCGCCACCACACGCACGAAACCGCTTTTCGCTTCCAGGCTCATGGCCCGGCCGTTGGCGGCGAACGGGAACTGCGCGACGATGCAGTCCACCCCTTGCTGGGCGGCCTGCTCCGGGGTCTTGCCAACCACCACCACTTCCGGGTCGGTGAAGCACACCGCGGCAATAGCCGCCGGCTCGAAGCGGCGAGCCTTGCCGGCGATGATCTCAGCGACCATTTCGCCCTGGGCCATGGCCCGGTGCGCCAGCATCGGTTCGCCCGCCACGTCGCCAATGGCCCAGACGTTGTGCATGCTGGTCTGGCAGCGATCGTCGATGGCAATGGCGGCGCCGTTCATCTTCAGGTCCAGGCATTCCAGGTTGAAGCCCTTGGTGCGTGGCCGGCGGCCGACGGCCACCAGCACCTGGTCGGCTTCCAGGCGCAGTTGCCCGCCCTGGCCATCGCTGGCCAGCAGGCAGCCATTTTCGTAGCCTTCGACGCTGTGGCCCAGGTGCAGGGCAATGCCCAGCTTCTTCAGCGACTCGGCCACCGGGGCGGTCAATTCGCTGTCGTAGGTTGGCAGGATGCGCTCACGCGCTTCCACCACGCTGACCTGCGCGCCCAGCTTGCGGTAGGCGATGCCCAGCTCCAGGCCGATATAACCTCCACCCACCACCACCAGGTGTTGCGGCAGGGCTTTGGGTGCCAGGGCTTCGGTGGAGGAAACCACCGGGCCACCCAGCGGCAGCATCGGCAGTTCGACGCTGCTGGAGCCGGTGGCCAGCAACAGGTGCTCGCACTGGATGCGCTGGCCATCGACCTCGACTTGCTTGCCGTCCAGCACCTTGGCCCAACCCTGCACCACTTTCACCCCGTGCTTTTTCAGCAGCGCGGCTACACCGGTGGTCAGGCGGTCGACGATGCCGTCCTTCCAGGCCACGCTCTGGCGGATGTCCAGGCGTGGTGAAGCCACGCTGATGCCCAGCGGCGATGGTTCGGTGAAACGCGACGTCTGGTGGAACTGCTCGGCAACGTGAATCAGGGCCTTGGACGGAATGCAGCCGATGTTCAGGCAGGTACCGCCCAGTGCCTGGCCTTCCACCAGTACGGTGGGAATGCCCAGTTGCCCGGCGCGGATAGCTGCCACATAACCGCCAGGGCCGCCGCCGATGATCAACAGGGTCGTTTGGATAGTCGGGTTCATGCTCACTCCACGAACAGGCAGGCGGGTTGTTCGAGCAGGCCGCGCACGGCCTGGATGAACAGCGCGGCGTCCATGCCATCGACCACACGGTGATCGAACGAACTGGACAAGTTCATCATCTTGCGCACGACGATCTGGCCGTCGATCACCACCGGCCGTTCAACCATGCGGTTAACGCCGACGATAGCCACTTCCGGGGTGTTGACCACCGGCGTGCTGACGATGCCGCCCAAGGCGCCGAGGCTGGTCAGGGTGATGGTCGAGCCGGACAGCTCCTCGCGGCTGGCCTTGTTGTTGCGCGCAGCGTTGGCCAGGCGTGAAATCTCGCCGGCGTTGGCCCACAAGCTGCCCGCTTCGGCATGGCGCAGCACGGGTACCATCAGGCCGTTGTCACCTTGGGTGGCGATGCCCACATGCACCGCGCCATGGCGGGTGATGATCTGTGCTTCGTCGTCGTAGGTGGCGTTGATCTGCGGGAAGTCACGCAGTGCCACAACCAAGGCGCGCACCAGGAACGGCAGCAGGGTGAGCTTGCCACGGCTGTCGCCATGCTTGCTGTTGAGCTGCTGGCGCAGGGCTTCCAGGGCAGTGACGTCGATTTCTTCCACATAGCTGAAGTGCGCGACCCGGCGCTTGGCGTCCTGCATGCGCTGGGCGATCTTGCGGCGCAGGCCGATCACCGGCACCTGCTCGCTGTCGGTGCGCTTGGCATAGCCATTCGGCGCTTGCCCGGCGGCACTCTGCGGCTTGCTCATGAAGGCATCAAGGTCTTCGTGCAGGATGCGCCCGGCCGGGCCGCTGCCATGCACGTAACGCAGTTCGATACCGGCATCCAGGGCGCGCTTGCGCACGGCCGGCGAGGCCAGCGGCTTGTCGCCCGGCTGGCGTGGCACGATGGGCGCCGCTTCATGGTTGGCAGGCGCCTGGTAGGCGGCGGGCTTTACGTCGTGCTGCGGTTCTGGCTTGGCTGCAACCGGGGCAGCCGGCGCTTCTGTCGGTTTGGCCTGTGGCACATCCACATGGTTGCCGCTGCCTTCCACTTCGATGCGGATCAGTTCGCTACCGACGGCCATCACCTCACCGGGCTGGCCACCCAGGGCCAGCACCTTGCCGCTCACCGGCGAAGGGATTTCCACGGTGGCCTTGTCGGTCATGACGTCGGCCACCACCTGGTCCTCGGCGATGATGTCGCCGACCTTGACGAACCATTCCACCAATTCGACCTGCGCGATGCCTTCGCCAATGTCCGGCATCTTGATGACGTGCGTGCCCATTCAGACCTCCATGACCTTTTTCAATGCCGCACCTACCCGCGAAGGGCCTGGGAAGTAAGCCCATTCCTGTGCGTGAGGGTAGGGGGTGTCCCAACCGGTGACGCGTTCGATCGGCGCCTCCAGGTGGTGGAAGCAGTGCTCCTGCACCAGCGACACCAGTTCGGCACCGAAGCCGCAGGTGCGGGTGGCCTCGTGCACCACCACGCAGCGGCCGGTCTTTTTCACCGACTCGACGATGGTCTCCAGGTCCAGCGGCCACAGGCTGCGCAGGTCGATCACTTCGGCATCGACGCCGCTTTCTTCGGCGGCCACCTGAGCCACGTACACCGTGGTGCCATAGGTCAGCACGGTCACGTCATTGCCGGGGCGGGTAATGGCGGCCTTGTCCAGTGGCACGGTGTAGTAGCCGTCGGGTACGGCGCTGTGCGGGTGCTTCGACCACGGCGTTACCGGGCGGTCGTGGTGGCCATCGAACGGGCCGTTGTACAGGCGCTTGGGCTCCAGGAAGATCACCGGGTCGTCGCATTCGATCGATGCAATCAGCAGGCCCTTGGCGTCGTACGGGTTGGACGGCATGACGGTGCGCAGGCCGCACACCTGGGTGAACATCGCCTCTGGGCTCTGGCTGTGGGTCTGGCCGCCATAGATACCGCCGCCGCACGGCATGCGCAGGGTCAGCGGGGCGATGAATTCACCGGCCGAACGGTAACGCAGGCGGGCCATTTCGGAGACGATCTGGTCGGAGGCCGGGTAGAAGTAGTCGGCGAACTGGATTTCCACCACCGGGCGCAGGCCGTAGGCACCCATGCCTACGGCGGTGCCGACAATACCGCTCTCGGAGATGGGCGCGTCGAACACACGGGACTTGCCGTATTTGCTTTGCAGGCCTTCGGTGCAGCGGAACACGCCGCCGAAGTAGCCGACGTCCTGGCCGTACACCACGACATTGTCATCGCGCTCAAGCATGACATCCATGGCCGAGCGCAGGGCCTGGATCATGGTCATGGTAGTGGTGGCCATGGCGGTTTCCGGGTTGATGCTGTTGTTGTGGTCGTTCATCTCAAACCCCCAGTTCCTGGCGTTGACGGCGCAGGTGGTCGGGCATTTCCTTGTACACGTCCTCGAACATCGAGGCGGCGCTTGGGATGTGACCGTTGGCCAGGGTGCCGTACTGCTCGGCTTCTTTCTGCGCGGCAATCACCGCCGCTTCGAACTCGGCCGTGGTGGCCTGGTGTTCTTCCTCGGACCAGTGGCCGATCTTGATCAGGTGCTGCTTCAGGCGGGCAATCGGGTCGCCCAGCGGGAAGTGGCTCCAGTCATCGGCAGGGCGGTACTTGGACGGATCGTCCGAGGTCGAGTGCGGGCCGGCGCGGTAGGTGACCCACTCGATCAGGCTAGGGCCCAGGCCACGGCGGGCGCGTTCGGCGGCCCAGCGCGAGGCGGCATACACAGCGACGAAGTCGTTGCCGTCGACCCGCAGCGAAGCGATACCGCAACCCACGCCACGGCCGGCAAAGGTGGTCGACTCGCCACCGGCGATGGCCTGGAAGGTAGAAATGGCCCACTGGTTGTTGACCACGTTGAGGATCACCGGGGCGCGGTACACGTGGGCGAAGGTGAGGGCAGTGTGGAAGTCCGATTCGGCGGTGGCGCCGTCGCCGATCCAGGCCGAAGCGATCTTGGTATCGCCCTTGATCGCCGACGCCATGGCCCAGCCGACCGCCTGCACGAACTGGGTCGCCAGGTTGCCGCTGATGGTGAAGAAACCGGCCTCGCGTACCGAGTACATGATCGGCAGCTGGCGGCCTTTGAGCGGGTCGCGCTCGTTGGACAGCAACTGGCAGATCATCTCCACCAGCGACACGTCGCGGGCCATCAGGATGCTTTGCTGACGGTAGGTCGGAAAGCACATGTCGGTGCGGTTCAGGGCAAGCGCCTGGCCGCTGCCGATGGCTTCTTCGCCCAGGCTCTGCATGTAGAAGGACATCTTCTTCTGGCGCTGGGCAACCACCATGCGGCTGTCGAAGATCCGCGTCTTGAGCATGGCGCGCATGCCCTGGCGGAGAATTTGCGGGTCGATGTCCTCGGCCCACGGGCCTTGCGCATCGCCGTGCTCGTCGAGCACGCGGACCAAGCTGTAGGACAGGTCGGCCGTGTCGGCAGCGTCGACATCGACAGGGGGTTTACGGGCTTGACCTGCATCGTTCAGGCGCAGGTAGGAAAAATCGGTCTGGCAGCCTGGCCGGCCGGTAGGCTCGGGCACATGCAAACGCAGGGGGGCGTACTCGTTCATGCTTTTTACGCTCGCTCGGGTATTTGTTTTTGTGAGCTCTGAAGCGGCCGCCGCTGAGTACCGGCTTGTGACTGGTAAGTCAGCGTCCCCTACATCTTAGTGGCCCGGCAGGAGAATTTTTCTCTCAAGTTGATTGCCTTTGCTGAGCGGGGCAGATAAACATTCCGCATAAACATAAAAAACCGGTGATTTTGTCTCATGCGCAAACTCGATCGTACCGATATCGGCATTCTCAACAGCCTGCAGGAAAATGCCCGCATCACCAACGCCGAGCTGGCACGCTCGGTAAACCTGTCACCCACACCCTGTTTCAACCGGGTGCGGGCCATGGAAGAACTGGGAGTGATCCGCCAGCAGGTGACCCTGCTGTCGCCCGAGGCGCTGGGGCTGGATGTGAACGTGTTCATCCACGTCAGCCTGGAAAAGCAGGTGGAACAGTCACTGCACCGCTTCGAGGAAGAAATTGCCGAGCGGCCCGAGGTGATGGAGTGCTACCTGATGACCGGGGACCCGGATTACCTGTTGCGGGTACTGCTGCCGAGCATCCAGGCGCTGGAGCGCTTTCTCGATTACCTGACACGGTTGCCGGGGGTGGCGAACATCCGGTCGAGTTTTGCCTTGAAGCAGGTGCGCTACAAGACTGCTCTGCCATTGCCGGCCAATGGCATGACCTTGCGCGAATAGTTGCCACCTGTGCTGGCCTCTTCGCGGGTGAACCCGCCCCCACAGGTACGGCGCCGGCTTTGAGGGCAGTGGTTGTGGGAGCGGGTTTACCCGCGAAAGGGCCAGTGCGGTAAAAAGAGGGTGCTTGATATTTTAAACACCCCCAGCCTATGTTGTTGTCAGCGTACAACAACAAGGACAAGCGTCATGAGTACCGCTCAGCTCCAGGGCATCGATGAAATCGAATGCGTCACCCCCGACCTCAACGGCGTCCCGCGCGGCAAGGTGATGACCGCCGAAGGCTTCCTCGAAGGCCGTCGCCTGCAGATGGCTCGTGGGGTGTTGCTGCAATGCATCATGGGCGGCTACCCACCGGCGAAATTCTATGGCAGCGACGACGGCGACCTGGCGTTGGTGGCCGCTCCCGGTCAGGTCCACCGCTTGCCCTGGAGCGACGACGGCCGCGCCTTGGCCATCTGCGATGCCAACGAGCTGGATGGTCGGCCCTCGGCATTGTCCACGCGGGGCCAGCTAAAGGCCGTGATCGCCCGTTACGCGGCATTGGGCCTGGCGCCCGTGGTGGCGACCGAACTCGAATTCTTCGTCTTCGCCCCCAACACCGACCCACAGCAGCCGTTCCTGCCGCCAATCGGCAACGATGGCCGCCGCGAGCTGGGCCATTCAGCGTTCAGTGTCAGCTCCAACAATGGCCTGCGCCCGTTCTTCAAGGAGGTGTACCAGTGCATGGCCGCGCTCGGCCTGCCACGCGACACCTTCATGCACGAAATGGGTGTCAGCCAGTTCGAGATCAACCTGCTGCATGGCGACCCGCTGCTGCTGGCCGACCAGACGTTCCTGTTCAAGCACCTGCTCAAGGAAGTGGCGCTCAAGCACGGCCTGACCGTGGTGTGCATGGCCAAGCCGCTGGCGCGCACGCCCGGCAGCTCCATGCACATTCACCAGAGCCTGGTCGAGGCCAGCAGCGGGCGTAACGTGTTCAGTGACGAGCAAGGCCTGCCAACCGACACCTTCCATCACTTCATCGGCGGCTTGCAGGCGTGCATGGCCGACTTCACCGCGCTGTTCGCGCCCAACGTCAACTCCTACCAGCGCCTGTGTCACCCCTATGCCTCGCCGAACAACGCCTGCTGGTCCGAAGACAACCGCGCTGCCGGCCTGCGCATCCCGGCCAGTGCGCCGGTGGCGCGGCGCGTGGAAAACCGCCTGCCCGGCGCCGATGCCAACCCGTACCTGGCCATCGCCGCCAGCCTGGCCGCCGGGCTGCATGGCATCGAGCAGCGCCTGCAGTCTGCGCCGGCGATCCAGGGCGAATTCGAAGTGCCCGAGCACCTGAGCCTGCCATGCACGCTGCACGCGGCGCTTGAACGGCTCAAGCGCAGTGCGCTGGCGCGGGAACTGTTCGGCAGCGAATTCATCGAAGGCTACATCGCCAGCAAGACCCTTGAACTGACCGATTTCTTCGACGAGATTACCCCGTGGGAGCGCCGGGTGCTGGCTGCACAGGCCTGATCGCGACATGACCTGCACCGGACACGCCCCCGCGGTGACAATTCGCTGACGGGGGCCTGCGCCAGGCGGTTTTTGCCCTTATGCTTCTAGCACCCAACCGCCACCTGACCAGGGAGCTCCACGGGACGTATGCGAAATGTATGGAAGCCGTTTCAGTCGTTGTATTTCGCCGCGCTGATGATGTTGATCGGCTCGGGCCTGCTCAGCACCTACCTGGCCCTGCGCCTGGCAGCCGACCATGTCGACAGCCTGTGGGTGGGTGCGTTGATGGCGGCCAACTACTTTGGTCTGGCGGTGGGCGGCAAGGTCGGCCACCGGCTGATCGGCCGAGTAGGGCACATACGTGCCTATGCCACCTGCGCCGGTATCGTCGGCGCGGCAGTGCTCGGCCATGGCCTGACGAGCTGGCTGCCGGCCTGGGTCGGGCTGCGCATGATTGTCGGCCTGGGGATGATGTGCCAGTACATGGTCATCGAGAGCTGGCTCAACGAGCAGGCCGATGTGAAGCACCGTGGCGCGGTGTTCAGCGGCTACATGATTGCCTCGTACCTGGGGTTGGTGCTGGGCCAGCTGATTCTGGTGGTGCACCCGCAGCTCGGCCCTGAGCTGCTGATGCTGGTGGCGATGTGCTTTGCCCTTTGCCTGGTGCCGGTGGCGATGACCCGGCGCATTCACCCCGCGCCCTTGCGCCCGGCACCGATGGAGCCGAAGTTCTTCATCAAGCGCGTACCGCAGTCGCTCAGCACGGTACTCGGTTCGGGGTTGATCGTCGGCTCGTTCTACGGCTTGGCGCCGTTGTATGCCTCCAGCCAGGGGATGACGACCGAGCAGATCGGCTTGTTCATGGGTAGCTGCATCTTCGCCGGCCTGCTGGTGCAGTGGCCGCTGGGTTGGCTTTCTGACCGTTACGACCGGGCGGTGCTGATCCGCAGTGTGGCGATAGGCCTGGCGCTGGCCGCTGCGCCTTTGGCGATTTTGCCCAGTGTGCCGCTGGAGTTGCTATTCGGTATCGGCTTCCTGATTTCGTTGCTGCAGTTCTGCCTGTACCCGCTGGCGGTGGCGTTTTCCAACGACCATGTGGAAAGCGAGCGGCGGGTGTCGCTGACGGCCATGCTGCTGGTGACCTACGGCGTGGGCGCGTGCATCGGGCCGTTGGCGGCAGGCGTGCTGATGAAGGTGCTGGGCGCACAGATGCTGTATGCGTTCTTTGTGTTCTTTGCCTTGGTGCTGGTGTGGCGCATTCGACCGAAAGCGGTTACCGGGCTGCATCAGGTGCAGGACGCACCGCTGGGCCACGTGGCGATGCCGGCCGCCGGTTCGCCATTGTCGGCAGCGTTGGACCCACGGGTGGATGAGCAGACCGTGCAGGACGTGATGCAGGCGCCGGTGGCGGCGGAGGATACCGAGGATGAAGGCAAGGGTGATGAGCCACAGGCCGCTGAGCCGGAAGAGGTCAGCAAGTCGGTGTAAGCCTGTACTGGCCCTTTCGCGGGCTTGCCCGCGCCCACAGGTTCAGGTTTGACGCTATCCCTGTGGGAGCGGGCGAGCCCGCGAAGAGGCCGGTACTGAAAGAACACAAATGAAAACGCCACCTCGACAGGTGGCGTTTTTGCATTCAACCGACGATCAATAGTCGTCTTTATCGAACCGGCGCGCCTCACGCTGCAGTTGGTACACGAAGCTCTCGATCTTGCGCTGTGCCTGCCCGCTCAGGTTATGGAAGCGCACACCAGCAAAGGTGGTGTTGATGCGCTCTTCATAGTGCAGGTGACGCAGTTCGACCATGGTGTCCACCAGGCCTAGCGGGTTGCCCGCCTTGAAGCGCTCATACACCTGGCCCAGTTGCAGGCGGTCTTCGACATTGCCATCGAAACGCAGTTTGCAACCGGTGGCCGAGATGTCCAGCAGTTTGCCGCGCAGGGCGCCGTTGCCCTTGAGGTGGGCGCCATCGAGGATGATGTCGACCAGCTGCGACAGCTTCAATGCGGCGCGGAAGGCGTTGCGGCGCTGGTGATAGGTCATCTCTTGCGGCAGGGCGCCGCTGTAGCAGCGGTGGCCGTCGACTTCGCTGATTTTCAGCGCGTGGTCGCATTCCCAGGCGATACGCACGCCATCGTGGAAGCCCTCGACGCGGAAGTGCTCGCCGTTCTCGATGAACTTCTCGCCGTCACGGGGAATCATCTCGTCCAGTGCCAGGGTGTTGCTTTCACGGTCCACGTGTACCACGTAGCTCTGGAAGCGCTGGCTGCGGTCGTGGAAGGTGATGATCAGGGGGTCGTGGCTTTCCTGCAGCTGCCGCAAGTTGGCCGCAATCTCCAAGGGGGTGCTCAGCACCTTTGGTGGTTGCGGGGCATCGGATTCATTGAACACGGCTTATCGTTCTCCAGGCAAAAGCGACACACGCAAGTAACGGCATTTTGCCAGTATGTTCCGTGCCTTGATAGAAAAATCACACTTGGCTGAGGGCCCGCGGCTTGGCCAGCGGCGAGGTGCTTCCACGGCTGTCGTAGAGCGAAGGCGAATCACCGCCCATGAGGATGCGGATCTGGTTGTTGGTGACGTGTTGCTGCACCTGGATGATCCGGCCATTGGTCTGGTTGACCTGTTGGCAGTCGTCCATCAGTTGCGACAGCATGTCGAGCCGCTGCAGCATCACATCACCTTGCGGCGACTGCGCGGCCACCGCTTGCACGCCTGCGCGATCGGCACTCAGGCCCAGGCTGCCGAGCAACTGGCTGCGGCGCTGGCCATGCTGCTCGAGCAAGATGATCAACGACTGTTTGCGCGCCAGGATTTGCTCCAGCAACGGCATGTCGCGGCCATGCAGGGCGATCGCCTCCTTGTGCAGAAGGTCGAGCAGTTCCTGCATCGGGGCAATGTCATCTTCGATCAATTGCAGCAAGGTGGTGTCGTGCATGGCTAACTCTTGGCTTTTCTAGCGTCCGTGAAGTCAGCGCGCCGTACGGTCAGCGCTGGGCTTCGAAATCGAGCAGTTTGCTGGCGACCCGGCCGGCATCGACCTGGTAGCTGCCGTCGGCGATCGCCTGTTTCAACTGGGCCACACGGGCGCTGTTGACCACCGGCTCGTCGCGCAGCTTGTCGCTGATCTTCTGCAACTGCTGTGCCTCTTGGCTGAGGTGTACCGCTTCTCCGCTGGTGCTGGTGGCACTTGCCGCTTCCTGGCTGGCTGCCGGTTTTTCGGCGCTACCGGGCGCGCTGTTGCCGCGCACGCCGCCCGTGACGGACGGAGAGTTATTCACACGACTGAAGTCGATGACCATGATCAGAAACCTCTGGGTATTTGGACGCTTGCCTTGTTTTCGGCCAACCCGATAGAAACTTTAGGCACAAATGCATTGCCGCCTGTCAGCAAGCTCGCGAACCCGTTTTCTGACACAGTTTAGGAAAAGCGGTTCCTCTCTGCCAGCGCAATCTGGTGGCTGGCCTACATACTGACCTCGACTTGGCCGGGGCCGGTCACCCTGGCCTTGACCACCCGTTTGGAATTGAGGTTGCGCACCCGTATCTGCTCGCTCAGGCCGCCCTTGCTCAGGGCTTCGCCCGGCATGCGCACGCTCAGGCTGCCACTGCGGGCAATGATCACCACCTGGTCACCCTTGCGTACCACCTCGGCCTGTTCCAGGTGTTGTGGGGTGAGCACCTGGTCGATCACCGTGGGTCGCAGCATCTTCATGCCCACCGCCTGATCCAGCTCGGTCAGAAAGCCCTGGCCCAAGGTGCCGACATCCCGCTCGCGCAGGGCCACGTCACCTTCGCCTACCGTGTTGTCGCGTTTGAGCGGGCGGGTTACCACCACCACGTCGCGGAACAGCCGCACGGTGGCGGGGACAAACACCGTCCACGGCGCCGCGCCGTCACAGCGCACCCGCACCGTCACCCGGCCCAGCGGCTGGGCGGGGCTTTCCAGCGAGGCGTCCAGCTGCTGGCTGCACAGCGGCATGCGCAGACGCGGGTCCAGCGGGTTGACCTGGATTTCATAGCGGCCGGCGGTCTGGGTGGTGGCCAGGTAATCTTCGACGGTGAATTCAAGAAACCCTTGGGTGACACCGATAAGCTGTTCAGGCAAGGTAAACGCGTCCGCTACCGTGCGAACGCCGGGCACCAGCAGGCACAGCGTGGCCAGCGAGCCAGTCAGCAGGCGCGTCAATCGTCGGAAAAATGTCGTTTTCGTGTGCATGACGCTCAAAAAAGCAAAGCCCGTGCCGACTCGCTACCTGAGTTGCAACGAAAGGCTGAAATAGAAGGAGTCTGGCATGGCGGGTGTTATGGATTCGGTCAACCAGCGCACGCAGCTGGTGGGGCAGAATCGCCTGGAATTGCTGCTGTTCCGCCTCAATGGCGAACAGCTTTACGGCATCAACGTATTCAAGGTCAGGGAAGTGCTGCAATGCCCTGCACTGACCCTGCTGCCCAAGGCGCACCCGGTGGTGCGTGGCGTTGCCAATATTCGCGGGGCGACCATCCCGATCCTCGACTTGTCGATGGCGACCGGGTTGCGACCGCTGCAGGAAGACACGCGCAATAGCTTCGTGATCATCACCGAGTACAACACCAAGACCCAGGGCTTCCTGGTGCATTCGGTGGAGCGCATCGTCAACATGAACTGGGAAGAAATCCATCCGCCACCCAAGGGTACCGGCCGTGACCACTACCTGACCGCGGTCACCCGGGTGGACAACCGCATGGTCGAGATCATCGACGTGGAAAAGGTGCTGGCCGAAGTGTCGCCGTCGTCCGAGTCGGTATCGGCCGGGGTGATCGATGCCGAGGTGCAGGACAAGGCCGTGCTGATGCGGGTGCTGACCGTCGACGACTCGTCGGTGGCGCGCAAGCAGGTCAGCCGTTGCCTGCAGACCGTAGGTGTCGAAGTGGTGGCGCTCAACGATGGCCGCCAGGCCCTGAACTACCTGCGCCAGCTGGTGGACGAGGGCAAAAAGCCGGAAGAAGAGTTCTTGATGATGATCTCGGACATTGAAATGCCGGAAATGGACGGCTACACGCTCACGGCGGAGATCCGCAGCGACCCGCGTATGCAAAAATTGCACATCTGCCTGCATACTTCGCTTTCCGGGGTGTTCAACCAGGCAATGGTCAAGAAGGTCGGCGCCGATGACTTCCTGGCCAAGTTCAAGCCGGACGACCTGGCCCAGCGGGTGGTCGACCGGATCAAGGCAGCGCAATGAAGCAGCCGGGGCGTGCCCCGGCACCAGTGATTGAAAAGAGGCGGCAGTAGTGTCTACGGGTAATTTGGATTTCGAACAGTTCCGGGTCTTCCTGGAGAAAGCCTGTGGCATCCTGTTGGGCGAGAATAAGCAGTACCTGGTTTCCAGCCGTCTCAACAAGCTGATGGAGCAACAGGGCATCAAGAGCCTGGGTGAGCTGGTGCAGCGCATCCAGGCCCAGCCGCGCGGCGGTTTGCGCGAGCAGGTGGTCGATGCCATGACCACCAACGAGACCCTGTGGTTTCGCGATACCTACCCGTTCGAGGTGCTGAAGAACAAGGTCATCCCCGAGTTCATCCGCAACAACCCCGGCCAGCGCCTGCGCATGTGGTCGGCGGCCTGTTCGTCGGGGCAGGAGCCGTACTCCATCTCCATGGCCATCGACGAGTTCGAGCGCAGCAACCTCGGCCAGCTGAAGATGGGCGCGCAGATCGTTGCCACCGACCTGTCGGGCACTATGTTGAACAACTGCAAGACCGGTGAGTACGACAGCCTGGCGATCGCCCGTGGTTTGTCCCAGGAGCGCCTGCAGCGTTATTTCGACCCCAAGGGGCCGGGGCGTTGGGCGGTCAAGCCGGCAATTCGCAGCCGCGTCGAGTTCCGCTCGTTCAACCTGCTGGACAGCTATGCCAGCCTGGGCAAGTTCGACATCGTGTTCTGCCGCAACGTGCTGATCTACTTCTCGGCGCAGGTGAAGCGGGACATCTTGCTGCGCATTCACAGCACCCTGAAGCCGGGTGGCTACCTGTTCCTCGGCGCCTCGGAAGCGCTGAACGGCTTGCCGGACCATTACCAGATGGTGCAGTGCAGCCCGGGCATCATCTACCAGGCCAAATAGGGCCTTTGTAGGAGCAGCCTTGTGCTGCGAAGAGGCCGGTGAGCAAACAGTAGATTAACTGTGCTTGCACCGGCCTCTTCGCAGCACAAGGCTGCTCCTACAGCGGTCTATGTGGTCTCGATGGTTTGACGTCAATTTTTTGTTTTGCCGCTTTTGCCGCCCGGCAATTGCCGCTTTCGCCGCTCAGGGCGGAAGGCCTTTGCCGCTTTTCTGGCATCACCTTGACAGCACCTTGCATCGCAGCCCCGTATCTGTGGGCTTTTCCTGGGTTGGCACAGCCCTTGCTACACCTTGCTCAACGAAATTCCGGTCAACCTCCGAAGGTTTCCCCGACATGAGCATCAGCTTCGACAAGGCGCTTGGTATTCACGAAAAGGCCCTGGGCTTCCGCGCCCAGCGCGCCGAAGTGCTGGCCAACAACATCGCCAACGCCGATACGCCCAACTACAAAGCACGTGACATGGACTTCGCCTCGGTGCTCGCCGCTGAAAGCGACAAGCAGCAGAGCGGCGGCCGTTTCAGCCTTGAGCGTACCAACAGCCGGCACATCGAGGCCGATGGCCTGGCCATGGCGGATGAAACCCTCAAGTACCGCACGCCGCTGCAGCCGTCGATCGACCAGAACACCGTGGACGCGCAGATCGAGCAATCGAACTACACCGAAAACGCCATTGGCTTCCAGGCCAGCTTCACCTTGCTCAACAGTAAATTCAAAGGGCTGGTTTCCGCCCTGCGGGGAGAATGACCATGTCCCTTTCCAGTGTCTTCAACATTGCCGGTAGCGGCATGAGCGCGCAGAACACGCGCCTGAACACCGTGGCCTCCAACATCGCCAACGCTGAGACCGTGTCTTCGAGCATCGACCAGACCTACCGCGCCCGCCATCCGGTGTTCGCCACCACCTTCCAGAACGCACAGGCCGGCAGCAGCCAGTCGCTGTTCGAAGACCAGGGCGAAGCGGGGCAGGGCGTGCAGGTAAAAGGCATCGTCGAAGACCAGAGCACCCTTGAGGCGCGCTACGAGCCAAACCACCCAGCGGCGAACAAGGACGGCTACGTCTACTACCCGAACGTCAATGTGGTCGAAGAGATGGCTGACATGATCTCTGCCAGCCGCGCCTTCCAGACCAACGCCGAGCTTATGAACACGGCCAAGAGCATGATGCAGAAAGTCCTGACCCTGGGGCAGTGATAGGAAGCCGACATGACCACTACCAATTCCACCTCTGACGTCAGCAGTGCGTACCTGACCTCGCTGCAGAAGCAGACGTCGAAGAACGACAGCAGCACCGGCGCTGCCGGCAGCGCACTGGGCAAGGATGCCTTCCTGCAGTTGCTGGTTACCCAGATGAAGAACCAGAACCCGCTCGACCCGCAGGAAAACGGCGAGTTCGTGGCGCAGCTGGCACAGTTCAGCAGCCTCGAGAGCATGCAGTCGCTCAATGATTCGGTGACCTACATCGCGGCAGGGCTGCAATCCTCCCAAGCACTGCAGGCTTCATCGCTGGTCGGGCGCAATGTGATTGTCCAGACCGACAAGGCCGTGGTCGACACCAGCAAGGATATGAAAGGCACGGTCAACCTGACGTCGTCCAGCACCTCCACCTCGGTGGGCATCTACGACAAGGACGACAAACTGGTACGCACCCTCGACCTGGGCACTCAGAAAGCCGGCAAGATCGACTTCACCTGGGATGGCAAGAACGATGACGGCGAAGTAGCGGCTGCGGGTACCTACACCTTCAAGGCCACCGCTTCGATCGATGGCAAGGCCACGGCCATGACCACCAACCTGCCAGCCTCGGTGACCAGTGTGACCATGGGTACCAACGGTTCGGAGATGACACTCAACCTGGCTGGGCTGGGCAGTGTCGCACTTTCCAAAATCCAAAGCATCGGCATCTAGGGCCTGAGCAAAACGACAGGAGTTACACATGTCTTTCAATATCGGCCTTAGCGGCCTCTATGCAGCGAACAAGGCCCTGAACGTTACCGGCAACAACATTGCCAACGTCGCCACCACCGGCTTCAAGTCGTCGCGCGCGGAGTTCGCCGACCAGTATTCCAACTCCATTCGCGGCACCAGTGCCGGCAAGAACGTGGTGGGTACAGGTGTGAAGACGGCCGCCGTGTCGCAGCTGTTCACCCCAGGCAACATCAATGGCACCGGCCAGGCGCTGGACATGGCCATCGATGGCAACGGCTTCTTCGTGATGAACGACAACGGCTCGAAAATCTACACCCGTGCCGGTGCCTTCTACAGCGACAAGGACGGCTACGTGGTCAGCTCGTCGGGCGCCAACCTGCAAGGTTATGCGGTGGACGCCAACGGCAAGATCATCCAGGGTGTGCTGACCAACCTGCAGATCGACACCTCGAACCTGACGCCGAACCCGACTGGGCGCATCTCCGAGAACGTCAACCTCAACTCCACCGCCACCGCGCCGACCCAGACGCCGTTCGACCCGACCAACACCGGCACCTACAACTACACGTTCAATACCGACGTGTACGACAGCCAGGGTAACGCGCACCAGCTGAACCAGTACTTCGTGAAAGATGCTGCCAGCAACTCCTGGACCATGTACACCACCATCGACGGCCGCAACCCGGCGGACCCGACTTCGACCACGCCGCTGGCCAACAAGCTGCCGTTCAAGTCTGACGGCACCCTGGATACTGCTGCCATGACCGCCGGCCCGGTAACCGGTGGCCTGACCATCGCGGCCAACAAGACCTTTACCCTCGGCAACTGGATCCCGGCGCAGAAGAACGCTGCCGGTGTATGGGGTGCCAACGGTGCTACCGCCAACGTCGCCGGGGTCAACCTGGACATGCTTGGCACCACCCAGTACAACGCCGCCTCCGCCACTACCGCCAAGAGCCAGGATGGCTTTGCCACCGGTGAGCTGTCGGGCCTGACCATCGATGAAAGCGGCAACATGTTCGCCAACTTCACCAACGGCCAGGACAAGGTGATCGGCCAGGTGGCCATCGCCAACTTTGCCAACCTGCAGGGCCTGACCCCGATTGGCGGCACCAGCTGGAAAGAGTCCTATGCTTCGGGCGTGCCGGTGATCGGCGCCCCAGACACCGGCACCTTGGGCCAGATTACCGGTGGCGCGCTGGAAGACTCCAACGTCGACCTGACCGGTGAACTGGTCAACCTGATCAAGGCGCAGAGCAACTACCAGGCCAACGCCAAGACCATTTCCACCGAAAGCACCATCATGCAGACCATCATCCAGATGACCTGATGGTTGTTGGTTGATTGGGTGTTGTGCAATTGGGGCCGCAAAGCGGCCCCAGATTTTTGAGGTTCACGCCGATGAAACGGCTACTGCTCACAGCCCTTCTGGCCATGGCCTTGCCGCTCTCGGCCGCTCCCGCCCCGTTCTACCAATGGCAAAGCCTGGCCACCGGCCGCTTCATGTGCTCGGCCAGCAACCCGGGCGAAGGTTGGGTGCGCCATTCCGGCCCCTACAACAACGCCGCTTGCCGCACCTTTTGAGCATGCCCTTGCCGCAGGCGGCAAACATCCGCCGACAAACTGACGTTTTTTGCCCCTCGTCACGCTGAAACCCCCGTAAACAGGCGCTTTCAGACTTGGTTCGATTATTGCTTCGAACCTGCCCAGTGACAGCGCGGCAGCGACGCGCAGAGGAGATACTGTGGACAAGTTGCTTTATGTGGCCATGACCGGTGCCAGCCAGAACGCGCTGGCGCAGAAGGCCCACGCCAACAACCTGGCGAACATTTCCACCAACGGTTTTCAGCGTGACCTGGAGCAGGCCCGTTCGATGCCGGTGTTCGGTGACAGCTTTCCGGCGCGCGCCTTCGCCATGACCGAGCGCCCGGCCACCGACTTCAGTGAAGGCCCGCTGGTTGAAACCGGCCGCGACCTCGACGTGGCGGTGACCGGCAAAGGCTTCATCGCCGTGCAGGCACCGGACGGCAGCGAAGCCTATGTGCGCACCGGCAGCCTGAACATCGATGCCCTCGGCGTGCTGCGTGCCGGCAATGGCATGCCGGTGATCGGCAACGGTGGCCCAATCGCCATTCCACCCGAGCAGAAAGTGGAAGTGGGCGCCGACGGCACCATCAGCATCCGCTCCATGGGTGAAGACCCGCGGGTGATGGCCGAGGTCGACCGCATCAAGCTGGTCAACCCGGACACCAAAGGCCTGACCAAGGGCCTGGACGGTCTGATTCACACCACCTCCGGCCAGCCGGCCGATGCCGACGTCAACGTGCGGGTGGTGGCTGGCTTCCTGGAAGGCAGCAACGTCAATGCTGTCGAGGAAATGACCTCGGTGCTGGCGCTGTCTCGCCAGTTCGAACTGCACGTCAAGATGATGAACACGGCCAAAGAAGGCGATGAAGCCATGGCTCGGGTTTTGCAAATCGGCTAATCACTTTTGAACGGGTGCCGTAAAACAGGCGCACGAGGAGAACTTACATGCTTCCGGCTCTTTGGGTCGCTAAAACCGGCTTGTCCGCCCAGGACACCAACCTGACGGTCATTTCCAACAACCTGGCCAGCGTCTCGACCACCGGCTTCAAACGTGATCGCGCCGAGTTCGCCGACCTGCTGTACCAGATCAAGCGTCAGCCTGGCGCGCAATCGACCCAGGACAGCGAGCTGCCTTCGGGCCTGCAGGTCGGTACCGGTGTGCGCATTGTCGGCACCCAGAAAAGCTTCGTCGCCGGCAGCCTGCAAACCACCGAGAACCCGCTGGACATGGCGGTCAACGGCCGTGGTTTCTTCCAGATCCTGCAGCCGGACGGCACCGTGTCGTACACCCGTGACGGTACCTTCCACCTGAACTCCGACGGCCAGATCGTCACCGCCAACGGCTATGCCCTGGAGCCTGCCATCGTGGTGCCGAACGACGCGCAGACCTTCACCGTCGGCCAGGACGGTACCGTGTCGATCACCACCGCCGGCAACCCGGCCGCACAGGTGATCGGCAACATCCAGACCGCCGACTTCATCAACCCAGCTGGCCTGCAGGCGATCGGCGACAACCTGTTCCTGGAAACCGCCGCCAGTGGTGCGCCGCAAGTCGGCACCCCAGGCCTGAACGGTTTCGGCACCACCCAGCAGCAGACCCTGGAAAACTCCAACGTCAGCACCGTGGAAGAGCTGGTGAACATGATCACCACCCAGCGTGCCTACGAAATGAACTCCAAGGTCATTTCCACCGCCGACCAGATGCTGTCGTTCGTTACCCAGCAGCTCTAAGCCCAGCCACTCCGTTGCACCCGTGAGGTAAGCGTCATGAATCGTCTGTTGTCCGTTTTCGCCCTGGGGGGGGCGGTGTTGCTGGCAGGTTGCGTCGCACCGACGCCCAAGCCCAACGACCCGTACTACGCGCCGGTGTTGCCGCGCACCCCATTGCCGGCAGCGGCCAACAACGGCTCGATCTACCAGGCCGGTTTCGAGCAGAACCTGTACAGCGACCGCAAGGCGTTCCGGGTGGGTGACATCATCACCATCACCCTCAACGAGAAAACCTCGGCCAGCAAGAACGCAGGTTCGCAGATCCAGAAAAACAGCAAGGCCGACATCGGCTTGACCTCGCTGTTTGGCAGCACGCCGAACACCAACAACCCGTTCGGCGGTGGCGATCTGTCGCTGGAGGCCGGCTACAACGGCGAGCGTGCCACCAAAGGCGACAGCAAGGCCACCCAGGGCAACACCCTGACCGGTTCGATCACCGTGACCGTGGCCGAAGTGCTGCCCAACGGCATCATCGCCGTGCGCGGCGAGAAGTGGCTGACCCTGAACACCGGCGAAGAGCTGGTGCGCATCGCAGGCATGGTGCGCGCCGACGACATCGCCACCGACAACACCGTGCCGTCCACCCGTGTGGCCGACGCGCGCATCACCTATTCGGGTACCGGCTCGTTCGCCGACGCCAGCCAGCCCGGGTGGCTGGACCGCTTCTTCATCAGCCCGCTTTGGCCTTTCTGAGTACGGATGACCATGTTCAACCTGAGGCAGCTGATTGCCGCAACCCTGCTCCTGTCCTGTGCCTTCGCGGCCCACGCCGAGCGCCTGAAGGACATCGCCAGCATCTCTGGCGTGCGTTCCAACCAGTTGATCGGTTACGGCTTGGTAGTGGGCCTGAACGGCACGGGTGACCAGACCACCCAGACGCCGTTCACCCTGCAAACCTTCAACAACATGCTGTCGCAGTTCGGCATCAAGGTGCCGGCCGGCTCCGGTAACGTGCAGTTGAAGAACGTGGCGGCGGTGTCGGTGCATGCCGACCTGCCGGCCTTCGCCAAGCCTGGCCAGGTGGTGGACATTACCGTTTCCTCGATCGGCAACTCGAAGAGCCTGCGCGGCGGCAGCCTGCTGATGACCCCGCTCAAGGGTATCGACGGCAATGTCTACGCCATCGCCCAGGGCAACCTGGTGGTGGGCGGCTTCGACGCCGAGGGCCGTGACGGCTCGAAGATCACCGTCAACGTGCCGTCGGCGGGTCGAATTCCGGGTGGTGCCAGTGTCGAGCGTGCAGTGCCGAGCGGTTTCAACCAGGGCAATACCCTGACCCTGAACCTCAATCGCCCCGACTTCACCACCGCCAAGCGCATCGTCGACAAGGTCAACGACCTGCTTGGCCCAGGCGTGGCCCAGGCCGTGGACGGTGGTTCGGTGCGGGTCAGTGCGCCGATGGACCCCAGCCAGCGCGTGGATTACCTGTCGATCCTCGAAAACCTCGAAATCGATCCAGGCCAGGCAGTGGCCAAGGTCATCATCAACTCGCGTACCGGCACCATCGTCATCGGCCAGAACGTCAAGGTGTCGCCGGCGGCGGTCACCCACGGCAGCCTGACCGTGACCATTACCGAAGACCCGATCGTCAGCCAGCCAGGCGCCTTCTCCAATGGCCAGACCGCCGTGGTGCCACGCTCGCGGGTCAATGCCGAGCAGGAAGCCAAGCCGATGTTCAAGTTCGGCCCGGGCACCACGCTGGATGAAATCGTCCGCGCGGTGAACCAGGTGGGCGCAGCGCCCGGCGACCTGATGGCGATCCTCGAAGCCCTGAAACAGGCCGGCGCCTTGCAGGCCGACCTGATCGTGATCTGAGGACGGCGCGGATGAATATCAAAAGCCAGGTTTCCGGCAGTGCCGACAGTGGTGCCTACACCGACCTCAACCGTCTGAGCGCCCTCAAGCACGGCGACCGCGACAGCGAAGCCAACGTGCGCAAGGTGGCCCAGGAGTTCGAGTCGCTGTTCATCAGCGAAATGCTCAAGGCCTCGCGCAAGGCCAGCGACGTGCTGGCCGACGACAACCCGATGAACACCGAAACGGTCAAGCAGTACCGCGACATGTACGACCAGCAGCTGGCCGTGAGCATGTCCCGCGAAGGGGGCGGTATCGGCCTGCAGGACGTGCTGGTGCGTCAGTTGACCAAAGGCCGCAGTGCGTCGGTCAACACCAGCCCGTTCCCACGCGTCGATAACAGCGGCCCGGCATTGTGGGGCAACAAGGTGGCGGAGCCGGTGCATGCCACGGGCGCGTCCGCCACCCGCAACGACGTTGCCGCGCTCAACTCGCGGCGCCTGGCCTTGCCGAGCAAGCTCACCGACCGCCTGCTGGCCGGTATCGTGCCATCGGCGGCCACCGCCAATAGCGCCGCCGTGCCGGCCCGTGACGGCCAGCAAGTGGCCAAGTCCTTCGCCGTGCCCGACAACGGCCTGCGCATTGTCGGCCGCGCCGTGGCCCAGCCGCCGCTGGCGCCGAACAAGGCCTTTGCCGACAGCGATCAATTCGTCGCCACCATGTTGCCGATGGCCGAGCAGGCCGCCAAGCGCATTGGTATCGACCCGCGCTACCTGGTGGCCCAGGCGGCCCTGGAAACCGGCTGGGGCAAGTCGGTGATGCGCAACAGCGATGGCAGCAGCAGCCACAACCTGTTCGGCATCAAGGCCACCGGCAGTTGGCAGGGCGAGCAGGCGCGGGCGATCACCAGCGAATTCCGCGACGGCCAGTTCGTCAAGGAAACGGCGGCGTTCCGCAGCTACGACTCGTACCAGGACAGCTTCCACGACCTGGTGAGCCTGTTGCAGAGCAATTCGCGCTATCAAGATGCGCTGGACTCGGCCGATAACCCTGAGCAGTTTGCAAGAGAGCTGCAAAAGGCAGGTTATGCGACCGACCCGGGCTATGCGCGAAAGATCATCAGCATCGCCCAGCAAATGCAGTCAACCCCGCAATACGCCATGGCTGGCAGAACCACGAATCTATAAAAGGACTAAATCATGTCGAGCCTGATTTCGATCGGCCTGAGTGGCCTGAGTGCCAGCCAGGCGGCCTTGTCGGTAACCAGTAACAACATCGCCAACGCCGCGACCAGTGGCTATTCGCGCCAGCAGACGATTCAGGCAGCGGGGGCTTCGCACAACATCGGCGCCGGGTTCCTGGGTACAGGTACCACGCTGGCGGATGTGCGCCGCATCTATAGCTCCTACCTGGACAACCAGTTGCAGACCGCCACCTCGTTGCAGGCCGACTCGGTTGCCTTCCAGGACCAGATCACCAGCATCGACAAGCTGCTGGCCGACCGTGACACCGGCATCAGCTCGGTGCTTACCGCATTCTTCTCGGCCCTGCAGACCGCATCGGCAAAGCCCGGTGACGTCGCTTCGCGCCAGTTGCTGCTGACTCAGGCACAAACCCTGAGCAACCGTTTCAACGCGGTGAGCACCCAGCTCACCCAGCAGAACGCCACGATCAACTCCCAGCTCGACACCATGGCCGGCCAGGTCAACAAGCTGACCGCCAGCATTGCCGAGTACAACAAGCAGATCGCCGCGGCCAGCGGCACCGGCAACACCCCCAACAGCCTGCTGGATGCGCGCAGCGAAGCGGTGCGCCAGCTCAACGAGCTGGTCGGCGTTACGGTGCAGGAGCGTGACGGCAATTACGACGTGTACCTGGGCAGCGGCCAGTCGCTGGTCACCGGCAACAAGGCCAACACCCTGTCGGTAGAGCCTGGCGCTGCCGACAAGAGCCAGGCAAGCCTGCGTATCAACTACGAGTCGTTCAGCTCCGATGTGACCTCGGTGGTGACCGGTGGCGCGATCGGCGGCCTGCTGCGCTATCGCCAGGATGTGCTGACGCCGTCGATGAACGAGTTGGGGCGCGTTGCCCTGGTGGTGGCCGACAGCATCAACAGCCAGTTGGGGCAAGGCCTGGATGCCAATGGCCAGTTCGGTAGCTCGCTGTTCTCCAGCATCAACAGTGCCACTGCCATTGCCCAGCGCAGCCTGGCCTCGTCGAACAACAGTTCGGGTTCCGGCAACCTGGATGTGACCATCGCCAATAGCGGTGCGCTGACCACCTACGACTACGAGGTCAAGTTCACCAGCGCCAACCAGTACAGCGTGCGCCGTTCCGACGGCACCGACATGGGCAGCTTCGACCTCAACGCCGACCCGGCGCCGGTGATCGACGGCTTCAGCCTGTCGCTGAACGGTGGCGGCCTGGCAGCAGGCGACAGCTTCAAGGTGATCCCCACCCGTGCGGCCGCTGGTAGCATCACCACCACCCTGACAGATGCCAACAAGCTGGCCTTCGCCGGGCCGATCAGCGCCACCTCCGGTAGCGGCAACAGCGGCACCGGCACCATCACCCAGCCGACCTTGGGCGAATCGCTGGACATATACGGCGGTGCCGATACAGCGCTGATTCAGCAGTCGATTCGCGACTCGATGCCGGTGCGCGTGGTGTTCGATGCCGCCAGTGGCGGTTCCCAGGGCTACAAGCTGTTCGATGCCAAGGGCACCCAGATCGGCACCGGCAGCGTGGTGCCGGGTACGGACAATAAACTGTCGATTGCCGTGCCGATGCTCGATGCGGCCGGAAATCCAATCAAGGATGCCAGCGGCAACCCGCGCACATTCAGCGTCGAGACCACCATCGGCGGCAGCCCGGCAGCCAATGACAGTTTTACCCTGTCGTTCAATGCCGACGGCAAGGCCGACAACCGCAACGCCACCGCACTGTTGGGCCTGCAGACCAAGTCGACGGTGAACACCGGGTCCGGCGGCGGTACCAGCTTCACCTCGGCCTATGCCTCGCTGGTCGAGCGCGTAGGCGCCAAGGCCAACCAGGCGACCATCGACACCACCGCGACCGAGGCGGTGCTCAAGAGCGCCAGTGAAAGCCGCAGCGCAGTGTCCGGGGTCAACCTGGACGACGAAGCGGCCAGCCTGGTCAAGTTCCAGCACTACTACACGGCGTCGTCGCAGATCATCAAGGCGGCGCAAGAAACCTTCAGCACCCTGATCAATGCCTTGTAAGGAGTAGACTATCGTGCGTATTTCCACTGCTCAGTTCTATGAGGCCAGCGCCAGTAGCTACTCCAAGAACTTCTCCAGCATGAACAAGACCAACGATCAGGTGACGTCGGGTATCCGTATCCAGACCGCCGCCGATGATCCGGTGGGGGCTGCGCGCCTGCTGCTGCTGCAACAGCAGCAGTCGCTGCTGGACCAGTACAGCGGCAACATCAACACCGTCAGCAACTCCCTGCTGCAGGAGGAGAGCGTGCTCTCCACCATCAACGACGCCATGCAGCGCGCCAGCGAGCTGGCGATTCGCGCCGGTGGCGCTGGGGTTACTGACTCTGATCGCACGGCCATCAGCACCGAGCTGAAAGAGATCGAGGCCAATATCTTCGGTTTGCTCAACTCGCGCGATGCCAACGGCGACTACATGTTTGGCGGCTCCAAAAGCACCACGCCACCCTATGTGCGCAACTCCGATGGCACCTACAGCTACCACGGTGACCAGACCCAACTGAGCCTGCAGGTGTCCGATACCCTGAACCTGGCCACCAACGACACCGGTTTCAGCATCTTCGACTCGGCCAGCAACAAGAGCCGTACCCAGTCGACTCTGCTGGTGCCGGCAACTGACGACAGCGTGGTCGGGGTGTCGTCAGGCCTGATGACCTCGAGCACCAGCTACAACAACAGCTTCACCGCAGGCCAGCCGTACAAGCTGACCTTCACCAGCGCGACCCAGTACACCATCACCGATGCCAGTGGCCGCGACGTTACGTCTGAAACCCCCACCAACGGTACGTTCGACAGCAAGACCGAAGGGGCCAACCGCATTGCCCTGCGTGGCGTGGAGTTCGAAATCACCGTGACCCTGGAGGAGGGCGCCGATGCCGATGCGGCGGTGGCGGGGCGCGAGTTTTCCCTGGCGGCGCGCCCGGACTCGTTCAATGCCACGCGTAACGGCAACAATACCTCCAGTGCCCAGATCACCAGCAGCAGCGTGACCGACGAAACCGCCTATCGCAGCACCTTCCCCAGCAATGGTGCGGTGATCAAGTTCACCGGCCCGGGCGCCTACGAGCTCTATGCCCAGCCGCTGACGGCCGATAGCAAGGCGATAGCCACAGGTACCTTCACCGCACCGTCGCTGACGGTGGCCGGGGTGACCTACCAGGTGTCCGGTTCGCCCGAGGCAGGTGACCAGTTCGCGGTCACGGCCAATACCCACCAGAACCAGAACGTGCTGGAAACCCTCAGCCAGCTGCGTGCTGCACTGGACACGCCGGTGACCGGCGCTGGCGCGGCCAATGCGCTGAAGGATGCGGCCGCCTCGGCAATCGCCAACCTGGCCAGTGCCCGTGAGCAGGTCGACATCACCCGTGGATCGATTGGTGCCCGTGGTAACTCCCTGGAGATCCAGCGCCAGGAAAACACCAGCCTGGGCCTGGCCAACAAGACCACCCAGAACGCCATCGGCAACACCGACATGTCGCAGGCCGCCATCACCCTGACCTTGCAGCAGGCCATGCTGGAGGCCTCGCAGCTGGCCTTCTCGCGCATCTCCCAGTTGAGCCTGTTCAACAAGCTTTAAAAGGCTGGCGCGTCCCTTGTAGGAGCGGCCTTGTGCCGCGATGGGGCGCGCAGCGCCCCCAAAGTCATCAGCTTCGCAGCCTACATCGCCGGGGCCGCATTGCGGCCCATTCGCGGCACAAGGCCGCTCCTACATTGGCCTTGTGTCCGCCTGGTCATTCCCCGAATTCCCATTCCCCACACCCTCAGCGCGGCTTTCGTAGCAATTCAATGTGACCAATGAGTCAAAACGGTCATCTTCCCTGTATTCTATGCAGCAGCTGTTGCAGCATTTTGTTACCGGTGCGCAGGCGAGCTCTGCCTTCAACCCCTGGCGGTGACCGCTCCGGTATTTGGCGCCCTCAATTCATCGAGTGGTGGTCTTTGGCTGTTTTCATTGGGAAGCCAGAATGATTGGCATCAAAAGCATCGCGAGTTACGTGCCCACCGCTGGCCTGGACAACTACGTCCAGGGTGCGAAGTTCGGCAAGGACGAAGAGTTCATGTTCGGCAAGATCGGCGCCTCGTTCCTGCCGCGCAAGGCCGAAGAACAGGAAACCTCCGACCTGTGCGTGGAAGCCGCCCAGGCGCTGTTCGCCAGCAACCCTGATCTTGATCCGCAATCGATCGACGCATTGATCGTGGTCACCCAGAACGGTGACGAAGAAGGCCTGCCGCACACCGCCGCCATCGTCCAGAGCAAACTTGGCCTGTCGACCCGCGTGGCGGCGTTCGACGTGTCGCTGGGCTGCTCCGGCTACGTGTATGGCCTGTATGCGATCAAAGGCTTCATGGAGGCGGCAGGGCTGAAGAATGGCCTGCTGATCACCGCCGACCCGTATTCGAAGATCGTCGACCCGGAAGACCGCAACACCACCATGCTGTTCGGCGATGCCGCCACGGCTACCTGGATGGGTGAAAATGCGGTGTGGAACCTCGGCCAGGCGCGTTTCGGCACTGACGGTTCCGGTGCCGAGCACTTGAAAGTCACCGATGGCAAGTTCTTCATGAACGGCCGCCAGGTGTTCAACTTCGCCCTGGTCAAGGTGCCGGCGCACCTGCACGAGCTGCTGGATGCCAGTGGCCTGAAGTCGTCGGATATCGACGCCTTCTGCATCCACCAGGGCAGTGCGGCGATTGTCGACGCCGTGGCGCGACGTTTCGAAGAGCAGCACCCGGAGAAGTTCGTCAAGGACATGCTGGAAACCGGCAATACCGTGTCCTCCAGCGTGCCGCTGCTGCTGCAGAAGCACATGCTCGATGGCAGCTGGAAGCGCGTGGCCATCAGTGGCTTTGGTGTGGGCCTGTCGTGGGGCTCGGCCATCCTGTATCGCGACTGATCCCCTGCAGTCCAAAAAAAAGCGCCCGGCGGCCACCGCCCGGCGCTTTTTTCATGTCTGCGGCATGTGGCACAGATGCCCTGTAGGAGCAGCCGTGTGCTGCGAAGAGGCCAGCAAGGCAAACGAATATCTGTGGTCGTGCGGGCCACTTCGCAGCGCAAGGCTGCTCCTACAGGGGGGGCGTGTCCGCTTCGTTCTGGGTTTTTGACGCCAATAAACCGGCCTTAACCCCTTGATTTCTCGGGGCTGGCCCCATGCCAGCATTTTTTTTTCGAAAAAGCCCTCAAGCAACCCGCGCACCCGACGATAACCTTTACGAAGGTTCTCTAGGCCAATCCGGCGGTTGCCAAGGCCGGAAGCCGCAGTACCCATCCAACGAGGATTTCGTCATGGCTTTAACTGTAAACACCAACATTGCGTCGATCACCACCCAGGGCAACCTGACCAAGGCCAGCACTGCCCAGACCACTTCGATGCAGCGTCTGTCCTCGGGTCTGCGCATCAACAGCGCCAAAGATGACGCTGCTGGCCTGCAGATCGCCAACCGTCTGACCAGCCAGATCAATGGCCTGGGTCAAGCTGTGAAGAACGCCAACGACGGTATCTCGATCGCTCAGACCGCTGAAGGTGCAATGCAGGCTTCGACCGACATCCTGCAAAAAATGCGTACCCTGGCCCTGTCCTCGGCTACTGGCTCGCTGAGCGCCGATGACCGTAAGTCGAACAACGACGAATACCAGGCTCTGACCGCTGAGCTGAACCGTATTTCGGACACCACTACCTTCGGTGGCCAGAAGCTGCTGGACGGCTCGTATGGCACCAAGGCCATCCAGGTTGGCGCCAACGCTAACGAAACCATCAACCTGGCGCTGGACAACGTTTCGGCCAAGAACATTGGTTCGCAGCAGATCAAGAGCGTTGCCATCACCCCGACCCAGAATGGTGTTGATGCTGGTGATATCGACATCACCGGTAACGGCCAGTCGGCAAAGGTCAAGGTTGCCCAAGGCGATTCGGCTAAAACCATCGCAGCCAACATGAGCGGTGCGATCGGCGGCCTGACTGCTAGCGCCAGCACCGAAGCCAAGTTCGAGGTTGATGCTGCTGCAATCGCACTTGGTACTCCTAAATCGGCCAACTTCGAGCTGACCGTGGGCGGCCAGACCGTCAAGTTCGTTGGCGTGACTGACACTGCAGGCCTGGCTGACCAGCTGAAGTCCAACGCAGCCAAACTGGGCATCAGCGTTAACTACGACGAAAGCAACGGCGGTTCGCTGTCGATCAAGTCCGACACCGGTGAGAACCTGGTCTTCGGCAACAGCGATGCTACCGCTCAGGCTGGCATCAAGGTCAACGTCAAAGACGGTAACGGTGACTACGCTGCTTCCGGTACTGCCCTGCTTGGTACTGACCTGACCGTAACCGGCCAGGTATCGCTGGACTCGGCCAAAGGCTACTCCCTGACTGGTGCAGGCGTAACCAAGCTGTTTGCTGCTGGTACTGGTACTGCCGCTACTTCGGTCAAGACCACTATCGCCGATACCAATGTAACCGATGCTGTTAACGCACAGAATGCTCTGGCCGTTATCGACAAGGCCATCGGTTCGATCGACAGCGTCCGTTCGGGCCTGGGTGCTACCCAGAACCGTCTGCAAACCACCGTCGACAACCTGCAGAACATCCAGAAGAACTCCACCGCTGCTCGCTCCACCGTGCAGGACGTGGACTTCGCCTCGGAAACTGCCGAGCTGACCAAGCAGCAGACTCTGCAACAGGCTTCGACCGCAATCCTGTCGCAGGCCAACCAGCTGCCATCCTCGGTCCTGAAACTGCTCCAGTAATTCAGGCGCCTGAGTAAAGGGTGAAAGGGTGCGTTTACGTGCCCTTTCGCCCTTTTTGACATGAGGAGTTCGAAACATGGACATGAGTGTCAAGCTGAGCCAGGTGTATCCGTCCGTGTTACCCCAGGCGCCAGTCGCTGATCGGGATCGGGACCCTGCGGTGCCTGCCAAAGTGCAGGAAGCTGCTGCCCCCGATAACCAGCCGCACTCGCGCGAAGACCTGGAAAAGGCGGTTGGCGAGATTCGTGATTTCGTCCAGTCGAGCCAGCGTCAGCTGGATTTTTCCATTGATGATTCCACGGGCCGGGTTGTGGTCAAGGTAATTGCCACCCAGTCCGGCGAGGTGATCCGGCAGCTTCCGTCGGAACTTGCGCTGAAATTGGCGCAAAGCCTCAGTGAAGCCAGCAGCCTGCTGTTCGATGATCAGGCATAGGCTGGCATGATTTTTGTTGCTGTCGACCCTTTGATGGAGTTATCCGCCAAGGATCCGGCAGCTACTGAACAAGGAGAGCAATGATGGCAGGTACAACAGTCAGCGGTATTGGCTCTGGCATCGATACCCAGGCGATCGTCGATTCGCTGGTGGCCGCGCAGAAGGCGCCGAAGCAGGCGCAGATCAATACCCAAACACTGAAGGCAACCACCACGTTGTCCTCTATCGGCAAGATTCAGGCGGCCCTGGATGCGTTCCGCGGCGCCTTGACCAACATGACCGACACCAATAGCTTTGGTGGCCTGAGCCTGAAGTCTTCGGATGAGAAGGTCGCGACCGTGACCATGGGCACAGGGGCTGCAAACGGCTCGTTCAAGTTGATCGTCGACAAGCTGGCGACTGCCTCGAAAGTTTCGACCAAGGTTTATGCAAGCGGCGCCGGCTCTGTTGTCAATGCGGGTAGCGCGCCGACCACCTTGACCATAAGCCAGAGTGGCAAGGACTACGACCTTAGCGTTCCCGCCGGCGCAACATTGCAGCAGGTGCGCGATAGCATCAATAGCCAATTCGGCGCAGCAGGTCTGAGCGCTAACGTGCTGACAGATGCCAATGGATCCCGCTTGATTGTCACTTCGACCAAAATGGGTGACGGCTCCGATATCACGCTATCGGGCAACTCCGGCATCGATACTGGCTATACCGTTGTCGAAGAGCCGGCAGACGCCGAGTACACGCTGGACGGTATTGCCATGAAGTCTAAGACCAATGACATCACCGACGCCGTCAGTGGTCTCAACATCAAGTTGGTTGGCACTTCGCCGAAAAACGCTACGACCGGTGAAGTTACGGCGACTATTCTTTCGCTGACTACCAGCTCTACGACGTTGAAGTCGGGCCTGAAGGGTTTCATTGATACCTACAATGCCTTGCTCACTGTCATGAACGCAGAAACCAAGGTCACCAAGAATGCCGACGGTACCATGACGGCAGCAGCGTTGACCGGTGATGCGTCGATGCGGGCATTGATGACTTCAATTCGTGAGGAGATCAACGCGGTAGCCGGCAATGGTACCTTGAAATCACTCGCTGCCTTTGGCGTCACCTCCGCCCAGGATGGCGGTGCGCTGAGCCTGGATGACAAGAAGTGGGACAAGGTTGCCTCCACCAATGCGGCGGACCTGACCAGTATCTTCAATGGCAAAGACGGCCTGTTGGCGCGCCTGCAGAAGGTGACCGAGCCGTTCGCCAAGGCCAGCACCGGTACTCTTGCCGAGCGCTCCAAGACCCTGAGCGAAAGCCTGACCAAGCTCAAGACCGAGCAGGATGCTCTGGACACCCGCATGGAAGCTCTGAAGAAGAGCCTGCAAGACAAGTACAACAACATGGATACCCTGGTCACCCAGCTGCGCCAGCAGCAGAGTTCCGTGCTGAGCACCCTCAACGCGCTGAACAAGTCGAACAGCGACGATTAATCCGTGAACATTGCATGAAGTGCGGGCATGATGCCCGGCTTCATGTCATCGGCCGGTAAAGTTTTTCGCCGCCTGCCCGATACAAGGAATATCTCCCCCTTAAGCCTGCCCGTCACGAGGTCGCAAAATGAATCCCATGAGAGCCCTTCGTCAGTACCAGAAGGTCAATTCCCATGCCCAGATTTCCGAAGCCACGCCCCATCGCCTGGTGCAGATGCTGATGGAAGGCGGCCTCGATCGCATGGCGCAGGCCAAGGGTGCCATGGCGCGTGGCGACATCGCGGAGAAGGGCCTGATGCTCGGCAAGGCGATCGACATCATCATCGGCCTTCGCGACGGCCTGCAGCCCGAAAAAAGCGAAAACCCTGAGTCTGTAGAGAGGCTCGACGCCCTCTACGTCTACATGACCAACCGCCTGATGCAGGCCAACGTCGACAACGATGCCAGCATTATCGACGAAGTTGCCCAGCTGCTGATCACTGTGAAAAGCGGTTGGGACGGCATTGCCGATGCCCAGCCTGCCAGCTGACGGCAAGGAGATTACCGTGACCGCACTGCAACGCCTCGATGACACCTGCGATGCCCTGATCGGCGCCTTGGGTGAGCGTGACTGGGAAGCCATTGCCAAGCTGGATGTGGCGTGCCGCACGTGCATCGACGAGGTGCTGGAAACCCACGCGATGGACCAGGCGTTGCTGCGCGAGAAGCTGGAAGGGGTGCTGCAGGTCTACCGCAACCTGATCGACGTGACAACCGGTGAACGCCAGGCAATTGCCGAAGAGATGATGCAGATCAATCAAGCTAAAAATGCTTCGAAGGTTTACCATCTGTTCAGTTAAGATGCGCACAACTTAACAAAAGGCGCCATAAATTTGACTGTGTGGGCCTTTTTGACTTTACTAGTGGCTGTTTTCGAATTTTCAGACGTCCGAACACTGACCATTCAGTCGGAATGATGTCGAGCACGCCCCTGCAGGGCGCCGATATGACTAGGGAAGTTGCTATTGCATGTGGCGTGAAACCAAGATTCTGCTGATCGATGACGACAGCGCGCGCCGCCGCGACCTTGCGGTGGTGCTGAACTTCCTCGGCGAAGAAAACCTCGCGTGCGCCAGCCATGACTGGCAGCAGGCGGTCGAGCCATTGTCCTCGAGCCGCGAAGTGCTGTGCGTGCTCATCGGTACCGTAAATGCTCCGGGCAATCTTCTTGGGCTGCTTAAGACAGTGGCTGCCTGGGATGAGTTCCTTCCGGTTTTGCTTTTAGGTGAAATTTCTTCTGCCGAACTGCCGGAAGACCTTCGCCGTCGGGTGCTGTCCAACCTGGAAATGCCGCCCAGCTACAGCCAGCTGCTGGATTCGCTGCACCGTGCCCAGGTCTACCGCGAAATGTACGACCAGGCGCGCGAGCGTGGTCGCCAGCGCGAGCCTAACCTGTTCCGCAGCCTGGTCGGCACCAGCCGTGCCATCCAGCATGTGCGGCAGATGATGCAGCAAGTGGCCGATACCGATGCCAGCGTGCTGATCCTGGGTGAGTCGGGCACTGGCAAGGAAGTGGTGGCGCGCAACCTGCACTACCATTCCAAGCGCCGCGAAGCGCCGTTCGTGCCGGTCAACTGTGGCGCGATCCCGGCCGAGCTGCTGGAAAGCGAACTGTTCGGCCACGAGAAGGGCGCCTTCACCGGGGCGATCACCAGCCGTGCCGGGCGTTTCGAGTTGGCCAACGGCGGTACCCTGTTCCTCGACGAAATCGGCGACATGCCGTTGCCAATGCAGGTCAAGCTGCTGCGCGTACTGCAGGAGCGTACCTTCGAGCGTGTGGGCAGCAACAAGACCCAGAGCATCGATGTGCGCATCATCGCTGCGACGCACAAGAACCTCGAGACCATGATCGAGGACGGCACCTTCCGCGAAGACCTGTACTACCGCCTGAACGTGTTCCCCATCGAGATGGCGCCGCTGCGTGAGCGGGTGGAAGACATCCCGTTGCTGATGAACGAGCTGATTTCGCGCATGGAGCACGAGAAGCGCGGGTCCATCCGTTTCAACTCCGCATCGATCATGTCGCTGTGTCGCCACGGCTGGCCGGGCAATGTGCGCGAGCTGGCCAACCTGGTGGAGCGCATGGCGATCATGCATCCGTACGGGGTGATTGGCGTGTCCGAGTTGCCGAAGAAATTCCGCTACGTCGACGATGAAGACGAGCAGATGGTCGACAGCCTGCGCAGCGACCTGGAAGAGCGAGTGGCGATCAATGGCCATACGCCGAACTTCAGCAACCACGCCATGCTGCCGCCCGAGGGCCTGGACCTCAAGGACTACCTCGGCAGCCTGGAGCAGGGGCTGATCCAGCAAGCGCTGGACGACGCCAACGGTATCGTTGCGCGCGCGGCTGAACGTTTGCGTATTCGCCGCACCACCTTGGTCGAGAAGATGCGCAAGTACGGCATGAGCCGCCAGGGTGGCGAGGACCAGGCAGAGGATTGACCTTGGGGCCGGGGTGCTCGCCTCGGCTTCTTTGGGGGCTGTTAGATCGAGCGCCGCCCGCGCGGCGCTTCGCGGGGCAAGCCCGCTCCCACATTTGTTGCAACGTGGCCATGCCTGTGGGAGAGGCGTTGTCAGCCTTGGTGCAAGGCTTGAGGCAGGTGGGGCGGCAGCGATGCCACCTCAGAAATCCAGCCAGCCCACCCAGGCTGGCAACCATGGCCTGACAGGTTCGGCACGTTGCAACAAATGTGGGAGCGGGCTTGCCCCGCGAAGCGCCGCGCGGGCGGCGCTCGATCTCCGCCCCGCCACAAATCCCCAGTCATGCATTAACCCCCATCTCCGGCACGGCTATTGCTACACCGCTGGCAACACACCGTTTTTATGACGGTCAGCCAAGCGAGAGAGCACGATGCCCCAGGCCGCCCACGTAACCCGAGCCCCCGATCAACAGGGGCAAACCCCGGTCGAGCAGGACAGCCGCCTGGGTATCGAGCACGCCTTCACCCTGTTCAATCAGGTGTCCAGCCAGCTAAGCCAGTCCTACAGCCTGCTCGAAGCCCGGGTCAGTGAACTCAAAGGCGAGCTGGCCGTGGTCAGCGCCCAGCGCATTGATGAACTCAGCGAAAAGGAGCGCCTGGCCAACCGCCTGCAAAACCTGTTGGACCTGCTACCCGGCGGAGTGATCGTGATCGATGGCCAAGGCCTGGTACGCGAAGCCAACCCGGCCGCTTGCGAGCTGCTTGGCGAGCCGCTCATCGGCCAATTGTGGCGCCAGGTAATCGCCCGCAGCTTCGCCCCGCGCAAGGACGACGGCCACGAAGTCTCGCTGCGCGACGGCCGTCGCCTGTCGATCGCCACCCGCTCGCTGGATGCCGAGCCGGGTCAGTTGGTGCTGCTCAACGACCTGACTGAAACCCGTCGCCTGCAAGACCAGTTGGCGCGCCACGAGCGCCTGTCGTCGCTGGGGCGCATGGTCGCCTCGCTGGCCCATCAGATTCGCACGCCGCTGTCGGCCGCCATGCTCTACGCCAGCCACCTGGCCGATAGCGAGCAAGCGCTGAGCGCGGAAACCCGCCAGCGCTTCGCCGCGACCTTGAAGGAACGCCTGCACGAGCTGGAACACCAGGTGCGCGACATGCTGGTGTTCGCCCGTGGTGAGCTGCCCCTGGGCGATCGGGTTACCCCGAAAGCCTTGTTCCAGGCCCTGCAGCAGGCAGCCCAGGCGCATGTGCAGGGGCACGCCGTGCGCTGGCAGTGCGATAGCCACCTGGGTGAGCTGCTGTGCAACCGCGATACCCTGGTCGGTGCCTTGCTCAACCTGATCGAAAACGCCCTGCAGGCCAGCGATGGCCCGGCACGGCTGAAGGTGCACCTGTACCGCCGCGATTGCAGCCTGCACCTGTGCGTCAGCGATGCCGGCTGCGGTATCGAGGCTGACTTGCTCGGTCGCCTGGGTGAGCCGTTCCTCACCACCAAGGCCACCGGTACCGGCCTGGGCCTGGCCGTGGTCAAGGCAGTGGTGCGCGCGCACCAGGGCACGCTCAACCTGCGCTCGAAAGTGGGCCGTGGTACGAGCGTGCGGGTTGAGCTGCCGTTGATTGGCGGGCAATTGGCGGAGGGTGTGTAATGGCAATCAAGGTGCTGCTGGTCGAGGACGACCGCGTATTGCGCCAGGCGCTGGGCGATACCCTGGAAATCGGCGGTTTCGCCTACCACGCGGTGGGCAGTGCCGAAGAAGCGCTGGAGGCCGTGCTGGATGACGCCTTCAGCCTGGTGGTCAGTGACGTGAACATGCCCGGCATGGATGGGCACCAGTTGCTGAGCCAGCTGCGCCGCCAGCAACCCCAGCTGCCGGTGTTGTTGATGACGGCGCACGCCGCTGTCGAGCGTGCGGTCGAGGCCATGCGCCAGGGCGCCGCCGACTACCTGGTCAAACCGTTCGAGCCCAAGGCGTTGCTCAGCCTTGTGCAGCAGCATGCCGCCGGGCGTTTGACCGGCGAAGAAGGGCCGGTGGCCTGCGAGCCGGCCAGCCGCCAGTTGCTGGAGTTGGCCGCTCGGGTGGCGCGCAGCGACTCGACCGTGCTGATTTCTGGTGAGTCCGGTACCGGCAAGGAAGTGCTGGCGCGCTACATTCACCAGCAGTCGCCACGTGCCGCGCAGCCCTTCGTCGCGATCAACTGCGCGGCGATCCCCGACAATATGCTTGAGGCCACCCTGTTCGGCCACGAAAAGGGCGCTTTCACCGGTGCTATCGCCGCCCAGGCGGGCAAGTTCGAGCAGGCCGAAGGCGGCACCCTGCTGCTTGACGAAATCTCGGAAATGCCCATGGCCTTGCAGGCCAAGCTGCTGCGTGTGCTGCAGGAGCGCGAGGTGGAGCGGGTAGGCGGGCGCAAGCCAATCAGCCTGGATATTCGTGTGCTGGCCACCACCAACCGTGACCTGGCGGGCGAAGTGGCGGCCGGGCGCTTCCGCGAAGACCTGTACTACCGCCTGTCGGTGTTCCCGCTGGCCTGGCGCCCGCTACGCGAGCGCCCAGGCGATATTCTGCAACTGGCCGAGCGCTTGCTGGCGCGGCATGTGGCCAAGATGAAGCATGCCCCGGTGCGTCTGTCGCCGCAGGCGCGCGCCTGCCTGCAGGCACATGCCTGGCCAGGTAACGTGCGCGAGCTGGACAACGCCCTGCAGCGGGCGCTGATTTTGCAGCAGGGCGGGGTGATCGAGGCGGCGGATTTTTGTCTGGCGGGCGCCATTCCATTGTCAGCTGGCACAGAGCCATCGCCTGAGGTGGATGTTGAAGCCAATGGCCTGGGTGATGACATGCGTCGCCACGAGTACCAGATGATCATCGACACCCTGCGCGCCGAGCGCGGCCGCCGCAAAGAGGCCGCCGAACGCCTGGGGATCAGCCCGCGTACCTTGCGCTACAAGCTGGCGCAGATGCGTGATGCCGGCTTTGACGTCGAGGCCAGCCTGTTCGGCTGATGTCCGCAAACCTGCGCAACCGCTGTAGGAGCAGCCTTGTGCTGCGAAGAGGCCGTTACAGGCGCAGCAACTGGGTTGGCGGGAAGGGCCTCTTCGCAGCACAAGGCTGCTCCTACAGGGAATCGAAGCAGGCGCGACGAGGCTGGCACCTTTGTTGCTTTACGTAGGCTATCCGCCGCATGAGTGTCAAAAAAATGCGGCCGCAGGAGAGAGAAGGGTCATGAGCCAAGGTGTTGAATTCAATCGTCTGATGTTGGACATGCGGGCCATGCAGGCCGATGCCATGTCGCTGCCCAAGGTCACCGCCGCGCCCGAGCTGGCGCCTGGGCAAAGTACCTTCGCCGACATGCTCGGCCAGGCCATCGGCAAGGTGCATGAGACGCAGCAGGCCTCGACCCAGCTGGCCAACGCCTTTGAAATCGGCAAGAGCGGCGTCGACCTGACCGACGTGATGATCGCTTCGCAAAAGGCCAGCGTGTCGATGCAGGCCATGACCCAGGTACGCAACAAGCTGGTCCAGGCGTACCAGGACATCATGCAGATGCCGGTTTGAGGACGGATGTAACCCATGGCTGAAGCAGTCGTCGAAAACGCCCCCGCCAAGGCTGGCTCGCCAGCGGCCAAACCGCCGCTATTCGGCATGGCGTTTCTGGAAAACATCGCGCAGATGCCCATGCTGCGCCAGATCGGCCTCATGGTCGGCTTGGCGGCCAGCGTGGCCATCGGCTTTGCCGTGGTACTGTGGTCGCAACAACCCGATTACCGTCCGCTGTACGGCAGCCTGTCGGGCATGGACACCAAGCAGGTCATGGACACCCTGGCCGCTGCTGACATCCCTTATAACGTGGAGCCCAACTCGGGTGCACTGCTGGTCAAGGCCGACGACCTCTCCCGTGCGCGCCTGAAACTGGCAGCCGCGGGTGTGGCGCCGAGCGACGGCAATGTCGGCTTCGAGCTGCTCGACAAGGAGCAGGGGCTGGGCACCAGCCAGTTCATGGAAGCCACCCGCTACCGCCGCGGCCTGGAAGGCGAGTTGGCGCGTACCGTTTCCAGCCTTAACAACGTCAAGGCCGCGCGCGTGCACCTGGCCATTCCGAAAAGCTCGGTGTTCGTGCGCGACGAGCGCAAGCCCAGCGCCTCGGTACTGGTCGAGCTGTACCCAGGCCGCGGCCTGGAAGCCGGGCAGGTGATGGCCATCGTCAACCTGGTCGCCACCAGTGTGCCGGAGCTGGACAAGTCCCAGGTCACCGTCGTCGACCAGAAGGGCAACCTGCTGTCCGAGCAGATCCAGGACTCTTCGCTGACCCAGGCCGGCAAGCAGTTCGACTACAGCCGCCGGGTGGAAAGCATGCTCACCCAGCGTGTGCACAATATCCTGCAGCCGGTGCTGGGCAACGACCGCTACAAGGCCGAAGTGTCCGCCGACCTCGACTTCAGTGCGGTCGAGTCCACTTCCGAACAGTTCAACCCCGACCAGCCGGCGCTGCGCAGCGAGCAGTCGGTCGACGAACAGCGCGCCAGCAGCCAAGGCCCGCAAGGTGTGCCCGGTGCCCTGAGCAACCAGCCGCCCGGCGCTGCTTCGGCACCGCAGACCACCGGTGGCGCCGCCACCCCGGCTGCGGCCATTCAGCCTGGCCAGCCGCTGGTGGATGCCAACGGCCAACAGATCATGGACCCGGCCACCGGCCAGCCGATGCTCGCGCCGTACCCGTCGGATAAACGTCAGCAAAGCACCAAGAACTTCGAGTTGGACCGCTCCATCAGCCACACTCGCCAGCAGCAAGGGCGCATGACCCGCCTGTCGGTGGCGGTGGTGGTGGACGACCAGGTCAAGCTCGATCCGGCCACCGGTGACGCCACCCGTGCGCCGTGGGCCGCCGAGGATCTGGCACGCTTTACCCGCCTGGTGCAGGACGCCGTTGGCTTCGACGCCAGCCGTGGCGACAGCGTGACGGTAATCAACGTGCCGTTCGCCGCTGACCGTGGCGAAGAAATCGCCGACATCGCCTTCTACCAGCAGCCGTGGTTCTGGGACATCGTCAAGCAGGTGTTGGGCGTGGTGTTCATCCTGGTGCTGGTGTTCGGTGTACTGCGCCCGGTGTTGAACAACATTACAGGGGGCGGCAAGCAGGCTGCCTCGGATAGCGACATGGAGCTGGGCGGCATGATGGGTCTGGATGGCGAACTGGCCAACGACCGCGTCAGCCTGGGTGGCCCGACAAGCATTCTGCTGCCTAGCCCGAGCGAGGGTTACGAGGCACAGCTCAACGCAATCAAAGGCCTGGTGGCCGAAGACCCGGGCCGTGTCGCCCAGGTCGTGAAAGACTGGATCAACGCCGATGAGTGATAACCGAGCCGTTACCGCCAAGCTGAGCCGCGTCGACAAGGCGGCGATCCTTCTGCTCTCGCTGGGCGAGACCGATGCGGCCCAGGTGCTGCGGCACATGGGGCCCAAGGAAGTGCAGCGGGTGGGTGTGGCCATGGCGCAGATGGGCAATGTGCACCGTGACCAGGTCGAACAGGTAATGAGCGAGTTCGTCGACATCGTCGGCGACCAGACCAGCCTGGGCGTGGGTTCTGACGCGTACATCCGCAAGATGCTCAACCAGGCGTTGGGCGAGGACAAGGCCAATGGCCTGGTCGACCGCATCCTGCTTGGCGGCAACACCAGCGGCCTGGACAGCCTCAAGTGGATGGAGCCACGCGCCGTGGCCGACGTGATCCGCTACGAGCACCCGCAGATCCAGGCCATCGTGGTGGCCTACCTCGACCCTGACCAGGCCGGCGAAGTGCTGAGCAACTTCGACCACAAAGTGCGCCTGGACATCGTCTTGCGCGTGTCGTCGCTGAACACCGTACAGCCAGCGGCGCTGAAGGAACTGAACCAGATTCTCGAGAAGCAGTTCTCGGGCAACTCCAACGCCGCGCGCACCACCCTGGGTGGTATCAAGCGTGCTGCCGACATCATGAACTTCCTCGATAGCTCCGTGGAAGGTGCGCTGATGGACGCGATCCGCGAAATCGACAGCGACCTGTCGGAGCAGATCGAGGACCTGATGTTCGTCTTCAACAACCTGGCCGACGTCGACGACCGCGGTATCCAGGCTCTGCTGCGCGAAGTGTCGTCCGACGTGCTGGTGGTGTCGCTCAAGGGCGCCGACGAGCGGGTCAAGGACAAGATCTTCAAGAACATGTCCAAACGTGCTTCGGAGTTGCTGCGCGACGACCTGGAGGCCAAGGGGCCGGTACGGGTCAGCGACGTGGAGACGGCGCAGAAGGAAATCCTCACCATCGCCCGCCGCATGGCTGAGGCCGGCGAGATCGTGCTCGGTGGCAAGGGCGCCGAGGAAATGATTTAAGCGGCAAGCTTCACGCTTTGACCAACAGGCATTTCAATGTCCACCAAAGAACATCATCCCAGCGACCTGATCCGCGCCTGCGACCTAGAGGGCGTGGACGTGTGGGCGCTGCCCAGCTTCGACCCGGAACCAGAGCCTGAGCCCGAACCAGAGCCTGAGCCCGAAGTCATCGAGGAAGAAGTCGAGGAAGTGCCGCTGGAAGAAGTCCAGCCGCTGACCCTGGAAGAACTCGAAGCCATCCGCCAGGAGGCCTACAACGAGGGCTTCGCCACCGGTGAGCGCGAGGGTTTCCACAGCACTCAGCTCAAGGTTCGACAGGAAGCCGAGGAGGCCCTGAAGGCCAAGCTGGAAAGCCTTGAGCGGCTGATGGCCAACCTGATGGAGCCGATCGCCGAGCAGGACACGCACATCGAGAAGTCGCTGGTGCACTTGGTGGCGCACATGACGCGCCAGGTGATCGGCCGCGAGCTGCGCAACGATTCCAGCCAGATCACCCAAGTGCTGCGCGAAGCGCTCAAGCTGCTGCCCATGGGTGCGGACAATATCCGCATCCACCTCAACCCGCAGGATTTCGAGCTGGCCAAGGCCCTGCGCGAACGCCACGAAGAAAACTGGCGGCTGTTGGAAGACAGCGCGCTGCTGCCGGGTGGCTGCCGTATCGAGACTGCCCATAGCCGCATCGACGCGAGCATGGAAACGCGTATCGAGAAGGCTGTTGCACAACTGTTCGACCAGTTGCACGACCATTCCCTGCACCCCGCGGCACCAGACCTGTCGGTAGACCTGGATGTTCCGGTAGAGCGCGCTGTGGGCGACCCTGATGCGCCTTGATCGCACCAGTTTCGGCAAGCGCCTGGGCAGCTACGCCGAGGCCATCGCGCTGCCGGTCCAGCCTACCGTCGAAGGCCGTCTGCTGCGCATGGTCGGCCTCACCCTGGAAGCCGAAGGCCTGCGCGCCGCAGTAGGCAGCCGTTGCCTGGTGATCAACGACGACAGTTACCACCCGGTACAGGTCGAGGCTGAAGTCATGGGCTTTGCCGGGCCCAAGGTGTTCCTCATGCCGGTGGGCAGCATCGTCGGTATTGCGCCAGGGGCGCGGGTGGTGCCGCTGGATGACGGCGGCCGCCTGCCCATGGGTATGAGCATGCTGGGCCGCGTGCTCGACGGTGCCGGCCGCGCGCTGGATGGCAAGGGCGGGATGAAGGCCGAGGACTGGGTGCCGATGGACGGCCCGGTGATCAACCCGCTCAACCGCGACCCTATCAGCAAGCCGCTGGACGTGGGCATTCGCAGCATCAATGGCCTGCTTACCGTCGGCCGTGGCCAGCGGTTGGGCCTGTTTGCCGGTACTGGCGTGGGTAAGTCGGTGCTGCTGGGCATGATGACCCGCTTCACCGAAGCCGAGATCATCGTGGTCGGGCTGATTGGTGAGCGGGGCCGCGAAGTGAAGGAATTCATCGAGCATATCCTCGGTGAAGAGGGCCTCAAGCGCTCGGTGGTGGTGGCCTCACCGGCCGACGATGCGCCGCTGATGCGCCTGCGTGCCGCCATGTACTGCACGCGTATCGCCGAGTACTTCCGCGACAAAGGCAAGAATGTGCTGTTGCTGATGGACTCGTTGACCCGTTTCGCCCAGGCCCAGCGGGAAATTGCCCTGGCCATCGGCGAGCCGCCGGCCACCCGCGGTTACCCGCCATCGGTGTTCGCCAAACTGCCCAAGCTGGTGGAACGGGCGGGCAATGGCGAGCCGGGCGGTGGGTCGATCACGGCGTTCTATACCGTGCTGTCGGAGGGCGACGACCAGCAGGACCCGATCGCCGACTCGGCGCGGGGTGTGCTCGATGGCCACTTCGTGCTGTCGCGCCGGTTGGCCGAGGAAGGCCATTACCCGGCCATCGACATCGAAGCGTCGATCAGCCGGGTCATGCCGCAAGTGGTCGATGCCGATCATTTGCGTCAGGCGCAGAAGTTCAAGCAGCTGTGGTCACGCCTGTCGCAAAGCCGCGACCTGATCAGCGTGGGTGCCTACGTGGCTGGCGGTGATCCGGAGACCGACCTGGCCATCGCCTTGCAATCGAAGTTGGTGGAGTTTCTGCGCCAAGGGCTGCGCGAGAACGTGGGCATGGCGCAAAGTCGCGAACAGCTGGGGGCGATTTTCACGCCCCCGGCAGGCTGATAAGCCATGGCGCTGCCCGGTCGCGCCGCGCGCCTGGCGCCGGTGGTGGACATGGCCGAAGAGGCCGAGCGCAAGGCCGCCCAGCGCCTTGGGCACTTCCAGCAGCAGGTGGCCACGGCCCAGGCCAAGCTGGCCGAGCTGGAACGCTTTCGCGAGGATTACCAGTTGCAGTGGATCAACCGCGGCGGGCAGGGCGTCAATGGCAGCTGGTTGGTCAACTACCAGCGTTTTCTCGGGCAGTTGGAAACGGCCATGACCCAGCAGCGCCAGAGCCTGGTCTGGCACCAGAACAACCTCAACAACGCCCGTGGTGTCTGGCAGCAGGCCTATGCCCGGGTCGAGGGCTTGCGCAAGCTGGTGCAGCGCTACATGGATGAGGCCCGGCGCGCTGAAGACAAGCGCGAGCAGCGGTTGCTCGACGAGCTGTCCCAGCGCCTGCCGCGGCAGAACCACCTCTGAATCTGACACTGGCCTGTAGGAGCAGCCTTGTGCTGCGAAGAGGCCAGTGGCGAGTGCCGATAACTTCCCTCCATGCACTGGCCTCTTCGCAGCACAAGGCTGCTCCTACACAAGAGCCTGGCCTGCCTCCAGGTCGCGGCTTGCTACCCCCGGTATCGCCTGCTAAACCTTTAAGGAGTTGCATCCGCCATCATCGAAGGAATCGCTAGCATGGCAGTCGAGACTGATTTTTCGCAGGACGGGAAAAAGCTGACGATCAAGATCAAGGGGCGCTTCGATTTCGGCAAGCACCAGGAGTTTCGTGACGCCTACGAGCGCCAGCCCAACCGGCCCGATTCGGTGGTCGTTGACCTGAAGGACACCACCTACCTCGACAGTTCCGCGCTCGGCATGCTGCTGTTGCTGCGCGATCACGCGGGCGGCGATGAGTCGGATGTGCGCGTGGTACATGCCAGCTCCGACGTGCGCAAGATCCTCGCTATCTCCAATTTCGAAAAACTCTTCGATATCAGTTGAGCACCGACATGCCGGTCGAACAGGCATTGACCGTGCTGGTCGCCGAAGACGGCGCCGCCGACCGCCTGCTGCTCGCACAGATCGTTCGTCGCCAGGGCCACCAGGTAGTCACCGCGGAAAACGGCGAGCAGGCGGTAGCGTTGTTCATCGAGCGGCGCCCGCAACTGGTGTTGTTGGATGCGTTGATGCCGGTAATGGACGGCTTCGAGGCGGCACGGCGGATCAAGGCCTTGGCTGGCGAAGCGCTGGTGCCGATCATTTTCCTGACCTCGCTGAACGAGGAGGAGGGCCTGGTGCGCTGCCTGGAGGCCGGCGGCGATGACTTCATGGCCAAGCCCTACAGCGCAGTGATCCTCGCGGCCAAGATACGCGCCATGGACCGCCTGCGCAGGTTGCAGGCCACCGTGCTGGAGCAGCGCGACCAGATCACCCGGCACCATCACCACCTGCTCAACGAGCAGCGGGTGGCCAAGGCGGTGTTCGACAAGGTGGCCCACTCCGGCTGCCTTTCCGCGCCCAACATCCGCTACCTGCAATCGCCCTACGCGCTGTTCAATGGCGACCTGATGCTGGCGGCATTCACCCCGGCCGGCGACATGCGCGTGCTGCTCGGCGATTTCACCGGCCACGGCTTGCCGGCGGCGGTCGGCGCCATGCCAATGGCCGAGGTGTTCTACGGCATGACCGCCAAGGGCTACGGCATGGCACAGATCCTGCGGGAGATGAACGCCAAGCTCAAACGCATCCTGCCGGTGGACATGTTCTGCTGCGCATTGCTGCTCAACCTGAGCATGCAGCGTGGCTCGGTGGAGGTGTGGAATGGCGGCATGCCTGATGGCTATCGCCTGTCGGTGGATGGCCAGGTATTGTCGACGCTGAGTTCGCGGCACCTGCCGCTGGGCATTCTGGCTGCCGAGCGCTTCGATGACAGCACCGAGGTGCTGCCGCTGGCGCCGGGCGAGCGCCTATTGCTGCTGTCGGACGGCGTGCTCGATACCGCCGACGACCAGGAGCGCCTGTTTGGCGTAAAGCGCCTGCGCGCGGTGCTGGCCGACAACCGTGAGCCGGCCCGCTTGTTCGATGAGCTGATGCAGGCCCTGGAGCGCTTTGGCGGGCGCCCGCGCGACGACATCAGCTTGTGTGATATTCGTATGTTCACTGCCGAGGAGCGCGTACCGGCGCCGATGATCTACTCTGATAGCGGCCGCTCCAGCCCACTGGATTGGTCGCTAGGCTTCGAGGTGCGAGGCGAGAGCCTGAAGCGCTTCAACCCGGTGCCGTACCTGGTGCAGTTGTTGCAAGAGATTCACGGGCTGCGCGCGCGTACCGGCAACCTGCACAGTGTGCTCAGCGAGTTGTACTCCAACGCCCTGGAGCATGGCGTGCTGGGCCTGGATTCTCAGCTCAAGCGCGATGTGCAGGGCTTTGCCGACTATTATCAGGAGCGCGCCCGGCGGCTGGGCTCGCTGACCGACGGCTTTGTAAGCATCGATTTCAAGGTTGAACCCCATGGCGACGGTGGCCGTCTGATGATTCAGGTCCGCGACAGCGGTGCCGGCTTCGATGTGCAGCGGGTGCTTGCGCGGCCCTCGCGGGACCAGGGGCTGAGCGGTCGCGGTCTGAACCTGGTGCGGCGGCTGGCCAGCGACGCGCGCTGGAGTGAGGGTGGGCGTTGCGCGCATGTGGCGTTCGTATGGTGAGCCACGGGCTGGCTCGGGCATAATCTGGCTTGATCAAGGAGTGAACAAGTGACTGACCTGCATATTGACCACAAGGTACTCAGTGACCTGCGTGAAGTCATGGAAGACGGCTACCTGCAGTTGGTACAAACCTTTCTCGACGACTCCGAGCGGCGCCTGGGTCAACTGCACGCGGCCAAAAGTGCCGAAGAACTCGGCGCCGCCGCTCACAGTTTCAAGGGCAGCAGCAGCAACATGGGCGCAGTGGCCTTGGCCAACCTGTGTCAGCAGCTGGAAGAGCGCGCGCGGCGGCCCCCGCTGTACGGCATCGAGGACCTGATCCGCCGTATCGACCTGGAGTTCGTCGAGGTGCAACGCTTCTACCGTGGTGAGCAACAGCGTATTTCCGCAGGCTGATACGCGAGTTGGCGCGAGTCTTGCCTGTCTCTGCCCGGATGATTTTTTTGTTTCTGGCGCGGAGACCGCTCGATGCCTGTCGCACCCAACCCCTTGTTGCAAGCCAATGGCGTTACCAACACCTCGCGTTCGGCCGCCGTGCAGGCGGACAAACCGTTGCAGGCACTGGGCGGCAAGGGTGACGGCTTTGGCCAGGTGATGGCCAGGCAAGGGCGCGACAAGGTTGCCGGGCAGGAGGACAAGCTCGCCCAAGCCAAGCCCAAGGATAAACCTGAAACGGCCGCGAGCGGCAAGAAAGACCCGGCTGACAAAACGGCGGTTGCCGATGACGGCAACAAATTGCCTGCGGACGATGCGGCTCAAGCTGACACCGGGTTGCGCGATGCCAGCTTGGTGGCCGGCCAGGTCACCGATGCCCAGCCCGGCGCGCAACTGATCCAGGCCCAGGCCGAGACGGTGGCACCCGTGCTGCAGGCCGCCACCGCGCAAACCCAGGTTGCCGCAACGTTGCCTGAAGAGCCCTCTGCCGAGGAAGCTTTCGACCCGGATGCAGACCCCCTGGCCAACCTGCCGACCCTGCGCTTGGCGCTGGAGCACAGTGCTCAGGCCAAGGGCGCTACTTCGGCACATGCCTTGGACCCCGCCCAGGCCCAGGGCGAAGAGGGGCGGGCAGCCGTCAATACCTTGGCGAATTTGGTCGAGAATGCCGAGGGCGATAGCACCGAATCCGGTGACAAGGCCTTTGGTGCCTTGCTCGAAGATGGTTTGAAGGACACCAAGAGTGCCAGCAGCGACACCCGTGTCGATGATTTCGCCAACCGTCTGGCCAGTTTGACCCAGGCCGCCACGGCCAAGACCGCCAACGCCGTGCCGGCCAATGCCAGCCCGCTGCATCAACCGTTGCCGATGAATCAGAATGCCTGGGCCGAAGGCCTGGTCAATCGGGTCATGTACCTGTCCAGCCAGAACCTCAAGTCGGCAGATATCCAGCTGGAGCCCGCAGAGCTGGGCCGCCTGGACATTCGCGTCAATGTTGCGGCGGACCAGGCCACCCAGGTGACCTTCATCAGCGGCCACGCCGGCGTGCGGGATGCCCTCGACAGCCAGGTGCACCGCCTGCGCGAACTGTTTGCCCAGCAAGGGCTGGCGCAGCCGGATGTGAACGTGGCCGACCAGTCGCGCGGGCAGCAACAGCAGCAGGGGCAGGCGCAGGGCAGCAATCTGTCCGGGGTGGCGGCGCGCCGGGGCGAACAGGGAGGGGGTGAGGTTGCCGACAGTGTGCGGCCTGTGGAGCAGCAGGTGGTTATCGGCGACAGCGCGGTCGATTATTACGCCTGATGCCGGGTGTATGGCTCGGGTTTTTTGGTGTCTGTGAGATCGAGCGCCGCCCGCGCGGCGCATCGCGAGCGAAGCTCGCTCCTACATTTGTTTCGGGCCAGTATCGCCTGTGGCAGGCGCGCGCGACCGCCTTGTTTGTACGACGCGATATCGCGCCATACGCAAAGGGCGCGCGCGCGACCTTCACAGGAATAATTGGCCCGAAACAAATGTAGGAGCGAGCTTCGCTCGCGATGCGCCGCGCGGGCGGCGCTCGATCTCACAAGCGCAACATCTCGCAAGACGAAATCTGGCATAACACTTGCTCAAGCCAAGCCATCCTCCCTTGAACCCCCGATGGACGACGGATTATTGGCATGGCGAAGAGCGAAGCAGTCAAAGACCCCGCCACTAAAGGCAAACTCAAGCTGATCCTGCTGGCCGTCGTAGGCCTGTTGCTGGCGATCGGCCTTTCGGTGGGCGCTACCTGGTTCATCATGCACAAGAGCGAGCCGGCCCCGGCCGCCGAGGCTGCGGCCGGCAACGTCAAGCCTGCGGCCATCTACGAGGCGCTGACCCCGGCCTTCGTGGTCAACTTCAACCAGAACGGCCGCCAGCGCTACATGCAGCTGAGCATCACCATGCAGGCGCGTAACCAGGCCGACCTGGATGCACTCAAGGTGCACATGCCGGTGATCCGCAACAACCTGGTGATGATGTTCTCCGGGCAAGGCTTCGACACCCTCGCCAGCAGCCCGGTCGGGCAGGAGATGCTGCGCCAGAAGGCCACCGCGGTGGTCCAGGAAGTAGCGCAGAAGGAAGTCGGCAAGCCGGTCATCGACCAGTTGCTGTTCACCAATTTCGTATTGCAGTAGGAGTCCGCAATGGCCGTACAGGACCTGCTGTCCCAGGATGAAATCGATGCCCTGTTGCACGGCGTCGACGACGGGCTGGTGCAGACCGAAAGTGCATCCGAGCCTGGCAGCATCAAAAGCTACGACCTGACCAGCCAGGACCGTATCGTGCGGGGTCGCATGCCGACCCTGGAAATGATCAACGAGCGTTTCGCCCGTTACACCCGCATCAGCATGTTCAACCTGTTGCGCCGCTCCGCCGACGTGGCCGTGGGTGGCGTGCAGGTGATGAAATTCGGCGAATACGTGCACTCGTTGTATGTGCCGACCAGCCTCAACCTGGTCAAGATCAAACCGCTGCGCGGTACCGCGCTGTTCATCCTCGACGCCAAACTGGTGTTCAAGCTGGTGGACAACTTCTTCGGTGGCGATGGCCGTCATGCCAAGATCGAAGGCCGTGAGTTCACGCCGACCGAGCTGCGCGTGGTACGCATGGTGCTGGATCAGTGCTTCGTCGACCTCAAGGAGGCCTGGCAGGCAATCATGCCGGTCACCTTCGAGTACATGAACTCCGAGGTCAACCCGGCCATGGCCAACATCGTCGGCCCCAGCGAGGCGGTGGTGGTGTCCACCTTCCACATCGAGCTGGACGGCGGTGGCGGCGACCTGCACGTGACCATGCCGTACTCGATGATCGAGCCGGTGCGGGAAATGCTCGATGCCGGCTTCCAGTCCGACCTGGACGACCAGGACGAGCGCTGGGTCAAGGCCTTGCGCGAGGACGTGCTGGACGTGGCCGTGCCAATGACCGCCACGGTCGCCCGGCGTCAGCTGAAGCTGCGTGACATCCTGCACATGCAGCCGGGTGACGTGATCCCGGTGGAGCTGCCCGAGCACCTGGTGCTGCGCGCCAACGGCGTGCCGGCGTTCAAGGCGCGCCTGGGTTCGCACAAGGGCAACCTGGCCCTGCAGATCATCGACCCGATCGAACGCCGTTGATGGCGTGCCGGTCGCTCATAACGAATTGAATGCCTGTCGAGGAAACCATGGCTAACGAAAACGAGATCACCTCCGCAGAGGACCAGGCGCTGGCCGATGAGTGGGCTGCGGCCCTTGAAGAAACCGGCTCGGCCGGGCAGGCCGACATCGATGCGCTGCTGGGCGGTGACTCCGGTAGCGCTGGCGGCCCGGGCCGCCTGCCGATGGAAGAGTTCGCCAGCTCGCCAAAGCCGAACGAAAACGTCAGCCTCGAAGGGCCGAACCTGGACGTGATCCTGGACATCCCGGTGAACATCTCCATGGAAGTGGGCAGCACCGAGATCAACATTCGCAACCTGCTGCAACTCAACCAGGGTTCGGTGATCGAGCTCGACCGCCTGGCCGGCGAGCCACTCGATGTGCTGGTCAACGGCACGCTGATCGCCCATGGCGAAGTGGTCGTGGTCAACGAAAAGTTCGGCATTCGCCTGACTGACGTGATCAGCCCCAGCGAACGTATCAAGAAGCTGCGCTGAGTGAAGGGCACGATGCGCGCCATCGCGGCGCTTGCGGCACTGCTTGCCAGCCACGCCTGCCTGGCTGCGGCCACGCCGGCGGCGACCCCGGCAGCGGCACCAGGCAGCCTCGGTGGGCAGTTGGCGCAGATGGTCTTCGGCCTGCTGCTGGTCGTGGGCCTGATCTTCTTCCTGGCCTGGCTGCTGCGGCGCCTGCAGAGCACGGCGGTGAAGGGTGGGCAGGTGATCGAGATCGTCGGCAGCCGTGCCATCGGCCCGCGTGATCGCCTGCTGCTGGTGCAGGTGGGCAAGGAGCAGATCCTGATCGGCCATAGCCCCGGCAGCATCGAGGCCCTGCATGTGCTGGCCGAACCCGTGGAAGTGCCGGCAAGCGCCCGTCAGGCGGCGCCGGAGTTTGCCCAACGGCTGATGGAGCTGATGGGCAAGGACCCTAAGGACAACAAGTGATGAGCGGCGCGCTGCGTACGTTGTTGACTCTGGCGCTGCTGCTGGCCGCGCCGCTGGCCCTGGCCGCCGACCCACTGTCGATCCCGGCCATTACCCTGTCCAATACCCCGGACGGGCAGCAGGAATATTCGGTCAGCCTGCAAATCCTGCTGATCATGACTGCGCTGAGTTTCATCCCGGCGTTCGTCATCCTTATGACCAGCTTCACCCGCATCATCATCGTGTTCTCTATTCTGCGCCAGGCCCTGGGCTTGCAGCAGACACCGTCGAACCAACTGCTGACCGGCATGGCACTGTTCCTGACCATGTTCATCATGGCCCCGGTGTTCGACCGGGTGAACCAGGACGCCCTGCAGCCCTACCTGAAAGAGCAGATGACTGCCCAGCAGGCCATCGACAAAGCCCAGGGCCCGCTCAAGGACTTCATGTTGGCGCAAACCCGGCAAAGCGACCTCGACTTGTTCATGCGCTTGTCCAAGCGTACCGACATCGCAGGCCCCGACCAGGTGCCGCTGACCATTCTGGTGCCAGCGTTCGTCACATCCGAGCTGAAAACGGCGTTCCAGATCGGTTTCATGATCTTCATCCCGTTCCTGATCATCGACATGGTGGTGGCCAGTGTGCTGATGGCCATGGGTATGATGATGCTGTCGCCGCTGATCATCTCGCTGCCGTTCAAGATCATGCTGTTCGTGCTGGTCGATGGCTGGGCGCTGATCATGGGTACCCTGGCCAGCAGTTTCGGCGGCGTCTGACGCCGTCAAGGAGAGCCGCCGATGACACCTGAAGTAGCTGTCGACCTGTTCCGTGATGCCCTCTGGCTGACCACCCTGATGGTCGCTGTGCTGGTGGTGCCGAGCCTGTTGGTGGGCCTGGTGGTGGCGATGTTCCAGGCTGCCACGCAGATCAACGAACAGACCTTGAGCTTTCTGCCGCGCCTGCTGGTGATGCTGATTACCCTGATCGTCGCCGGGCCGTGGCTGGTGCAGAAGTTCATGGAGTACATCACCACCCTCTACACCAACATCCCGCAGCTCATTGGTTGATGCGCCGATGCTGGAGCTGACCGACACGCAGATCGGCACCTGGGTCGCCACCTTCATCCTGCCGCTGTTCAGGGTGACGGCGGTGCTGATGACCATGCCGATCTTCGGTACTCGCATGTTGCCGGCGCGGGTGCGCCTGTACGTGGCGGTGGCGATTACCGTGGTGATCGTGCCGGCACTGCCGCCGCTGCCTGAGTTCGACCCGCTGAGCCTGCGCGGTTTGCTGCTGTGCGCCGAGCAGATCATCGTCGGCGCGCTGTTCGGCCTGGCCTTGCAGCTGTTGTTCCAGGCCTTCGTGATTGCCGGGCAGATCGTCGCGGTGCAGATGGGCATGGCCTTCGCCTCGATGGTCGACCCCGCCAACGGCGTCAACGTCACGGTGATCAGCCAATTCATGACCATGCTGGTGAGTGTGCTGTTCCTGTTGATGAACGGCCACCTGGTGGTGTTCGAGGTGCTGACCGAAAGCTTCACCACCCTGCCGGTGGGCAGTGCGCTGATGGTCAACCATTTCTGGGAGCTGGCCGGGCGCATGGGCTGGGTGTTCGCCGCCGGCCTGCTGTTGATTTTGCCGGTGATCGCCGCCTTGCTGGTGGTGAACATCGCCTTTGGCGTGATGACCCGTGCCGCGCCGCAGCTGAATATCTTCTCCATCGGCTTCCCGCTCACCTTGGTGCTGGGCATGTTCATCTTTTGGGTCGGCCTGGCCGATGTGTTGTCCCATTACCAGGCATTGGCCAGCGAAGCGCTGCAATGGCTGCGTGAACTGGCGAGGGCGCGCTGAGCATGGCGGAAAGCGAGAGCGGTCAGGACAAGACAGAAGACCCCACCGAAAAGCGCAAACGCGATGCGCGCGAGAAAGGCGAGATCGCCCGCTCCAAGGAGCTGAACACGGTGGCGGTGACCTTGGCTGGCGCGGGTGGCCTGTTGGCGTTCGGCGGCCATCTGGCCGAGACGTTGCTGACCATGATGCGCATGAACTTCAGCCTGACCCGCGAGATCATCGTCGACGAGCGGGCCATGGGTGCCTTCCTGCTGGCCTCGGGCAAGATGGCGATATGGGCCGTGCAGCCGGTTTTGATCCTGCTGTTCGTGATTTCCTTCGTGGCCCCCATCGCCCTCAGTGGCTTCCTGTTCTCCGGTAGCCTGCTGCAGCCAAAATTCAGCCGCATGAACCCGCTGTCGGGGATCAAGCGCATGTTCTCGATGAACAGCCTGACCGAGCTGCTCAAGGCGCTGGCCAAGTTCTTCGTGATCCTGATCGTGGCGGTGGTGGTGCTGTCCAACGATCGTCAGGCCTTGCTGTCGATTGCCAATGAGCCGCTGGAGCAGGCGATCATTCACAGCCTGCAGGTGGTGGGCTGGAGTGCCTTGTGGATGTCGGCCGGGCTGTTGCTGATCGCCGCGGCGGACGTGCCGTTCCAGCTGTACCAGACGCACAAGAAAATGAAGATGACCAAGCAGGAAGTGCGCGACGAGTACAAGGACAGCGAGGGCAAGCCGGAGGTCAAGCAGCGCATTCGTCAGCTGCAGCGCGAGGTGTCGCAGCGGCGCATGATGGCGGCGGTGCCGCAGGCCGACGTGATCATCACCAACCCGACGCACTATGCGGTGGCTTTGCAGTACGACCCGGAGAAGGGTGGTGCGGCGCCGTTGCTGCTGGCCAAGGGCAGCGACTTCATGGCGTTGAAAATTCGCGAAATTGGCGTGGAGCACAAGATCCAGATTCTCGAATCGCCGGCGCTGGCGCGGGCGATCTATTACTCCACCGAGCTTGAGCAGGAAATTCCCGCGGGCTTGTACCTGGCGGTGGCGCAGGTGCTGGCCTATGTGTTCCAGATCCGCCAGTACCGCGCTGGCAAGGGCAAGCGGCCCGAGCCGCTCAACGACGACCTGCCGATCCCGCCGGACCTGCGCCGCGACAGCTGATGGGCTTGTCGGTGGTTTTGCAGTGCCTGTGAGATCGAGCGCCGCCCGCGCGGCGCATCGCGAGCAAGCTCGCTCCTACATCTGTTTCGGGCCAGTTTTGCCTGTGGGATTTGCGCGCGAACGCCTTGGCGCATGGCGCGATATCGCGTGGTACAAACCGGGCGGTCGCGCGCGCCTGCCGCAGGCGTTACTGGCCCGAAACAGATGTAGGAGCGAGCTTGCTCGCGATGCGCCGCGCGGGCGGCGCTCGATCTCAAGGGCGCAAAAAATCTCAAGGCGAGCACCCACCATGCAAAGTTGGAAGGCTTCTTGCAAAGCCACGCCCAGGCGCCCCCTGGGCGTCAAAGTTTTGCATCAAGAGGACTCGCGGTGGATCGCACTCAGTTAATCAGCAACGCCCGTAACAACCTGGCCGGGCTCGGCCGGGGCAACCTGGGTGTGCCGCTGTTGCTGCTGGTGATGTTGGCAATGATGATGTTGCCGATACCGCCGTTCCTGCTCGACGTGTTCTTCACCTTCAACATCGCCCTGTCGATCGTGGTCCTGCTGGTCTGTGTGTATGCCCTGCGCCCGCTCGACTTCGCTGCCTTCCCCACCATCCTGCTGGTGGCCACGTTGCTAAGGCTGGCGCTGAACGTGGCCTCCACGCGCGTGGTCATGCTGCATGGCCAGGAAGGCCATGGCGCCGCCGGCAAGGTGATCCAGGCGTTCGGTGAGGTGGTGATCGGCGGCAACTACGTGGTCGGTGGCGTGGTGTTCGCCATCCTCATGATCATCAACTTCGTGGTAGTGACCAAGGGCGCCGGGCGTATCTCGGAAGTGAGCGCGCGTTTCACCCTCGACGCCATGCCCGGCAAGCAGATGGCTATCGACGCCGACCTCAACGCCGGCCTGATCGACCAGGCCCAGGCCAAGCACCGCCGTGCCGAAGTGGCCCAGGAGGCCGAGTTCTACGGTTCGATGGACGGTGCCAGCAAGTTTGTGCGCGGCGACGCCATCGCCGGCTTGCTGATCCTGTTCATCAACCTGATTGGTGGCATGCTGATCGGCATGCTGCAGCACGGCATGAGCTTCGGCGACGCCGGCAAGGTCTACGCCCTGCTGACCATCGGTGACGGTTTGGTGGCGCAATTGCCATCACTGTTGCTGTCCACCGCCGCTGCGATCATGGTCACCCGTGCCTCGGGCTCCGAGGACATGGGCAAGCTGATCAATCGGCAGATGTTCGATTCGCCCAAGGCCCTGGCGGTGTCCGGTGCGCTGATGATCGTCATGGGGTTGGTGCCGGGCATGCCGCATGTGGCGTTCCTCAGCCTCGGCCTTCTGGCCGGTGGCGGCGCCTACCTGGTGTGGAAGAAGCAGCAACAGGTCAAGGCCAAGGCCCAGGAAGAGGCGCAGCGCCAGCAGGACCTGCTGCCTTCGCCACAGCGTGCGCTGGAAACCAAGGAGCTGGGCTGGGATGACGTCACGCCGATCGACATGATCGGCCTGGAGGTCGGCTACCGGCTGATCCCGTTGGTCGACCGCAACCAGGGCGGCCAGTTGTTGGCGCGGATCAAGGGCGTGCGCAAGAAGCTGTCGCAGGACCTGGGTTTCCTCATGCCCACCGTGCATATTCGTGACAACCTCGACCTGCAACCCAGTGCCTACCGCTTGACGCTGATGGGCGTGATCCTGGCCGAGGCGGAGATCTACCCGGACCGCGAGCTGGCGATCAACCCGGGGCAGGTGTTCGGCACCCTCAACGGCATTGCCGCGCGCGACCCGGCGTTCGGCCTGGAAGCCGTGTGGATCGACGTCGGCCAGCGTTCGCAGGCGCAGTCGCTGGGCTACACCGTGGTCGACGCCAGCACCGTGGTGGCCACCCACCTGAACCAGATTCTGCAGAAGCACTGCCACGAGCTGATCGGCCATGAAGAGGTGCAGCAACTGCTGCAGGTGTTGGCCAAGGCATCGCCTAAACTGGCAGAGGAGCTCGTGCCGGGTGTCATTTCCTTGTCGGGGCTGCTCAAGGTGCTGCAAGCGCTGTTGTCGGAGCAGGTGCCTGTGCGCGATATTCGCAGTATTGCCGAGGCCATCGCGAACAATGCCGGCAAGAGTCAAGATACCGCCGCGCTGGTGGCGGTGGTGCGCGTCGGATTGTGTCGCGCCATCGTGCAAAGCATTGTCGGCGTTGAGTCGGAGCTGCCAGTGATTACCCTGGAGCCAAGGTTGGAACAGATTTTGCTGAATAGTCTGCAAAGGGCCGGGCAGGGTCAGGAAGAGGGTGTTCTTCTGGAACCGAGCATGGCCGAGAAGCTGCAACGTTCGCTGATCGAAGCGGCCCAGCGCCAGGAAATGCAGGGCCAACCGGCCATCCTGCTGGTCGCCGGCCCGATCCGCGCCATGCTGTCGCGTTTCGGTCGCCTGGCTGTACCGAATTTGCATGTTCTGGCGTATCAGGAAATACCGGACAACAAGCAAGTCACCATCGTTGCCACCGTGGGCCCTAACGGCTGAGGTAGTGGATAATGCAAGTTAAGCGATTTTTCGCCGCCGATATGCGTCAGGCCATGAAACTGGTCCGTGACGAGCTGGGCGCCGATGCCGCGATCATTGGCAACCGCCGCATTGCCGGTGGTGTCGAACTGACGGCCGCGCTGGACTACAAGCTGTCCGCCCTGGCCCCACGTGTGCCCAACGCCGAGCTGGAAGAAGAGCTGCGCAAGACCCATACGCGCATCGCCACTGCCCAGGCCGAGCTGGACCACCGCCAGGACAGCAGCGACAACAACCGCCAACTGTTCGCCGGGCAGTCGCTGACCGCCGCCGAACCGCTGATCGAGCCGCACGTCGATGCGCCTGAGGCTGTCGCCGCACCGGCGGCCGCGCCGGTCGACCCGCGTCTGTTCGATGCCATGCGCTCCGAGCTGTCGGGCCTGCGCGAACTGCTGGAAGTGCAGCTTGGCTCGCTGGCCTGGACCCAGCTGCAGGGCAGCAAGCCGCAGCAGGCCAACCTCTGGCGCCGCCTGCAGCGCATCGGCCTGTCCGGGCCGATCGCCCGCGAATTGCTGGACCTGACCGCCGAGATCGAAGAGCCGCGTCAGGCCTGGCGCATGCTGCTGGCGCACCTGGCGCGGATGATCGAGATTCCTGAAATCGAGCCGATCGAGGAGGGCGGGGTCATCGCCATGGTCGGCCCGGCCGGCATGGGCAAGACCACCACCCTGGCCAAGCTGGCTGCGCGCTACGTGCTCAAGTACGGCGCGCAGAACCTGGCGCTGGTCAGCATGGACAGCTTCCGCATCGGTGCCCAGGAGCAGCTCAAGACCCTCGGTCGCATTCTCAATGTGCCGGTGACCTACGTCGACCCGGGCCAGTCGCTGGCCGCCGCGCTGGAGCCGCTGCTGCGCAAGCGCGTGGTACTGATCGATACCGCCGGCCTGCAGGCCAGTGACCCGGCGCTGCGCATGCAACTGGAAACCCTGGCCGGGCGTGGCATTGCCGCGAAGAACTACCTGGTGCTGGCCACCACCAGCCAGAAGCAGGTGCTGACCGCCGCCTACCACAGCTACAAACGCTGTGGCCTGGCCGGCTGCATCCTGACCAAACTCGATGAAACGGCGAGCCTTGGCGATGTGCTGAGCCTTGCCATCAGTCATGAACTGCCCGTGGCCTACCTGACCGACGGCCCGCGCATTCCTGACGACCTGCACCTGCCACGGGGCCACCAGTTGGTGACCCGGGCGGTGAATGTGCAGCAGCAGGACGAGCCCAGCGAAGAGGCCATGGCCGACATGTTCGCTGATCTCTATCACAACCCACGGCGAGCGGGTTGAGCATGAAGCGTGTGCAAAGTAGCTATGCCAAGGGGCACGCAGAATTGCCCTACGTGTGGCCTGAGTCCCAGCGAGACAAGGTAAAGAACAGACATGGGTAGCATGCATCCCGTACAGGTGATCGCCGTGACCGGTGGCAAAGGTGGCGTCGGCAAGACTAACGTTTCAGTGAACTTGTCCCTGGCGCTGGCCGAGCTTGGCCGCAGGGTCATGCTGCTGGACGCCGACCTGGGCCTGGCCAATGTCGACGTGTTGCTGGGCCTTACGCCCAAACGCACCCTGGCCGATGTCATCGAAGGGCGCTGCGAGCTGCGTGACGTGATGCTGCAGGGGCCCGGCGGTGTGCGCATCGTGCCGGCGGCCTCGGGCACCCAGAGCATGGTGCACCTGGCCCCGGCCCAGCATGCCGGGCTGATCCAGGCGTTCAGCGAAATCGGCGACAACCTCGATGTGCTGGTGATCGATACCGCTGCGGGTATCGGTGACTCGGTGGTCAGCTTCGTTCGCGCCGCCCAGGAAGTGCTGCTGGTGGTGTGTGACGAGCCTACCTCGATCACCGACGCCTACGCCCTGATCAAGCTGCTCAACCGCGATTACGGCATGAATCGTTTCCGCGTGTTGGCCAACATGGCGCAGAGCCCGCAAGAAGGGCGCAACCTGTTCGCCAAGCTGACCAAGGTCACCGACCGCTTCCTTGACGTTGCCCTGCAGTACGTGGGCGCCGTGCCGTACGACGAGTGCGTGCGCAAGGCGGTGCAGAAGCAGCGCGCTGTCTACGAAGCCTTCCCTCGCTCCAAGTGTGCGCTGGCCTTCAAGGCGATTGCGCAGAAGGTCGACAGCTGGCCGCTGCCGGCCAATCCGCGCGGCCACCTGGAGTTCTTCGTCGAGCGCTTGGTGCAACCCACCAGCGCGGGACCCGTGCTATGAACGCCAGCGGCTTCAAGATGTACAGCCGGGCGGCGAAAGACGCCCAGTATGAGCTGATCGAACGCTACGCCCCGCTGGTCAAGCGCATTGCTTACCACTTGCTGGCGCGCTTGCCGGCCAACGTGCAGGTCGAGGACTTGATCCAGGCCGGCATGATCGGCCTGCTGGAAGTGGCCAACAAGTACGACGCCAGCAAGGGCGCCAGCTTTGAAACCTACGCCGGCATCCGTATCCGCGGGGCCATGCTGGACGAGGTGCGCAAAGGCGATTGGGCGCCGCGTTCGGTCCACCGCAACACCCGTATGGTCAGTGACGCGATGCGTGCGGTTGAAGCCAGAACGGGCCGCGACGCTAAAGATCATGAAGTTGCTGCCGAACTCCAATTGAGTCTCGATGATTACTACGGGATCTTGAACGATACCCTGGGCAGCCGCCTGTTCAGCTTCGACGACCTGTTGCAGGACGGCGAGCACGAAGGGCTGCATGAGGATGGCGCCAGTGGCCATGTCGAACCTGCGCGTGGCCTGGAAGACGAGCGCTTCCAGGTTGCCTTGACCGAGGCGATCGCCAACCTGCCGGAGCGCGAGCGCCTGGTGCTGGCGCTGTACTACGACGAAGAGCTGAACCTCAAGGAAATCGGTGAGGTGCTGGGTGTCAGCGAGTCGCGGGTCAGCCAGTTGCACAGCCAGTGTGCCGCGCGTCTGCGCAGCCGCCTGGGGGAATGGCGGGCGCGTTGAGCCCGCTGTCGTTGCAGTCGTTTTCCACGTTGTACCGAATTGAATGAGTGCGTGCTCGGTAGGCCGAGCGCGTTTGAGACTGCTTGGAGGTCTAATTGGACAAGAACATGAAAATCCTCATCGTTGACGACTTTTCGACGATGCGGCGGATCATCAAGAACCTGTTGCGTGACCTGGGCTTCACCAACACCGACGAAGCCGATGACGGCACCACGGCGCTGCCGATGCTGGAAAACGGCCACTACGATTTCCTGGTGACCGACTGGAACATGCCGGGCATGTCCGGCATCGACCTGCTGCGTAAAGTGCGTGCCAGCGACAAGTTGAAAAGCATGCCGGTACTGATGGTGACCGCTGAAGCCAAGCGTGACCAGATCATCGAAGCGGCCCAGGCCGGCGTCAATGGTTACGTGGTCAAGCCGTTCACCGCTCAGGTGCTCAAAGAAAAGATCGAGAAGATCTTCGAACGCGTCAACGGCTGAGTCACGTCAGGGGGCGCGCCATGGATTCATCACAAACGTCTTTGGGCGAGTTCGAATCGACCCTGAAGAAGCATGCCCAGGAGTTGGTCGAAAGCCTGGAGCGGGGCCGTTTCGGCGAGGCGGTGCAGCTGATTCACGAGCTGAACCAGACCCGCGACCGCGGCCTGTACCAGGAAGTCGGCAAGCTGACCCGTGAGCTGCACAGCGCCATCGTCAGCTTCCAGATCGACCCGACCATACCGCAAGCCGAAGAGGTGTCGCAGATTACCGACGCCACCGAGCGCCTGTCGTATGTGGTCAAGCTGACCGAAGGCGCGGCCAACCGCACCATGGACCTGGTCGAGGAAAGCACCCCGGTGCTCAACGACCTGGCCAGCGAGGCCAAGGCCTTGAGTACCGATTGGCAGCGTTTCATGCGCCGCGAAGTGGCTGCGCCGGAATTCCGTGATCTGGTCAAGCGTGTCGACAGTTTCCTGACGCACAGCGCTGAAGGTAACCGCAAGGTCGCCGGCCACCTCAATGACATTTTGCTGGCCCAGGACTATCAGGACCTGACCGGCCAGGTGATCAAGCGCGTTACCAGCCTGGTGACCGAAGTGGAAAGCAACCTGCTGAAACTGGTGCTGATGGCTAGCCAGGTCGACCGTTTTGCGGGCATTCAGCATGACCACGATCAATTGCGCGCAGAAAAAGATCGAGAAAAACATCCGACTCGGGGTGAAGGTCCGCAGATTCATGCCGATAAGCGTGAAGACGTCGTGTCCGGTCAGGACGATGTCGATGATCTGCTGTCCAGCCTGGGTTTTTAAGGAGCACGTTTGATGAGCTTCGGCGCCGATGAAGAAATCCTCCAGGATTTCCTGGTAGAAGCCGGCGAAATTCTTGAGCAACTGTCCGAGCAACTGGTCGAGCTGGAAAGCCGGCCCGACGATGCCGACCTGCTCAATGCGATCTTTCGCGGTTTCCACACTGTAAAAGGGGGCGCCGGCTTCCTTCAGCTGAACGAGCTGGTGGAGTGCTGCCATATCGCCGAGAACGTGTTCGACGTCCTGCGCAAAGGTGAGCGCCGGGTCGACGCGGAACTGATGGACGTAGTGCTCGAGGCACTGGATACGGTCAACAGCATGTTTGGGCAGGTGCGCGAGCGCGCCGAAGTGACCCCGGCCACCCCCGAGCTGCTGGCGGCGTTGTCGCGCCTGGCCGAACCGGGTGGGGCGCCAGCTGTTGCAGCGCCGGCGCCGGTTGCCGAGGTGGCGGTGGCGGCCCCGGCCGAGGCCGAGGAGCAGCACCAGGACATCACCGACAGCGAGTTCGAACAGCTGCTCGATTCACTCGATGCGGTCAAGGCACAAGCCGCGGCCGACGAGCAGATGCAGGGCGAGGCCGTCAGTGGCGGCGGTGACGAAATCACCGACGCCGAGTTCGAATCGCTGCTCGACCAGTTGCACGGCAAAGGCCAGTTCAGTGTCGAGGTCGCTGCGCCGCCGGCCGCCGTCAGCGCCGAACCGCTCAGTGACGAAATCACCGACGCCGAATTCGAATCGCTGCTCGACCAGCTGCACGGCAAGGGCACCTTCCAGGCCGACGCCTTGCCGGCCGCCAAAGCGCCGGTGCCGGCACCTGTCGTGGTTGACGACAGCGTCGCCAGCGATGAAATCAGCGAACACGAGTTCGAAGCCCTGTTGGACCAGTTGCACGGCAAGGGCAAGTTCGGGGGCGATGTCGCCGCTGCCGAAGCCCCGGCTGCGGCCAGCGTGCAAGCGCCAGCTGCCGCCAAGGTCGACAGCCAGCCGTTGGCCAAGCCAGCCGCCGCGCCCGCGCCGGTCAGCAAGCCTGCTTCCGCACCGCGCGCACCAGCGCCGAGCGCCGACAAGCATGCCGTCAGCGAGGCAGAAACCACCGTGCGCGTCGATACCGCGCGCCTGGACGAGATCATGAACATGGTCGGCGAACTGGTTCTGGTGCGTAACCGCCTGGTGCGCCTGGGCCTGAACAGCGGCGACGAAGCCATGTCCAAGGCCGTGTCCAACCTCGACGTGGTCACCGCCGACCTGCAGACCGCGGTGATGAAAACCCGCATGCAGCCGATCAAGAAAGTGTTCGGCCGCTTCCCGCGCCTGGTCCGCGACCTGGCTCGTCAGTTGAAAAAAGAGATCAACCTGGAACTGGTCGGTGAAGAAACCGACCTGGACAAGAACCTGGTCGAGGCCCTGGCCGACCCGTTGGTGCACTTGGTGCGCAACGCCGTCGACCACGGTATCGAGATGCCCGATGAGCGTGAAGGCTCTGGCAAGGCGCGCACTGGCCGCGTCGTGCTGTCGGCCGAACAGGAAGGCGACCACATCCTGTTGTCGATCTCGGACGACGGCAAGGGCATGGACCCCAACATCCTGCGTGCCAAGGCCGTGGAAAAGGGCCTGATGGACAAGGACGCCGCCGAGCGCCTGAGCGAGTCGGATTGCTACAACCTGATCTTCGCCCCTGGCTTCTCGACCAAGACCGAGATTTCCGATGTGTCGGGCCGTGGTGTGGGCATGGACGTGGTGAAAACCAAGATCTCCCAGCTCAACGGTTCGATCAACATCTTCTCGGCCAAGGGCCAGGGTTCGAAGATCGTCATCAAGGTGCCGCTGACCCTGGCGATCATGCCCACCCTGATGGTGATGCTGGGCAACCAGGCATTTGCCTTCCCGCTGGTCAACGTCAACGAAATCTTCCACCTCGACTTGTCGCGTACCAACGTGGTCGACGGCCAGGAAGTGGTGATCGTGCGCGACAAGGCACTGCCGTTGTTCTACCTCAAGCGTTGGCTGGTGCAGGGCCAGGTGCACGAAGAGCAGCACGAGGGCCACGTGGTGATCCTGTCGGTTGGCACCCAACGCATCGGCTTTGTCGTCGATCAACTGGTTGGCCAGGAAGAAGTGGTAATCAAGCCGCTGGGCAAGATGCTGCAGGGCACCCCGGGCATGTCCGGGGCCACCATCACCGGTGACGGTCGCATCGCGTTGATTCTCGACGTCCCGAGCATGCTCAAGCGTTACGCCGCGCGGCGTATTTGATTTCGGTGGCGCACCCTGGCGGGTTGCGCCGCCTAATGGAGTGTTTATGGCAGTCAAGGTCCTGGTGGTGGATGATTCCGGTTTCTTCCGCCGCCGCGTCTCGGAAATCCTCTCGGCGGATCCGACGATCCAGGTAGTGGGTACCGCGACCAACGGCAAGGAAGCAATCGACCAGGCGCTGGCGCTCAAGCCGGATGTCATCACCATGGACTACGAAATGCCCATGATGGATGGCATTACCGCCGTGCGGCACATCATGCAGCGCTGCCCGACGCCGGTGTTGATGTTCTCTTCGCTGACCCATGAAGGTGCCCGCGTCACCCTCGACGCGCTGGATGCCGGCGCGGTGGATTACCTGCCGAAAAACTTTGAAGACATCTCGCGCAACCCCGACAAGGTCAAGCAACTGCTGTGCGAGAAGGTGCACACCATTTCCCGCAGCAACCGCCGGATCGGCAGCTATGCCAGAACGGCACCGCTCAGCACGCCTGCGCCTGTAAGCAGCCACGTGCCCGCCAGCACCCTGGCCAGCCAGGGGCAGGCGCGCCCGGCTGCGCCTGCGCGTGCAGCAGCCCCGGCCCCGGCGGCCTCGCACTCACCAGCCCCCAAGCGCAAACCCTACAAGCTGGTGGCCATCGGCACCTCCACAGGTGGCCCGGTCGCTCTGCAGCGGGTGCTGACCCAATTGCCTGCCAACTTCCCGGCGCCGATCGTGCTGATCCAGCACATGCCGGCGGCTTTCACCAAGGCCTTCGCCGAGCGCCTGGACAAGCTGTGCCGCATCAGCGTCAAGGAAGCCGAGGACGGCGACATGCTGCGCCCGGGTCTGGCGCTGCTGGCTCCCGGTGGCAAGCAGATGATGATCGACGGTCGTGGCACGGTGAAAATCCTGCCCGGTGACGAGCGCCTGAACTACAAACCGTGCGTGGACATCACCTTCGGTTCGGCGGCCAAGTCCTACGGCGACAAAGTGTTGTCGGTGGTGCTCACCGGCATGGGCGCCGATGGCCGCGAAGGCGCGCGCCTGCTCAAGCAGGGTGGCAGCACGGTGTGGGCCCAGGATGAAGCCAGCTGCGTGATTTATGGCATGCCCATGGCCATCGTCAAGGCCAACCTGGCCGATGCGGTGTACAGCCTGGACGAGATCGGCAAGCACTTGGTGGAGGCGTGCGTCTGATGGACGTCCTCAGCCTCATCGGCCTGATCCTCGCCTTTGTTGCCATCGTCGGTGGCAACTTCCTCGAAGGCGGCCATGTCGGGGCCCTGATCAACGGCCCGGCCGCACTGATCGTGTTGGGTGGCACACTGGCGGCGGCGTTGCTGCAGTCGCCGCTGTCGTCGTTCAAGCGCGCCTTGCAGATTTTGCGCTGGATTCTCTTCCCGCCACGGGTCGACTTGGCGGGCGGCATCGACCGCGTGGTGAACTGGAGCCTGACCGCACGCAAGGAAGGCCTGCTGGGCCTGGAAGGGGTAGCCGACAGCGAGCCCGACCCGTATGCGCGCAAGGGCTTGCAGCTGTTGGTGGACGGCGCTGAGCCGGAAGCCATCCGCAGCATCCTTGAGGTCGACTTCCTGACCCAGGAAGGCCGTGACATCCAGGCGGCCAAGGTATTCGAAAGCATGGGCGGCTATGCGCCGACCATCGGCATCATCGGTGCGGTAATGGGCCTGATTCATGTGATGGGCAACCTGGCCGACCCGTCGCAACTGGGTAACGGCATTGCCGTGGCCTTCGTCGCCACCATCTACGGTGTGGCCAGTGCCAACCTGGTGCTGTTGCCGGTCGCCAACAAGCTCAAAGCCATCGTCATGCGCCAGTCGCGCTATCGCGAAATGCTGCTCGAAGGCCTGCTGTCGATTGCCGAGGGTGAAAACCCGCGCTCGATCGAGCTGAAGCTGCAAGGCTTCATGGAGTAACCCATGCGTCGCCGTCGTCATACCGAGGAACACGAAAACCACGAACGCTGGCTGGTGTCGTACGCCGACTTCATCACCTTGCTGTTCGCCTTTTTCGTGGTGATGTACTCGATTTCCTCGATCAACGAGGGTAAGTACAAGGTCATTTCCCAGGCCTTGCTCGGGGTTTTCAACGACCCCGAGCGCAGCGTCAAGCCAATCCCCATTGGCGATGAGCGGCCGCTGAGCGTGCGCCCGGCCGAACCGCTGGTCAAAGACAGCGAGCAGACCGAGGCGGGCCTGGCGGCGACCAATGTCGACCCGCTGAAAACCATCAGCGATGATGTGCGCGACGCTTTTGGCGACCTGATCAACAGTAACCAGATGACCGTACGCGGCAACGAACTGTGGATCGAGATCGAATTGAGTTCGTCGCTGCTGTTTGGCAGTGGCGATGCCATGCCCAGTGACAAGGCGTTCGCCATCATCGACAAGGTGGGCAACATTCTCAAGCCGTTCGCCAACCCGGTGCATGTCGAAGGGTTCACCGACAACTTGCCGATCCGCACCGCGCAGTACCCGACCAACTGGGAGCTGTCGTCGGCGCGGGCGGCGAGCATCGTGCGCCTGCTGGCCATGGAAGGGGTCAACCCGGCGCGCATGGCCTCGGTTGGCTATGGCGAGTACCAGCCGGTGGCCAGCAACGACACCGCCGATGGCCGCGCACGCAACCGCCGAGTGGTACTGGTGATTTCCCGTAACCTCGAAGTACGTCGCAGCCTGACCGGTTCGGGCAGTGCCAATGCTACGCCGGATGCCGCATTGCGCCGGGCTGGCACACAAAGTGCACCGGCAACGCCAGCAACGGTGGCGGGGCAGTAACTCGTCAATTCTCTGTCACCGTGAAATGGGTTCGGAAGGTTGCTGCCGCCCCCCTGTAGGAGCGGGCTTGCCCGCGAATCAGGCGACACAGTGAATGGCACCGGCTTCGCCGGTGTTCGCGGGCAAGCCCGCTCCTACAGAGTCTCGCGCAAGATCAATGAGATAGAATTTGTCCTATGAGAGTCTGGGCAGTAGCCAATCAAAAAGGTGGCGTCGGCAAGACCACCACTACCATCGCCCTGGCCGGCCTGCTGGCCGAGGCCGGCAAGCGTGTGGTCGTCGTCGACCTCGACCCGCACGGCTCGATGACCAGTTATTTCGGGCATAACCCCGATGCCCTGGAGCACAGCTGCTACGACTTGTTCCTGCACAAGGGCGCGGTGCCCGAGGGCTTGCCCGGGCAATTGCTGCTGCCCACCAGCGATGAGCGTATTTCGCTGCTGCCGTCGAGCACCGCGCTGGCGGTGCTGGAGCGCCAGTCGCCGGGGCAGAATGGCCTGGGCCTGGTCATCGCCAAGAGTCTGGCGCAGCTGTGGCAGGATTTCGACTTCGCCCTGATCGACAGCCCACCTTTGCTGGGGGTGCTGATGGTCAATGCCTTGGCCGCCAGCCAACAGTTGGTGATCCCGGTGCAAACCGAATTTCTCGCGGTGAAAGGCCTGGAACGCATGGCCGGCACCCTGGCCATGGTCAACCGCTCACGCAAACAGGCGCTGCCGTACCAGATCGTCCCAACCCTGTTCGACCGCCGTACCCAGGCTTCGCTGGGCACGCTCAAGCTGCTGCGTGACACTTACGGGCAGCATGTGTGGCAGGGCTACATCCCGGTGGATACGCGTCTGCGCGATGCCAGCCGCAAAGGCGTTACCCCTTCGCAGTTCGACAGCAAGAGCCGCGGGTTGATTGCCTACCGGGCGCTGCTCAAGCACCTGCTGACTTACAAGACCGCAGTGCAGGTGGCCTGATGACCCAGATTCGGCAAGCCAGCAGCCGGCCACAGATGGCACTGCAATCGTATCTTGACGGCCTGCTGCAGGAGGCCACCGAGGCAGAAGGCCTGAGCGAGTCGCCGGCAGTGGCGGATGAGTTCGCCGAGGCGGTGCGCGAGGAGCAGGCACGCGATGCCCGCCTGCCGGCCCAGCCGGAGCCAGCCGAGGCCGCTGCCAAGCTTACCCAGCGGCCGTTCGCTGAGCCCAAATTGGCGGCACTGCCCAGCGTCATGTCGGTTCAAGCGCCGGTGGTGACGGTGGTCGAGCAGGCGGTGGTGGCCGAGGCCACCATTGCGGTTCTGGTCGAGGAAACCGTCGAAGAAACAACCGTGGAACCCGCTGTGCCGCTGGTCGATGTGCACCTGCCTGCACCCAGCCTGCCTGTGCCCCCGGCCACTGTCGACGGTCGCCCGGTGTGGGCAGCCGAGCCGTTCGAATGCCTGTTGTTCGACGTTGCCGGCCTGACCCTGGCGGTGCCGTTGGTGTGCCTGGGCTCGATCTACACCCTGGCCGGTCAGGAGCTGACGCCGCTGTTCGGCCAGCCTGACTGGTTCCTCGGCATCCTGACCTGCCAGGCTGGCAACCTGAAGGTGCTGGACACCGCGCGCTGGGTGATGCCCGACCGCTACCGCGATGATTTTCGCCAGGGCCTGCAATACGTGATCTCCGTGCAGGGCTACGAGTGGGGCCTGGCGGTGCACCAGGTCAGCCGCTCGTTGCGCCTGGACCCGTCCGAGATCAAGTGGCGCAGCCAGCGTGGCCAGCGCCCGTGGCTGGCCGGCACCGTAATCGAACACATGTGTGCACTGCTCGACGTCGCCGCACTGGCCGAGCTGATCGCCAGCGGTGCGGTCAAGCAGATGCATGCCAAACAGAAATGACACCGAACACACCGCCAACGGCGGATTTTGAGGGTAGGGGAATGAAAAAGTCGTCTGCACAAGGTTCTGAAGATCCGATCCTGCAGTGGGTTACCTTCCGTCTGGACAACGAGTCCTACGGCATCAATGTGATGCAGGTGCAGGAAGTGCTGCGCTACACCGAGATCGCCCCGGTGCCTGGCGCGCCAAGCTATGTGCTGGGCATCATCAACCTGCGCGGCAACGTGGTGACGGTGATCGACACCCGTCAGCGTTTTGGCCTGATGCCGACCGAAGTCACCGACAATACCCGTATCGTCATCATCGAAGCCGACAAGCAAGTGGTCGGCATCCTGGTCGACAGCGTGGCCGAGGTGGTCTACCTGCGTCAGTCGGAAATCGAGACCGCGCCGAACGTGGGTAACGAGGAGTCGGCCAAGTTCATCCAAGGCGTGTGCAACAAGAATGGCGAACTGCTGATTCTGGTCGAACTGGACAAGATGATGACCGAGGAAGAGTGGTCCGAGCTGGAGAACATCTGAGTTGATCCTACAGGTTGCTGTCATCTTCCTGGCGCTGGTTTGGGCGCTGAGCCTGTGGTTCTTCCTCAACTACAGCAAGCGCCAGCGCGAGCTGGCAGCGCAGCAGGCCGAGGGCGATGCGCTGCGTGACCAGCGCATCAAGGACTTGGCCAAGCGTTTGGACGACTACCAGAACGGTACCGTGCGCATGGGCGAGGCGCTGCACGAGCTGAGTGTGACGATGGCCCCGCTGCCCGACAAGATCCAGCAGCTGGAGCAGCGCGACCCCAATAACGTCACGTTTTCCCAGGCGGCCAAGCTGGTCGGGATGGGCGCCAGTGTGGCCGAGCTCACCGAAAGCTGCGGGCTGACCCAGGCCGAGGCGGAATTGATGAGCAAGCTGCATCGCAGCGGCTGATGAAACGGGCGACGCAAGTCGCCCGCTTTTTTTTCAGGGCTTGCTCCACGAATGGTAGTTACCGATGTTCGCGACGTAACTCAGCGCCTGATCGCGGTGTCTGGCCTGGAAAATCGCAAAGGTCTGGTCTGCGAATATGAACCCGGGATCGTTGAGCGGCGTTGACTCCAAGTTGCTGATCTGGCGCAGGGTGCGCAGCCTCGGCAGTTGCAGGTCAACCACGTCGTTGAACACGCCGGGTCCGGTCATTCGGCTCAATGCCAGGGCGTATGCTTCGTATCCGGCATCGCCGCGTAGCGGCCGGGTGTCATAGAACCCAAGGTTGTCCAGAAAACGTTGGTGCATCGTGTCTGCGATCAGGCGCAGGGTCGGGTTGCCTGCATGGCTGCCGATCATGTTGGTGTTGTAGGCGCAGTGCATGCCCAGCAGTTCGTTGTTCACCGGGCCACCCAGTACCAAGCCGTCAGGCGTCGTGGCCAGCGGGGTTGAGTCGATCACCGCGTAGGCTTGCGGGTTGTCACCCAAGGTGCGCAAGGTGTCATCGATGTCCATATAGATGCCGCCCTCCGCGTGAAGCAGTGGGTAGCGCAATATGTCGCACGCCGAAGAGAAGTTTGCCCCGGAGCCCTCCAGGGCCTGTTCATATTGCTGGAAGTGCGCGGTTGCCCTGAAGTCATCGAAGAGGGGTTGCTCTTCCAGCGTAAGTACCTGCAGCCGGGGGGGCTTTTCCGGTCAGCCTGGCGTAGTTGCTCTTGAACACTTTCGGATTGGACTTCGACAGGTATAACCGGTAGGAAAACTGGGTGTGCTCCAGGCGCTGTGCGTTGGTGGCAACGGTGTCCAGCAGTTCATCGGGGATGCTCTTGTCGCCGACCCAGATGCTGAGGATTTGCTTGGGAGTTGGTCGTACTTCTGCGCTGTTGACGGTGGGTATCGTGATGGGCAGTTCTATGTTCACACCCAATGCGCGCAGCGTGTCCATGCGCATCTGGTTGGTGACGGGGCGGTTGGCCGGGTCCACTGCAGCCAGACCACGCCCCTCGTCGGAGACTTGATAGTAGGTCGGCAGCACCTCGTTGGCATCCGATTCAAGGATGAACGCATCGTGTTCAGTGTCATACAGTACTTTGACTTCATTTTCGCCCCGCAGCGCCAGCAGCGGGTTGATGCCGGTTGCTCGATTCAACGCTCCTCTGATAATGCGTGTGGCCGGCACTGCGGGCTCAGGCGGCGAGAAGTAATCCGCCAGCGCTTCGCCAGGTAACAGGGGAGGGCTGACAGGGCTCAGCGGGTAGCCCCACTGATCGTTCAGTCGTGTGGGCATGACGAATCGCGAACTTTTGCCAGGGAACAGCATTCGCGGGCCGGTCGCTGGCAGCAACGCCAATGGCGCGGCATTGAGCAGGCCGAAGGTGATGTTGCCGACGCCTGCGTCCTTGTCCTCAAGTGTTTTGCCGTTGATCGCCTGATCGAGCCCCAGGCCGAATTGTGCTGCACCGCCTACAGCCAGTAGCGGTACGAGCTCGGGTACGACCAGGGCCAGGGGGGCCAGCAGGTTGAGCGAGGTCACCAGGTAGCCACGCCAGCGCGCCTTGGTCACTTGCGTATCGCTGGTGACGATGAAGTCGGCATCGGCATAGCTGCGCTCGCGCTGGCGTTGGGTAAGGGCTGCGAACAGGTCACCTTCGAGCGACGGGCTGTACTTATCCGCCTTGTAGTTGATGTACTCGCTGGGGGGCCAGCGACCGTCGACGGTGAAGCCTGGGCGGTTGGGCGAGCGCGTGTGAAAGCCCGGATAGGCGCCAAGGCCGTCCAGTGCGGTATCCAGGCCACTGAAATCCAGGCCGTCGGGGGTATCGGCCAGTTTGAAATACTGGCGTAGGCTCAGGCGCTTGTGTGGGTTGCGGCACTGTTCGGCGAACCAGCCCTGCATGGCAGGCATGCTGTCGAACGCGTGCAAGGGCGATGCATTGCCTGGCAGGTACAACAGTACGTGTGGCTGTGCCTTGTCAGTGATGTAGATCAGGTCGGTGGCAGCGTAGCCGTAAACGTTCAAGGGCCTTGCCTGCAGGCCGGGCGCTTTTGCCATGAGCCCTGCCGCTTGCCAGGCCAGTCGGCGGCCTGCATCGCTCAACGAGCCTTCCTGAACCTGTTTGTTGCAGGCCGCGATGAAACTGATTTGCAGTGATTGTTGGTGTGTGGCTTCAGCCTGTTGCCAGTAATCATCGAGCATGGCGACGAAGCGGCTGTGAAAGTCCAGATTCCAGATGAATTGCTGCATGGCTTCGACGTCGACCGGCAGGTGAGTGCTGCTGTCGTAGCGGGCCGGTGCAGTCCTGCGAAACAGGCCGTTGAACACCGAGAAACGGGCGCTGTTGTCAAATACTCCGGGTTCCGGCAAACGCTCGACGATAGCCAGCGGGCCACTTGGCAAAGTGCCCGCCCAGTGGCCCGGGAGCAACTGGCCGATCAGGTTTTTGGCTGTTTCACCTTGCCAGTCCGAAAGCACTGCTTGGGTAAGTGAAAGGCGCTGGACGATGACTGCCTGGTTGTCACGGTAATGCAGGGTGACGACGTCGGTCTGGTCGGGGTCAAGGTCATGACCGTGCTGCGCCAGCCATTGGTGGATTGCACGGTTGGCTTCGCGGTCAGGGCGGGGGATGTGGCGCAGGTGGTTGCGAACGTACTGCTCGCCGGCAGCGTTGATGCGGCTTGTGGACATGGTGTTCACCTTGCTCATTGACGGGAATGGCAAGGCTGAATGGCTGACGCCAGGCGCGGTGGTAGATAACTATCGGTGCTTGCCCGGTGGCAGTAGCGCGGTTACCGGGGTGATGTCGCGCGGCCCATCGGGTTCGTCGCTGAAGCCAACAGGCACTTTGCCGCGCAGTTGCCAGGCGAAGGCAATGATTTCGGCAATGGTCAGGTACAGTGCCTCTGGAATCTGCTCACCCAACTCCAGGCGCGCAAGCAGCCGCACCAGCTCGGCGTTTTCGTAGATCGGCACCTCGTGCTCGCGGGCCAGGGCCAGGATGGCCTCGGCCAGCGCATCGTCACCTTTGGCGCTGAGGGTAGGGGCCTGCTGGCCATCGTAGCTCAGGGCAATGGCCTGGCGTGTGTGCTTCTGGCTCATGCGTTTTCATCCACCCAGCGTTGTTCCAAGCGTGTGCGCGGGCCTTGTGGCGGGGTGCCAGGGTGGCATTCCAGGTCCCCAACATCCAGGCCGCGTGCCAGCAGGCGCTCGCGCAATGCCCCGAGCTGGGTGTCGATCAGCCGCGCGGTTTGCTCGCGCTCCGCCCACAGTTGCCCGTTCAGCCGGCCCTGGCTCAGTTGCGCCTGCACCTGCATGGGGCCCAGTGGTGATAGATCGAAGGCCAGCTCGATGCGCCACAAGGCTTGCAGTGGGTCTTGTGCTTCATGTTGGCGGTCGGCCTGCTGTTGCGGGGTTTCCTCACGTTGCAGTTTGACCTGCAGCGGGACGAATTCCTGGCCGTGACGGATCGGTACTTCGGTTTGCCAGGTGGTTTGCAGGTTACCGTTTTCCAGCGTACCGGTTTGTTGCAGGCTGCTCATGGCGTGGCTTTGCAGGCGAGAAACGGCAGCTGCGGCCAGGCGCAGCAGCTGCTGCAGGTCGCCTTCGTCTTCCAGGGCCTTGAGCAGGCGCGAAGGTAACGGAAAGGCCCCGGGCTGCGGTTTCGGGCTGACCCGCTCAAGCATGCCCAAGGCACTGCGCGCCAGCCCCGGCATGGTCACGGCCAGGCTGGCGGGGGCCAGGCTTGGGGTACCCGCCGGAAGGGCCGGCGCCTGGGCGACCAGCCGTAGCAAGTGTGCCTTGAGGTCGGTGGCGACGCTGGTGGGGAAGCCACCCAGCAATTTCGCTTCGAGGAAGGCACCGCTGTTGTTCAGGGCCTGGGCCATACCCTTGGCATCGCCCAGTTGCCGGGCGTCCGGCAGGCCAGCCAGCAGGCGTTCGGCACTGGCGCGCAGGTCGCCATCGGCGCTCGGGTCGCGGGTGAGCTGCTGCAGAGCGTTGAGCAGGCCAGGCAGCGAGGCCTGGCGGTTTTGCTGGGTCAGCAACTGCTGGGCAATGCTCAGTTGGTCCTGCCTGCCGCTAAGCGGCACAAAACGCAGCGATTGGTCACCCTGCACCAGCGCGCTGAGCAGGCTGCCAATGGCCAAGGGGCGCGGGCTGTCGACGCTCAGGGTGGCACCGGCTTGCGTGCTGTTGAGCAGGCTGACCAGCGCCCGGTAGACCGTGGGTTGGCCGGGCGCCTGGGCCAATGCCTGATTGGTCAGGACTTTGCCTTGCAGCAGGGTGCCGACCGGCACTTTATTGGTGTCCAGGCGAGTGAGGGTGGCGATCTGGCTGGCATTGGCCTGCTGCAGCATGATCGCCAGGCGGTTGCTTTCGGTCTGGCTGACCGTGACCTGGCTACCCTGGGGCAAGGGTTGACTGGCGCTGGCCTGTAGCTGGGTCTGCACGCCGTTGGCCTGTATCAAGCGCAACACCAGCTGAAATTCCTGACCCGTCTGGCGCAACGACACCACTTCAGCCTGCGCGGTCTCGCCGGGGGCCAGCAAGCCGGGCTGCGCCTGGATCAGGCGCAGCAGTTCGCCGGTCATGCCTGCCTTCAGGGCTTGGCTGTTTGTCGCGGTTTGTGCGCCGAGACTATTGATTTCAGTCATGATTGTATACAACCTGTCGAGCCCGGCCTCTTGGCAGCGCGGCGGCGCGTGTAATAATGCCGAGCGCCCGTGGTTGCCAGTATAACGGCAGCGCGTGGGGCGACTTGAGACACAAGGGCTTTGAAGCAGGCGACGCCGGCCCGAAGCCCTACAAAGATAAGGCGAAACCGTGACCCTTCACCTCCAAGCCGCGGGCCTGGCCTGCGAGCGCGACTGGCGCCTGCTGTTCGAGCAGCTCGATTTCGAGCTGGGCGCCGGCGACATGCTGCAGATCAGCGGCCCCAACGGCAGCGGCAAGACCAGCCTGCTGCGCCTTTTGGCCGGGCTGATGCAGCCGACCGCCGGGCAGATCCTGCTGGGCGGCAAGCCCCTGGCCGAGCAGCGCCATGCGTTGGCCAGCATCCTGCTGTGGATTGGCCACGCCGCCGGCATCAAGGACCTGCTCACCGCCGAGGAAAACCTCACCTGGTTGTGCGCCCTGCACCAACCGGCCAGTCGCGAGGCGATCTGGGCGGCGCTGGAGGCCGTCGGCCTGCGCGGTTTCGAAGACGTACCCTGCCATACCCTGTCGGCCGGCCAGCAGCGCCGTGTGGCCTTGGCCCGCTTGCACCTGGCCTGCCCGCCGCTGTGGATTCTCGACGAGCCATTCACCGCCCTCGACAAGCAAGGTGTGGCGCAGCTTGAAGCGCACCTGGCGGCCCATTGCGAGCAGGGCGGCACAGTGGTGCTGACCACCCACCACACGCTGGAACGCAAGCCCTCCGGTTACCGTGAACTGAACCTGGGGCAATGGGCGGCATGAGTGTATTCATCTTGTTGCTGCGCCGCGAAGCGCGCTTGCTGTTCCGTCGCCCGGCCGAGCTGGCCAACCCACTGGTGTTCTTCGCCATCGTCGTAGCCTTGTTCCCGCTGGCGGTCGGCCCGGAAAGCCAATTGTTGCAAACCTTGTCGCCGGGCCTGGTCTGGGTGGCGGCATTGCTGGCGGTACTGCTGTCGCTGGACGGCCTGTTCCGCAGCGATTTCGAAGACGGCTCGCTGGAGCAATGGGTGCTGTCGCCACACCCACTGGCGCTGCTGGTGCTGGCCAAGGTGCTGGCGCACTGGATCTTTTCCGGGCTGGCGCTGGTATTGTTGGCGCCGTTGCTGGCGCTGATGCTGGGGCTGCCGAGCCATTGCCTGCCGGTGCTGCTTGGCTCTCTGCTGCTGGGCACGCCGGTATTGAGCCTGCTGGGTGCAGTGGGCGCGGCGCTGACGGTCGGCCTGAAACGCGGTGGTTTGTTACTGGCGTTGCTGATTCTGCCGTTGTATATCCCTGTATTGATCCTGGGCAGTGGTGCGTTGCAAGCGGCGTTGCAAAATATGCCGGCAACCGGCCACCTGCTCTGGCTCGCCAGCCTCACGGCACTGGCCGTGACCCTGGCACCCTTTGCGATAGCGGCCGGCCTGAAAATCAGCGTTGGCGAATAACGAGTCCCGGGCTCTCAAGCCCGGCAAATACCCTGGATGTACCCTGATGAAAATAAGCTGGACGTGGTTCCACAAGCTGGGCTCCCCGAAATGGTTCTATGCCATCAGCGGCCGCATGCTGCCATGGCTGGCCGGCGCTGCCGTGCTCCTGCTGCTGGTCGGTATCACCTGGGGCCTGGCCTTCGCGCCCCAGGACTACCAGCAAGGCAACAGCTTCCGCATCATCTACATTCACGTGCCGGCGGCGATGCTGGCGCAATCCTGCTACGTGCTGCTGGCCGTGGCCGGCGTGGTAGGGCTGGTGTGGAAGATGAAACTGGCCGACGTCGCCCTGCAATGCGCCGCGCCCATCGGTGCCTGGATGACCGCCGTGGCGCTGGTGACCGGTGCCATTTGGGGCAAGCCGACGTGGGGTAGCTGGTGGGTGTGGGATGCCCGCCTTACGTCCATGCTCATCCTGCTGTTTCTGTACTTCGGCATCATTGCGCTGGGCCAGGCGATCAGTAATCGTGACAGTGCGGCCAAGGCCTGTGCGGTGCTGGCGATTGTCGGCGTGGTGAACATTCCGATCATCAAGTATTCGGTGGAGTGGTGGAACACCCTGCACCAGGGCGCCACGTTCACCCTGACCGAAAAGCCGGCGATGCCTGCAGAAATGTGGCTGCCGCTGCTGTGCACGGCGCTGGGCTTCTACTGCTTCTTCGGTGCCGTGCTGCTGCTGCGCATGCGCCTTGAAGTGCTCAAGCGCGAGGCGCGCGCCAGTTGGGTCAAGGATGAAGTGTTGAACAGCCTGGGGCGGAGGGCCGCACAATGAGCTTTGCCACCTTCGGTGACTTTCTCGCCATGGGCCACCATGGCCTGTACGTGTGGTCGGCCTATGGCATCTGCCTGGCGGTGCTGGCGCTGAACGTCGCCGCGCCACTGCTGGCCCGCCGTCGCTACCTGCAAGAAGAGGCGCGCCGTTTGCGCCGGGAGAACAACCAGTGAATCCGCAGCGCAAGAAACGCCTGTTGCTCATCGTCGGCCTGCTGGTCGGCGTCGGGGTTGCCGTCGGCTTTGCCTTGAGCGCATTGCAGCAGAACATCAACCTGTTCTACACACCGACCCAGATCGCCAACGGCGAAGCACCGCTGGACACGCGTATCCGCGCGGGTGGCATGGTCGAGAAAGGCTCGGTGCAGCGCTCGTCCGACTCGCTGGACGTGCGCTTCGTGGTCACCGACTTCAACAAGTCGGTAGCCATCACCTACCGTGGCATCCTGCCCGACCTGTTCCGTGAAGGGCAGGGCATCGTCGCCCTTGGCAAGGTCAACGCCGATGGCGTGGTGGTGGCCGATGAAGTGCTGGCCAAGCACGACGAGAAGTACATGCCGCCCGAGGTCAGCAAAGCCTTGAAGGAAAGCGGCCAGGCCGCCACGGGCGGGGAGGTCAAGCCATGAACGCGGCGTTGGTGATCCCTGAACTGGGCCAGTTGGCAATGATCCTGGCCATCTGTTTCGCCGCCGTGCAGGCCAGTGTGCCGCTGCTCGGCGCCTGGCGTGGCGACAGCCTGTGGATGAGCCTGGCACGGCCGGCGGCATGGGGGCAGTTTGCCTTCCTGGCGTTTGCCTTCGCCTGCCTGACCCATGCCTTCATGACCGACAACTTCTCGGTCGCCTATGTGGCCAGCAACTCCAACAGCGCCTTACCTTGGTACTACAAGTTCAGTGCGGTATGGGGCGCCCACGAAGGCTCGTTGCTGCTGTGGGCACTGATCCTTGGCGGCTGGACCTTTGCCGTGTCGGTGTTCTCGCGGCAGTTGCCGCAGGTGATGCTGGCCCGGGTGCTGGCGGTCATGGGCATGATCAGCGTGGGCTTCCTGAGTTTTTTGATCATCACGTCCAACCCGTTCCAGCGCCTGCTGCCGCAGGTGCCCACCGATGGCCGTGACCTCAACCCGCTGCTGCAGGACTTTGGCCTGATCGTTCACCCGCCGATGTTGTACATGGGCTACGTGGGCTTCTCGGTGGCCTTCGCCTTCGCCATTGCCGCCTTGCTCGGTGGCCGCCTGGACGCCGCCTGGGCGCGCTGGTCGCGGCCGTGGACCATTGTCGCCTGGGCCTTCCTTGGCGTGGGTATCACGCTGGGCTCATGGTGGGCCTACTACGAGCTGGGCTGGGGTGGCTGGTGGTTCTGGGACCCGGTGGAAAACGCTTCGTTCATGCCTTGGCTGGTGGGTACGGCGCTGATCCACTCGCTGGCAGTGACGGAAAAGCGCGGGGTGTTCAAGAGCTGGACCGTGCTGTTGGCGATTGCCGCATTCTCGCTGAGCCTGTTGGGTACGTTCCTGGTGCGCTCCGGTGTGTTGACCTCGGTGCACGCATTTGCCGCCGACCCGTCGCGGGGCATTTTCATTCTGATCTTCCTGCTGTTCGTGGTCGGTGGTTCGCTTACCCTGTTCGCCCTGCGCGCGCCGGTGGTCAAGAGCCAGGTCGGTTTCGCCCTGTGGTCGCGGGAAACCCTGCTGCTGGCCAACAACCTGGTGCTGGTGGTAGCGGCTTCGATGATTCTGCTCGGCACCCTGTACCCGCTGGTGCTCGATGCCTTGACGGGCGCCAAGCTGTCGGTCGGCCCGCCGTACTTCGATGCCTTGTTCCTGCCGCTGATGGCGCTGCTTATGGTGGTGCTGAGCATTGGCGTGGTGGTGCGCTGGAAAGACACCCCTGGCAAATGGCTGGTTAGCATGATGACCCCGGTGCTGATCGGCAGTGCCATCCTTGCCCCGGTTGCCGGCTTTATCGTCGACGACTTCGACTGGCCGACCCTGACGGCCTTCGCCCTGGCCGCCTGGGTGGTGCTTGGCGGGCTGCGTGACATTCTCGACAAAACCCGTCACAAAGGCCTGGTCAAGGGCCTGCCGGGCTTGGGGCGCAGCTATTGGGGCATGCAGTTGGCGCACCTGGGGCTGGCGGTATGTGCGCTGGGCGTGGTGCTGTCGAGCAACAACAGCGCCGAACGCGACCTGCGTATGGCTCCGGGCGAAAGTGTGGAGCTGGGTGGCTACCACTTCCTGTTCCAGGGCGCCAAGCACTTCGAAGGGCCGAACTTCATCTCTGACAAGGGCACTGTCGTGGTCAGCCGCGATGGCCGCGAAGTGACCACCTTGCACCCGGAGAAGCGCCTGTACACCGTGCAGCAGTCGATGATGACCGAAGCAGGCATCGACGCCGGCTTTACCCGCGACCTGTACGTCGCCCTTGGCGAGCCGCTGGAGAACGGCGCCTGGGCCGTGCGCGTGCATATCAAGCCTTACGTCCGCTGGATCTGGCTGGGCGGTCTGTTGACCGGCCTGGGCGGGTTGCTGGCGGCCCTCGACCGGCGCTACCGCGTCAAGGTCAAGACCCGGGTGCGTGATGCCCTGGGCGTGTCTGGAGCAGCTGCATGAAGCGTTGGATCATGGTAGTCCCCCTGGCAGTGTTCCTGCTGGTGGCGGTGTTCCTCTACAAAGGGTTGTTCCTCAAGCCCGACGAGCTGCCCTCGGCAATGATCGGCAAACCGTTCCCGGCGTTTTCCCTGGCCTCGACCCAGGGCGACCGTACCTTGACCCAGGCGGACTTGCAGGGGCGCCCGGCACTGGTCAACGTATGGGCCACCTGGTGCCCGTCGTGCAAGGTCGAGCACCCGTACCTGAACCAGCTGGCCCAGCAGGGCGTGGTGATTCATGGGGTCAACTACAAGGACGACAACGCCGCCGCGCAGAAATGGCTGGCCGAGTTCCATAACCCCTACCAGCTGGATATCCGTGACGAGCAGGGCAGCCTGGGCCTGGACCTGGGCGTGTATGGCGCGCCGGAAACCTTCCTGATCGATGCCAAGGGCATCATCCGTTACAAGCACGTGGGCATTGTCGACGCCACCGTATGGCGTGAGCAGTTGGCACCGCTGTACCAGGGCCTGGTCGACGAGGCCAAGCCATGAAGCGCTGGTTGGCAGCTGCCGTGCTGGGCCTGAGCCTGGCCGGTGTGGCCAAGGCGGCCATCGACACCTACCAGTTCCGCGATGAGGCCGAGCGCGAGCGTTACCAGCAATTGACCAAGGAACTGCGCTGCCCCAAGTGCCAGAACCAGGACATTGCCGACTCCAACGCACCGATTGCCGCCGACCTGCGCCGGGAAATTTTCCGCATGCTTGGCGAAGGCCAGAGCAATCAGCAGATCATCGACTTCATGGTCGACCGCTATGGCGATTTCGTGCGCTACAAGCCGGCACTCAGCGGGCGTACCTGGCTGCTGTGGTTTGGCCCGGGGATTTTGCTGGCCGGTGGCTTCGTGGTGTTGGCGGTGATCGTGCGCCGGCGCCGTGGTACGGCCGTGCAGGGCGCCAATGAGTTGTCTGCCGAAGAACGCGAGCGTCTCGCCAAACTGCTGGAAAAAGAACAGACCCATGATTGAATTCTGGCTTAGCGCGGGCCTGCTGCTGCTCGCTGCCCTCAGCTTTTTGCTGATCCCGATCTTGCGTGGCCGTCGTCGTCAGCAAGAAGAAGACCGCACGGCCCTGAACGTGGCCCTGTACCAGGAGCGTGTCGCCGAACTGGCCGCGCAGCAGGCTGCCGGTGTGCTCGATGAGGGGCAACTGAGCAAGGGCCGTGACGAGGCTGCCCGCGAGCTGCTGGCCGATACCGACGGCGCCGAGGCCCCACGCCAGGGCCATTTGGGCAAGGCCTTGCCGCTGCTGGCCGCGGTGCTGGTACCGCTGATGGCGCTGGGGTTGTACTTGCATTTTGGTGCGGCCGACAAGGTGGCGCTGACCCAGGAGTTTGCCGAGGCGCCGAAGTCGATGGAAGAAATGACCGCGCGTCTGGAGCGCGTGGTACAGGCCCAGCCGGATTCGGCCGAGGCCCTGTATTTCCTTGGCCGGGCCTACATGGCCGAGCAGCGTCCGGCCGATGCCGCGCGTACCTTCGAACGTGCCGTGACCCTGGCGGGTCGCCAGCCGGAGCTGCTCGGGCAATGGGCCCAGGCCTTGTACTTTGCCGCTGACAAGCAGTGGAGCCCGCAGCTACAGGCGCTGACTGACGAAGCGCTGAAGGCCGACCCTAATGAAGTCACCAGCCTGGGCCTGCGCGGTATCGCTGCCTTCGAGGGGGAGCGGTACCAGGAGGCCATCGACTACTGGAAGCGCTTGCTGGCGCAGTTGCCGGAGGGCGACACATCGCGTGCGGCCCTGCAGGGCGGTATCGACCGCGCCGCCGAGCGGCTGGGTGGAGCGCCAGCGCAGGCTGCCGAGCCTGCGCCCGTGGCGGCCCGCCTGAAAGTGCGCGTGGAGCTGGCGGCCGCGTTGCAGGACAAGGTCAAGCCGGACGACACGGTGTTCATTTTCGCGCGCGCCAGCAATGGCCCGCCGATGCCGCTGGCGGCCAAGCGGGTGACCGTGGCGCAGTTACCGATCGAGGTGGAGTTGTCGGATGCGGACGCCATGATGCCGCAGATGAAACTGTCGCAATTTGCCGAAGTCCAACTGGTTGCACGTGTTTCCCGCGCTGGCCAGCCAACCCATGGTGAGTGGATCGGCCAGGGCGCACCGTTGCCCAGCGCTACCCAGGCTACCCAGCGCCTGACCATCGACAGCCCAGACCAGTAAGAGAGCTATGCCATGCACAGCACCGTCCGCCTGACCCTGATTACCCTGGCTTTGGGTTTGTCTGCGTGTACGGTGCATGAGCCGTATGAGCAGCCCGCGCCACCGATCGAGCGCGTGCCGCCGCACCAAGGGCCGGTAGTCAAGCCATTGCCGGGTGGGCAACCTGCCACCCAACCGAGTAAGCCGGCGGCGATTCCCAAGCCCATGCCACGGACCTCGGCCAGCTTTGCACCACCGCCTGGCGGGGCTAGCCACTGGGACCCCAAGTTGGGTGTATATGTGTTGGAGAAACAGCCCAATACGTTTTACCGGCAGCGTACCTACTATCGGTTTGATAATGGCTGGAGCTGGTCGCTGAGCCCGAATGGGCCTTGGCAGGAAACTGACAGCAGTGGTGTGCCAGGTGGGTTGGGGCGTGCGTTCGCGCAGTAGTGCGCCCTTTGGGGTTCGCCTTGAGTTTTTTTGTATGTTGAAGAACGAGCGCCGCCCGTGCGGCGCATCGCGAGCAAGCTCGCTCCTACGTTTGTTTCGGGCCAGTTACGCCTGTGACAGGCGCGCGCGACCGCTTTGTTTGTACGATGCGATATCGAGTCATGCGCCAAGGCGTTCGCGCGCAAATCCCACAGGCATAATTGGCCCGAAACAAACGTAGGAGCGAGCTTGCTCGCGATGCGCCGCGCGGGCGGCGCTCGATCTACCAAGCGCCGCGTTTACAACGGCAGACGCCCCATGCCCTCACGCAATCTCATGACGCACCGCACCCGTACAGTACAGTTTTTCGCACAATTATCGGTTGACTGTACTGCACGGTAGTTCCGCATAATGCCCCTTCATATTGGGAGGTGGCATGCGAAAAACAGTCCTGGTACTGGTGGAAACCGTCGACGATTACCTACCCATGCTCGAGCACGCCGGTTACCGCCTGATCCGTGCCCCCTCACCGCAGCTACGAGCCGATGCCATTGCGCACCACTCCGATGCAATCGATGCCGTGCTCACCCGCGGGCCGCTGGGGCTGACCGCCGCCGAAATCGACGCATTGCCCAACCTGCAGATCATCTGCGTGATCGGTGCCGGCTACGAACAGGTCGACCTCGCCGCCGCCGCCGCCCGCAACATCACCGTTACCAACGGTGCCGGGGCCAATGCCGCTGCCGTCGCCGACCACACCCTGGCTTTACTGCTGGCGCTGCTGCGCGACATTCCCCACGGCGATGCCAGCACCCGACGTGGTGAATGGAACCGCGTGATCAGCCCCTCGGTAAGTGGCAAGCGCCTGGGTATTCTCGGCCTCGGCGCAGTCGGGCAGGCCATCGCCAAGCGCGCCAACCTGGGCTTCGACATGCCCATCAGCTACCACAGCCGCACGCCACGCCAGGATCTGCCCTACACCTGGTACGACAGCCCGCAACACCTGGCCGATGCCGTCGACATTCTGGTAGTTGCCACCCCCGGTGGCGCCCACACTCGGCATCTGGTCGACGCCCACGTGCTGGAGGCGCTTGGGGCACAGGGCTATCTGGTGAACATCGCCCGTGCCAGTGTGGTCGACACCCAGGCCCTGATAGCCGCATTGCAGCATGGCCAACTGGCGGGCGCCGCGCTGGACGTGTTCGACGACGAACCGGCAGTGCCCGACGCCCTCAAGGCCTTGCCCAACACCGTACTCACGCCCCACGTGGCCGGCCAGTCGCCGGAAGCCGCGCGCGACACGGTAGCCCTGGTGCTGCGCAACCTGCAGGCGTTCTTTGCCGGTGAGCCGGTACTGACCCCGGTACACCCGTAACCCTTTCCAGCTATCTGCCTGGCAGTGGCCAGGCAACAAGGAGTGTGTGCATGCAACTCGAAATCTTTCAGGTCGATGCCTTTTCCGCTGAACCCTTCGGTGGCAACCCGGCCGCAGTGATCCCGCTGCAAAGCTGGCTGCCGGACGATGTGCTGCAGCGCATTGCCGAAGAAAACAACCTGTCGGAAACCGCCTACTTCGTGCGCAATGGCGAAACGTTCGACCTGCGTTGGTTCACCCCGACCGTGGAAGTCGACCTGTGCGGCCATGCCACCCTGGCCTCTGCTTATGTACTGTTCGAACAACTGGGCGAGCAGGCGCAGGTGCTGCGCTTCAACACCCGCAGTGGCGAATTGCGCGTCAGCCGCAGTAGCGACGGGCTGCTGGCAATGGATTTCCCGGCTAAACAACCGGTAGCCGTGGACATTCCGGTCGGCCTGTTGCAAGCGCTGGGCCTGAGCCAGGCACAGGCGCTGCATCGCAGCGACGACTATGTGGTGGTGATCGACGACGCTTTGCTGCTCGATAGCCTGAAACCAGACTTTGTTGCGCTGTCGGCTTTCGACGTGCGCGGCATTGCCGTGACGGCGGCAGGGCGTGGCTTTGATTTCGTCACCCGCTGGTTCGGCCCGCGAGTTGGCGTGAATGAAGACCCCGTGACCGGCTCGGCGCACACCTCGCTGGCACCGATATGGGCCGAGCGCCTGGGCAAAAGCGTGCTCAGCTGCGAGCAGGGTGGGGTACGTAAAGGGCAGTTGCAGTGCGAAGTGCCGGGCAATGGCCGCGTGATCATCAGTGGGCGGGCGGCGTTGTACCTGCGCGGGACTGTCTATATTTAACACGCTGACACCGCCTCCCTGTAGGAGCGGCCTTGCGCCGCAAATGGGCCCATCTTCCGCTCTAGGAGCTCTCCATGACCATGGAAAAACAAGGCACCTGCCTGTGCGGCGCCACTCGGCTCACGGTCACCGTCGACAACACCCATATCAGCGCCTGCCATTGCAGCATGTGCCGCAAATGGACCGGGGGCCCGCTGTTGGTGGTGCACTGCAGCCAGCCGCCGGAGATCGAAGGGCGTGCGCCGAGCGTCTATGATTCTTCCGACTGGGCCCAACGTGGGTTCTGTGGCCGCTGCGGCACGCACCTGTACTATCGGCTCAAGGCCAACAACCTCCATTTCGTGCCGGTCGGCGTGCTCGACGGCGACCAGGAGTGGGAGTTCGACCTGCAGATTTTCATCGAGCAGAAACCCGCCTGGTACTGCTTCGCCAACCAGACCAAGGAGCTGACCGGCCAGGAGGTGTTCGAGCAGAACAGCTGATCCGGGCCTGTCGATACGGGTGAGAGCGCCAGCATGAAACGCCCCGCGAACTTGCCAAACCGCTGCATTCCTGAGAAAAGGGCGGCTTTGTTTTTCAGCGTTGGAGTGTGCCCGTGAGCCAAGAACTGCAGATCATCGACCTGGTCGAGGGTGATGGCAAAGCCGCCGTCAAAGGCGCCCTGATCACCACCCAGTACACCGGCTGGCTGGCTGACGGCAGCGAGTTCGATTCGTCCTGGTCGCGGGGCAAGCCGTTCCAGTGCGTGATCGGCACCGGCCGGGTAATCAAAGGCTGGGATCAAGGCCTGATGGGCATGCGCGTTGGCGGCAAGCGCAAACTGCTGGTGCCGGCGCACCTGGGTTACGGCGAACGCAGCGTAGGGGCGATACCGCCGAATTCCAACCTCGTCTTCGAGATCGAGCTGCTGGAAGTGCTGACGCGGGATGATTGAGTGGTCGCATTGCAACCCGAGGTTCTTGCACTCGACTTAATTGCGCAACACGTTTCCCCTAACCTAGGCCTTGCCTAGGGAACGGCATCTACCTCCAGGGAGGAACCAAACGGGTTCAGGGCACTCTGACCCTTTCTCGTTGCCAAGGATGGCATTCACTACTAAGGGCACCCTGCAACCGGCAGGGCGATGTGGCGGGTAACCCCGATTTTTTTTTGCCACACGAGCCTGCCTTGATGAAGTTGCCAACATTCTTCCGCCGTCGCCGTCATTTGCTGCTGAGCCTGGTGCTCACAGCCGTCGCCGTACCGTTGGCGTTGGAGGCTGTCGAAAGCCGGGCGCAACCGGTGGATGGCACCCAGACCCTGGTGTTTCTGCGCCATGGCGAGAAGCCAGGCGAAGGGTTGGGCCAGTTGAACTGCCAGGGCCTGAACCGTGCGCTGGACCTGGCCACGGTATTGCCCGAGCGCTTTGGCAAGGCCGACTATGTGTTTGCCGCCAACCCTTCGCGGCATGTCGAGGAAGGCAGCAGGGACGAAAGCTACAGCTATATCCGCCCGCTGATGACCATCACCCCCAGCGCCATTCGCCTCGGCTTGCCGGTGAACATCGACTACGGCGCCAACGACACCGACGAACTGGCCGAGGAGTTGCTGAGCGACAAGTACCGCAATGCGACCATCTACACCGCCTGGTCCCACGGCTACCTGCCGGAGTTGATCAACACCGTCGCAGGCAAGGCCTTGGGTGAAGCGCGGGTGATCACCGAGGACTGGAGCGGCGATGACTTCGACACCCTCTATGTACTGACCCTGACCTGGCATGACGGCAAAGCCAGCCTGCTCAGCCGCAACGTGCGCCAGGGCCTGAATGACGGTGCGCATAGCTGCCCGACCTGATCCGCTGGTACTGTTTGGCCAGCAAGCCGGAACAGGGATGAGCGATGAAGCAGCAGGTAGCGGTAATCGGTGGCGGGGTGGTTGGCCTGACGACGGCCTACGCGCTGGTTCGTGAAGGGTGGTCGGTTACGTTGATCGAGGCCCGCGACAGCCTGGCGTCAGCCACCAGCTTTGCCAATGGCGGGCAGCTGTCTTATCGATATGTGGCGCCGCTGGCCGATGCCGGGGTGCCCTGGCAGGCGCTGGGCTGGCTGTTGCAGGGCGAGTCGCCGCTGCGCCTGCGCTTGCGCCTTGACCCGGCGCAGTGGCGCTGGCTGCTGGCATTTACCCTGGCTTGCCGTCGCAGCGTCAATCGTCGCAATGCCACGCAACTGCTGAAGTTGGCGCTGCACAGTCAGGCTGTGCTGGCGCAATGGCGCGAGGAGCAGAACCTGGGTGATTTCGCCTGGCGGCGCAATGGCAAGCTGGTGGCTTTTCGCAGCGAGCGCGCCTTTGCCCATGGCCGAGACCAGTTGACCGACCCGGCCAGTCAGCGGGTTTTGGCGGCAGCCGAGTTGCGTGCGCTAGAACCTGCCCTGGAGGGCGCACCGTTTGTAGGTGGCGTCTTCACAGCGGATGAAGAGGTTGGCGATTGTCACTTGTTCTGCCAGCGCCTGGAGGCACTGTTGCGCGCTTCGGGGCAATGCCACTTCCTGCTGGGGCGGCCAGTGACGCAGTTGGTACGGCGTCAGGATCAGGTTGTAGCGCTACAACTGGGCGATGAACAGTTGGAGGTGGAGCAGTTGGTGCTGTGTGCCGGGCATCGCGGTCCAGGCTTGGCATTACCGGGGGTGCGGATACCGGTCTACCCGCTGAAGGGCTACAGCTTGACGGCGCCGATCAACGCCGGGCACCAAGCCCCGGAGCTGAGCCTTACCGATTATGAGCGCAAGATCGTCTACGCCCGCCTGGGGCAGCAGCTGCGGGTAGCGGCGATGGTGGACATAGTCGGTTTTGACGAGTCGGTGGAAAAGCGCAGGTTGCAGAGCATGCGGCGGCTGGCGCTGGAGACATTGCCCAAGGCTGCGGATTATGGCCAGGCGGTGGAGTGGGCCGGGATGCGGCCGGCGACACCGACCGGGGTGCCGATCATTGGCGAAACGGTGTATCGCAACTTGTGGTTGAACCTGGGGCATGGGGCCTTGGGGTTTACCTTGGCCTGTGGCAGTGCGCAGCGCTTGGTCGAGATGATGGGGTGATAGTGCCAGCGTCTTCGCGGACTTGTGGGAGCGGGCAAGCCCGCGAAGAGGCCAGCACTGGCAGACAAGGGATCAGCGGCCGAAGCGCATCGGCCAACCCACCACCTTTTTCACTCGCGGCGTGGCATAGGTGCGTACCTTGGAAGTACTCAGCCCCATGCGCACCAACGATTCGGCAATGGTTACCGCTGCGCTCACACCATCCACCACCGGCACGCCAGTGCGTTGGCGAATCTGCTCGTCCAGCCCGGCCATGCCACCGCAACCCAGGCAGATCACCTCGGCCTTGTCGTCACGCACGGCGCGTTCGGCCTGCTCGACAATGGCCTCCACGGCCCGCTCTGGGTCGGCTTCCAGTTCCAGCACCGCCAGCCCGCTGGCCCGCACCGAGGCGCAGCGGTCGTATAGGCCGGACAGCTTCAGACGGTCTTCGATCAGTGGCACGGTGCGGTCCAGCGTAGTCACCACCGAATAGGCATGGCCCAGGTACATCGCCGTACTGGCGGCGGCATCGGTAATGTCCACCACCGGCACATTCAGCAGCTCCTGCAGGCCTTCGCGGCCGTGTTCGCCATAGCCGGCCTGGATCACGGCGTCATAGGGGCCCTCGAAGGCCAGTACCCGGTCCATCACCGCAATGGCGGCCAAGTAGCTTTCGAAGTTGCCCTCCACCGACTCGGCGCCAAACCAAGGCGTGAGGCCGACAATTTCGGTACCGGGCGCGGCCACCGCACGTGCCTGCTCGGCAATGGCGTCAGTGATGGCTTCGGTGGTGTTGACGTTGGCGATCAGAATATGCATGGGCAGTTCTCCCAGATCAATGGCTGCTGTGGTCGACGGCGATGCACTCGCCGCTGACGTCGTGGTATTGGCGGTTGCGCGGTGCGATCAGCAGGTACAGGGCGGCGGCAATGCCGGCACCGATCAGCCAGGAGAACGGCGCCACGCTTTGGAAGTTGGGGACCAGGGCCAGGACGATGGCCAGCAGCGCGGCCGGCACGAAGGCGGCCACGGCGCGCAGGTTGATGCCTTTGCTGTAGTGATAGGCGCCGGCCGGGTCTTCGCTGTACAGCTGGGGCACGTTGATGCAGCCTTTGCGCAGCAGCCAGTAGTCGGACATGATCACTCCGTACAGCGGGCCGAGCAGGGCACCCAGGCCCGACAGGAAGTACACGATCACCAGCGGGCTGTTGTACAGGTTCCACGGCAGGATCAGCACCGCCAGCGTGGCGCTGATCAGCCCGGCACGGCGGAAGTTCAGGTGGCGCGGCGCCAGGTTGCTGAGCACGAAGGCCGGTGCGACGAAGTTGGCCATGATGTTCACCGCCACGGTGACGATCAGGAAGGCCAGGCAACCAAGCACCAGGAACGGCGTGCTGGGGATGGCGGCGACGATCTGCGTCGGGCTGTCGATGATCTGGCCGTTGATCTGGAACTGCGCACCGCACAGCACCACGGTAATCACGGCGAACACCAGGATGTTCACCGGCAGGCCCCAGAAGTTGCCGACGCGGATGGTCTTGCGGCATGGCGAAGAGCGGGCGAAGTCACAGAAGTTCAGCACCAGGGTGCCGTAGATTGCCAGCCACAGCGCGCCGCCGGCAAAGATGTTGCGCCACATCTCGTAGCCAGTCAGTGGAGTCGCCACCGACCAGGCGATGTGCGCGTCGGCCTTGAAGTACATGAACACCGCCAGGGCGGCGACGGTCAGCAGGATCACTGGGCCGGCAAAGGCCTCGTAACGGCGCACCATCTCCATGCCGTAGGCCAGGATCACCAGTTGCACCAGCCAGATCGCCACGAAGCATACCCAGCCCAGGCTCGACAGGCCGAGGATGCTGTCATGGTCGTAGGCGGCCATTTGCGGCCACACGGCGGTGAGCAGCACCCGCAGTACCACCGAAGCCAGGTAGGTCTGGATGCCGAACCAGGCAATGGCGATGACGGCGCGGATCAACGCCGGGATCTGTGCGCCGTGGATGCCGAAGGCAATTCGGCTGATGACCGGGAACGGCACCCCGGTTTTCTGCCCCATGTAGCCGGACAGGTTCATGAAGAAGTACACCAGCGCCGCGCCGATGGCCAGCGACAAGAGAATTTGCCAGCCACCCAGGCCGAGGGCGAACAAGCCCATGGCGAACGAATAGTTGGCGATATTGTGCACATCGTTTGTCCACAGCGCGAAGATGCTGTAGCCGCCCCAGCGACGGCCTTCGATACGGGTTGGCGCGAGGTCGCGGTTATGCAGGCGCGGGCTCAGGGCAAGTTCCGGCGCGTTGCCGGCGAGGGTGGCGTTGGGGTGGGTGCTGGCGACGGATAGTTCAGGGGCAAGGTCGAGGCTGCTACTCATTCCGGCGGGCTCCTGATGCACTTGGACTGCGATGAGCGGGCATGCGCACGGGCTCGCCATCTCGTCGGTGCAGCGTTGGCATCACAAAGTTCTGGGCGCGGCGGCCGACATTGGGTCGGCGTCGCGGGTTCTTGTGTATTTATGTTTTGTTTAAGTTGTATACAAAACACGAAGACACAAAAGCCATTTCTGTGCCAAGGAATAAGCGACTTTTAGTTGGCCAGCATTCTGAATCTATCTTGTTGAAAGATAAGTTAATGAAATGCAGAGATTATAAGTTGACCGAATGAACAGGTTTAATTTTTTGCTGGGGTGATTAGTTGATCATTTGGTCAAAATTAATGGTGGAAAGTGTGTAACGTATTGGGGCGTTACTGGGATAAGTGAACACAAAAATGGCACTTATGGTGACGTTTTTGTGTACAAAAATTAGTCAGCTTTTCCTGCGCCAGCCTCTTCGCGGGCACGCCCGCTCCCACAGGGATTCCACAGCCTCTGGCCTGTGGTGATCCTGTGGGAGCGGGCGTGCCCGCGAAGAGGCCGATACAGAAGAAAATCAATCCATCGGCGGCAACCGCCGCTTCACCGGGCTTTTCTTGATGATGGCGGTATTGGTCTCGGCCAGCACATTGATGCGGTCGAGCAGGGTGTCCAGCTGTTCCATCGAGCGCACATGCAGCCGGGCAATGAAACAGTCCTCGCCAGTGACCTTGTCGCACTCGGTGAACTCAGGGATGGCAATGATCTGCCGCTCCACCTCATGCAACTGCCCCGGCAGCGGGCGGATGCGCACGATGGCCTGCAACTGGTAACCAAAGGCGCGCGGGTCGATGTCTACGGTGTAGCCGCGCAGCACACCACGCTCCTCCAGGCGGCGCAGGCGTTCGCTGACGCTGGGCGCAGACAGCCCGCTGACCTGCGCCAGGGCTTTGAGCGAGCGGCGCGAGTCTTCCATCAGTGCATTGATCAAGAGTTGGTCGATGGCATCAGTCATGCTCGCCTCTTTAGGTAGTTGGCGTTATTTGCCTTGATAGTAAAGGTATGGTTGCGGATCTACCTTGGTTATCCGCTGGAAGGTCAGGCTGAAACCTTTGCATACTGTTGCCATCGTCAACAGGAGGTGTGAGATGGACAGTTCATTGCGCCGTGGCTCGTTGGAAATGGTCGCCGCCATGCTGATTTCCGGGACCATTGGCTGGTTCGTGCTGGTGTCTGGCCTGCCGGTGCTGGACGTGGTGTTCTGGCGCTGCGTGTTCGGTGCCGTGACCTTGCTGGCGATTTGTGCCGCTTTTGGTTTTCTGCGGCCGGGTGTGATCAGCCGCACGGCATTCTTGCTGGCGATTGCCAGCGGGGTGGCCATTGTCGGTAACTGGCTGCTGTTGTTCGCCTCTTATTCGCGGGCATCGATTGCCATTGGTACGGCGGTGTACAACGTGCAGCCGTTCATGCTAGTGGGGTTGGCGGCGCTGTTTCTGGGCGAGAAGATCACCTTGGCCAAGGTTACTTGGCTGAGCGTGGCGTTCCTCGGCATGCTGGCCATCGTCAGTGCCCATGGCGTAGGGCAGGGCGGTGGGGAGGACTATCTGCTGGGGATAGCCCTGGCGCTTGGGGCAGCGTTCTTGTATGCAATCGCTGCGTTGATCATCAAGCGCCTGAGTGGCACGCCACCGCACCTGATCGCGTTAATCCAGGTAACCACGGGCGTGTTGTTGCTGGCGCCGTGGGTCAAGCTTGGCGGTGTGCCGGGTGAAATGCCGGCATTGGCCAGCCTGCTGACGCTGGGCATGGTACATACCGGGCTGATGTATGTGTTGCTGTACAGCGCCATTCAGCGTTTGCCCACGGCGTTGACGGGTGCGCTGTCGTTCATCTACCCGATTGCGGCGATTCTGGTGGACTGGGTGGCGTTCGGGCACCGCCTGGCGCCATTGCAGTGGCTGGGGGTGGGGTTGATTCTGCTGGCGGCGGCGGGCATGCAGCAGGGATGGTGGTTCCGACCGGCGCGGGTTGCCGTGAAGAGTTGAGGTAGAATGGCGCTTTTGCCAGCCTGCGACCCACCATGACTTCGCCGATTCACACCCTCGAACAGCACCTGCTCGCCGCCCTCGACCCTGCCCCGCAGGAAACCCGCCGCTTGTTCCACGGCCGTGGCCGTTGCTGGCCGGGCCTGGAGCAGGTCACCGTCGACTGGTTGCAAGGCGTGCTGTCGGTCGCCCTGTTTCGCGAACCGCCCGAGGGCCAACTGGCCGAATTGGAGGCCATGTTGCACACCTTGGCACAGCGCCCGCAGTGGACCGGCCAGGCGATCATCATCCAGCACCGCTACCTGCCCGACAGCCCTGGCCAGTGGCTGCTGGGCGAGCCGTGCCAGCAGCGTGAGGTGGTCGAGGACGGCCTGACCTACCTGCTGGACCTGGGCGTGCGGCAGAACAACGGCCTGTTCCTCGACATGCGCTACGGCCGGCGCTGGGTGCGTGAACAGGCGGCGGGCAAGCGCCTGCTGAACCTGTTCGCTTACACCTGCGGCTTTTCGGTGGCAGCGATTGCCGGTGGCGCCGAGCAGGTGGTGAACCTGGACATGGCCAAGTCGGCCCTCTCACGGGGCCGCGACAACCACCGCCTCAATGGCCATGATGCATCGCGGGTGGCGTACCTGGGGCATGAGCTGTTCAAGTCGTGGGGCAAGGTGCGCAAATACGGGCCTTACGACCTGATCATCATCGACCCGCCAACCTTCCAGCGTGGCAGCTTCGTGCTGACCCAGGATTACGCGAAGATCCTGCGGCGTTTGCCTGAGTTGCTCAGCGAGGGTGGCACGGTGCTGGCGTGTGTCAACGACCCGGGGATGGGGCCGGAGTTTCTGATAGAAGGGATGGCCGAGCAGGCGCCGACACTGGCGTTTGTCGAGCGCCTGGAGAACCCGCCAGAGTTTCCGGATGTGGACCCGGCGGGGGGGCTGAAGGCGCTGGTATTCCGCCAGGCCTGACGTTGCCAAGTCTCCGACTGGTACTGCACAGGCTTTGTAGGAGCAGCCTTGTGCTGCGAAGAGGCCGGTACAGGCAAAGCATGTGTATCGTCCGTACCGGCCTCTTCGCAGCACAAGGCTGCTCCTACAGTGCTCCCGTTATGCCTGGAAAACGTTACTGACCGCTATAGATCTGGTCAAACACCCCACCATCATTGAAGTGGGTCTTCTGCACGGTGCGCCAGTCACCAAAGGTTTTTTCTACCGACAGGAAGTCCACTTTCGGGAAGCGGTCGGTGTACTTGGCCAGTACCGTCGCATCGCGCGGGCGCAGGTAGTTGTTGGCGGCGATCTCTTGGGCTTCTGGCGACCACAGGTACTTCAGGTATTCCTCGGCCACAGCCTGGGTGCCTTTCTTGGCCACCACCTTGTCGACCACACTTACCGGTGGCTCGGCTTCGGCCGACACGCTCGGGTAGACCACTTCGAACTGGTCGCGGCCAAACTCGCGGGCGATCATTTCGGCTTCGTTCTCGAAAGTTACCAGCACGTCGCCGATCTGGTTGGTCATGAAGGTGGTGGTGGCAGCGCGGCCGCCGGTGTCCAGCACGGGTGCCTGCTTGAACAGCTTGCCGACGAAGTCGCGGGCTTTGCTTTCATCGCCGCCTTGCTTGAGCACGTAGCCCCAGGCCGACAGGTAGGTGTAACGGCCGTTACCCGAAGTTTTCGGGTTGGGCACGATCACCTGTACGCCGTCCTTGAGCAGGTCCGGCCAGTCTTTCAGGGCTTTTGGGTTGCCTTTGCGCACGATGAACACAGTGGCCGAGGTGAACGGCGCGCTGTTGTTCGGCAGGCGGGTTACCCAGTTGTCCGGCACCAGCTTGCCATTGTCGGCAAGGGCGTTGATATCGGTGGCCATGTTCATGGTGATGACATCGGCCGGCAGGCCATCGATCACCGCACGGGCCTGCTTGCTGGAGCCGCCGAAGGACATCTGCACGTTGACCTTCTCTTTGTGCTCGGCTTCCCAATGTTTCTGGAAGGCTGGGTTGTAGTCCTTGTAGAAGTCGCGCATCACGTCGTAGGAAACGTTGAGCAGGGTAGGTGCGGCCTGGGCGATGTTGCCCAGGGCCAGGCCTGCGGCGAGCAGTGAGGCGGTGAAGAGCTTTTTCACGTTGCTTCCTTGTTCTTGAAGGTTGTTGAGGCAGATTGCCAGCGACTATAGCGGGTGGCTCGGAGTGGGTTAAAGAACAAAAAGCACTTTGGTTATGCCGCTGCCTGTACCGGCCTCTCTCCCGGGCCGCCCCGCGAGGGGGCGGGGACAGGGAACATCCTTGTTT
>NZ_JBLUPS010000016.1:0-116116 GCF_048068035.1 Pseudomonas sp. NY11955
TCTGCTGCGTGGTACCAAGCGTGACGACGTTGAGCGTGGCCAGGTTCTGGTCAAGCCAGGTTCGGTCAAGCCGCACACCAAGTTCACCGCAGAAGTCTACGTTCTGTCGAAGGAAGAAGGCGGCCGTCACACTCCGTTCTTCAAAGGCTACCGTCCTCAGTTCTACTTCCGTACCACTGACGTGACCGGTAACTGCGAACTGCCGGAAGGCGTTGAAATGGTAATGCCAGGTGACAACATTCAGATGACTGTTACCCTGATCAAGACCATCGCAATGGAAGACGGTCTGCGCTTCGCTATCCGTGAAGGCGGTCGTACCGTCGGCGCCGGCGTTGTGGCCAAAATCATCGAGTAATCACTCGACCGATTGAAAAAACCCCCGCTCAGCGGGGGTTTTTTTTATTGGGTTGACACTAAATGGGGGCGTCTATAGAATCACGCCTCCTTTTAGCGGGCGTAGTGCGTCCGTTGGGAACAGCCTGGAGTCTGAAATCCAATGCAAAATCAGCAAATCCGTATCAGGTTGAAGGCTTTCGACCATCGCCTGATCGACCAATCCACCCAGGAAATCGTGGAAACCGCGAAACGTACTGGTGCACAAGTGCGTGGTCCAATTCCACTGCCTACCCGCAAAGAGCGTTTCACCGTTCTGGTCTCCCCGCACGTCAACAAAGACGCGCGTGACCAGTACGAGATTCGCACTCATAAGCGTGTTCTGGACATCGTCCAGCCAACGGATAAAACCGTTGACGCGCTGATGAAGCTTGATCTGGCGGCAGGTGTGGAAGTACAGATCAGCCTCGGCTAAGACTTCGGTCTAGTCGTGTAACGCTCTGAAATGGGCGGCCATAGCGGGTGAAAGCCCCGTACACTCATGAGGTTTACAACATGACTATTGGTGTAATCGGTCGCAAGTGCGGTATGACCCGCATTTTCACCGAAGAAGGTGTCTCCATTCCGGTCACGGTCATTGAGATCGAGCCGAATCGCGTCACCCAGTTCAAAACTGAAGAAACCGATGGCTACCGTGCAGTGCAAGTCACTGTCGGCGAGCGTCGTGCTTCGCGTGTGACTGCCGCTCAGGCAGGCCACTTCGCCAAGGCCAACGTTGCCGCTGGTCGCGGTGTTTGGGAGTTCCGTCTTGAAGAAGGCGATTTCCAGGCTGGCGATCTGATCAAAGCTGAACTCTTCACTGCAGGCCAGCTGGTTGACGTTACTGGTCAGTCCAAAGGTAAAGGCTTCGCCGGTACCATCAAGCGCTGGAACTTCCGTGGTCAGGACAACACCCACGGTAACTCCGTGTCGCACCGTGTTCCTGGTTCCATCGGCCAGTGCCAGACTCCTGGTCGTGTGTTCAAGGGCAAGAAGATGTCCGGTCACATGGGCGCCGAGCGCGTGACTGTTCAGTCCCTGGAAGTAGTTCGCGTAGACGCTGAACGCAACCTGCTGCTGATCAAGGGTGCCGTACCTGGCGCTACTGGCGGCGACGTGGTTGTACGTCCAGCTGTCAAGGCTCGCGGTTAAGGGGAAACTGACATGCAACTTAATGTAAATGACGCTCAGGCGATCGAAGTTTCCGAACTGACTTTCGGTGGCGAATTCAACGAGACGCTGGTTCACCAAGCAGTCGTGGCCTACATGGCCGGCGGCCGTCAGGGTACCAAGCAGCAGAAGACCCGTTCCGACGTGGCTGGTGGCGGTAAGCGCCCATGGCGTCAGAAGGGTACTGGCCGTGCTCGTGCTGGTACCACTCGTGGTCCGATCTGGCGTGGCGGTGGTGTAACCTTCGCAGCTCGCCCTCAAGATCACTCGCAGAAGCTCAACAAGAAGATGTACCGCGCAGCCCTGCGCTCCATCCTCGCTGAGCTGGTGCGTAGCGACCGTCTGGTCGTGGTTCAGGACTTCGCTGTTGAAGCACCGAAAACCAAAGATCTGCTGAACAAGCTGAACGGCATGGGTCTGAGCGACGTATTGATCGTTTCCGACGCTGTTGATCAGAACCTGTACCTGGCTGCTCGTAACCTGCCGCACGTCGACGTACGTGACGTACAAGGTTCCGACCCGGTCAGTCTGATCGCATACGAGAAAGTGTTGATCACTGTCTCGGCCGTGAAGAAATTCGAGGAGCTGCTGGGATGAACCAGGAACGCGTATTTAAAGTCCTCCTTGGCCCGCACGTTTCCGAGAAGGCTACCGTTCTGGCTGAGAAAAAAGGCCAGTTCGTATTCAAGGTTGCTACTGATGCAACCAAGCTGGAAATCAAGAAAGCTGTCGAAGGCCTGTTCAACGTAAAAGTTGAAAACGTGTCGACTGTTAACGTTCTGGGTAAAACCAAGCGTACCGCACGTGGTCTGGGCAAGCGTAATGACTGGAAGAAGGCGATCGTCTCCCTTCAGCCAGGCCAAGATCTCGATTTCAGCAGCAGTGCTGAGTAAGGAAGGGGTGCATCATGGCAATCGTTAAATGCAAACCGACTTCCCCTGGCCGCCGTTTCGTGGTCAAGGTGGTCAACAAGGAGCTGCACAAAGGCGCTCCTCACGCACCGCTGATCGAGAAAAAATCGAAGTCTGGTGGTCGTAACAACAATGGCCGCATTACCACTCGTCACGTTGGTGGTGGTCACAAGCAGCATTACCGTCTGGTTGACTTCCGTCGCAACGACAAAGATGGCATCCCAGCCACTGTCGAGCGTATCGAATACGACCCGAACCGTACTGCTCACATCGCCCTGCTGTGCTACGCAGACGGTGAGCGTCGCTACATCATTGCCCCTAAAGGCGTGAGCGCTGGCGACCAGCTGATCGCAGGTGCCCTGGCCCCAATCAAGGCCGGTAACTCCCTGCAGCTGCGCAACATCCCAGTAGGTAGCACCATTCACGGCATCGAACTGAAGCCGGGTAAAGGTGCTCAGATCGCACGTTCCGCTGGTGCTTCGGCTCAGCTGATCGCCCGCGAAGGTGTCTACGTGACCCTGCGTCTGCGCTCTGGTGAAATGCGTAAAGTCCTGGCTGAGTGCCGTGCGACCCTGGGCGAAGTCTCGAACTCCGAGCACAGCCTGCGTTCGCTGGGTAAAGCTGGTGCCAAACGCTGGCGCGGCGTTCGCCCAACCGTTCGTGGCGTTGCCATGAACCCGGTTGACCACCCACATGGTGGTGGTGAAGGTCGTACCTCCGGTGGTCGTCATCCGGTATCGCCATGGGGCTTCCCAACCAAGGGTGCTAAAACCCGTGGTAATAAGCGTACCGACAACATGATCGTCCGTCGTCGCAAGTAACTAGAGGGATACGACAGTGCCACGTTCTCTGAAAAAAGGTCCTTTTATCGATCTTCACCTGCTGAAGAAGGTCGAAGTGGCGGTGGAGAAGAACGATCGCAAGCCAGTTAAAACCTGGTCGCGTCGCTCGATGATCCTGCCACAAATGGTCGGTCTGACCATCGCGGTTCATAACGGTCGCCAGCATGTTCCAGTTCTCGTGAACGAAGACATGGTCGGCCACAAACTGGGCGAGTTCGCCGGTACCCGCACCTATCGCGGGCACGTGGCTGACAAGAAAGCCAAGCGTTAAGGGGTAAGGAAATGGAAGTAGCCGCTAAGTTGTCGGGCGCTCGCATCTCCGCCCAGAAAGCCCGCTTGGTCGCCGACCAGATCCGCGGGAAGAAGGTGGGCGAAGCGCTCAACCTGTTGGCCTTCAGCAGCAAAAAAGCCGCTGAAATCATGAAGAAAGTCCTCGAGTCGGCCGTAGCCAACGCCGAACACAACGAAGGCGCAGACGTTGATGACCTGAAGGTCTCCACCGTCTTCGTCAACGAAGGGCGTTCGCTGAAGCGCATCATGCCACGTGCCAAAGGCCGTGCTGATCGCATCGTCAAGCGGTCTTGCCATATCACTGTCAAGGTTGCGGACAAGTAACGGAGTCGATCAGATGGGTCAGAAAGTACATCCCACTGGCATTCGCCTGGGAATCGTCAAGGAGCACACCTCCGTCTGGTACGCAGACGGTGCTACTTACGCAGATTACCTGTTGAAGGATCTGAAAACGCGTGAGTACCTCCAAGACAAACTAAAAAGCGCGTCCGTAAGCCGTATCGATATTCATCGTCCGGCTCAAACTGCACGCATCACCATCCACACCGCTCGTCCCGGTATCGTTATCGGTAAGAAAGGTGAAGATGTCGAGAAGCTGCGTCAGGACCTGACCAAGCAGATGGGTGTGCCTGTGCACATCAACATCGAAGAGATCCGCAAGCCGGAACTCGACGCTATGCTGGTTGCGCAGAGCGTAGCTCAGCAGCTGGAACGCCGCGTAATGTTCCGTCGCGCCATGAAGCGCGCCGTACAGAACGCCATGCGTATTGGTGCCAAGGGCATCAAGATCCAGGTGAGCGGTCGTCTCGGCGGTGCTGAGATTGCTCGTACCGAGTGGTATCGCGAAGGTCGTGTGCCTCTGCACACCCTGCGTGCCGATATCGACTACAACACCTACGAAGCTCACACCACTTACGGTGTGATCGGTGTGAAGGTTTGGATCTTCAAAGGCGAAGTTATTGGTGGTCGCCAAGAAGAACTGAAACCACAAGCACCAGCGCCTCGTAAAAAAGCTGCTAAGTAAGGGGTACGCCAAATGTTGCAACCAAAGCGTACAAAATTCCGCAAGCAGATGACTGGCCACAACCGTGGTCTGGCACTGCGCGGTAGCAAAGTCAGCTTCGGCGAATTCGCCCTGAAAGCTGTTGCTCGCGGTCGCCTCACCGCTCGCCAGATCGAGTCCGCACGTCGTGCGCTGACCCGTCACGTTAAGCGTGGCGGTAAGATCTGGATCCGTGTGTTCCCGGACAAGCCGATCTCCAAGAAGCCTCTCGAGGTTCGTATGGGTAAAGGTAAGGGCTCCGTGGAATACTGGGTTGCCCAGATTCAGCCAGGCAAAGTCCTGTACGAGATCGAGGGTGTTTCTGAAGAGCTGGCGCGCGAAGCTTTCGCCCTGGCTGCTGCAAAGCTGCCTCTCGCCACCTCCTTTGTTAAGCGGACGGTGATGTGATGAAAGCGAATGAACTTCGTGAAAAATCGGCACAGCAACTGAACGAGCAACTGCTCGGCTTGCTGCGCGACCAGTTCAATCTGCGTATGCAGAAAGCAACTGGCCAGTTGGGGCAGTCGCACCTGCTCTCGCAAGTTAAGCGTGACATCGCTCGCGTGAAAACTGTGCTCAACCAGCAGGCAGGTAAGTGATCATGGCTGAAGCTGAAAAAACCGTCCGTACGCTGACTGGCCGTGTCGTCAGCGACAAAATGGACAAGACCATCACCGTTCTGATCGAGCGTCGCGTAAAGCACCCGATCTACGGTAAATACGTTAAGCGTTCGACTAAGCTGCACGCGCACGACGAAGCCAACCAGTGCAAGATCGGCGACAAGGTTTCCATCCGTGAAACCCGTCCGCTGGCCAAGACCAAGTCCTGGGCACTGGTTGAAGTCCTCGAACGCGCTGTTGAAGTCTAAGGGCTAGGGGTCGGAGAAATTTTATGATTCAGACTCAATCCATGCTCGATGTGGCCGATAACAGCGGCGCTCGTCGCGTCATGTGCATCAAGGTGCTCGGCGGTTCGCACCGTCGTTACGCCGGCATCGGTGACATCATCAAGGTTACTGTCAAGGAAGCAATTCCGCGCGGTAAGGTCAAAAAAGGCCAAGTGATGACTGCTGTTGTCGTGCGCACCCGTCACGGTGTTCGTCGCGCTGACGGTTCCATCATTCGTTTCGACGGCAACGCTGCTGTTCTGCTGAACAACAAGCAAGAGCCGATCGGCACTCGCATCTTCGGGCCAGTGACCCGTGAACTTCGTACTGAGAAGTTCATGAAGATCGTCTCGCTCGCCCCTGAAGTGCTGTAAGGAGATCCGACATGCAAAAGATTCGTCGTGACGACGAGATCATCGTGATCGCCGGCAAAGACAAAGGTAAGCGCGGTAAGGTGCTGAAGGTTCTCGCTGATGACCGTCTGGTCATCGGTGGTGTGAACCTGGTCAAGCGTCATACCAAGCCTAACCCGATGGCGGGCGTACAGGGCGGTATCGTCGAGAAAGAAGCGCCTCTGCACGCTTCCAACGTTGCCATCTTCAACGGCGAAACCAACAAGGCTGACCGCGTTGGTTTCAAAGTAGAAGACGGTAAAAAAATTCGTGTCTTCAAGTCGACCCAAAAAGCGGTTGATGCTTGAACACTGCTAGGTAGAAGACCATGGCACGACTGAAAGAGATTTACCGGAACGAAATCGCTCCTAAGCTTAAGGAAGAACTTAAGCTGTCGAACGTGATGGAAGTTCCGCGCGTTACCAAGATCACCCTGAACATGGGTCTGGGCGAAGCGATCGGCGACAAGAAAGTCATCGAGCACGCTGTTGCCGACCTGGAAAAGATCACCGGTCAAAAGCCGGTCGTGACTTTCGCTCGCAAATCCATCGCTGGCTTCAAAGTCCGCGAAGGCTGGCCGATCGGCGTCAAGGTGACCCTGCGTAGCGACAAGATGTACGAATTCCTGGACCGCCTGCTGGCGATCTCCCTGCCTCGGGTTCGCGACTTCCGCGGCCTGAATGCCAAGTCCTTCGATGGCCGTGGCAACTACAGCATGGGCGTGAAAGAGCAGATCATCTTCCCGGAAATCGATTACGACAAGATCGATGCTCTGCGCGGTTTGGACATCACCCTGACCACCACTGCTCGTTCGGACGACGAAGGCCGCGCTCTGCTGCGTGCTTTCAAGTTCCCGTTCCGCAACTGATTGGAGTAGGAAAATGGCCAAGAAGAGCATGAAAAACCGCGAGCTGAAGCGTCAGCTCACGGTAGCCAAGTTCGCTAAGAAGCGTGCTGAGCTGAAAGCGACCATCGTCAACGTTAACGCCTCTCCAGAAGAGCGTTTCGCTGCCGTTGTCGCTCTGCAGAAGCAGCCACGTGACGCTAGCGCCTCGCGCCTGCGCAACCGTTGCCGCCTGACCGGTCGTCCTCACGGTGTATACCGTAAGTTCGGCCTGGGCCGTAACATGCTGCGTCAAGCTGCAATGCGCGGTGACGTACCAGGTCTGGTCAAAGCCTCCTGGTAATCGCTGCAGGCAGGTACCCGGCGCAAGGGGAGCAATCTTCCGACCGCCGGTGACCTCGCCAACAAACAAGCCCCTATATGGGGCTTGTTTCGTTTCTGCCTTGTGTCTAGAATGACCGGCTCACCTGAGCCTGGGTTTTTTGCCCAATCCGCTCCGGTGGTTGTCATAGCCGCAAGGCTAATAATTCTTGTATCAGGAGCATCTAGCCCATGAGTATGCAGGACCCGTTAGCGGACATGCTAACTCGCATCCGTAATGCCCAGATGGCTGAAAAGTCCGTCGTAAGCATGCCTTCCTCTACCCTGAAGGTCGCGGTTGCCAAAGTTCTGAAGGACGAAGGTTACATCGCTGGCTACCAGGTAACTGGTGAGGCCAAGCCTTCCCTGTCGATCGAACTGAAGTACTTCGAAGGCCGTCCGGTCATCGAGGAACTGAAGCGCTCCAGCCGTCCAGGCCTGCGCCAGTACAAGGCCGTCACCGATCTGCCGAAAGTACGTGGCGGTCTGGGCGTGTCTATCGTCTCCACCAACAAAGGTGTGATGACTGATCGCGCTGCGCGCGCTGCCGGTGTCGGCGGCGAAGTTCTGTGCACAGTGTTCTAAGGGGGGATAGACATGTCTCGCGTCGCTAAGAACCCCGTTAAGCTGCCATCCGGTGTCGAAGTCAAGTTCGCCGGCCAACAGCTTTCGGTGAAGGGTGCCAAAGGCACTCTCGAACTGAACGTTCACTCGTCTGTTGAAGTTACCGAAGAGTCTGGTGAGCTGCGTTTCGTCGCTCGCAATGGTGACCAGCAAGCTCGTGCCATGGCCGGTACTACCCGTGCTCTGGTCAACAACATGGTCCAAGGCGTAAGCCAAGGCTTCGAGCGTAAGCTCCAGCTGGTCGGTGTTGGTTACAAGGCACAGGCCAAAGGCACCGTCCTGAACCTGGCCCTGGGCTTCTCTCACCCAGTGGACTACGAACTGCCAGCCGGTATCACCGCTGAAACGCCTAGCCAGACCGACATCCTGATCAAGGGTATCGATAAGCAGCTGGTAGGTCAGGTGGCCGCTGAAATCCGCGACTTCCGTCCGCCAGAGCCTTACAAAGGTAAAGGTGTGCGTTACGCGGACGAAGTAGTCCGTCGTAAAGAAGCCAAGAAGAAGTAGGGCCTAGTAAATGACCGACAAAAAAGTTATTCGACTGCGTCGCGCTCGCAAAGCACGTCTCAAGATGCACGAACTCGAAGTCGTGCGCCTGTGCGTGTTCCGCTCCTCGCAGCACATCTACGCCCAGGTCATTTCGGCCGACGGCAGCAAGGTTCTGGCAAGCGCCTCGACCTTGGACAAAGACCTGCGTGATGGCGCCACTGGCAACATCGACGCGGCCACTAAGGTTGGCAAGCTGGTAGCTGAGCGTGCGAAAGCCGCCGGTGTATCTCAAGTTGCCTTTGACCGTTCCGGCTTCAAGTACCATGGCCGCGTCAAAGCGCTGGCTGATGCTGCTCGTGAAGGCGGGCTGGAGTTCTAAGTTATGGCAAATAACGATCAAAAGCGCGACGAAGGCTACATCGAGAAGCTGGTTCAAGTTAACCGCGTTGCCAAAACCGTAAAAGGCGGCCGTATCTTCACCTTCACCGCGCTGACCGTGGTAGGTGATGGTAAAGGTCGTGTTGGCTTCGGCCGTGGCAAGTCGCGCGAAGTACCTGCCGCGATTCAGAAAGCCATGGAAGCTGCTCGCCGCAACATGATCCAGGTTGACCTGAAGGGCACCACCCTGCAGTACGCCACCAAGGCTGCCCACGGCGCCTCGAAGGTTTACATGCAGCCTGCCTCGGAAGGTACCGGTATCATCGCCGGTGGCGCAATGCGTGCTGTCCTGGAAGTTGCTGGTGTTCAGAACGTTCTGGCCAAGTGCTACGGTTCGACCAACCCAGTGAACGTGGTTTACGCCACCTTCAAGGGTCTGAAAGCCATGCAATCTCCTGAATCCATTGCTGCCAAGCGCGGCAAGAGCGTCGAGGAGATCTTCTGATCATGGCAACCGTAAAAGTAACGCTGATCAAGAGCGTCTCGGGCCGTCTGCCTAACCACAAACTGTGTGTTAAAGGCCTGGGTCTGCGTCGCATCGGTCACACTGTAGAAGTCCAAGATACTCCTGAGAACCGCGGGATGATCAACAAGGCTTACTACATGCTGAAGGTCGAGGGCTAATCGATGAAACTCAATGATCTGAGTCCAGCGCCGGGTTCCCGTCGCGAGAAGCATCGTCCAGGTCGTGGTATCGGTAGCGGTCTGGGTAAGACCGGCGGCCGTGGCCACAAAGGTCAGACTTCCCGTTCGGGTGGTTCGATCGCTCCTGGCTTCGAAGGCGGTCAACAGCCGCTGCACCGTCGTCTGCCGAAGTTCGGCTTCGTTTCCCTGAAAGCCATGGACCGCGCTGAAGTGCGTCTGTCCGAGCTGGCCAAAGTGGAAGGCGACGTGATCTCCGTGCAATCCCTGAAGGATGCCAACGTGATCAACCAGCACATTCAGCGTGTGAAAATCATGCTGTCTGGCGAAGTTACTCGCGCAGTCACCATCAAGGGTATCGCAGCCACCAAGGGTGCGCGTGCGGCTATCGAAGCAGCTGGCGGCAAATTCGAGGAATAAATGGCTAAGCAAGGTGCTCTCTCTTCGCTCGGTAAGGGCGGGATGTCGGAACTCTGGGCTCGTCTGCGCTTTCTGTTCATGGCGATCATCGTCTATCGGATAGGTGCGCATATCCCGGTTCCCGGCATCAATCCGGACCGTCTGGCGGATCTGTTTCGGCAGAATGAGGGGACCATTCTTAGCTTGTTCAACATGTTTTCCGGTGGCGCGCTCGAGCGTATGAGCATCTTTGCACTGGGGATCATGCCGTACATTTCGGCATCGATCATCATGCAGCTGATGACCGCGGTCAGCCCGCAACTGGAGCAGTTGAAGAAGGAAGGTGAAGCTGGCCGTCGCAAGATCAGCCAGTACACCCGCTACGGCACCGTTATCCTGGCACTGGTTCAAGCCATTGGCATGTCCATTGGCCTGGCCAACCAGGGCGTGGCGTTTTCTGTGGGCCTGGGCTTCCATGTCGTCGCCGTCTCCACCTTCGTGGCGGGCGCGATGTTCATGATGTGGCTGGGCGAGCAGATCACCGAGCGCGGTGTGGGCAACGGTATCTCGATGTTGATCTTCGCAGGTATCGTTGCCGGTCTTCCGAGAGCAATCGGGCAGTCTTTCGAGTCTGCACGCACAGGCGATATCAACATTTTCGCCTTGGTCGCTATCGGTTTGCTGGCAGTAGCGATTATCGGTTTCGTGGTGTTCATTGAGCGTGGTCAGCGTCGTATCGCCGTTCACTACGCCAAGCGTCAGCAGGGCCGTAAGGTCTTCGCTGCGCAGACCAGCCACTTGCCGTTGAAGGTGAACATGGCGGGGGTTATCCCAGCCATTTTCGCGAGCAGCATTCTGCTGTTCCCGGCTTCGCTGGGTGCCTGGTTCGGTCAGTCCGAAGGTATGGGCTGGCTGCAGGACATCTCGCAGTCGATCGCTCCTGGTCAGCCGTTGAACATTTTGCTGTTTAGTGCAGGGATCATTTTCTTCTGCTTCTTCTACACAGCGTTGATGTTCAACCCGAAAGACGTAGCGGAAAACCTGAAGAAGTCCGGTGCCTTTATTCCGGGTATCCGTCCTGGTGAGCAGTCGGCGCGCTACATTGATGGCGTTCTGACCCGTTTGACCATGTTCGGTGCTCTTTACATGATGGCCGTCTGCCTTCTGCCCCAGTTCCTGGTGGTGGCAGCAAATGTGCCGTTCTACCTTGGCGGGACCTCGTTGCTGATTGTGGTAGTGGTTGTGATGGACTTCATGTCCCAAGTACAATCGCACCTCGTTTCGCACCAGTACGAATCCCTGATGAAGAAAGCCAACCTGAAAGGCTACGGTGGCAGCGGTCTGCTGCGCTGATACGCCCCTAAGGTTCGAGGAGTCGGTAATGAAAGTTCGTGCATCGGTGAAAAAGCTGTGCCGTAACTGCAAGATCATCCGTCGCGAAGGCGTCGTACGAGTGATCTGCAGCGCGGAACCGCGTCACAAACAGCGCCAAGGCTGAGTGTGATCTGCGCTTCAAACCCAGCAGCTAGTGTGCTGCTGGGTTGATTATTCGTTTCTACAGCGATATTATCTCGCGCCCTATTTCTTGGCTTCCGGGGCGTAGGTAGCTGTCAATTGGAGTCCCACTGAATGGCCCGTATTGCAGGCGTCAACATTCCAGATAACAAGCATACTGTTATCTCGCTGACCTACATCTATGGTGTCGGTCGCACAACTGCACAGAAGATCTGTGCAGACGCTGGTGTAAACCCAGCCGCTAAGATCAAGGATCTGAGCGACGAGCAAATCGAAACCCTGCGTGGCGAAGTTGCGAAGTTCACCACCGAAGGTGACCTGCGTCGTGACATCAACATGAAGATCAAGCGCTTGATGGACCTGGGTTGCTACCGCGGCCTGCGTCATCGTAAAGGTCTGCCGGTTCGCGGTCAGCGCACCAAGACCAACGCACGCACCCGTAAGGGCCCGCGTAAGCCGATCCGCAAGTAATCGCCCAGGAATATAGACATGGCAAAACCTGCTGCTCGTCCTCGTAAGAAAGTCAAAAAGACAGTGGTTGATGGCATCGCCCACATCCATGCGTCTTTCAACAACACCATCGTGACCATCACCGACCGTCAGGGCAACGCTTTGTCCTGGGCGACCTCCGGTGGTTCGGGTTTCCGTGGTTCGCGCAAATCCACCCCGTTCGCAGCTCAGATCGCTGCTGAGCGTGCTGGTCAAGCTGCGCTGGAATACGGTCTGAAGAACCTCGACGTTAACGTCAAGGGTCCAGGTCCAGGTCGTGAGTCCGCCGTTCGTGCATTGAACAGCTGCGGCTACAAGATCGCCAGCATCACCGACGTGACGCCTATCCCGCACAACGGGTGCCGTCCGCCGAAGAAGCGTCGCGTGTAATCAGGAGACAGAAGAATGGCACGTTACATTGGTCCAAAATGCAAACTGTCTCGTCGTGAAGGCACCGATCTGTTCCTGAAGAGCGGCGTTCGCGCTCTGGAATCGAAGTGCAACATCGAAGCAGCCCCAGGTATCCACGGCCAGCGCCGTGGCCGTCAGTCCGACTACGGCACCCAGCTGCGTGAGAAACAAAAAGTCCGTCGTATCTACGGTGTTCTGGAGCGTCAGTTCCGCGGTTACTACCAAGCTGCTGCCTCGAAAAAAGGCGCAACCGGTGAGAACCTGCTGCAACTGCTCGAGTGCCGTCTGGATAACGTCGTTTACCGTATGGGCTTCGGCTCGACTCGTTCCGAGTCGCGTCAGCTGGTTTCGCACAAAGCGATCAGCGTCAACGGTAAGACTGTAAACATTCCATCCTACCAAGTTCGTCCGGGTGACGTGGTCGCGGTCCGCGAGAAGTCGCTGGCCCAGCTGCGCATTGTTCAAGCCCTTGAACTGTGCGCCCAGCGTGGCCGCGTTGAGTGGGTTGACGTGGATGCTGCTAAAAAGTCGGGCGTTTTCAAGAACGTTCCTGCTCGCAGCGACCTGTCTGCCGACATCAACGAAAACCTGATTGTCGAGCTCTACTCCAAGTAAGGGCTAGAAAATAGGTGCATCCATGCAGATTTCGGTAAATGAGTTCCTGACTCCCCGCCACATTGATGTGCAGGTAGTCAGTCCGACCCGCGCCAAGATCACGCTCGAGCCTCTCGAGCGTGGTTTCGGCCATACCCTGGGCAACGCGCTGCGCCGCATCCTGTTGTCCTCCATGCCTGGCTGTGCAGTAGTCGAGGCCGAGATCGATGGCGTACTCCACGAGTACTCCGCGATCGAAGGTGTTCAGGAAGACGTAATTGAAATCCTGTTGAACCTGAAAGGCCTGGCTATCAAACTGCACGGTCGTGACGAAGTTACGCTGACCTTGTCGAAAAAGGGTTCGGGGGTGGTTACCGCTGCCGATATTCAGCTGGATCACGATGTCGAGATCGTCAACCCCGATCACGTAATCGCGAACCTGGCGTCGAATGGCGCCCTGAACATGAAGCTCACTGTAGCTCGTGGTCGCGGTTACGAGCCGGCCGACTCCCGTCAAACCGACGAAGACGAAAGCCGTAGCATTGGCCGTCTGCAGTTGGACGCTTCGTTCAGCCCGGTGCGTCGTATCGCCTACGTGGTCGAGAACGCCCGTGTTGAACAGCGTACCAACTTGGACAAGCTGGTCATTGATCTGGAAACCAACGGCACCCTGGATCCTGAAGAGGCTATCCGCCGCGCTGCGACCATCCTGCAACAGCAGCTGGCCGCGTTCGTCGACCTCAAAGGTGACAGCGAGCCTGTCGTAGTCGAGCAGGAAGACGAGATCGATCCGATCCTGCTGCGTCCGGTTGACGACCTGGAACTGACTGTACGTTCGGCCAACTGCCTCAAGGCGGAGAACATCTACTACATCGGCGACCTGATTCAGCGTACCGAAGTAGAGCTGTTGAAGACTCCTAACCTGGGCAAGAAGTCCCTGACTGAAATCAAGGACGTGCTGGCCTCTCGTGGTCTGTCTCTCGGCATGCGCCTCGACAACTGGCCGCCTGCAAGTCTTAAGAAAGACGACAAGGCGACCGCCTGATCGTCGTAATCACCGAACGTAGTGTTTGGTAAGGAATGAATCATGCGTCATCGTAAAAGTGGACGTCACCTGAGCCGCACCAGCTCTCACCGCAAGGCTATGTTCCAGAACATGGCAGTGTCGCTGATCGAGCACGAGCTGATCAAAACCACCCTGCCGAAAGCCAAGGAACTGCGCCGCGTTGCCGAGCCGCTGATCACCCTGGCCAAGGAAGACAGCGTTGCTAACCGTCGTCTGGCCTTCGACCGTACCCGTTCGAAGTCCGCTGTTGGCAAACTGTTCAACGACCTGGGCAAGCGTTACGCCACCCGTCAGGGCGGCTACCTGCGCATCCTGAAGTGCGGTTTCCGCGCTGGCGACAACGCGCCTATGGCGTACGTCGAGCTGGTTGATCGTCCGGTCGGCGGTGCTGTAGAAGCTGCTGAGTAAGACGTTCTGTCTGCTACAAAGAACCGGGCCTAGTGCCCGGTTTTTTGTTTCTGCATACATTGTTTATTTCTATTGATATAAGTCATGTAATGAATTTGTCCCTGTAACCTTGCTCGTCAATACTCTTTCTACAGCCGATTAGCCGGCGCTTTAAGACCAGAAAGGGAGAGCCCATGAGCAAGATTCTCACCACCGCCAGCGGTGCACCTGTAGCCGACAACCAGAATTCCCGCTCCGCCGGCCCGCGTGGCCCGCTGCTGCTCGACGACTTCCACCTGATCGAGAAGCTCGCCCATTTCAACCGCGAGAACATTCCGGAGCGCCGCGTCCATGCCAAGGGCTCGGGCGCCTATGGCACTTTCACCGTTACCCGCGATATCAGCGGCTACACCAGCGCCAAGCTGTTCGAACAGATCGGCAAACAAACCGAGACCTTCTTGCGCTTCTCCACCGTGGGTGGTGAGCGTGGCTCTGCGGATACCGAGCGCGACCCACGTGGCTTCGCCGTCAAGTTCTACACCGAGGAAGGCAACTGGGACATCGTTGGTAATAACACGCCAGTGTTCTTCATTCGCGACCCGTTGAAGTTCCCGGACTTTATCCACACTCAGAAGCGCCACCCGCAGTCCAACCTGAAGAATGCCCAAATGATGTGGGATTTTTGGTCGCATTCCCCTGAGGCGCTGCACCAGGTCACCATCCTGTTCTCCGATCGAGGCATTCCGGATGGCTATCGCCACATGCACGGTTTCGGCAGCCACACCTACAGCCTGATCAATGCCAAGGGTGAACGTACCTGGGTCAAGTGGCACTTCAAGACCCAGCAAGGCATCAAGAACCTCGCACCGGCGGAAGCTGCGCGCCTGGCGGGCACCGACCCGGATTACGCACAGCGCGACTTGTTCGAGGCCATCGAGCGTGGTGACTACCCGCGTTGGACGGTTTGCATTCAGGTGATGAGCGAAGCCGAGGCTGCCAGCCGCGACGAGAACCCCTTCGACGTGACCAAGACCTGGTCGCAAAAGGACTATCCACTGATCGAAGTGGGTGTGCTGGAGCTCAACCGTAACCCGCTCAACTACTTCGCCGAGGTCGAGCAGGCGGCGTTCGGGCCGAGCAATATGGTGCCTGGGGTTGGTCTGTCGCCGGATCGCATGCTGCAAGGTCGTGTGTTCGCCTATGCCGACGCGCACCGCTACCGGGTCGGTACCAACCACCAGCAACTGCCAGTGAACGCGCCACGCTGCCCGGTGAACAGTTATCAACGCGACGGTTCCATGGCAACCGGTGGTTACGGCAGTGCGCCGAACTACGAGCCAAACAGCTACAGCGATGCGCCGAAGCAGTCGCCACGGCATGCCGAGCCAGCACTGGCCCTCAACGGCTCGGCTGAGCGCTACGATCACCGCGAGGATACCGATTACTTCAGCCATGCCGGCGCTTTGTTCCGCTTGATGAGCGATGAGCAGAAAGCCCTGCTGATCAGCAACATCGCCGGTACCATGGCGGGTGTCAGCGAAGACGTGATCCAGCGCCAGCTGCAGTACTTCTTCAAGGCCGACCCGGCTTATGGTGAAGGGATTGCCAAGGCGTTGGGCATCCATCTCGCCTAAGTCGAAGTGATAAGAAGAACCGCCCTCATTTGGGCGGTTTTTCAATGAATATCACTACTGTTTAACCGATTTTTTGCGTCTTATTGCGCGTTTTTCAGTGACCGTAGGCGAAAGCTGGTTCACACTATGTGGCATAGACGTTTTCACATGGAGAATCAGGGCGATGCAAGGCCACCCGGATGTAATCAACTACCTCGTCACGCTGCTGAAGGGCGAACTGGCGGCACGCGACCAGTACTTCATTCATTCGCGCATGTACGAAGACTGGGGCCTGTCCAAGCTCTACGAGCGCATCAACCACGAGATGGAAGAAGAGACACAGCACGCCGATGCCCTGATGCGTCGCATCCTCATGCTTGAAGGCACCCCCGACATGCGCGCGGACGATCTGGAAGTCGGCAGCACTGTGCCAGAAATGATCGAGGCCGACCTCAAGCTCGAGTACAAGGTGCGCGGCGCGCTCTGCAAAGGTATCGAACTGTGCGAACTGCACAAGGACTACATCAGCCGTGACATCCTGCGCGCGCAGTTGGCCGATACCGAAGAAGACCACACTTACTGGCTGGAGAAGCAGCAGGGCCTGATCAAGGCCATCGGCCTGGAAAACTACCTGCAGTCGCAGATGTAAGTTATCCACAGACTCAAGAAAAAGCCCCTGGCACCAACGGTACCAGGGGCTTTTTTCATTGCCTCGGCAACACTCAGGCCCGGTCCCGCTCCAGCAGCGGTTTCAGGTAATGGCCGGTATACGATTGTTTCATCTCGCTCAGCTCTTCTGGCGTGCCACAGGCAATGATCTGCCCACCCTTGGAGCCACCCTCCGGCCCCAGGTCCACCAGCCAGTCGGCGGTCTTGATCACATCCAGGTTATGCTCGATCACCACCACGGTATTGCCGTGGTCGCGCAGGCGATGCAGCACGTCCAGCAACTGCTGGATGTCAGCGAAGTGCAGGCCCGTGGTCGGCTCATCGAGGATGTACAGGGTCTTGCCGGTATCGCGCTTGGACAGCTCGCGCGACAGCTTCACCCGCTGCGCCTCACCGCCAGACAGGGTGGTTGCCGACTGCCCCAGCTTGATGTACGACAGGCCCACATCCATCAACGTTTGCAGCTTGCGCGCCAGCGCCGGTACCGCATCGAAGAACTCGCGAGCATCCTCGATGGTCATTTCCAGCACCTCGTGGATGTTCTTGCCCTTGTACTTGATTTCCAGGGTTTCGCGGTTGTAGCGCTTGCTCTTGCACACGTCGCACGGCACATAGATGTCTGGCAGGAAGTGCATTTCCACCTTGATCAGGCCATCGCCCTGGCAGGCCTCGCAACGGCCGCCCTTGACGTTGAACGAGAAGCGCCCCGGGCCATACCCACGTGAACGCGATTCCGGCACGCCAGAGAACAGCTCGCGAATCGGCGTGAAAATGCCGGTGTAGGTCGCCGGATTGGAGCGCGGGGTACGGCCAATCGGGCTTTGGTCGATATCCACCACTTTGTCCAGGTGTTGCAGGCCGTCCATACTGCTGTGCGGTGCGGCTTCCAGGCTGCTCGCGCCATTGAGGGCGGTGGCGGCCAGGGGGAACAGGGTGTTGTTGATCAGCGTCGATTTGCCCGAGCCGGATACCCCGGTCACGCAGGTCAGCAGGCCGATCGGCACTTCCAGGTCAACGTTCTGCAGGTTGTTGCCACGCGCGCCCTTGAGCTTGAGTTGCAGCTTTTTGTTGCGCGGCGTGCGCTTGGCCGGTACGACGATCTTCTTGCGCCCGGACAGGTACTTGCCCGTCAGCGAATCGGGATGGTCCATGACCTCTTGTGGCGAGCCCTCAGCGACGATCTGCCCACCGTGCACACCAGCGCCCGGGCCGATATCGACCACGTAGTCGGCCAGGCGGATGGCGTCCTCGTCGTGTTCCACCACGATTACCGTGTTGCCCAGGTCGCGCAGGTGGTTGAGGGTGGCCAGCAGGCGGTCGTTGTCGCGTTGATGAAGGCCGATGGACGGTTCATCGAGGATGTACATCACGCCCACCAGGCCGGCGCCGATCTGGCTGGCCAGACGGATACGTTGCGCTTCACCACCGGAGAGGGTATCGGCGCTACGGTCCAGGGTCAGGTAGTCGAGGCCGACATTGACCAGGAACTGCAGGCGTTCGCAGATTTCCTTGAGGATTTTCGCCGCGATTTCACCACGGCGCCCAGTTAGCGTCAGGTCAGCAAAATAGTTGCTGGCTTCACCGATCGGCAGGTTGGTCACTGCCGGCAGGGTCTTCTCCCCAACCCACACATGGCGTGCCTCGCGGCGCAAGCGGGTACCACGGCAATCCGGGCAGGGTTGCGTGCCGAGGAACTTGGCCAGTTCTTCACGCACGGTGGCCGATTCGGTTTCGCGGTAGCGGCGTTCAAGGTTCGGCACAATGCCTTCGAACGGGTGCGAACGCTTGACGATATCGCCACGGTCGTTGAGGTACTTGAAGTCGACACTCTGCTTGCCACTGCCCTGCAGGATCACCTTCTGGTGCTCGGCCGACAGCTCGCCGAACGGCTCCTCCAGGCTGAAGCCATAGTGCGCGGCCAACGAACCGAGCATCTGGAAGTAGTACACGTTACGCCGGTCCCAGCCACGGATCGCGCCTTCGGCCAGGGTGAGTTCGGCATTGACCAGGCGCTTGGTGTCGAAGAACTGCTTCACCCCCAGGCCATCGCACGTCGGGCAGGCACCCGCCGGGTTGTTGAAGGAGAACAGCTTCGGTTCCAGCTCGCTGATCGCATGACCGCATACCGGGCAGGCGAAGCGCGCGGAGAAGATCATTTCTTCGCCTTGTTCGTCGTCCATCGGTGCCACCAGGGCGATGCCGTCGGCCAGTTTCAACGCGGTCTCGAACGACTCGGCCAGGCGCTGCTGCAAGTCGGCGCGGACCTTGAAACGGTCCACCACTACATCGATGCTGTGTTTTTTCTGCTTGTCCAGCTTGGGCAGTTCATCGAGCTCGTAGAGCTTGCCATTGACCCGGGCCCGCACGAAGCCCTGGGCGCGCAGCTCGTCGAAAACTGCCAGGTGCTCACCCTTGCGCTCGCGTACCACCGGTGCCAGCAGCATCAGCTTGCTGCCTTCCGGGCGCTCCAGCACCAGGTCGACCATCTGGCTGATCGTTTGCGCCTCCAGCGGGATATCGTGGTCCGGGCAGCGAGGCGTACCGACGCGAGCGTACAGCAGGCGCAGGTAGTCGTAGATCTCGGTGATGGTGCCGACCGTGGAGCGCGGGTTGTGCGAGGTCGATTTCTGCTCGATGGAAATCGCCGGCGACAAGCCTTCGATGGTGTCGACGTCGGGCTTTTCCATCATCGAAAGGAACTGCCGGGCGTAGGCCGACAGCGATTCCACGTAGCGGCGCTGGCCTTCGGCATACAAGGTATCGAACGCCAGGGACGATTTGCCGGAACCGGACAGGCCGGTGATCACGATCAGCTTGTCCCGGGGCAGGGTCAGGTCGATGTTCTTCAGGTTGTGGGTACGCGCCCCACGAATCAGGATCTTGTCCACTGCGGCCTCGCTCGGCGGGCATAAACAAGGAAGTATACGGCGCGCCAGCATGACGCGGCAAAGCGTCGCGTAGATGCCGTCAAGCTGTCGGACTGATAGAATCGCCGCCGGTTCACACGAGGTTAATCCATGCACGACACCCACAACGAGCGCATGAGTGGCGGCGAAACCCGCGCCGCTGGCGGCCTTGCCCTGGTCTTTGCCTTTCGTATGCTGGGCATGTTCATGGTCTTGCCGGTGCTGGCCACCTACGGCATGGACCTGGCCGGCGCCACGCCCGCGCTGATCGGCCTGGCCATTGGTGCCTATGGCCTGACTCAGGCGGTATTGCAGATCCCGTTCGGGATGATTTCCGACCGCATCGGCCGCCGGCCGGTGATTTACCTGGGGTTGGTGATTTTTGCCCTCGGCAGCGTGCTGGCGGCCCAGGCCGACTCCATCTGGGGCGTGATCGCAGGGCGTATCTTGCAGGGTGCCGGGGCGATTTCTGCCGCAGTGATGGCGCTGCTGTCAGACCTCACCCGCGAACAACACCGGACCAAGGCCATGGCCATGATCGGCATGAGCATCGGCTTGTCGTTCGCTGTCGCCATGGTCGTCGGCCCCTTGCTGACAAGTGCCTTTGGTTTGTCAGGCTTGTTCCTCGCCACGGCAGGACTTGCCCTGGTCGGCATAGCGCTGATCGCGTTCGTCGTGCCCAACACCCACAGCATTCTGCAGCACCGCGAGTCGGGTGTGGCACGCAAGGCACTCGGCCCAACCCTGCGCCACCCGGACCTTCTGCGCCTGGATGTGGGCATCTTCATTCTGCACGCCATCCTCATGGCCAGCTTCGTCGCGCTGCCGCTGGCCTTCGTCGAGCGTGGTGGCCTGCCCAAGGAGCAGCATTGGTGGGTATACCTGACCGCGCTGTTCATCTCATTTTTTGCAATGGTCCCCTTCATCATCTACGGCGAAAAAAAGCGCAAGATGAAACGTGTGTTGGCCGGCGCGGTCAGTGTCCTGCTGCTGACAGAGATATACTTCTGGGAGTGGGCTGACGGTTTGCGCGGACTGGTGATTGGCACCGTGGTATTCTTTACCGCATTCAACCTGCTGGAGGCTTCGTTGCCTTCTCTGGTGAGCAAGGTGTCGCCTGCCGGTGGCAAGGGGACGGCGATGGGGGTGTATTCCACCAGCCAGTTCCTTGGTGCGGCGCTGGGCGGGATCCTTGGCGGCTGGTTGTTCCAGCACGGTGGGCTGGACACGGTGTTCCTCGGTTGCGCGGTGCTGTGTGCCATCTGGCTGATCGTCGCCTTGCGCATGAACGAGCCGCCGTATGTGACCAGCCTGCGCATGCCGCTGACGCCTGAAGCAGTCCGTGAAGCCGGCCTGACCGAGCGCCTGATGGCCGTGCCGGGTGTGACCGACGCTGTGGTGGTGGCAGAAGAAGCCGCCATCTATATCAAACTGGATACGAAAATTTTGGACCGTGCGACCCTCGAGCGACTGGTGAACCCAGCCTCTTCGGCGTGCGAAGCCTAGGAGAACGTTATGGCCCGTGGGGTTAACAAAGTCATTCTGGTCGGCACCTGTGGCCAGGATCCCGAAGTCCGCTACCTGCCCAACGGTAACGCCGTGACCAACCTGAGCCTGGCCACCAGCGAGCAGTGGACCGACAAGCAGTCGGGCCAGAAGGTCGAGCGTACCGAGTGGCACCGTGTGTCGCTGTTCGGCAAAGTTGCCGAAATCGCCGGCGAGTACCTGCGTAAAGGTTCGCAGTGCTACATCGAAGGCAAACTGCAGACCCGCGAGTGGGAAAAAGACGGTATCAAGCGCTACACCACCGAGATCATCGTCGACATCAACGGCACCATGCAGCTGCTCGGCGGCCGTCCGCAGGGCCAGCAGCAGGGCGGCGACCCGTACAACCAGGGTGGCGGCAACTACGGTGGCGGCCAGCCGCAACAGTACAATCAGGCCCCGCGTCCACTGGCCCAGCGCTCGCAACAGGCCCCTCAGCGCCCCGCGCCGCAGCAGCCTGCACCGCAGCCGGCGGCTGACTTCGACAGCTTCGATGACGATATTCCGTTCTGATCAGAGCGGTAAGGCGTCTAGCAAGACCAGAAACCCAGGGCATTCGCCCTGGGTTTTTTTATGCGAGGAAACGAGCGCGGCGCCCCCGATAGGGCACTACACGGGCGCTTTGAAGATATTCTCCATGATCCCCATGAAATCCCACGCCAGCTTCGAGCGCTGCTGATGCCCAGGAAAGACCATGGACACCTCGAAAGGAATGGATTGTTCAAGCTTGCGATAAGTAATCCCCGGGTACTTGGAGTACGACGCCGTGAACGGGTCGCACACGGTCATGCCGAAGCCGCCCGACACCATGTTGCAGGCGAAATGCGCGGAGGTGGTATCCACCGATCTCTGGCCTACCACCTTGAGTGACTCCAGCGCAGCATCGAGGCGGCGCTGCAGGGGGTTGTTGGGGTTCAGTGAAATCAGGCGCTGGCCCTGCAGGTCTTCAAGGCTGACGACCTGCTTTTCGGCAAGGGGGTCATCGCAGCGCATCACGCACACAGCGTCTACCTTGGGCATCTGCACCAGTTGCAGGCCGGGGTAGTCGCCTGAGGGTACCTGTACGAAGCCGATATCCAGCTGGTTTGCCGACGTCAGTTCGAGCACGCTCATCGAGTTGCGCACATCCAGCGAGGTCCGCACGCCGGGGCGCTCATGCACGAACCGGCGTGCCCCTTCGGCTACCACGGTCAGGCCCAGCGCACTCATCGAGCCAATACGCAGGGTGCCCGTGCGCAGGGGCATCAGGTCTTCGGCTACACGCTCGATGCGCTCGATACCCTGGTAGAACTTGTCCACCTCGGCGTACAGGAACTGCGCTTCAGTGCTGGGGATCAGGCGGTTGCCTTCGCGGCGGAACAGGCGCAGCGAAAGGGCGATTTCCAGGTCGCGGATCAGCCGGCTGACGGCGGGTTGGGAAACCCGCAAGGTCTCGGCGGCAATGGTCATGCTGCCGGTGAGCATAACGGTGCGGAAGGCTTCCAGCTGGCGCGGGTTCAGTTTCATGTTCGGTCTCGGCGGGGCGCTACGGGGTGGCGGCATGACCAGCATAACATTTCATTATGTGCGTCCAACCCGCTGGCGTATTGCGCTGTTTTGTTGACGTGCGATTATTTGTTCAGGTGTTCGCAGGTTAACAGCTTGCCAACACTTACAGATGATTGCCGTTAATTAAAACAATAGGGGCTGATCGTGCTTAATTATGCAATTCGCAGGATATTGTTCCTGCTGCCCATGTTGTTGGGTGTATCGATCGTGGTCTTTCTGGTCTTGCATTTCATTCCGGGCGACCCGGCCAGGTTGGCCGCAGGGCCGGATGCCACGGAAGCGGACGTCGCGCAGATACGGCAGAACTACGGGTTGGACAAACCCCTGGTTTCCCAATACCTGATCTACGTGAGGAAAGTGGCCACCGGTGACCTGGGCGAATCCTTCCAGACCTTCACCCCCGTGCTCGAAGGTATCGCCCGGACATTACCCGCGACGCTCGAGTTGACCGCAGCAGGGATGCTGCTGGCGGTCATCATTGGCGTGCCGCTGGGCATCATTGCCGCCTTGCGCCCACGGGGCGTGCTCGACAGTACGTTGACGAGCCTGGCGGTACTGGGCATTTCGATGCCGGGCTTCCTCCTCGGGTTGATCCTGATGTCGGTGTTCTCAGCCAGCCTGGGCTGGCTGCCGCCTACCGGTCGCGGCGGGTTTCAGCACCTGATACTCCCGGCCGTGACGCTTGGCCTGCCGTATGTCGCGACGTTTTCCAGGCTGGCCCGTTCAACGATGATGGATGTATTGAAGGAAGACTATATAAGGACGGCCTACGCCAAAGGCGTGCCTAATTATAAAGTTGTCCTGAAACATGCACTTTCCAATGCCGCCATTCCATTGGTTACGGTCTTTGGCATGGACTTCGGAAGATTACTCGGTGGCGCGGTCATTGTTGAAACCGTGTTTGCCTGGCCCGGCATGGGACGCTTCCTGATAGATGCGATCATGGCCCGTGATATCTATGTGGTTCAAGGGACCGTATTGGTATTCGCTGCGCTGGTCGTTGTCGTCAACCTGATTGTGGATCTTGCATATGGCTTCCTCGACCCTCGCATCACCTACAACTGACGCCCGGCCCATGCCTCGTACCGTGCGGCGCATGAGTTTCATCGGCTTCCTCATCGCGAGAAAGCGCTGGTTTGCCCTCGGTGCAACCGCAGTGATCGTGCTGATGGTGACCGCGGCCATCTTCGCGCCGCTGTTTTTCGACTGGGATGCGGTGACCCGGATCAACTTGTCACAATCGCTGGTAATGCCAGGTGCCGAGTTCTGGCTGGGTACCGATCAACTGGGGCGCGACCTGTTCGGGCGTGTACTCTGGGGCGCGCGCATCACCCTGATCGTCGCCGTGGCCAGCGTGGGGATCGCCATGCTGGTGGGCGTTGCGGTGGGGGCGAGCTGTGGTTACTACAACGGGCCGATCTCCGGGCTGGTCATGCGCGTCATGGACTCGATGATCGCCTTCCCCCGTACCTTGGTGGCGATCCTGGTGATCACCGTGGCCGGCAACAGCATCCTCAGCCTGACCCTGGCAATCGCCATCTCCAGCATTCCCATCTACGTGCGGTTCTTCGCCGGGCCGGTCATGGCCCTGGCCAAGCGCGAATTCGTCCTGGCGTCGAAATCCATCGGGGTGAGCGATGTGCGGTTACTGCGGGTACATATTCTGCCCAACATCGGTTCGCTGGTGATCATCCAGGCCACGGTGTCGCTCGCCGAAGCCATCCTGATTGGCTCCGGGCTGAGCTTCCTCGGGCTTGGGCCACCCCCGCCGACGCCGGAGTGGGGCGCGATGATTGCCGAGTCACGGCCTTTGTTGACCACCCACCCCTATGTGCTGATCGCCCCGGGATGCGCGCTGGTCCTGACCATCCTGAGCTTCAACATCATGGGTGATGCACTACGCGACTTCATCGACCCGAAATCGCGCAAAGCCTGACAGTCACCGGTGCGGCCTGGCCGCGCCGGATGCAACGAAACCTTATCAAGCGAGAAAAGATCATGGAGCGTACAGGCTTCAAGGCACAGCTCGTCCGTGGTTTGCTGCTGGGTGTCCTCGGATGCTCGGCACTCGGCGCTGGCGCGGCCAGCGCACAGGACCTGCAGACACTGACCTTCGTCCAAGGGTCCGACATCGACACCCTGGACCCCGCGGTATCCCGCAGTGTGCCGTCGTACAACGTGCTCGACCACCTGTTCAACCGCCTGGTGAACTGGGAGGGCCAGGAGCGCGAGCAGGTCGTTCCCGATTTGGCGCTGTCCTGGGTCCGCTCCGACGACGGCCGGCAGTGGACCTTCACGCTGCGCAAGGGTGTGAAGTTCCACGACGGTACCGACTTCGACGCCCAGGCGGTGAAGTTCAATCTGGACCGGATCCGCGATGCCAAGCTGGGCTCGCCACACCGTTCCTACTACACCGACATCGTTGCGGTCGAGGTGCTGGCGCCCGACCAGTTGCGCATCACTACCCGCAACCCGTCGCCGACCCTGCTCGAACTGCTGGCCAAGCCGTCGTCGGCGATCAGCAGCCCGGCCGCAATCGCCAAGTATGGGCGGGCCTACGGGCACCATCCGGTCGGCACCGGGCCCTATCGCTTCGTGCGCTGGCTGCCCAACGACAACACCGTGATCGACAGGAACCCCGACTACTTCGGTACCGCCGGCAAGCCGGAAAAAATCGTGTTCCGCCCAGTGCGCGAGGACTCCTCGCGGGTCATTGAACTGCGTACGCGCAACGCCGACGTGGCCGCCGACCTGTCCCCTGAAGCGGCCATCGAGCTCAAGGCACTGAACAAATCCGACCTGTTGCGGGTGCCCAGCACCTTCCAGGTGTTCTTCGAGCTCAACCTCACTCGCCCGCCGTTCGATGACGTGCGCATGCGCCAGGCGGTGAACATGGCGATCGACCGCGATGCGCTGGTGAACAAGGTGTTGCTGGGCTACGGCAAGGTGCCGGTCAGCCCGTTCCCGGAAGGCACCCAGGCACGCCGTACCTTCGCCCCGGTGAAGTACGACCCGGTCGCTGCCCGGCGTTTGATCGAGCAGGTCTACCCCGGTGGCTTCCCAGGCACCGTGGTGATGTGGACCCCGGCGGGCCGCTACACCAAGGACCGCCAAGTGGCCGAAGTGGTCCAGGGCTACCTCAATGCGGTGGGGCTCAAGACCGAGTTCAAGGTCTGGGAGTGGGCGACTTACCAGAAGAGCCTTTACCGCCCCGAACCGGGAAAGGGTACGGGCAAGGGTTCCAACGATGCCGACATGTGGCTGCTCGGCACCGGCATCTCCGATGCGGACATCCGCTTGCGTCGCAAGCTGGTCACAGGCGACCCGCAGAACCTGACCGGCTACAGCAACCCCGAGGTGGATGACCTGCTGCAACAGGCCGCCCGCGAACTGGAGGAGCACAAACGCATGGCGTACTACGGGCAGATCCAGCAAATCCTCTGGGAGCAGGACCCCAACAGCCTGCCGCTGTTCGACCAGGAACAGATCATCGGGCTTCGCAAAGGTTTGAAAGGTCTCGTCGTGGATTACGAAGGGACGATCGATTTCCAGCATGCACAACTGAATTGAACGGTGGTACGACCATGTCCAAAGCACACGCACACGAAACCTTGCTCACCGATGCCCGCCTGAGTGCGCCAGCCGCTGAGCGGATGGTGAAATACCATGATATACCGGCCCTGGATACCGAGATCCGGCAGTTCCACGAGTTCATCGAGGTCGACTTGGCGCACACCGTCATGCTCGTCGAGCAGCAGATCCTCGCCCGTCCGGTAGGCCAGTCGATCCTCGCCGAACTGCGCAAGATTCGCGAGCTGGCCACCTCCGAGTTCCCGTTCGATGTCAGGAAGGGCAGCTTCCTGCTGCAGGTCGAGTCCTACCTGTTCGCCCGCATCGGCGAAGACAACGCCGGCCAGATGCACACCGGCCGCAGCCGCATCGACCAGGGCGCCACAGTGCGCCGGCTGTACGACCGCAAGCGCATCCTCGCGGTGCTGGCGCGCATCAATGGCTTCCAGCAAGCGCTGATCGAGCAGGCCACGCGCCATGCCGACACCATCATGCCGGGCTACACCCACATGCAGCATGCCCAGCCGTGGGTCTTCGGCCATTACCTGCTGAGTTTCAGCACCCGCCTGCACGACAGCTTCAGCCGTCTGGCCCAAGCCTATGCCCGCGTCAACCGCAACCCGCTGGGCGCGGTGGGGCTGGCCGGCACCTCGTGGCCACTGGACCGCAACCGCACCACCGAGCTGCTGGGCTTCGACAGCCTGGTGGAAAACTCAAAGCTGGGCCGCGAAGCCTGGTACGCGGCCGAGGCGATCGGTGCGCTGTCGTTCATCATGGCCGACCTGAATGACCTGGCCACGGACCTTCACATCTGGTCCAGCGTCGAATTTGCCACGGTCGAGAGCGACGACAGTTATTGCGGCACCAGCAGCATCTTCCCGCAGAAGAAGAACCCGTCGGGCCTGGAGACCATCAAGAAGGCCGCGGGCGAGTCGGTCACCTGGCTGAGCACGGCGCTGGCGACCTTCCGCGCCGAAGGTACCGGCGACCAGGCCATGCGCGACCTGCCATTGATCCAGCGGGCGCTGGAAGTCACCGAAGGCATGCTTGACCTGTTCACCGGCATCGTCGAGACCCTGAAAGTGCATGAGGCGCGCATGAGCGAGCTGCTGTCGGGCAGCTGGTGCACTGCCAGCAACCTGGCCGATGTCATCGTGCGTGAGCGCGGTATCAGCTTCCGCCAGGTGCATCACGTGGTCGCACGGCTGGTGCGCAACAGCCTGGCCGCCGGCGTGCTGCCGCAGCAGGTCACCGGAGCGGCGCTGGACCAGGCCGCCGAGGAAACCATCGGCTCGACCCTGGGCTATAGCGATGCGCAGGTGCGTGACGCGCTCAACCCGCGTACGTTCGTGGAAACGCGCATTTCCACCGGTGGCGTCGGCCCCGCCGAGGTGCGTCGCCTGCTGACGGTTGCCCAGGACGAGCTGGCGCAAGACCGCCTGTGGGTGGTTGCACACCAGGGCAAGGTGGCTGGTGCCCGGGCCGCGCTGGATGCCGCCGTGGCGCGGATCGTCGATTGAAGGAGGTCACCTTGATGAACGAAAACCTGGTCGCTCGGGTCGAGAACCTGAGCGTGGCCTTCGGCAGCGATGGCGAGGCGCCGGTGGTCCGCGATGTGTCCTTCGAAGTCGGCCGAGGCCAGACACTGGCCATCGTCGGTGAGTCCGGCTCCGGCAAGTCGGTGACCTCGATGGCCATGATGGGCCTGATCGGGCGCGCTGGCGGGCGTGTGGTGTCTGGCTCAATGCACCTGCGTACCGGCGATGGTGCGCTGGTCGACCTGGTGACGGCGCCCGAATCGCTGCTGCGCCGGCTGCGTGGCTCGGCGATGTCGATGATCTTTCAGGAGCCGATGACCTCCCTGAACCCGGTGTTCAAGGTCGGCACCCAGTTGGTCGAGGCGATCACCCTGCACAAGCGCTGCGGCCGCGCCAGCGCCGAGGCCCAGGCCCTGCGTATGCTAGACCTGGTGCGCATCCCCGATGCCCGGCAGGTCATGGGGCGTTTCCCCCACGAACTGTCCGGCGGTATGCGCCAGCGCATCATGATCGCCATGTCGCTGGTGTGCGAACCGACCCTGCTGATCGCCGACGAGCCGACCACCGCGCTGGACGTCACCGTGCAAGCGCAGATCCTGCGGATAATCAAGGAGCTGCAGGACAGCCTGCGCATGGGCGTTATCTTTATCACCCATGACATGGGCGTGGTGGCGGAGGTGGCCGACGAGGTGATGGTCATGAAACGCGGCGAGACCGTCGAGCACGGCGCGGCCAAGGACGTGCTGCTGCACCCGCGCCAGCCCTACACCCAGGCGTTGTTGGCGGCAGTGCCGAAGATCGGGTCGATGCGCGGCAGTGACCTGCCGGCCAAATTCGCCCTGGTCGACGAGCCGTCGGCGCAAGGGCCGCAGGATGCGGCGCGGGCGCCGGATTATCAGGGCGCACCAATCCTCAGCGTCGAGTCGCTGTCGATTCGCTATGACCTGCGTGGGGGCATCCTCGGCAAAGTCCAGCGGCGCGTACACGCGGTGGAGTCGATCGACTTCCAGATCTACCCAGGCGAAACCCTGGCATTGGTAGGGGAGTCGGGCTGCGGCAAGTCCACCAGCGCCCGGGCAGTGGCCGGGCTGATGCCCATCCAGGGCGGCAACATTCTGTTCCAAGGCAGGGATGTCGGTGCCTTGGGCAGGGCAGAGATGAAAGCGCTACGGCGTGATATCCAGATGGTTTTCCAGGACCCATATGCCTCCCTCAACCCGCGCCTGACCATCGAGCAGAGCCTGATGGAACCGCTGTTGGTGCACGGTATTGCCAGGGGTGATGCTGCGCGTCGGCAGGTTGCCGAGTTGCTCGAACGGGTAGGGCTGGGAGCCGAGCACGCGCAGCGCTACCCGCACGAGTTCTCCGGCGGGCAACGGCAACGGATCTGCATCGCTCGCGCGCTTACCCTTTCGCCCAAATTGATCATTGCCGATGAAGCGGTGTCGGCGCTGGACGTGTCGATCCAGGCCCAGGTCATCAACCTGCTGCAGGACCTGCAGCGGGAGCGGGGTATTGCCTTCCTGTTCATTTCCCATGACATGGCGGTGGTCGAACGGGTCAGCCATCGGGTGGGGGTGATGTATCACGGGCGGATCGTCGAGATCGGGCCGCGCCGCAGCGTATTCGAGAACCCGGGGCATGCGTATACCCAGCGGTTGCTCAGTGCGGTGCCTTCGGCGGACATGAATGTGCAGAGGAAACCGTTCAACCTGATGAGCGAGGCGGTTCCCAGCCGTATTCACGGCATCGGTTACCAGGCTGCGGCCATGCAGTATCGGGAAGTTGCGCCGGGGCATTTCGTCGCCATTTCAGCGGTGGCATGAGGACCCTGCGTTGCCGCTGCTGGCGGTAAGGCCGTCAACCCTGACCCAGGTCATCGCACCTTCTCGATTCTTGACTAGTCTTATCTATTGGCGGCCGTCAAAACCGCCACCGTGACTACCAAGAGGCGCCGGCCATGTTCCGCGCGTCCAAACCTGATCAGGAGTGCACGATGGACCTGAACCGTCGGCAGTTCTTCAAGGTCGCCGCTGTCGGCCTTGGAGGCTCGAGCCTGGCGGCGTTGGGCATGGCCCCGACGCCGGCCTTCGCCGAGCAGGTGCGTCACTTCAAGCTGGCGCACACTAAAGAAACCCGTAACACCTGCCCCTACTGCTCGGTCGGCTGCGGCCTGATCCTGTACAGCCAGGGCGATGCGGGTAAAAACGTCAAACAGAACATCATCCATATCGAAGGTGACGCCGACCACCCGGTCAACCGCGGCACTCTCTGCCCGAAAGGCGCCGGCCTGCTGGACTTTATCCACAGCCCGAGCCGCCTGCAGTATCCCGAGGTACGCAAGCCGGGCAGCAAGGAGTGGGTGCGGGTGAGCTGGGACGAGGCGCTCGACCGCGTCGCCGACCTGATGAAGCAGGACCGCGACGCCAACTTCATCGAGAAGAACGCCCAGGGGCAAACCGTCAACCGTTGGCTCACCACCGGTTTTCTGGCAGCCTCCGCCGCCTCCAGCGAGGCTGGCTACCTGACCCACAAGGTCGTCCGCGCAACAGGCATGCTGGGGTTCGATAACCAGGCACGTGTCTGACATGGCCCGACGGTGGCAAGTCTTGCCCCGACGTACGGCCGTGGCGCCATGACCAACCACTGGTCCGATATCGCCAACGCGAATCTGGTCCTGGTGATGGGTGGCAACGCAGCAGAAGCGCATCCGTGCGGCTTCAAGTGGGTGACCGAGGCCAAGGCGCACAACAAGGCGCGGCTGATCGTGGTCGACCCGCGGTTTACCCGTACCGCTTCGGTGGCGGACTACTACGCGCCGATCCGCACCGGTACCGATATCGCCTTCATGGGCGGGCTGATCAATTACCTGCTGAGCACCGACAAGATCCAGCACGAGTACGTGCGCAATTACACCGACGTGTCGTTCATCGTCAAAGAGAACTATGGCTTCGAGGATGGGCTGTTCAGCGGCTACGACGAGGCCAAGCGTGTGTATGCCGACAAGTCCGGCTGGGGTTACGAGCTGGGTGAGGACGGCTATGCCAAGGTCGACCCGACCCTGCAACACCCGCGTTGCGTGTTCCAGCTGATGAAGCAGCATTACAGCCGCTATACCCCGGAGCTGGCGAGCATGACCTGTGGCATGCCGCAGGACGCCATGATGAAGGTCTGGGAAGAGATCGCCACCTGCTCGGTACCGGGCAAGACCATGACGATCCTCTACGCGCTGGGCTGGACGCAGCATTCGATCGGTGCGCAGATCATCCGCAGTGCGGCCATGGTCCAGTTGCTGCTGGGCAACGTCGGCATGCCTGGGGGCGGGGTCAACGCCCTGCGTGGGCACTCCAACATCCAGGGCCTGACCGACCTTGGCCTGCTGTCCAACTCGCTGCCGGGCTACCTGACGCTGGCCGGTGACGCCGAGCAGGACTACGCCGCCTACATCGACAAGCGCGCGTCCAAGCCGCTGCGTCCTGGGCAGCTGTCGTACTGGCAGAACTACGGCAAGTTCCACGTCAGCCTGATGAAGGCTTGGTACGGGGCCAACGCCACGGCGGAAAACAACTGGGGTTATGACTGGCTGCCCAAGCTCGATGTACCGGCCTACGACGTACTGCGCATGTTCGAGATGATGGGCCAGGGCAAGGTCAACGGCTACATGTGCCAAGGTTTCAACCCGATCGCCGCGCTGCCGGACAAGAACCGCGTCACGGCGGCGCTGGGCAAGCTCAAGTGGCTGGTGATCATGGACCCGCTGGCCACCGAAACCTCGGAATTCTGGCGCAACGCCGGGCCGTTCAACGATGTCGACACAGCCAACATCCAGACCGAAGTGATCCGCCTGCCCACCACCTGCTTCGCCGAGGAAGACGGCTCGCTGGTCAACAGCAGCCGCTGGCTGCAGTGGCACTGGAAGGGCGCCGACGGCCCGGGCGAGACCCGTACCGACGTGCAGATCATGAGCGAACTGTTCTTGCGCCTGCGCCAACGCTACCAGGCCGAGGGCGGCGCCTACCCTGACGCGATGATGAACATCAACTGGCCGTACAAGATTCCCGATGAGCCATCCCCGGAGGAGCTGGCCAAGGAAATGAACGGTTGGGCGGTCACCGACCTGACCGACGCCACGGGCGCAACGCTCAAGGCCGGCCAGCAGCTGTCTGGCTTTGCCCAGATGAAGGACGACGGCAGCACGGCATCCGGTTGCTGGATCTTCGCCGGCAGCTGGACCGAGCAGGGTAACCAGATGGCCCGTCGCGACAACAGCGACCCGTATGGCATGCATCAGGTGCAGAACTGGGCCTGGGCTTGGCCGGCCAACCGCCGCATCCTCTACAACCGTGCCTCCAGCGACCCGCAGGGCAAGCCTTGGGATCCGGAGAAGAAACGCCTGGTGTGGTGGAACGGCAAGGCATGGACGGGTACCGACGTGCCCGACTTCAAGGTCGACTCGCCGCCTGAGGCGGGGATGAACCCGTTCATCATGAACCCCGAGGGCGTGGCGCGTTTCTTCGCGATCGACAAAATGGCCGAAGGCCCATTCCCCGAGCACTACGAGCCGTTCGAAACGCCGATTGGTATCAACCCGCTGCACCCGCAGAACAAGAAGGTGATCAGCAACCCGGCTGGGCGCATCTTCGACTCGGTGTGGGACACCCTCGGCAAGCATGACGAGTTCCCGTACGCGGCAACGACGTACCGGCTGACCGAGCACTTCCACTTCTGGAGCAAGCACTGCCGGCTCAACGCCATTGCCCAGCCCGAGCAGTTCGTCGAGATTGGCGAGGTGCTGGCCAACGAGAAGGGCATCAAGGCTGGCGACCGGGTGCGGGTGTCGAGCAAGCGTGGGCATATCGATGCGGTGGCGGTGGTGACCAAGCGAATTCGCCCGCTGCAGGTCAACAACCAGACCGTGCACCAGATCGGCATTCCGCTGCACTGGGGTTTCACTGGCGCTACCCGGCATGGCTACCTGACCAACACCCTGGTGCCATTCCTCGGTGACGGCAACACGCAGACCCCAGAGTCCAAGTCGTTCCTCGTCAAAGTGGAGAAACTCTGATGGCCAGCCAAGACATCATCGCCCGCTCGGCCACCACCACCGTGCCGCCCTCGGTACGCCAGCAGCAGGAGGTCGCCAAGCTGATCGATACCACCAAGTGCATTGGCTGCAAGGCCTGCCAGGTGGCGTGTTCGGAATGGAACGAACTGCGTGACGAGGTCGGCCACAACCACGGCACCTACGACAACCCCCAGGACCTCACTGCCGAGACCTGGACGCTGATGCGCTTTACCGAGCACGAGCGCGACGACGGCAACCTGGAGTGGCTGATCCGCAAGGATGGCTGCATGCACTGCGCCGACCCAGGTTGCCTGAAGGCCTGCCCGAGCCCGGGGGCGATCATCAAGCACGCCAACGGTATCGTCGACTTCAACCAGGACCACTGCATCGGTTGCGGCTACTGCATCACCGGCTGCCCGTTCAACATTCCGCGCATCTCGCAAAAGGATCACAAGGCGTACAAGTGCACCCTGTGTTCCGACCGCGTGACCGTGGGCCTGGAGCCGGCCTGTGTGAAAACCTGCCCCACCGGGGCGATCGTGTTTGGCAGCAAGGACGAGATGAAGGTGCATGCTGCCGAGCGCATCGTCGACCTGAAGTCGCGGGGCTACGACAAGGCCGGGTTGTACGACCCAGATGGCGTCGGTGGCACCCACGTGATGTACGTGCTGCACCATGCCGACACGCCGAAGCTGTACGCCGGCCTGCCGGACCAACCGGTGATCAGCCCGCTGGTGGGCTTGTGGAAGGGCTTCACCAAGCCGCTGGCGCTGCTGGCGATGGGCGCGGCGGTGCTGGCTGGGTTCTTCCACTACGTGCGGATCGGGCCGCAGCGGGTGGAGGAGGACGAACACCCTACGCCACCCGATGACAGCGTGCACCAGGTGGACCCGGCGGTGCATGTCTACGATCCGAAGCAGCCCGGTGGGCAAGGGGAGCAGCGGCCATGAGTGATAACAAACCCATCCTGCGCTACAACGCCAATGAGCGGACCAACCACTGGATCGTCGCCATTCTGTTCTTCATGGCCGGGCTTTCCGGGTTGGCGCTGTTCCATCCGGCGCTGTTCTGGCTTAGCCACCTGTTCGGCGGCGGGCCGTGGACACGTATCCTGCACCCGTTCATGGGGGTGGCGATGTTCGTGTTTTTCCTCGGCTTGGTGATCCGCTTCTGGCGTGCCAACTTCATCACCGCCAACGACCGCCTGTGGCTGCGCCGCATCGACCGGGTAATGGTCAATCGTGAGGACGGCGTGCCGCCCATCGGCAAGTACAACGCTGGGCAGAAGCTGCTGTTCTGGACCCTGCTGACGTGCATGCTGGTGCTGCTGGTCAGTGGCGTGGTGATCTGGCGCGCCTACTTCAGCCATTGGTTCGGCATCGAAGCCATACGCCTGTCTGCGCTGTTGCACGCGCTGGCGGCGTTCGTGCTGGTCCTCAGTATCATCGTGCACATCTACGCCGGTATCTGGATCAAGGGCTCGATCGGCGCGATGCTGCATGGCTGGGTCAGCCGCGCCTGGGCACGCAAGCACCATGAGTTGTGGTACCGCGAAGTGACCGGCGACAAGACGCCGGGCAATCACGGACGAAAAGAAGGATGAGCGCTTGAGCACGATACTCGAACCCGGGCAGATCGAAGCGTCGGCGGTAACGCCGCCGTTTCTGCACCTGCCTGCCGCCAACCTGTTTGAACTGCGCGCCGCGCGCCTGGAGCAACTGGCCGAAGGCAATGCCCTTGGCGATTACCTGAGGCTGATTGCGCGGTTGTGCCGCATCCAGCAGCAGCTTGTGGATAACCCCCCCGGCGGCATGCCGGTGGCTGAGGCGCGTCAACGCCTGTGCATAAGTCATGGTTTGCCGCCGCTGGCGGCTGACAGCCTGGTGCGAGAAGGGCCGTGGCTGGTCTGGTTGGCAGCCCTCCTTGAACACTTCAACGGCGAAAGCACTGGCCCGCTGGGTGAGGCCGTGCAGATGCTGCGTGGCAGTGAAGACCGCCAGCGCAAGGGCTGGGGCATTGCTTTGCTGTCAGGCCAGTACGACGCGGTGCCTGCGGCACTGGTACCGTTCCTCGGCGCTGCCTTGCAGGCGGCCTGGTCCAGCTGGCTGCTGGCGCTGCCCACACCCGAGCTCAAGCCTGCCGCAAGCCTGGCCCAGTGCCCGGCCTGTGGTTCGCCGGCGATGGCCGGGGTGGTGCGTAACCGTGGCAAGCACAACGGTTTGCGTTACCTGGCCTGTTCGTTGTGTGCCTGTGAGTGGCATGTGGTGCGGGTCAAGTGCGTGTACTGCGAGTCGAGCAAGGATTTGCGTTACACCAGCCTTGAGGATGACCGCCATGCGCCCGGCAAAGCGCCGCTGCGTGCCGAATGCTGTCCGGGGTGCGAAAGCTACCTGAAGCAGAACTACCTGGAGAACGATGCGGCGGCCGAGCCGTTGGCCGACGACCTCGCCAGCCTGGCGCTGGACCTGCGCCTGGATGAGGAGGGCTTCCATCGCCTGGCACCCAATCTGATGCTTGCGCCTGGGTAGTGGGTGAGTGTCTACACTGATGTATCGAGTCGCCCTTTTCGCGGGCACGCCCGCTCCCACATTCAGCTGCGCAGGCTTTGAGACCTGTGGAGAACCCTGTGGGAGCGGGCATGCCCGCGAAAGGGCCAGCACAGCAACGGACCAGTCCAAGGTAGTACCGCATGCCTTCAAGCCTAGCCAATGACACCCCACGCCTGCCCTCTATCGACACCCTCTTGCGCCACCCAGCCGGCCTTCCACTGATCGACCGCCACGGTCGCGAAGCAGTCCTGGCCACCCTGCGCCAACTGCTCGACGACCTGCGCGATCCCGCCCGCAACGGACAGCTCAGTGCGGTCGAACTGTCCCCCGAAATCCTCTTGGGCCGCACCGGCGAACGCCTGGCCGCTCAGCAGCGCAGCCAGGTCCGCCGTGTGTTCAACCTCACCGGCACCGTGCTGCATACCAACCTCGGCCGCGCCTTGTTGCCGGAAGAGGCCATCGAGGCCATGCAAACCGCCGCGCGTTATCCGCTCAACCTGGAGTTTGACCTGGCCACAGGCAAACGCGGTGACCGAGATGACCTGATCGAGGGCCTTATCCGCGAGTTGACCGGTGCCGAAGCCGTCACCGTGGTCAACAACAACGCCGCCGCTGTGCTGCTGGCGCTCAACAGCCTCGGCGCGCGCAAGGAAGGCATCATCTCCCGTGGCGAGCTGATCGAGATCGGTGGCGCCTTCCGCATTCCCGACATCATGGCCCGTGCCGGCGTGAAGCTGCACGAAATCGGCACCACCAACCGCACCCACGCCCGCGACTACGAGGCCGCCATCGGCCCGCGCACAGGCCTGCTGATGCGTGTGCATTGCAGCAACTACAGCATCCAGGGGTTCACCACCCAGGTGCCTACTGCCGAGCTGGCGCGTATTGCCCACCAACATGCGCTGCCGCTGCTTGAAGACCTGGGCAGCGGTAGCCTGCTCGACCTTACCCGCTGGGGCCTGCCCGCCGAACCGACGGTACGTCAGGCTTTGGCCGACGGCGCCGATATCGTCACCTTCAGTGGCGACAAACTGTTGGGCGGGCCGCAAGCCGGGATCATCGTCGGGCGCAAGGACTTGATCGCCAGGATCAAGAAGAACCCGCTCAAGCGTGCGCTGCGCGTCGACAAGATCACCCTCGCCGCACTCGAAGCGGTGCTGGCGCTGTACCGCAACCCCGACCGCCTGGCCGAGCGCCTGCCCAGTCTGCGCCTGCTGACCCGCAGCCAGGCCGAGATCCAGGCCCAGGCCGAGCGCCTGGCGCCTGAACTCAAGGCACACCTCGGCGAGCAATGGGCCGTCAGCGTGGCGCCAGCGTTGGGCATGATCGGCAGTGGCAGCCAACCGGTGGCGCGCCTGCCCAGTGCCGCACTGTGCCTGCGCCCGCAAGTGTCGAAGAAGTTGCGCGGGCGCAGCCTGCATGTGCTGGAACGAGCCCTGCGTGACCTGCCAGTGCCGGTGCTGGGCCGCATCGACGACGATGCGCTGTGGCTGGACCTGCGCCAACTGGACGACGAAGCCCAGTGGCTGGCCCAGTTGCCGGCCCTGCAGTTGGGGCCGGTGCAGTGATCGTTGGTACCGCTGGCCACATCGATCACGGCAAGACCGCACTGTTGCAGGCGCTGACCGGCCAGGCCGGCGACCAGCGGCAGGAGGAACGTGCTCGCGGTATGACCATCGACCTTGGCTACCGCTATGCAGCGTTGAGCGAAGGCGCACCACTGACTGGCTTCATCGATGTGCCGGGGCATGAGCGGTTTATCCACAATATGCTGGCCGGTGCCCATGGTATCGACCTGGTGCTGTTGGTCGTGGCTGCCGACGACGGGGTCATGCCGCAGACCCGTGAGCACCTTGCGATCATCGAGCTGCTGGGCATTCCCCAGGCCTTGGTGGCGATCAGCAAATGCGACCGGGTCGAGCCGGCGCGCCTGGCCGAGGTGCGGATGCAAGTCAGTGAACTGCTGGCGGCAGGGCCGTATGCCGGTGCGCGGCAGTTCCCATTGTCGAGCATCAGCGGGGACGGCGTGGAAGCGCTGCGTCAGGCCTTGCTGGAGGCTGAAGCAAATGTAAGGGTGCGCAGCGCGCGCGGTGGCTTTCGCCTGGCCGTCGACCGTGCCTTTGCGGTGACTGGCGCCGGTGTGGTGGTCACCGGCACGGCGCTGGCCGGGCGGGTCAGCGCCGGCGATACCTTGTTGCTGGGCAAGGCCGGCAAAGCAGTGCGGGTACGTGGGCTGCATGCACAGAGCCAGGCCGCATTGGTGGCCGAGGCAGGCCAACGGGTGGCGCTGAACATCGCTGCCGAGCGCCTGACCGTGGAGCAGGTGCACAGGGGCGACTGGCTGGTGCCCGAATGGCTGCATGCGCCCAGTGTACGGGTGGATATCGAACTGAACCTGCTGGCGGGCGAGACGCGAACTTTCGAACATTTCAGCGCTGTGCACGTGCACCTCGGCACCCAGGATGTAACGGCGCGGGTTGCCTTGCTGGAAGGTGAAAGCCTGGCGGCTGGCCAACGCATGTTTGCCCAATTGCTGCTCAACGCACCGCTGCAAGCGGTGCACGGCGACCGCCTGGTGCTGCGCGACCAACGTGCCCAGCGCACCCTGGGCGGCGGCAAGGTGCTCGACCCGTTCGCACCCAGCCGCCAACGCCGCAGCGATGAGCGCCTGCGGCAGTTGCAGGTGCTACGTGATGCTGCGGATCTGGAACAGGCGCTGCCAGCACTGCTTGCCAGCGCCCCGGGGGGTGTCGATCCGCAGCGACTTGAGCGGCAGTTCAATCGCCTGCGGGAAACCTGGCAGTTGCCGAAGGATGTGTTGGTAGTGGCCACGCGGCAGGGCCAACTGCTGTTCGCCAATGCCCAGTGGCAGGCGCTCAAGCAGCAGGTGCTGGCGCAGTTGGCGCGTTTCCATGAGCAAGAGCCCGATCAGCTCGGCCCGGACCGAGACCGCCTGCGCCGTTTTGTAGCCTTGCCCCTGGAGCGGCCTGCCTTCGTCAGCCTGCTGGATGAGCTGCTCGAAAACGGCACCATGGCCAGCAGCGGGCCTTGGCTGCATTTGCCCGATCACAAGGTTCAGTTGAGCGAAGCCGACGGTGCATTGTGGGCACGTTTGCAGCCCCGGTTGCTCGCAGGGCAATACGATCCGCCCTGGGTCAGGACGCTGGCGAGTGAGGAGAACTGCGCCGAAGGCGATGTGCGCCTGTTGCTGCGCAAGCTGGCTCGGCTGGGCCTGGTGCATCAGGTGGTGCGCGACCTGTTCTACCCGGAGGCGACGCTACAGCGCATGGCAGAGCTGCTGCTGGGGCAGGCAAGGGAAACGCCGATAGTGCAGGTTGCCGCGTTTCGCGATATGTTGGGCATCGGTCGCAAGCGCAGTGTGCAGATACTGGAGTACTTCGACCGCATCGGCCTGACTCGGAGGGTGGCCGACCAACGTCACATCCGCGCCGACAGCGCCCTGGCCCAGCAGCAGGCCAGGCACTGAATTCAAGGAAGGCAATCGCGCCCGGTGGCGCGGCCGGGCTTCAAACCCGGTTGGGGACGGCAGCCGTTCCCGGGCAGGTTCGACTCCCGCTGCCTTCCGCCATTTTTACTCGACGCCAAGGCCGCTTCTACGCCCGTTCCCCACACAGGTCCAGGGCAAACCATTGCTCGGCGGCTTCGACATCCAACCCTGCCCCCAGCAGCGCAAGCATCTTGCCCAGCGCTGCCTCACGGGTCATGCCGCCACCACTGATCAGGCCGGCCCCGCGCAAGCGGTTACCTGCGGCATAGGTATCGAACACCACGGAACCTTCAGGGCACTGGCTGATAGCCGCCAGCATCACGCCGCGCTGGCGCGCCGCGCTTAGCACATTGAGCAGTGCTTGGTCATCCGATGGACCGGTACCGCTGCCATAGCATTCCAGCAGAATCCCTTGTACACCTCTGTCGATCAGCCCCTGCAAGTGCCCGGCCTGAAGCCCCGGGAACACCGGTACTACCGCCAGGTTGACCGGCTGGCGCGGGTGCTTGTAGCCAAGCTCGGCGGGAATCGCCGTGGCGCGCTCACCGTCGCGATGACGCGGTAGCGCGGCAAAGGCATCGAACGCTTCGCTGCGCAGCTTCGACGCCCGGCAGCCATGCAGCAGTTGGCCGTGGAAGTACAGCTGCACGCCATCGTCCAGGCCTTGTTCGAACTGGCGCAACGCGCCGCACAGGTTGGCCCAGGCATCGCTGCCCGGGGCACCTGCCGGCAGCATCGAGCCGGTCAGCAGCACCGGTACCGGCAGGCCCAGCAACAGGAACGACAACGCTGCAGCGCTGTAGGCCAGGCTGTCGGTACCGTGCAGCACCAGCACGCCATCATGGCCCGCTACATCCACCGCCGTGACGATGGCATCGCGCATCGCCAGCCAGTTGTGCTGTTGCATGTTGGCGCTGTCGAGCAGCGGGTTCAGCTCTTGCAGCGTCCATTGCACCTGGGGTGCATCGGCCAGCTGGGCAAAGTGTTCACGCATCCGCGCTTCGAAGCCCCCGGCCGGCGCCAGGCCTTCCGGGGTTTCGAGCATGCCGATGGTGCCACCGGTATAGAGAACGAGAAGATTCTTTACTGCACGCATGGAAAGCATCCGTAGCGGTGAGCGGAGAAAGAAAAGCCGCCCGCGGAAGGGGCGGCTGGGCAGGCGAGGATATCAGCGCTGCGGCTGAGCTTGGCAGGCTGCTTTGTCAGCGGCTGTTTCCACCTGTGGATTGGCAGGCCAGGCATTGCGGTCCAGGTCCAGGTCGGCGAACTTGGACGAGTCGAACACGGGCTGCTGCACACCGGCCTTGCGCTGTTCGTCGTAGTCGCGCATGACGCGCAGGCCGACCTTGAACAGCAGGGCCAGGGCCACCAGGTTGACGAAGGCCAGGCAGGTCATGGTGATGTCGGCGAAGGCGAACACGGTCGACAGGTCTTGCATCGAACCCCATACCACCAGTGCCAGCACCAGGCCACGGAACACCATCAGCACCACGCGGTTGCGGCTGAGGAACTGCAGGCTGTTCTCACCCAGGTAGTAGTTGTAGAGGATGCAGGTGAACACGAACAGCGACAGTGCCACGCTGACGAACACGCGGCCCCAGTCACCTACCACGGCGGCCAGCGAGTTCTGGGTCAGGACAATGCCGTCGCCTTCGAAGCCTGGGGTGTAGAAGCCCGACAGCAGAATCAGCAGTGCGGTGCAGGTGCAGATCACGAAGGTGTCGAGGAACACGCTGAACGCCTGGACCACGCCCTGCGCACCCGGGTGTTTCACAGCCGCCACGGCTGCCACGTTAGGCGCACTGCCCAGGCCTGCTTCGTTGGCGAACACGCCACGCTTCACGCCCATGACGATGGCGCTGCCGAGCAGGCCGCCGAAGGCCGGGTCGAGGCCGAAGGCGCTCTTGAAGATGGTTTCCAGCATAGCCGGCACGTGTTCGATCTGGGTGCCGATCACGTACAGGGTCACGCCGATGTAGGCCAGGGTCTTGATCGGCACCAGCAAGTCCGACACCGCAGCGATGCGCTTGATGCCGCCGATGAAGGTGACGGCCAGCAGCACAGCCAGGACGATACCGGTGTGGCTCGGGTCGAAGGCAAAGGCGTTTTGCAGCGAATGGGTCACGGTGTACGACTGCAGGCCGATGAAGGCGAAGCCGTAGGTGACCAGCAGCAGGATCGAGAACACGATGGCCATGCTTTTCAGCTTCAGCCCGTGCTGGATGTAGTAGGCCGGGCCGCCGCGGTAAAGGCCATCGCCATCAGCGCGCTTGTACACCTGGGCCAGGGTACATTCGAAGAAGCTGCTGGACATGCCCACCAGTGCGGTGACCCACATCCAGAACACGGCGCCTGGGCCACCCAGGGTCACAGCGATACCGACACCGGCGATGTTACCGGCGCCGACGCGGCCGGCCAGGCTCAGCATCAGGGCCTGGAAGGAGCTCAGCTGGCCTGCCTGGCCACGCAGCGATTCCTTGAACACGCTGAACATGTGGGCGAAATGGCGGAACTGGACGAACCGGGAGCGGATGGTGAAGTAGCTACCCAGCCCTACGATCAGCACGATGAGGAGTTTCCCCGAAAGGAAATCGTTGATTACTTCGAGCATTGGAAAATGACCTCGATTCTTATTCTTCGTGTGGAAAGACCAGCGGACGGCAGGCGCACCGCTATTCGTTGGGGCGCATGGTTGGCCATGACAAGAGTGGTTACAATTTCGCGGGTTGCTCTGAGTTGATGCGACTTGATGCTATAGTGGCGTCATTCGCGTCACCTGGATTTCACACATGAGCGATCATTTCGCTACTAACCTCAAACTGGCCTGCAGCCACTACCGCTCTATTTCCGAAGTTTGCCGCCAGCTGTCGATCAACCGCGCGCAGTTCAACAAGTACCTGAGCGGGCAGAGCCGTCCGACGGCTTTCAACCTGAAGCGCATCGGTGATTTCTTCGGCGTCGAGGATTACGAGTTGAACTTGCCGGCTGAGCAGTTCGCCCGGCTGATTGGTGCACGGGTGTCGACCCTGGCCGAGCAGCCCAGCGACCCGATCAGCGAACTGTTCCGCCCGCTGCACGACCATGCCGGCAACCTGTCGCGCTATTGCGGCTATTACTTCGAGTATTCCAACTGCATGTCGGTGCCGGGCACGATCCTGGTGTCGCTGGTGCACCTGTGGGAAGAGCGCGGCCGCTTCCTGTTCGAGCGCCAGGAACGGCAGGAGCGGTCCAGTGCCACTGACCAGCATGCCGAGGTGCGTTGCCGCTACCTGGGGGCGGCGTTTCAGTTGCAGGACCGGTTGTTCCTCATCGACTACGAGTCGTTGACCTTCAACGAAATGAGCCAGACCATTCTCATCCCCAGTTTCAAAAGCCGTATCACTCGCCTGAACGGCCTGAAGGCCGGCGTGTCCAGCGGTGACCGGCGCAACCCGGCCTGCACCCGGGTGGTGTGGGAGTACTTGGGCGAGGAGATCAATCGCATCAACGCCTATCGGCAGGTAAAACTGTACCGGCCGGATGATCCGCGGATAGACGATGATGTACGTGAGCGGCTCAGTGTGAGGCCACTCAGTAACGGGCTGTTCGAGATCGAGTAAGGGTCAACGCGTCAGGCGTCATCAAGGATGAAGGCTTCCACGGCGTTCGCAACCTGATCCGCAATCGCAGGCGTACTGCGTAAGTGGGCGGCGATGCCATGGTCGCAGTCGGTAAGAAACAGGCATTGCAAACGCGCGGCTGGAACTGATTGCATCAACGCCTGGGTAACTTCTTCGGGGATCGGGCTGTAGCGTTCGGCGCCGGCCAGCCACAGGCTACCTACACTGGTGCCCGGTACCTTGCCGAATCGTTGTGAATTGAGCCCGTCATATTCGCCAATCACCATCAGAACCCTGCCTTGGAACCGCTTGAGGAAGGCATAACTGTCGCAATCGAGAAAACCGTAGGGGTTTCTGATCGCGGCTGTGAATGCCGGGCCGAACGGCGCCTGGTGAGCGGGGTCTGGATAGACTGCCGGGCAGATCAGTACGATGCTGTTCAATTGCGGCAATTGAGCTGCAAGTTTCAGCGCTATTGCCGCGCCCAGGCTGTGGCCTATTACCGTTCGACAGCGAGATGAGATGTGCGCGTGGAAGCGCCGTGCTTCATCAAGGTTCGTCGCCAGTGAAGGCGACACAGCGCCTGGTTCACTGGCGAGGCTATGGCCTGAAAGATTAGCAGTGAGCGAACCAATGCCTGCCGCTTGCAAGCGATAGAGCAGGGGGTTGAGCCGGGTAAAGTCGGAGCGCGCGCCGCCCAAGACGAAAACCGGCGCTGCGCGCTCAACATCGGCTACCAGCCATCTGGCCTGTTGCCGGTAGTTTCCAAACACTTCGTCGATGAACAGTTCTTTACCTGGGGCGCGTTCGTCAAACTGCCACTTCAGGCGCTGAGAAGATTCCGTTTGCAAGTGCATGGTGCCCTCTAGAATAACGCGTTGAGCCATTGGCGCGCTGTGATCTTGAGCTTTGAAAGTTCGAAAACAGCACTCCCTAGAGCATAGACGGGCCCGATGTTGGACTTCCCGCAACGGAAACCGCAAAATGACCCCTTTCCTTCATCAACCTCTCCGGATCTGCTGACTCTATGCGTATGCGCCTAATGCTGTTGGGTGGTGGCAATGCCCTCGGGCAAGCGCTGATTCGTCTTGGGGCCGAGGAGGACATCGCATTCCTGGCGCCGCGCCCGCCCGAGAACGGCTGGACGCCGGCCAGCCTCACTCAGTTGCTCGACGATCACCGCCCCGACGCCCTGGTCAACCTGGCCTATTACTTCGACTGGTTCCAGGCCGAGTCGGTCAGCGAGCAGCGCCTGGCTCAACAAGAGCGGGCGGTGGAGCGGCTGGCAGAGTTGTGTCAGCACCACCAGATCACCCTGGTGCAACCTTCCAGCTACCGAGTGTTCGATGGTTCGCGGGCCACGGCCTACAGCGAAAAGGACGAGCCCGTGCCGCTGGGCCTGCGTGGCCAGGCCTTGTGGCGCATCGAGCAGAGCGTGCGTGCGGCCTGCCCACAGCATGTGCTGCTGCGCTTTGGCTGGTTGCTTGACGAAAGCATCGACGGCTCGTTGGGCCGCTTCCTGACCCGTGCCGAGCAACCACAGGAGCTGCTATTGGCCGATGATCGACGTGGCAACCCGACGCCGGTCGACGATGCTGCCCGGGTGATCCTGTCGGTGATCAAGCAGCTCGATTGCAATGCGCCGCTGTGGGGCACCTACCATTACGCCGGCAACGAGGCGACCACACCGCTGGCGCTGGGCCAGGCGATTCTCAGCGAAGCCGGCCAGCACCGCCAGCTGGCCGTACAGGCCCCCACACCGCAGGCCCATGCCGCGCGCCCGGATGCCAGCGAAGAGCCGCAACATGCGGTACTGGCCTGCAAGAAAATCCTTCATACATTTGGTATCAAGCCGCGCGCCTGGCGCGCAGGCTTGCCGCCTCTACTGGACCGGTTCTACCGCCATGGCTGACGCCCCCATCCTGATCACCGGCGGTGCCGGCTTCATTGGCTCCCACCTGTGCGATGCGTTGTTGGACAAAGGCTACGCCGTACGCATTCTCGACGACTTCTCCACGGGCCGCAGGAGCAACCTGCAGGTCGACCACCCACGGCTGGAACTGATCGAAGGCGATGTTGCCGATGCCGGGTTGGTCACACAGGCTGCGGCTGGCTGCCGTGCTGTGGTGCACCTGGCGGCGGTGGCCTCGGTGCAGGCCTCGGTCGAGGACCCGGTACGCACACATCAAAGCAACTTCATCGGCACTCTCAATGTCTGCGAAGCCATGCGCGTGCACGGCGTGCGTCGGGTGCTGTTCGCTTCCAGTGCGGCGGTGTATGGCAACAATGGCGAGGGCGAGTCGATTGCCGAGGATACCCCCAAGGCGCCGCTGACCCCCTATGCCGTGGATAAACTGGCCAGTGAGCAATACCTGGACTTCTACCGTCGCCAGCATGGTCTGGAACCGGTGGTGTTCCGTTTCTTCAATATTTTCGGGCCTCGCCAGGACCCGTCCTCACCGTATTCCGGCGTGATCAGCATTTTCTGCGAGCGCGCTGTGCAGGGCTTGCCGATCACGGTGTTTGGCGACGGCGAGCAGACTCGCGACTTCCTCTACGTGGGTGATCTGGTGCAGGTGATGGTGCAAGCATTGGAGCAGCCGCAGGTCGAGGAGGGGGCGGTGAACATCGGCCTCAACCAGGCGACTTCGCTGAACCAGTTGCTGGCTGCGTTGGAAAAAGTGGTAGGGAGCTTGCCAGCGGTCAGCTATGTCGCGGCCCGTTCGGGGGATATTCGCCATTCGCGGGCGGATAATCAGCGGTTGCTGGCGCGGTTCAAGTTCGCCCAGGTGACGCCGATGGTCGAGGGCCTGGCGCGGCTTCTGGGCAAGGGCTGAAACCCAGGGGCTGCGCAGCAGCCCCAAAATCACTCATGGCGCACCCTTCTGCGCTGGCAGTCCTCGGCATGCAAAACCCGCCCATCCTGGCCACGCACCTGCAACGTCTCAAGTGCCTGCCCGGTAGCACCTTCCACCAATTCCGAACGCGCCTCACCCGCCTCGAACAGAAACCGCTCTCCCCATTGCCTCAAGCCAACTACCACTGGAAACACCGACCGCCCTTTCTCGGTCAGCACATATTCCTTGTAGGCACTGCCATCCGATGCCGGCTGCAAAGCCAGCAACTCGCTTTCCACCAGTAGCTTGAGCCGCGAGGCGAGGATGTTCTTCGCCAGCCCCAGGTTCTTGTGAAACTCACTGAACCGGCGCAGGCCGTCAAAGGCATCGCGCAGGATCATCAGCGCCCAACGGTCACCCAGCACCTCCAATGCCCGGGCTACGGGGCACTGCGCATTGTGTTCATCGAGCATGGGGCAAACCTGTTTTGATCGTCTGGTTGCAGATTAAAACTACATTTGCTAAATAGCCAGTATGTGGTTTCAAATAGAAACCAGTTTGACGAGATCGCTCCGATGGCTCCTTCACTGACACGCTGGATAACCCTGTTACTTGCCATTACCAGCGCCATGGCCGTCGCGACGGTGTACTTCGCTCAGCCTTTGCTTGAGTCGATGGCAGCCGAGCTGGGGGTGGGGCAGCAGCAGATTGGCTGGGTAGTTGGCGCGACCCAGGCGGGCTACGCCCTGGGGCTGCTACTGCTCGTGCCACTGGGGGACTTGGTCGATCGCAAGCGCCTGTTGCTTGGCCAGTTGCTGTTCTCGGCGCTGGCGCTGATCGGCGTCGGCATGTCGCAGAGTTGGGCAATGCTGCTGTTGGCGTTGGCCGTCACCGGGTTGATGGCCGTGATGGTGCAGGTAATGGTGGCGCATGCCGCGAGCCTGGCCTCACCGGACCAGCAAGGGCAGGCGGTAGGCACCGTTACCAGTGGTGTGGTGTTGGGCATTCTGCTGGCGCGCCTGGTCTCGGGCGGGCTGGCCGACCTGGCCGGTTGGCGCAGCGTGTACTGGGTGGCCGCCGGCGTCTTGATACTGCTGGCGCTGGTGATATGGCGCAACTTGCCCTCGGTGCAACCGGCCACGCATCGGTCTGGCTACCGGGCGCTGATTGTGTCCCAGTTCAACCTGTACCGGCACGACAGGTTGCTGCGCCAGCGTGGCACGTTTGGTGTGTTGATCTTCGCCGCGTTCAGCGTGCTATGGAGTGCCATGGTCATGCCGCTCAGTGCTGCGCCGTTGGCGCTGAGCCATACCGAAATCGGCCTGTTCGGCCTGGCAGGTGTCGCGGGTACGTTGGCAGCTTCGCGTGCCGGTCGTCTGGCTGACCAGGGGCAGGGTGAGCGCACCACTGGGTTGGCGCTGGCCTTGCTGACGCTGTCGTGGTTGCCCACGGCGTTTGTCGGGCATTCACTGATGGCCTTCGTGCTGGGGGTGCTGATGCTGGACTTCGCCGTGCAGGCGGTGCATGTCACCAACCAGAGCCTGTTGCTGGCCGGGCGTGGCGCGATGGCCAGCCGGTTGATCGGTGCCTACATGTGTTGCTATTCGCTTGGCAGCGGGCTGGGGGCGGTATCGGCAGCCTGGGTGTTTGCCCATTGGGGCTGGGTCGCGGTGTGCGGGCTTGGCATGGCCATCAGCGCGGTAGCGCTGGGCTACTGGCTATGGCTACAGCGTGCGAGGGCGGCTGAAGCCGCCCTGCCGTGTTCAGGTCAGAACTTGTAGCCAAGGCCGACCATGTACACCCACGGATCGACTTCGACGTCGACCTTGGTCTTGCTGTAGCCCAGGGCGGTCGGGCCGTTGACGCTGGCCTTGGTGTCGATGTCGACGTACCAGACCGAGGCGTTGACCAGCAGGTTGTCGGTGATCATGTAGTCCATGCCCAACTGGCCGGCGATCCCGATCGAGTCCTGCAGCTTCAGGTTGCTGAAGCCTTGCTGCTTGCGGGCGCTGCTGAGGTCTTCATCGAAGAACAGGGTGTAGTTGATACCCACGCCGGCATAGGGCTGGAACTTGGAGTTCGGTTCCATCGGGTAGTACTGCAGCGACAGGGTCGGTGGCAGTTGCTTGATGTCGGCCAGCTTGCCGTCCAGGCCGCCACCCAGGCCCTTCACGCCGACGGTGTGCTTGAACGGGGTGGCTGCCAGCAGCTCCAGGCCAATGTGGTCGGTGAGCATGTAGGCGAAGGTCAGGCCCAGTTGGGTGTCGCTGTCCAGGGTCGCCTTGGTGCCCGAAACCTTGTTGCCATCGAATTTCAGGTCGCCGCTGCTTTCGTTGGGGGCGGTGGTGATGGCGCCGGCACGGACGATGACATCGCCTGCCTGGTGGGCGTGGGCAACAGGGGCTGCGAGCGCCAGGGCCGCGAGGGCGGCGCCGAGCAAGGACTTGTTCATGGAAGCTCCCAAAGGACGTTATTAATCGAGTAGTCCAATGGTACGGAGCTGGTTAAACAGAAAGTTTGACCCAGCTCAAAGAAGCGTCTTCACGAATTCGAAACAGTTCTCATCTCAGCTCATATGCGTAAATTTTTTCGGCCTCCATTTGATAGCCGGCGTCGGCCAGTTCGCTGCTGGAGGCTCTAACTTGCATCTTCCCCTCGATCCAGTAGGGCTGGTAGAGGTCTTCGACGCGCACGCCCATCTCGCTGAAAATGTGCACGATCTGGTTCGACGGTGGGGGTGGCACATGGATGCATGCACCGTAGTAAGGGACCAGCAGGAATTCGGTGGTGCGGCCTTCTTCGCTGACTTCCAGCGGCACGATGTAGCCGGGCAGTTTGACCTGCTGGCCGTCCAGGCTTTTTACCACCGGCGCATCGGGCGCCTGCTGTCGCGCGGGCGGTGCGGACTCGGCGGACAGGGCATTGCTGAGCTGTGACATGTCGTGCAGCGGTGCCAGTTGTGGCGGGATGACAGGGGCGCCTTCGGGAATCAGGGCGGGCCAGTCCAGCTCTTTGGGTTCGGCGGCCCATAGCGGCATCGCAATCAGCAACAGCAGGGCCAGCAGCGCAAGCATTGCCGGCCTCTTCGCGGGCTTGCCCGCTCCCACAGGTCCTGCGTAAAGCTCGAAGCCTGTGGGGCTCACTGTGGGAGCGGGCGCGCCCGCGAAGGAGGCGGTGAGGTGTTTGATCATTACGCGCACTCAGAGGTGAATGGACAACCCATCGGCCAGCGACTGTCGGTAGGCCCGCCACGCCGGCACGCTGCCCATCAGCAACGCAGCCCCCAGGATAATAGCCAGCAAGGTCCATTCATGAGTGCTCGGCAGGGCCAGCGGCAAATACAAACCATAGTTGGCCTGCACGTACCCCTGCGCCAGGGCGATCCCCGCATACAGTAAGCCAAGCCCGGCCACGATCCCGACTGCCGCCAGTGACAGTGCCTCCAGCACCAGCAGCCCCGCGATATGCCAAGGCCTGGCACCGACCGAGCGCAAGATCGCCATCTCCCGGCGGCGCTCGTTGAGGCTGGTAAGAATTGCTGTGAGCATGCCAATCAAGCCGGTCAGCACCACGAACAACGACACCACGAACAACGCTTGTTCCGCCGTGCCCATCAGGCTCCACAGTTCTTGCAGGGCCACCCCGGGCAAGATCGCGAGTAGCGGCTCGTTGCGGTATTCGTTGATCTCCCGCTGCAGGCTGAAGGTCGCGATCTTGCTGTTCAGGCCAAGCATGAATGCGGTAATGGCGGCAGGTTGCAGGTCCATCGTCCGTGCCTGTTCGGCGCTGATGCGCCCGGCGCCACGGGCGGGTACGCCGTTGTGCCAGTCGATATGGATCGCCTCCATGCCACCCAGGCTGATATGCAGGGTGCGGTCGACGGGGGTGCCGGTGCGTTTGAGCACACCGACCACGGTGAACGGTTTGTCGTCGTGCTTGACCAGGCTGATGGCGGCCACGCCGTGGGCCAGTACCAGCTTGTCACCCAGCGTGTAGTGCAACGCTTCGGCCACTTCGGCGCCGAGCACCACCTCAAACGGGTCGTTGGCGAACTCACGCCCCTGGCTCAGTTCCAGATGCTGGCGGCGGCCGTACTGGTAATGGCTGAAGTAATCCGTCGTGGTGCCCATCACTCTGTAGCCGCGATGCGAATCGCCCAGCGAAATAGGGATTGCCCACTTCACTCGCGGGTCCTGTGCATAGTGCTGGAAGCTGTCCCAGCGGATGTTGTTGGTGGCGTTGCCAATGCGGAACACCGAATACAGCAGCAGGTTCACCGAGCCGGAGCGGGCACCGACAATCAAGTCGGTACCGCTGATGGTGCTGGCAAAGCTGGCGCGGGCCTCGGTACGGACTCGCTCCACGGCCAGTAGCAGGCACACAGACAGCGCGATGGCAAAAGCGGTCAGAAACGCGGTGAAACGGCGGTTGGCCAGGCTGGCCAGGGCAAGGCGGAGCAGGTACATCAGGCCTCCCGGGGCTTGGCGGCGCGGTTGAGGTCGGCCAGGGAAAGGTGGCGGTCGAACAGCGGTGCAAGGCTTTGGTCGTGGCTGACGAACAACAAGCTGGCACCGGCGGCGCGACACTCATCGAACAGCAGGCGGATGAACGCTTCGCGGGTGTCGGCATCCAGTGCCGAGGTGGGTTCGTCGGCAATCACCAGCTCGGGCTGGCCGATCAGGGCGCGGGCGGCGGCGACCCGCTGCTGTTGGCCGATCGACAGGCTGTCGGCGCGGCGAGCGAGCAGGGCGGGGTCGTCCAGGCCCAGGTGGGCCAGCAGCGTGCTGGCCGCCTGGTCGACACTGCCATGGCGCTGCTCGGCACGGGCCCTGCGGCTGCCTGAGAAGCGGCAAGGCAGCTCGACGTTTTCACGCACGGACAGGAACGGCAGCAGGTTGAACTGCTGAAAGATGTACCCCGTGTGATCGACTCGAAAGCGGTCACGGGCGCCCTGGCCCAGGCTGCCGAGGTCCTGGCCGAGCAGTTGGATGTGGCCCTGGGCCGGCACGTTCACGCCGCCCAGCAGGCCCAGCAAGGTGGTTTTGCCACTGCCGCTGGGGCCCTTGAGGAACAGGGCTTCACCCGCGTCCAGGTGAAATGCCGGAATATCCAGTAGCGGTGGCTGACCTGGCCAGGCGAACACCAAGTCATGCAGTTCGATCAACGGCTGGCTCATTCAGAAGGCGACCACTGCCTTGGCCGGCGTGGTTTCCACGCCTTTCTGGCCGTTGGGGCCGATCAGTTGCACGTTGATTTTCTGGGTGGCCGGGAAGGCCTTGAACAGCGGCGCCAGGTCCACCTGTGTCAGTTTGTCGGGGTTGGCGCAGGTCAGTTGGTAATGGGCACCGATGTCGCTGTGCTGGTGGCCATGCTCGTGCTCATCACCGTCGTCGTCGGCTTTTGGCGCGTCACCGAACAGCGGGCTTTCCAGTTCCTGCTGGTCTTCCTTGCAGCCTGCGGCAGCAGGAAGGCCGAACAGTTTGAGTGGTTGCTCGAGCTGCTGGCGCACGGCGGCGACCTTGGCCTTGTCGGCGTCGCTGCTGGCGCTGTGCTCGAAGCCGACCAGGTTCATCGCCGGGCTATCCAGCTCCAGCTCCAGGGTAGTGCCGTCGAGCACGGCATTGAGCTTGGCCACGCCGTGCTCGTGGGCACCGAGCGTGCCGTGGGCATGGTCATGATCATCGTGGGCATGGGCAGCGGCCAGGGGCAGTAACGCGAAGGGCAGGGCGAGCAACAGGCTACGCATGGACGACTCCAGGAGCGGGTTGGGAATTGTTTGGCAATGTTATAACAATTTTTCTCTATGCCGCCAGTCTGCGTGGCGCAGGTTTCACGTTGATGTAGCATGGCCCTATTGACCTGCGTTCAAGGAAAGCATTGTGAGAATTCGTGGACAGATTGGTGACTGGCCGGTGGACCTGACCATCGAGCTTGAGCCGGCAGAGTGGGCGCAGCTGGGCCGGCAGCTGGAAGTGCCTGTTGTCGCCGAAGGCGCATCGATTGCCACGCCGGCTAGCCCGCGCCAGGATGACGGGCAGTGGACGGCAGCGCGTGAGGTGCTGCGCCAGGCGGGGCAGATGAACGGGCCGGAATTGTTGGATCGACTTGAGCAACTGGTTGGAAGTACCTCGGGCGGTAAGCGTTTGATGGTGCGACTGAGGCATAGTCCAAATGTGCTGGTCAAAGCAGGAGAAACTTCATCTATTTACCTATGGAAGGAAGATTGAAACGACCCAGTGAACGGGGCGTTCCTATTGAGAGTAGTAGCGGTTGCATTAGTGTCTATGCAATGTGCGCAAGCAAAATTCGACCAGCCGTTTAAGGCAGGACCTGGCATTTTTGATAGTTGACGTTTCAGGCATGAAGGTTAGCCTGTTGAAGGCTGAACTCGACTGGCGGAGGTGTCAAATGGCTGAGTCAAATGAGGGCAATAGCGCTACCTATAACATGAATGGTTGGCGCGCGCATTTGAGGTTCGATCCCGTACTGCTCAATGCTGAATTAGAACGTCGATATAGTAGTCAGCCAGATCAGGGCACGGAAAAGCTTGATTTTTTTTCTAGCAAGACGTCAAGTGTTTCTCGGAATATTAAGTGTGAGTTTGGCAAGCCGCTGTTGATATTTCCCGAAGACGGGGCGTCTTCGAGTATTACAGTGGCGAGGAGGTTATTCTCCTATGCAAGCTATGTTCTTGAAAGGAAGTTGGGTTACAAGAAGTTGGATGTACAAGAGATTTCCGCTCAGTTAGTTAATGAACGTTTGATGCTGTTCAGTAGTGTGCTTTTTGAAGACTGTAGGGGCGTTTACTCTCCGGGGGCGCCCGTTTGTCTGCAGGTAAAAGAATTATCAGGCTGTGCGTTTGGTTACCTAGCGTCCACGCTGCGAGATGAGGAAGCTGCCCTCCCTTTCAGAATACGCTTCAATGAGCTGCCTGATGCAGATCGGGTCATTATGCTCAATGATGTTTTTCCTGAACCCGGCAGCGAGTGGCTTATGCGTGCGCTGCGTTTCAGTCCGCGTAAGGTAGTCGGTTCAAAACTTGATATTCTCTACATCGCGTATGCCACTGACAGTGATGGGACATTTCCAGCAGTACGTGCCGATGAAAATATTTTATCCAATGGGGCGCAGTATGACGATCCGTGGTTAGCCGTCAGTGCCTTCATTGACGGTAACTCCCTTCCGGCGGAGGGCTATAGAAATAGTGACTTTGCAAGTTTGGCTACTCTTGTGTTTCCGCGTGGCAGGGTAATAGGTGCGGGGCTCACGGAAATTGGAGAATCCTATATTTATGAAGGTAAGTTTCAACGGCCGCCGAGTTCATCCGCTTCGGATGCTCAGGAGACTCAGGAGACTCAGGAGACTCAGGAGGCTTGGACTGGGCGAGTTGATCCGTTGGTGAGCTTAGTCTATAGCGGAGGTGACGCAGTGGCACTAAGGCGGAAGGCTAACACCGAAGAGCAGTTTGAGTGGGTCTTCGAAGGCGTTGGTCTAGGCGGATTAAAACCTGCAGGCTCCAGCTGTGATTACGTGCCGCCCGCTGTGCCGGATGTTGAGCGCAATCTAAATGCTGACTCCCGTGAACCGCCCGTCAGACGCTCAAGTACGGAGCTTCCGGTCACCATTGATCGTGTTCGTGCCGGGCCCGAGGGGTCGCTGCTTGTATCAACGTTGGTGGTGAAAAAATGGAGGCAAACGAATTATTTCGAACTGGAGAAAAGCGGGGCCAAGCTGAAGCTTAATCTATGGCGGACAAAGAAGGATGGTACGGATCATCCGATTGCCCCCGAAAATATCACGTGGCACAGACTGGTGGGTGATGGTCGGGTCACCCAGGAGGGTGTATTTACACCCGGTATCTTCACTCGGTATTCCGTGTTGCTGGCAATAGAGAATAATGATCAGGACTGGTTCTGGGCCGTGATTATCATACCCGTGCCTTTCATGTCAGTAGATGAATTCATCGACCTCAGGCAGGAACATTAGTGCTTGCCCCGGCAATACAAGGGTTGTAAAGCATATTGCCGGGGCTTTTACAGTTCAGAACATGGCAGAAGACAGGCGGCGGCGATAGACGCCCACCAGCGGATGATCGCTCCCCAGCAATTCGAACACCTGCAGCATCGCCTTCTGCGGCAGCCCGTTCTCATAGGCACGGTTACGCTGGAACAGCTTCAGCAGCCCATCCAGCGCCGCCTCATACTGCTGACGCGCCAGTTGCTGGATACTCAGCTGATAAGCCGCCTCGTCATCCTGTGGGTTCTGCGCCAGGCGGCTTTTCAGGTCAGCCACTTCCGGCAGGCTTTCTGCCTGGCGCAGGAAGGTCAGCTGGGCTTTGGCGCCGGCCAGTGCAGCTTTATGTTCGTCAGTCTTGACCGCATCCAATACCACCTGGGCCTCGCCCAGCTCACCCCGTTCGGCCAGACAGCGGGCATACAGGATCAGCGCCTCGGCATTGCTGTTGTCCTCACCCAGCAGCGTCTGCAACAGTGCTTCTGCTTCGGCGAAGCGGCTTTCGGCAAACAGTGCCTTGGCTTGCTCCAGCGGCGACGCGGCGGGTGCGGCGGGCATTTGCACATGCGGCTCTAGCATGGCGCGAATCGCCGACTCCGGCTGTGCCCCGGCGAAACCGTCCACCGGCTGGCCGTCCTTGAACAGCACCACGGTCGGCAGGCTGCGGATGCCGAACTGGGCAACCACCTGTTGCTCCACATCGCAGTTGATCTTGGCCAGCAGCAGCTCGCCCTGGTAACCCTCGGCGATCTTGGCCAGCAACGGCATCAGCGCCTTGCATGGCGCGCACCATTCGGCCCAGAAGTCCACCAGCACCGGCTTGTGGAAGGAGTTCTCGATCACCAGCTGCTGGAAGGTGGCATCGGTGGCGTCGAAAATGTACGGCGTGTCTTGGCTCATTGCGACTCTCGCAAACTCGTGAATGGCTCCACTATAAGGCGTCGCGGCTGGCGTGGTACAGGCTGACCCGGCGGAATTCGTGTGGCTCGGCCAGGTCTGGCAGGGTCAGTGCTTCGAGCACGCCCAACTGCCGGTACAACGGGTGGCTGAAATCGCGTACCCGTGAGTCGGCCACCAGGGCCTGGCGACCGCGGCCAAGGAAGGCATCCAGCAGTGGCAGGTTGGCGCGGTCGTACAGCACGTCGGCAACCAGGATCAGGTCGAAACGGTCGGCTTCGGCGAAGAAATCACTGCTGTAGCTCAGTTCGACTTCGTTCAGCGCGGCATTCGCGCGGCAGGCGTCGAGGGCCAGCGGGTCGAGGTCGCACGCCACCACTTCCAGCGCGCCAGCGCGTGCTGCGGCAATGCCGGCGATACCCGACCCGGCGCCGAAGTCCAGCACGCGTTTGCCCGCCACCCATTCTGGGCGCTCGGCCAGGTAGCGGGCCATGGCCAGGCCGCTGGCCCAGCAAAAGCTCCAGTAGGGTGGCTCTTCCAGAATGCGTCGGGTTTCTTCGCTGCTGAAGGCCCGGTCCATGTTCTGGTCATCGATCAGCCACAGCTTAAGGTCGCAGCCGGGCAGTTCGCTGACGACCAGGCGCGCTTCGCCTATCAGGCCGCTGAGAGCCTGTTGCAGGGCCAGCGGTTCCACTTACGGTGCCTTCTCGAAACGCAGCGGGCCGGTGGCCTGGGTTTGGGCCTGGGTAATGCGCACGGGGGGCAGGTGCATGATCAGTTGGCCGGAGCTGCTGGCGCGGCCACGCAGCTCGACCCGGGCACCGGCCGGGAAGGCTTCGGGGTTGAAGCGCAGGTGATAGGGCAGGGCCTGGCCGGTACCGGTCAGGTTGCTGCTGGCCAGCAGACGTTGCGGGCGGTCACGTTCGTCGATGACCAGCAAAGCCAGCTCCACGTCGGCCCCGGCCGGGATTTCCAGCAAGGTGCCGCTCAGCTCGCGCTGGTAGGCCGGCAGTGGGCCCAGTACTTCGGCCGGCTTGGCCGAGCGGGCGGGCGCGGGCGCTGGGAGGTTGTCGGTCTTTGGCCTGTCGCTGCCGCAGGCGGCGAGCAGGGCGGCGCAGCACAGCACGACGAGCGCTCGGTAGTGCATGGGGTAGTCCTTCACGGGCAGATTTCCCATGGATGTTAACCCCTTTGGCTTGTCTTGCCAGTGCAATGCGCTACCATGGCCCTCCCTTTTTTTGTTGCCTGCCACCATGCACTGTCCCTTTTGCGGTGCCAACGACACCAAGGTCATCGACTCTCGCCTCGTCGCCGAGGGCGAGCAGGTGCGCCGCCGCCGCGAATGCGTGGCCTGTGGCGAACGCTTCACCACCTTCGAAACTGCCGAACTGGTGTTGCCCCGGCTGATCAAGCAGGACGGCACGCGCCAACCCTTCGACGAAGAAAAGCTGCGTGCGGGCATGCAGCGGGCGCTGGAAAAGCGCCCGGTCAGCGTCGAGCGCCTGGAAGCCGCGCTGGCGCACATCAAGAGCCGGCTGCGCGCTACCGGCGAACGCGAAGTCAAATCGCTGGTGGTTGGTGAAATGGTCATGGCCGAGCTGCGCAAGCTCGATGAAGTGGCCTATATCCGCTTTGCCTCGGTGTACCGACGCTTCCAGGACCTCGACGAGTTCCGTGAAGAAATCGACCGCCTGGCCCGTGAGCCAGCTAAAGAGTGAACATGCCCAGCCAAGCTGCCATCCTCGACGCCCACTACATGGCCCGCGCGCTGGAGCTGGCGCGCAAAGGCCTGTACACCACCCACCCGAACCCGCGCGTAGGCTGCGTGATCGTGCGCGATGGCGAAGTGGTCGGCGAAGGTTGGCACGTGCGTGCCGGCGAGCCGCATGCCGAAGTGCATGCCTTGCGCCAGGCCGGTGAGCGCGCCCGTGGCGCCTGTGCCTACGTCACCCTGGAGCCGTGCAGCCATCATGGTCGTACGCCGCCGTGCGCCGAAGCCCTGGTGAAGGCCGGTGTGGCGCGGGTGGTGGCGGCCATGCAGGACCCTAACCCGCAAGTGGCAGGGCAAGGCCTGCGGCGCCTGGCCGAAGCCGGCATTGAAGTGGCCAGCGGCGTGCTCGAAGCCGAGGCCCGTGCGCTCAACCCGGGCTTCCTCAAACGCATGGAACACGGCCTGCCGTTCGTCCGCGCCAAGTTGGCCATGAGCCTGGACGGCCGCACCGCCATGGCCAGTGGTGAAAGCCAGTGGATCACCGGCCCGGCCGCCCGTTGCGCGGTGCAGCGCTTGCGCGCCCGTTCCAGCGTGGTGCTGACCAGCGCCACCAGTGTGCTGGCCGATAACGCACGCATGACGGTACGTGGTGCCGAGCTCGGCCTGGATGCCGAAACCGCCGCTCTGGCCCTCAGTCGCACACCGCTGCGGGTGCTGGTCGATGGCCGCCTGCGCTTGCCGCTGGATGCGCCGTTCTTCCAGGCCGGCCCGGCACTGGTGGTGACTGCTGTCGCAGACGACCCGCGTTATGCCGCTGCCGGCCATGAGTTGCTCAGCTTGCCGGGCGACAATGGCCAGGTCGACTTGCCAGCGCTGCTGCAAGCCCTGGCGGCCCGAGGCGTCAACGAAATCCTACTGGAGGCTGGTGCCGGCCTGGTCGGCGCCTTTGCCCGGCAAGGGTTGGTCGACGAGTACCAGTTGTTCGTCGCCGGTACTTTCCTTGGCTCCCAAGCCCGGCCGCTGCTGGATTGGCCGTTGGACAAGATGAGCGAAGCACCCCGGCTGAGAATTACCGAAATGCGCGCAGTGGGCGATGACTGGCGGGTCACAGCCATCCCCCTGCCGGCGCCCGGCGTATAATGCCTGGCTTGCCCCGCGCAAACCGTTTTTGAGGAAGACCCCATGTTCACCGGCATCATCGAATCCATCGGCACCATCCGCAGCCTCACCCCAAAGGGCGGCGACGTGCGCGTCTACGTCGAAACCGGCAAGCTCGACCTGGGTGACGTCAAGCTCGGCGACAGCATCGCCGTCAACGGCGTGTGCCTGACCGCCGTGGAGCTGCCGGGCGACGGCTTCTGGGCCGACGTCAGCGTCGAAACCCTCAAGCGCACCGCTTTCATCGACCTCAAGAGCGGTAGCAAGGTCAACCTGGAAAAGGCCCTGACCCCCACCACCCGCCTGGGTGGGCACCTGGTCAGCGGCCACGTCGACGGGGTCGGCGAAATCATTTCGCGCAGCGATAACGCCCGCGCCATCCAGTTCCGCGTGCGTGCACCGAAGGAACTGGCCAAGTACATCGCCCACAAGGGTTCGATCACCGTCGACGGCACCAGCCTGACGGTCAATGAGGTCAATGGCGCCGAGTTCGAGCTGACCATTGTCCCGCACACCCTGTCCGAAACCATCATGGCCGACTACCGTGCAGGGCGTCGGGTAAACCTTGAGGTCGACCTGCTGGCCCGTTACCTGGAGCGTTTGCTGCTGGGTGACAAGGCTGCCGAGCCGAGCAAGGGCAGTGGCATTACCGAAAGCTTCCTGGCCGCCAACGGCTTCTTGAAATCCTGATTGAGAAGGGGGTGCCGCGTGGCGCTCAACAGCATCGAAGAACTGGTCGAAGACATCCGCCAGGGCAAAATGGTCATCCTCATGGATGACGAAGACCGCGAGAACGAAGGCGACATCATCATGGCAGCCGAATGCTGCCTGCCCGAGCACATCAACTTCATGGCCAAGCACGCCCGTGGCCTGATCTGCATGCCGATGACCCGCGAGCGTTGCGAAACGCTGAAGCTGCCGCTGATGGCGCCGCGCAACGGCTCGGGCTTCGGCACCAAGTTCACCGTGTCGATCGAAGCCGCCGAAGGCGTTACCACCGGTATTTCCGCCGCTGACCGCGCCCGCACCGTGCAGGCCGCCGCCGCCAAGGATGCCAAGGCCGAAGACATCGTCAGCCCTGGCCACATCTTCCCGCTGATGGCCCAGCCAGGTGGCACCCTGGCCCGCGCCGGCCACACCGAAGCCGCCTGCGACCTGGCGCGCATGGCCGGTTTCGAGCCAAGCGGCGTGATCTGCGAAGTGATGAACGACGACGGCACCATGTCGCGCCGCGCCGAGCTGGAAGTGTTCGCCGCCGAGCACGGCCTGAAGATCGGCACCATCGCCGACCTGATTCACTACCGCATGATCCATGAGCGCACCGTGCAGCGCGTTTCCGAGCAACCGGTGGAGAGTGAGCTGGGTGAGTTCAACCTGGTCACCTACCGCGACGCGGTCGAAGGCGACGTGCACATGGCCCTGACCCTGGGCAAGATCTGCGCCGAAGAGCCGACCCTGGTGCGGGTACACAACATGGACCCGCTGCGCGACCTGCTGCTGGTCAAGCAACCGGGCCGCTGGAGCCTGCGCGCGGCCATGGCTGCCGTGGCCGAGGCCGGCAGCGGCGTGGTCTTGCTGCTGGGCCACCCGCTGGACGGCGACGTGCTGCTGGCGCACATCCGCGAAAGCGCGGGCGATGCGCCGACCAAGGCGCCGACCACTTACAGCACCGTGGGTGCCGGTTCGCAGATCCTGCGCGACCTAGGTGTGCGCAAGATGCGCCTGATGAGTTCGCCGATGAAGTTCAACGCGATATCCGGATTCGATCTGGAAGTTGTAGAATACGTGCCCTCCGAGTGACTTGAGGCGGCATTGACGCCCTCTGCTCGAGTCCAGACCCCTGTCGAGGCCGCTTGTATGCGGCCTCGCTCTTGAAGATGAGAATATCGGAATGACCCTGAAGACCATCGAAGGTACCTTCATCGCCCCCAAAGGTCGCTATGCTTTGGTGGTTGGCCGCTTCAACAGCTTCGTCGTCGAAAGCCTGGTAAGCGGTGCCGTTGACGCCCTGGTTCGCCACGGTGTCAGCGAAAGCGACATCACCATCATTCGTGCCCCGGGTGCATTCGAAATCCCGCTGGTAGCACAGAAGGTCGCCCAGCAAGGCGCCTACGACGCGATCATCGCCCTGGGCGCCGTGATCCGTGGTGGTACCCCGCACTTCGAATACGTGGCGGGCGAATGCACCAAAGGCCTGGCCCAGGTGTCCATGGAGTTCGGTGTTCCGGTGGCCTTCGGCGTACTGACCGTCGACTCCATCGAGCAAGCCATCGAGCGTTCCGGCACCAAAGCCGGCAACAAAGGTGCTGAAGCTGCCCTGTCCGCACTGGAAATGGTCAGCCTGCTGGCGCAGTTGGAGGCCAAGTGATTAGCGACGAAAGCGATCGTTTCAACCCGCGCGATCCAAAACCTGCGGATGCCGGCAAGCCCTCCAAGAGCGCCAAGCGCCGCGAAGCCCGCAAGCTCGCGACCCAGGCCCTCTATCAGTGGCACATGGCCCAGCATTCGCTGAACGAGATCGAAGCGCAGTTCCGGGTCGATAACGATTTCACCGATGTCGACGGTGCCTATTTCCGCGAGATCCTGCATGGGGTTCCGGCAATCAAAGGCGAAATTGACAAGGCATTGGTGCCTTGCATGGCCATCGCACTGGAAGAGCTCGACCCGGTCGAGCTGGCCGTGCTGCGCCTGTCCACCTGGGAACTGATCAAGCGCGTCGACGTTCCGTACCGCGTGGTGATCAACGAAGGTGTGGAGCTGGCCAAGGTCTTCGGTGCCACCGACGGCCACAAGTTCGTCAACGGCGTGCTGGACAAGCTCGCCCCGGCCCTGCGTGAAGCAGAAGTCAAGGCGAACAAGCGCTGATCCTGGCGCTGCCTGGCCATGGGTGAGTTCGAGCTGATCAACCATTACTTCGCCGCCGCGCCCTGTGCGCAAGGCGGCGAGGGCGTGGCCCTGGGTATTGGCGACGACTGTGCCCTGCTGGATCTTCCCCCCGGTGAGCAACTGGCGGTGTCGACCGACACCCTGGTCGCCGGGGTGCACTTTCCTGATGTTTGCGATCCGCTGTTGCTTGGCCAGCGCTCGTTGGCCGTGGCGGCCAGTGACCTGGCGGCCATGGGCGCGACGGCAATCGGCTTTACCCTCGCCCTGACCCTGTCTGACGTCGGCCCTGACTGGCTGGCGGCTTTTGCCGACGGCCTCAGCCGCATGGCCCAGCGTTGCCGCATGAGCCTGATCGGTGGTGACACCACGCGCGGCCCGCTGAGCATTACCGTGACCGTGTTCGGTCGTGTGCCGGCTGGCCAGGCCTTGCGCCGCAGCGGTGCAAGGCCTGGCGACCTGCTGTGTGTCGGTGGTTCGCTGGGCAAGGCCGCCGGTGCATTGCCGTTGGTGCTGGGTGAGCGCGAGGCGCCGGCGGCGCAGGCCGAGCCACTGTTGGCCCATTACTGGTCACCGATGCCGCAACTCACCCTCGGTGCGCTGTTGCGTGGCCGGGCCACGGCGGCGCTGGATATCTCCGATGGGTTGCTCGCCGACTGCGGGCATATCGCCAAGGCATCCGGTGTGGCATTGCAGGTGAACCTGGCGCAAGTGCCAGTGTCTCCTGCTTTGGAAGCTTTCCTCGGCCGTGAAGCCGCGGTACGGGCAGCGCTCACCGGTGGCGACGATTACGTACTGGCCTTCACCTTGCCGCCTGAGGCGCTTGCGCCCCTGGCTGCCTTCGACTTTATCGAAGTGCACACCATAGGCCGCGTGCTCGAAGGGCAGGGTGTGACCTTGCGCGACGTGCAGGGCCAGGACATCACCCCCGTTCAGCGGGGCTATCAACACTTTAGGGAGACACCGTGACCGATCACCCCAATCAGGTGCCTGCGGAGTTCGTTCCGCCTTCGGTCTGGCGCAACCCGTGGCACTTCATCGCGTTTGGCTTCGGTTCCGGTACCTTGCCCAAGGCGCCGGGTACCTGGGGCTCGCTGGTGGCCATACCGTTCATCCCGCTGTGGCAGATGCTGCCCGACTGGGGTTACTGGCTGTTGCTTGGCGTCAGCATGCTGTTTGGCTTCTGGTTGTGCGGCAAAGTTGCCAATGACTTGCGCGTACACGACCATGAAGGCATTGTCTGGGACGAGATCGTCGGCATGTGGATTACTCTCTGGCTGGTGCCAGAAGGCTGGCAATGGCTGCTGGCAGGGTTCCTCATGTTCCGCTTCTTCGACATCCTCAAGCCGTGGCCGATCCGCTGGGTCGACCGCCATGTGCACGGGGGCGTCGGTATCATGCTCGACGATATCCTGGCCGGCGTGTTCGCCTGGCTGGGCATGCAGGTTCTGGTGTGGGCGGTTGCCTGAAACAGGGAGCGCGTGAATGGCCATAAGGACTGTGCTGCTGGCAATGCTGCTGAGTATTGCCCCGTGGGTGAACGCTGGCGAAGGCGTACCGAAACAGATCCACCTGGTCAGCGAGGAGTGGCTCGACTACACCAACGCTGACGGCACCGGGGTGGCCTGGGACGTGCTGCGTAAAGTGTTCGAGCCGGCCGGGGTCAAGGTGCTCACCCAGAGCGCGCCCTACAGCCGTGCGGTCGGCTTGGTGAAGCGTGGCGAGGCGGATGCCTGGGTGGGTTCGTACAAGGAAGAGAACGACGACAACCTGTACCCGCGCTGGCACTTCGATATGGACCATATCTACGCCCTGGGGCTGGCCAGCAAACCTGTGCCCACCCCGGAGACCGTCGGCAAGTATCGCCTGGCCTGGGTACGCGGCTACGACTACAGCAGTTACCTGCCCAATGCGCATGACTTCCGGGAAATCCAGCGTCGTGAAGGCATCTTGCCGATGCTTGAGCATGACCGGGTGGATTTCTACATCGATGCGCTGACCGAGGTCGACTATGTGCTGGGCCAGGCGTCCCAGCCCGAGCGCTTCCGCCGCACCCACGTCGCCGAGCTGCCGCTGTACTTGGCTTTTGCCCGTAACGACCAGGCCAAGGCCCTGCGTGATCTATTCGACAAGCGCATGGCAGAGCTGGTGCGCAGTGGCGAGCTGAAGCCGATTTTCGAGCACTGGAAGCAGCCGTATCCGTTCACGGCGGATAGCAAACCCCATTGACCTGACGCCCGCTCCCACAGGGATTCGAGCAAGGCTCAGGCGTGCTGGTCACTACTAAGCATCGAACTTTTCGATCTTAACCCACGGTATTCAGCCAGCCCACATCCCTCAACCTGCTGATACAATCGGCTCACGAGAAATTTCCTACTTATTCCAGGAGCACAACGTGCCCGTCGTCTTTGTTGCCGCCTCTAAACTCCCGACTCCCTTCGCGACCTTCACCATGCATGGCTTTCTCGACGAAGCCACTGGCCGTGAGCACGTGGTGCTCAGCCTGGGTGATATCGCGGACGGCCAGCCGGTGCTAGGGCGTCTGCACTCCGAGTGCCTGACCGGCGATGCCCTGTTCAGCCAGCGCTGCGACTGCGGCTCACAGCTGGAAGCCGCACTCCAGGCCATCGCCCGCGAAGGCCGTGGCGTGCTGCTGTACCTGCGTCAGGAAGGCCGTGGCATTGGCCTGCTGAATAAGATCCGCGCCTACGAACTGCAGGATGGTGGCGCCGACACCGTCGAGGCCAATGAGCGCCTGGGCTTCGCCGCTGACCAGCGTGACTACGCCATGTGCCTGCCGATGCTCGAACACCTTGGCGTGAAGTCGCTGCGCTTGATGACCAACAACCCGCGCAAGGTCAAAGCCCTGACCGACATGAACATCGTGGTTGCCGAGCGAGTACCGCTGCACACCGGGCACAACCCGCACAACCGTTACTACCTGGCGACCAAGGCCGGCAAACTGGGCCACATGCTGGGCAACGAACATCAGGGCGAGGCGCCTCAGGCGTGACCCGCGCCGAGGTCAAGCGGCGCCTGGCGTTGGCCTGGTGGCAGTACCTGGCCGTTGGCCTGGTGCCGCTGCCGATCATGGCCTGGGCCTTTGGTGGCGGTGACGCATTGATCCCAGTGCTGGCCATGCCACTGTTCATCGCCGGCGCGGCCACCATGTTCCTCAGCCTGCCGCGCTTCGGTGCCTACAAGCGCGCACTCATCGCCACCTCCAAGGTGCTTGGCAGCAGCGAAGAGCCTGCTGCTTGGATCGAACTGGCGCGGGTACGGCGCATGGCCATGCTGTATGCCTGCTTTCCTGCCTGGGTCGCCGCGCTGTCGGTGCTGGTTGGCCTGGAGGCGGTGCCGCAGATCCTGCTCGCATTGTCTACGGTGGTAGTGCTGTACCTCTATCGCATTCCGCGTCAGCTCGGCTGATGCGCCTGCTGCCTGGCCTGCTGGCACTGTTCGCCTGCACCGCGCTGGCCGCCGAGCCCTTGCGGGTGGTTAGCCTGGCCCCCTCGATGACTGAAATCATGCTTGAGCTGCAGGCCGACGACCTGCTGGTGGGCGTGCTCGACGGTGGCGAACGGCCGGCTGCCTTGCGCGACTTGCCCTCGGTCGGGCGGCAAGGGCAACTGGACATGGAGCGCTTGCTCAGCCTGCGCCCCGACCTGTTGCTGCTGTGGCCTGGCAGTGTGCCGCCCGCCCAGCGCGACCAGCTCAAGCGCCTGGGCATTTCCACCTTCAGTGGTGAGCCCCATGACATCGACCAGTTGATCGAGCAGATCGAGGCCATCGCCGGGCGTATCGGGCGTGCCGAGCAAGGCCATGCGTACGCGCAAACCCTGCGAAAGCGGCTGCAGCAACTGCGCCAGCAGTATCGGCGTGAGCAACCCTTGCAGGTGTTCTATCAAGTGTGGGATCGACCGTTATACACGCTCGGTGGCCGCCAAGTGGTGAGCGATGCCCTGGCCGTGTGCGGGGCGCGCAACGTGTTCGCCGACCTCGGCCAACCGGCGCCACAGGTGAATGTAGAGTCTGTGCTGCTGCGTAATCCGCAAGTCATCCTGGCCGGCGATCAGGCTCAGCTGGCCAGCTGGAAGGCCTGGCCGCAACTGCGAGCGGTAGCCGATGGGCGCCTGCTGGTGGTGCCCGACAAAGGCTTGGAGCGCCCCAGCGGGCAGATGATCGAAGCCACCGCCCGCTTGTGTGCGTTGCTGGAAGCTAAAGCGCCGGCGTCCAGGTGACGCTCAGCAGCCATGTGCGGCCTTCCTCACGGTAGCCGTAGTCATTGCCCAGATAGTTGTAGTGGACGCGGCTGTACTGCTTGTCCAGCAGGTTATCCAGCTTCAGGTCGAGGGTAAGCTCGCGGCTTGCCACCCAGCTGCCGCGCAGGCCCACGATGCCATAGCCGCCGATGGGGTCGTTATTGCCTTCATCGTTGTAACTGCTACTGACTGCCTGCCAGGTAGCGCCAACAGCGAAACGGTCGAACTGGCGGTCCACGTCCAGGCTCAAGGTGCGTCGTGCCCGGCGCGGGAGGGTATGGCCGTTCTCCCTGTTGCGCGGGTCGATCAGTGCCAGGCCCAGTCGAGACGTCCAACTGTTCCATTCCTGGCTCAGGGCCATTTCGAAGCCGTTGATGCGCGCGGTGCCGACATTCTCGGGTTGCTCGCTGTATTCGATCGCGTCACGCAAGTCGGTGCGGTACAGCGAGGCTTCCAGTTTGCTGCTTTTGCTCAGTTGGCTGCGCCATTGCAACTCATAGCTTTTCGAGTGTTCGGGCTTGAGGTCCGGGTTGTTGTAGCCGGGGAAGTACAGGTCGTTGAAGGTGGGCGCGCGGAAGCCTTCGCTGTACGACAGCAACACATCATTGGCTGCGTTGAGCGGTAGCGTCAGGCTGCCGCTCCAGGTGGTCTGCCCCCCGAACTGCTGATTGTTGTCATGGCGCAGGCCCAGTTCGGTGGAAAAGTACTCGCCATGAAAGCGATGCTGGGCGAACAGCGCACGATTCCAGCGGCTGTCCTCGGTGAAGTCCGCGCTCGCATGGACACGGTCTTCGTACCAGTCGCCACCCAGCAGCAGGCTGTTGCGCTCATCCAGGGCCAGGTTGTTTTGCCAGGTTGCCTGGTCGCGGTAGGTATTGAACGGGGCACTTGAATGGCTGAGCTTGTCCCGGCTGTCGTCGCGGTTTTCGCTGTGGGCCAGCTCGAACCGTGTGTTCCACTGCTCGCTGAGCTGAGCATCCAGGTAGCTGCCGATGCTGCTGACAGCGAAATTGGAATACGGCATTTGAGCGCTTGCACCACGCGGCTCGTCGAATTCGCGCCGCCCACGGCTGTCGAGCAGGTTCAGGCCGGCCTCGAAGCGTTCACCGAAGGTGTGGCTAAGGCTCAGGTTGAGGGCCTTGTTGCGGTAGGCGTCGTGGTCGCCATCACTGGCGAAGGATGGCCCGGTCGAGTCGATGCCGGCCGTTTCATCCAGGCTGGCTCCGAGATTGAAGCGGGTTGAATCGTTGCCACCAGAAAGCCCCAGGCTGCGTTGGAACGTCTGGTTGCTGCCAGCGGCCATGCGCAGGCGCGGCTGCAGGCCAGGGCCATTGCCACGACGGGTGAAGATCTGGATCACACCGCCAATGGCATCGCTGCCGTACACCGCCGAGCGCGAGCCGCGCAGCACTTCAACCCGCTCGATCTGGTCGACGTCGAGAAACTGCAGGCCGCTGTCGCCGGAGGTGGCGTTGGCAATGCGTACGCCGTCGACCAGCACCAGGCTTTGTGCGGCTTTGGTACCACGGATGAAGATACCCGGCAGGCTGCCACGGCCACCGGTGGGGGCCACTTGCACGCCGGGCACGCGGCTGAGCAGGTCGGTGACACTGCTGGGTTGCAGGCGGTCGATGTCGGTACGGGTGAAGACGGTGTTGGCGGCGCTGGTGGCAGTGCGTGATTCGACCTGGCGACTGGCGCTGATCAATACGTCGGGGAGCTTGAGGGCGTCGTCGCGTTCGGCGGCCAGTAGCAATGTAGGGGTGCAGAGTAGTGCGGCACAGGCGGAGATTTTCATGGGAGTTCCAATGCATTCGCGGGCAAGCCCGCTCCCACAGAAGCATCACAGCCCTCAAGAGGCGTGGATTGCTTGTGGAAGCGGGCTTGCCCGCGAATAGGGATTACAGGCCGAGCTTGGCCATGCGGGCTTTCACCGAAGCCTCGATCCCGGCGGCATCCAGCCCACACTCAGCCAGCATTTGCGCAGGCTTGGCATGCTCGACGTAGATATCCGGCAGCCCCAGGTGCAGCAAGGGTTTGACCACGGCTTCGTTGGCCAGGAACTCACCCACCGCAGCGCCCGCGCCCCCCATGATGGCGTTCTCTTCAATGGTCACCAGCAGTTCGTGGCTGCCGGCCAGCTCCAGCACCAAGGCCTCGTCCAGCGGTTTGACGAAACGCATGTCGACCACGGTGGCGTTGATCTGCTCGGCCACCTGCATGGCTTCGGCCAGCTGCACGCCAAACACCAGCAGGGCGACTTTCTCGCCCTGGCGGCGAACCACGCCCTTGCCGATTTCCAGTGGCTCCAGGTCGCCGCTGATCGGCGCGTTCGGGCCGGTGCCGCGGGGGTAGCGCACGGCTGCCGGGCCGTTGTACAGGTGGCCGGTGCTGAGCATCTTGCGCAGCTCGTTCTCGTCGCTGGGGGTCATCACCAGCATGCCCGGGATGCAGCGCAGGTACGACAGGTCGTAGCTGCCAGCGTGGGTCGGGCCGTCTTCGCCGACCAGGCCGGCGCGGTCGATGGCGAACAGCACGTCGAGGTTCTGCACCGCCACGTCGTGGATCAACTGGTCGTAGGCGCGCTGCAGGAAGGTAGAGTAGATCGCCACCACCGGCTTGCTGCCTTCGCAGGCCATGCCAGCTGCCAGGGTCACGGCGTGCTGCTCGGCAATCGCCACGTCGAAGTAGCGTTCCGGGTAGCGCTCGCTGAAGTCGACCAGGTCCGAACCTTCCTTCATCGCCGGGGTAATGCCCACCAGGCGGTTGTCGGCGGCGGCCATGTCGCACAGCCACTGACCGAACACGGCGGAATATTTCGGGCCGCTGACTTTCTTCGGCGCGGCAGGCTTGTCCACGGGTTCCAGCTTGGTGATGGCGTGGTAGCCGATCGGGTCGACCTCGGCCGGGGCGAAGCCCTTGCCCTTCTTGGTCACCACGTGCAGGAATTGCGGGCCCTTCAGATCGCGCATGTTGCGCAAGGTGGCGATCATGGTCGGCAGGTCGTGGCCGTCGATCGGGCCGATGTAATTCCAGCCCAGCTCTTCGAACAGCGTGCCCGGCACCAGCATGCCCTTGGCGTACTCCTCGGTGCGGCGGGCGATTTCCCAGGCACCTGGCAGCCGCGACAGCACTTTCTTGCTGCCTTCGCGCATGCTCGCGTAGGTGCGGCTGGAAAGGATCTTGGCCAGGTAGTTGGACAGGCCGCCGACATTGCGCGAAATCGACATGTCGTTGTCGTTGAGGATCACCAGCATGTCGGCGTTGACTTCCTGGGCGTGGTTCAACGCCTCGAAGGCCATGCCGGCGGTCAGCGCGCCATCACCGATCACCGCGATCGACTTGCGTGCACTGTTTTGCAGGCGGGCGGCAATGGCCATGCCCAGCGCGGCGCTGATCGAGGTGCTGGAGTGGCCGACGCCAAAGGTGTCGTACTCGCTTTCGCTGCGGCGCGGGAAGGCGGCGATGCCGTCCTTCTGACGCAGGCTGAGCATGCGGTTACGGCGCCCGGTGAGGATCTTGTGCGGGTAGGCCTGATGGCCCACGTCCCACACCAGCCGATCGTCCGGGGTGTCGAACACGTAGTGCAGGGCGATGGTCAGCTCGATCACGCCAAGACCGGCACCAAAATGCCCACCGGTCTGCCCCACGGTGTAGAGCAGTTCCTGGCGCAGTTCGTCGGCCAGGGTCTCCAGGTCGGCTTCGGCCAACCGGCGCAGGCCGGCAGGCGTGTCAGCGCGGTCGAGCAACGGCGTGACCGGGCGTTCGCGGGGGATCTCTTGAAACGTCGTGGGCATCAGGCGAGTCGTTATAGGTGTGTGAAGACGCGGCAGTTTACCCCATTGTAGGAAAAGCTGCCCATTCAGACGGGTGTCGCATGGGGCGCAGGGTGGCCCCAATCAATCAGTTTCGGCGTTCGACGATGTAACGCGCCAAAGCCCGCAGCGGCTCGGCGGTTTCACCGAACCCTTGCAGTGCGGCCAGCGCCTGGTCGCGCAGTTCGATGGCATAGGCCTTGGCCGCTTCCAGGCCGAGCAGGGCCGGGTAGGTCGGTTTGTCGCGGGCGATGTCGGCACCTTGGCGTTTGCCCAGGGTGGCGGTGTCGCTTTCCACATCGAGGATGTCGTCCTGCACCTGGAACGCCAGGCCGATGGCCTGTGCATAAGTCTGCAAGGCATCCAGCTGCGCCTGTTCGGCGCGGGCACTGGCCAGGGCGCCGAGGCGCACGCTGGCTTCGATCAGTGCGCCGGTCTTGTGCCGGTGCATGAATTCCAGCGCCTGCTGGTCCAGCTTCAGGCCCACCGAACCGAGGTCGATGGCCTGGCCGCCGACCATGCCGGCCGGGCCGGCAGCCTGGGCCAGGGCCTGGACCATGGCCAGGCGGATGCTGTCTGCCTGCGGGCTCAGGCGTGGGTCGAGCAAGGCGCTGAACGCCAGGCTCTGCAGGCCGTCGCCAGCCAGGATAGCGCAGGCTTCATCGAACGCTTTGTGGGTCGTTGGCTGGCCGCGACGCAGGTCGTCGTCGTCCATGGCCGGCAGGTCGTCATGCACCAGCGAGTAAGCGTGGATCAGCTCGACCGCGCAGGCTGCGCCGTTGGCCTGCTCTGCCGGGGCGCCCAGGGCTTCGCAGGCGGCGTAAGCCAGTAACGGACGCACACGCTTGCCGCCGTTCATCACGCTGTAGCGCATGGCAGCGTAAAGGCGTTCCAGTTCTTTGGTCGGCGCGATGAACAGCGGTTCGAGGGCTGCGTCGACCCGCGCCTGGCAATGGGCCTGGTAGGTGGCAATCATGCGTCTGGCTCCGCGTCGAAGGGCTGGGCAGCCAGCTCGCCGTCGCGCTCCAGCAGTATTTGCACCTTCTGTTCGGCCTGGGCCAGGGCGCCCTGGCAATCGCGGGTCAGGGCGATGCCTTGCTCGAAGGCGGCCAGCGACTCTTCCAGCGACAACTCGCCGTTCTCCAGGCGCTCGACCAGCGCTTGCAGGTCTGCGAGGGATTGCTCGAAATCGAGGGAGGCTTTTTTGCGGGCCATGGCGACTGTCTCGGTGGCATTCAGAACGGCGCGACACTAGCAGAGCGGGGCGGGGGGAGCAAACTTGTGTAGGGTGGGCTTATGAGGGGCGACGTTATTTTTGTTGTGCGCCTGAGAACGAGCGCCGCCCGCGCGGCGCATCGCGAGCAAGCTCGCTCCTACATCTGTTGCGGGCCAATTATTCCTGAGGCGCAGGCGCGCGGCCCGCTAGTGTCCGCCTCGATAATATGTGGAACAAACAAGGCGGTTGCGTGCGTTGGCGCAGGCGTTACTGGCCCGAAACAAATGTAGGAGCGAGCTTGCTCGCGATGCGCCGCGCGGGCGGCGCTCGATTTTCGCGCCACTATCTCTATCAAGCCATGCGCCTGGAAGCCATCAAGCAGTAGCTGTTTCCAATTCCACCATCGCCTCACGATACCGCGCCAATTCCTCGATGGTGAGCACCGGCAAATGGTACTGCCGCGCATACACCGCTACCTGCTCGCCACGGGCCATGCTGCCATCGGGGTTCATCAGCTCGCACAGCACCGCCGCCGGGCGCAGGCCGGCCAGACGCGCCAGGTCCACCGAACCTTCGGTGTGCCCACGGCGGGTCAGCACGCCGCCATTGCGTGCGCGCAGCGGGAACACATGCCCCGGGCTGACAATATGTCGCTGTTCGGCGCTGGAGCGCAGGGCCGCCGCAATGGTGGTGATACGGTCCTGGGCACTCACCCCGGTGGTGATACCCTCTGCCGCTTCGATGGTGACGGTGAAGCCGGTGCCATGACGGGCCTGGTTGTTTTGCACCATGGGTGCCAACTGCAGTTCGTCGACGGTGGCTTCGTCCAGGCACAGGCAGACGATACCGCTGCAGTCGCGAATCATCATGGCCATGGTTTGCAACGAAATATTTTCGGCGGCGGCAATGATGTCCGCTTCGTCCTCGCGGTCGTCATCGTCGAGCAACAGTACAGGGCGCCCGGCCTGGAAAGCGGCGATGGCGGCGGAAACATTTGGGAATTGCGAGTGGTGCTGGGTGGACATGAAACGCTCCTCGTGAATGATCGATGAACGTCTCGGGGCGAACAAAATGCGCGCGCAGGGGCGCCCGGATGGCCCCTGCCTGACGCCTTCTTTCATCCGGACTATGACCGTCGGCTCTGGAGTCGCACCAGATCTGCTGACCCCCGGCATGGCCGGGGCGCTCGCGGGCTCATCTTTCGATTTACCGCCGGTGGGGACTTTCACCCCGCCCTGAAGACCGGTCAAGCATACAGCACAGTGCCACCCCACTGGCAACCCGCTGCTCTACGACCTTCGGCGGTATCATGCAGGCATGGCCTTTCTGGAATAACCCCATGGACATTCTCCAAGTCGCCGGCGGCAAGCCGATCAAGATGTGGACCGATGGCGTGCCGGTCGAAGACGACGCCCGCCGGCAATTGCTGAATACGGCCAGGATGCCGTTCATCTTCAAGCACTTGGCCGTGATGCCGGACGTGCACCTGGGCAAGGGCTCGACCATTGGCAGCGTGATCCCCACGGTCGGCGCGATCATCCCCGCAACAGTGGGTGTGGACATTGGCTGCGGCATGATCGCCGCGCGCACTTCGCTGCATGCGCGTGACCTGCCAGACAACCTGCATGGCCTGCGCAGTGCCATCGAGCAGGCGGTGCCGCATGGCAAAACCTTCGGCAAGCGCGACCAGGGCGCCTGGGCCGAGGTGCCGGCCAAGGCGGACAAGGCCTGGGGCCTGCTGGCCGGGCGCTTCAAGGCCATTACCGACAAGTACCCGCGGTTGGAGAAGACCAACAATCGCCACCACCTGGGCACGCTGGGCGGTGGCAACCACTTCATCGAGGTGTGCCTGGATGAGGCCGACCGCGTCTGGTTCATGCTGCACAGCGGTTCGCGCGGTGTGGGCAATGCCATCGGCAACCTGTTCATCGAACTGGCCCAGGCCGACATGCGCCAGCATCTGGCCAACCTGCCGGACAAGGACCTGGCGTACTTCGAGGAAGGCAGTCGCCATTTCGCCGACTACGTCGAGGCCGTGGAGTGGGCGCAGGACTACGCCCGGCGAAACCGCGAGCTGATGATGCTGGCAGTGGTCGGTGCAGCTCGCAAGGTGCTGGGCAGGCCATTCGAGGCCAACCTGGAGGCGGTGAACTGCCACCACAACTATGTACAGCGTGAGCAGCATTTTGGCCGCGAAGTGTTGGTCACGCGCAAAGGCGCGGTGTCGGCGCAGAAGGGGCAATTGGGCATCATCCCAGGCTCGATGGGGGCCAAGAGCTTCATCGTGCGTGGGTTGGGCAACGAGGAGTCGTTCTGTTCCTGCAGCCATGGTGCCGGGCGGGTAATGAGCCGGACCAAGGCCAAAAGCCGCTTTACCGTCGAAGACCAACGGCGGGCCACGGCGCATGTGGAGTGCCGCAAGGACAAAGAGGTCATCGACGAGATACCGATGGCCTACAAGGACATCGACGCGGTGATGCGTGCCCAGCAGGCGCTTGTAGAGGTGGTTCATACCCTGCGCCAGGTCGTGTGCGTGAAGGGGTGACGAGAAGCGCCGTAACTAACTACCACACCGTGCGCCGGGGCAATTCATAGAGTGTCGGGCAGCCCACTTCGGGCAGACACCTGAGGATTGCAGACATGGCCACGCTATACCCGTTCACCGACAACGATGTGGATGATGCCTTTGCCCAGCTCGACAAGACGCTGTTCGACAAGGCACGCGAAGCGGATGGGCCCGAACGCGATCCGACCCCGAAAATGCTCATCGTTGCGGGGGCGCAAGGGTCGGGCAAGACCTACCTGCTGGAGAAGCAGTTGCTGCCCAGTGGGCGCTACGAGCACTTCGTGCGTCTATACCTGCCCGCATTTCGCGAATTGCACCCGCACTATGCAGAAATGAGCGAGCAGGGCGTGTTGCATGTATACGAGCACACCGAGGCCTTTATCTGGGCGCTGAGCGGCAAAGTGTTCGCCTACGCGTTCGCCAATCGCTACAACATCATCATGGAGACGGCGCTGGATGACCAGGCGTTCGCCGCTTTCCCGCCTGCCGCAGTGGAGGCGGGATACCGCTTCGAGCTCCACATGATTGCGTGCAAGGAGGCATTCAGCCATTGGTCGACCCTTGACCGGGGCGTGAAAAGCGTCGCCAAGGGCGAACTGGAGCGTTTCCTGCCGCTGTCCAAGATCGAAGCTTCCCAGGCGAATGCCAAAGCGATCTTGAGTGCCTTCGAAAACGCCTGTATCCAGGCCCCAGGTTCGCAGCTCACACTTTATGAGCGTGGTTTCGAGACGGACCAGCAGAGCAAGGTGCTGTGCCACAGCACATGCGATGCCTATGGCGAGCTCACCCCGCAGGAGGACTATGCTGGCCAGCCGTTCTTCCGCGCCCCGCACCACGATACTGGCCTGGAAATCCGGCGTAGCCCGCAGGCCAGCTTCCCGAGTGCCTATCTTCAGTACTTCCAGGTTGTGCACGCCGGCATGTTCGATGAGCAGGTGCGCCAGCAGATGGTCAAGGCCTGCTGCAAGACCCTTGGCCAGGCCACCGACCGGGTGCCCCTGGTTTCCAAGGATGCCTTGCGCGAGCTTAGCCAGTACGTGCTCAAGTACACCTATCCCTGATGCAGTGGCGCAACAGCAGGCCGGAGCTTATCTGGCCAGCTGTTCGATCACTGTATTCAACGAAGCCCCCAGCATTTGCCCATGGTCCAGCCCTTCGAACCGCTCGAAGCGCACGTGTAGGCCTTCTACCTTGGCCAGGTCCGCCGCCAGTTCGCGCGCGGGCCGCTCCACATCGCCCTTTACCTGCGCCCTGGGGTTCGCAGGCTCCTCGCTGCCCCGCATCAGCAGCAGCCGAGCAGGGTGGTTGCCCATGCGTTGCGCAAGCCCCTGCGCTTCATGCGCGATCGCCCCGTCATGCCACCACAGCGATGGGCTGGCCGCGGCGTAATCGCTGAACGCGCTGGGGCGGGTGAACAGCGTATGCAGCACGGCCAGCCCGCCGTAGGAGTGGCCCCACAGGGTTTGCTGGTGCAGGTCGATGGGGGCCATGGCCGCCACCTTCTGCCGCATGGGCCCGGTCAGCAGCTCAAGAAACGCCTCCACGCCACCACTGGGCTCCCCGGTCAGCGGGTCGCGCTGTTCCACCCGCCCGGGCAGTTCCGGGGTGTAGTCATAGGTGCGCGCAGTCCGCTCGATACGCTGGTCGGTCTGGTAACCCACGGCTACCAGCAGAGGCGCCTGGCCGGCAGCGAGCTTGCCCAGTTGTTGGCTGTCCAGCGCCCCAAGCGCTGCATTGCCATCGAGCATCCACAGCACCGGGTACCCGGACGCTGGCGCCGGGCGGTTCGGCTGGCCGACCCACAGGCGGTAGTGGCGCCGGCCATCGGCCGAGTCCAGGTCTAGCTGACTGAAGCGGTATGCCAGGTCCTGGCGCTGCAGCAGCGACGTGTCCATCTTCTGGTTGTGCTCGGGTTGCGCCAAGGCAACAGGGGCTGCGAGGGCCAATGCCAAAGCCAGCGTCAGGGTCATCTTGCTCATCGGGCGTCTCGTCGGGGCTTTGCGAGGAGTGCAAGGCTGGAGGGGCAGATGATAATCAGTCCTGATTGAGCGTAAAGCGCATTAACTTTCTAAACAGTCCCTGGCAATTGGCAAGGTCATGTGCAGGCACAGGCCGGGGTGACCGTTGCTGGCCCACAAGCGGCCGCCTTGCAGCTCGATGGCGCGGCGAGCGATGGCCAGCCCCAGGCCGAAACCAGCGCCGCTGTTGGCCAGGCGCTGGTAAGGCTTGAAGATGCGCTCAAGGTCGCTGTCAGGCACACCGGGGCCCTGATCGCTCAGGCGCAGGTGCCAGCAATCGCCTTCACGCCAGCCATCCAGGCTGATCCGGCCCTCGTCCGGCGAATGGCGAATGGCATTGCGCAGCAGGTTTTCCAGGGCCTGGGCCAGGCTGTCCAGATGGGCTTGTACCCGGCAGTCGGTACCGAGCGAACACGGCAGGCGCGAGCGGTCCCAGCCGCTTTCGAAGCAGACGTCCTGGCACAGTGCTTCCCATACCGAAATCATCAACACCGGCTCGGTCGCCAGGCTGGGTTGTTCGGTGTCCAGCCAGGCCAGGTCCAGTGTGTCTTCCAGCAACTTCTGCATGTCGGCGACTTCGCGGTCCAGGCGCTCGCGCAGTTGCGGCGGCGGCAAATCGCTGTCGTGGGCAATGCGCAGTCGCGCCAGGGGGGTGCGCAGTTCGTGGGACAACGTGCGCAACAGCAGGCGCTGTTGCTCCAGGCTCTGGCGCAAGCGCCCGGCCATGTGCTCGAAGGCCTGTGCCAGTTCACCCAGCTCATCACGGCGTTCCTGCAGGGGCAAGGCTGGGCCGTCCAGGTCATCGGCGCGCAGGGCGTCGGCGCGGTCGCGCAGGCGGTTCAACGGCACCACCAGGTGGCGGTACAGCGCCAGGCCCAGCAGCAGGGCGAGCAGCGCGGGCGCGACGCCGTGGGTGACCACGTGGGTCCATGGCGTCAGGCCAGTGGGCAGCAGGCGCTCGGGCAATTGCAGGACCAGGCGACCGTGCTCGGGGTGCTGGGGGAATTCGATGCTGACGTAGGGCAGTTCATCCTGCAGGCGCCGGCTCATCGGCCAGTCGAGTTTGCGCATGAAGGTCAGGTGGCTGGCTTGCTCGGCACTCAGTGGCGTGGTGCCAAGGCTTTGCAAGTGCGGTCCGACCAGGGCAACCCAGGTGTCCTCGGCCTGCTCCAGCTGCTTGCGCCAGGCCTCGGCACCCACCGCGCCGCCCTGGTTCCAGGCCTGTTCGGCTTGTTGCGCATAACGCGCCAGGTAATCCTGGTCGGCCTGGGACAGGAAGTAGGTACTGCGCTCTACCGACAGGCCCCAGGTCCAGATCAGCCAGACCAGCAACAGGCAGAAGCTGACCTGCAGTACGGCCAGTTTCCACAGCAAAGGGTGGCGGCGCATCAGGGCTGTTCCGTGTCGACCAGGATATACCCCTGACCACGCACGGCCTGGATCTGCAGGTGCTGGGCACTGATGTCGGCCAGTTTGCGGCGCAGGTTGCACACATGCACGTCCAGGCCCCGATCCAGGCGGGTGTAGGCCCGGTGCAGCACGGTCTGGTACAGGAATGGCTTGCTCAAGGCTTCGCCGGGGTGGGCCCGCAGCGTGGCCAGCAAGCGGAATTCGGAAGCGGTAAGGCCAGCGGCGTTGCCGTTGTGGATAACGTCCTGTCGGTCGTGGTCCAGCATCACCTCGCCGACGTCGGCACGCAGCACCGTACCGCGATCGAATGCCACGCGCCGCAGCAAGGCATCGACCCGGGCGTCCAGCTCCGCCAGGCTAAACGGCTTGGGCAGGTAATCGTCCGCACCACGGGTAAAGCCGCTGATGCGATCCTGCTCGGCCCCTAGCGCCGACATCAGCATGACCGGTACTGCCTGCTGGCGGCGCAACGCGTCGAGCAGGCTGAGGCCGTCGATGCCTGGCAGCATGATGTCCAGCAGCACCAGCTCGAACTGCGATTGCTGTATGGCATTCAGGGCCTGGGTACCGCTGGCGCAGGCGTGCACCTGGAAGCCTCGGTTGAGGAAGTGGCGCTCCAGGTCCTGAAGCAGGCGGGGGTCGTCTTCGACTAGGAGAAGTGAGGTGGGCACGGCGAGCCTTGAATGAGAATTCATATCAGTTGCGCATCATCCCATTGCCGATGGACCGAGGGCAACGGCGCAATGTGTTAAGAAGGTTAATGATGCTGCACCCCTGTTTTCGCTCCGGTATCGTTCGCAAAAAGCAACTTGTTTCGTTTGCGAACTATTATCACTTGGGCGGAAGGTGTGTCATGAACGGTTTCAAAGGTGTGGGGAGCCCGCGAGGGGCGCGGGGCTGGCTGGTACTGGGGTTGCTGGCGCCATTTTCGTTGTCGGCACTGGCTGAAACAGTTGCGACCCAGGCGGCGCCTGAAGACAGCTCGCTCGACCTGCCGGCGCTGACCATCGACGGCAATCGCCTGTACGACATGCTGCCCTCGGAAGAAACCGGTGGCTACAGTGTCGATGCCGCTACAGTGGGCACCAAGACCCCAGCAGCGCTCAAAGACATCCCGCAGTCGATCACCGTCTACACCCAGGACTACGTCAAGGACCGGCAGTTCGTGCACCTGGATGACCTGGCCAAGTACACCGCCGGCCTGCGCACCCTGACCAACGACAGCGGCCGTTCGTCGATCTACGCCCGTGGCTACGAGTACAGCGAATTCAACATCGACGGCTTGCCGGCGCCCATGGCCAGCATTTTCGGCACCGTGCCGTCGCTGGCGGCGTTCGACCGTGTCGAAATCATGCGCGGCCCGGCCGGGCTGTTCAGCAGTACCAGCGAACTGGGCGGCATCGTCAACATGGTACGCAAGCGGCCGACCGCTGAGTTCCAGGGCCACATCGAAGGCAGCTACGGCACCTGGGACACCAACCACGAAGAAATCGACCTGAGCGGGCCGCTGGATGACGCCGGCCGCGTACGCGGGCGCTTCATCGCATCCCGGGACGACACCAATGGCGAAGTCGATTACAACGCCAACACCAGCAACAGCTACTACGGTGCGCTGGATATCGACCTGGACGAGGCCACTACGCTGTCGTTCGGCCTGATGCACGAAGTGAAGAACATCACCCCGCACAACGGCTACCCGGCCACGTTGTCCGGTGACGTGCCCGACTTCAGCCACTCCCGTTTCCTGGGGGCGGACTGGAACTACTTCGACGGCAAGACTACCGACCTGGTCGCCGAATTGACCCACCGCTTCGACAACGGCGGCTATGGCCGTGTCGCTGCCCGTGGCTCGCACCGCGACACCAATTACCTGTATGCCTTCACCGCGACCAACGCCACAAGCGGCGCCAACTCCGAACGTGCCAGCGCCCGCGATTTCACCCAGGACACCTACTCGCTGGACGCCAGCTACAGCCAGCCGTTCGAAACCTTCGGCCAGGTCAGCGAGTTCGTGGTCGGCAGCGACTACAAGAACTACGACACCGAGTACCTCAACGGCACCACCAACCTGGGCGCCATCAACGTCAACACCTATTCGCCGCAGCAGTTCGCCAAGCCGTCGCCCAACTACAGCACCGAAACCGGCATGCAGGAAGAGGAGTACGGCCTGTATTCCAAGGTCACCTTCCGCCCGGTCGAGCGCCTGGCACTGATTGCCGGTGGCCGCTTCAGCTGGTATCGCGGTGACTTCTACACCACCACCTTGAGCAGCGGCGCCACCACCAATGACGACAAGCGCGTGGACGGCCATTTCACTCCGTATGGCGGCCTGGTCTACGACCTGACCGAAAACCACGCGCTTTACGCCAGCTACTCGCAGGTGTTCAAGCCGCAGTCCGCCACTGACGGTAACGGCCGGGTGCTGAAGCCGCGTGAAGGCGAGCAGTACGAGTTCGGCCTGAAGAGCAGCTACTTTGGCGGCGACCTGAATACCCGGTTGTCGGTGTTCCGCCTGACCGACAAGAACCGCGCCACCACCGTGTATGACGCTGATGGCGTGGCGACTACCGACTCTGTCGCATCCGGCAAGACACGTGTGAAGGGTGCGGAAGTGGAAGTGAGCGGCAAGCTGACGCCAAATTGGGAGCTGCTGGCCGGCTACACCTGGATGGAGACCGAAACCGTCAAGGGTGATGCCGAAACCACGTTCTTCATCATGCCGCGCAACCAGGCTTCGCTGTGGAGCAAATACACCATCAGCCAAGGGCCGCTGACCGGCTTGGCCATTGGTGGCGGTGTATCGGCGATGAGCAACTTCTATTCCGAGAATGGCGGCGTGCGTATCGATGCACCGGGCTATGCCACGGTGGATGCGATGCTGTCGTACCCGGTGACCTCGAAGCTGACGGCCACCTTCAACGTCAACAACCTGTTCGACCGGGCCTACTTGTCGCGCGTGGGGTCAACCTCCACATTCAACTTCTATGGGCCGTCGCGCAGCATGATGGTCGGGGCGCGGTATGACTTCTGATGAGGCGATATCGTAGCTGCCGCACTCATTGAAAGATATATAACTTGATCATTTGGCCTGACTATTTTTGACGCCGGCTTACCGGCGTCATAGGCGCATGGATTTTTTGCAGCATGGCGTGTGTAATCGGTTAAGGCGCACTAGAGTGTAGCCCTAGCGGAGTGCTTGCTGCGTGCGCAGGAAGTCTGCAAGGACGCTGGAACGTTGTTGAGATGGACGGCTGGTATTTAAGGAGTAGGCCCCATGTAGACAATTCAACTGATAGTGTCCAGGCTCCCTGTGAGGGGAATATGATCGAAGACCCATACATCCTGTTTACCAGGATTTCAATTGTAATGAACGCGCAAGGTGAGCTGTTTACCGACCCTTTGTGGGTCAAGGATATAGAGCTTCACCTTACCTACATAGAAAACTTCGGCATCTGTTGCCCTGTTGAAAAGAGCAACAACGTCGAAGGCTTGCAAAGCATTAGCCATCTGAATGTCAAATGGCTTTATGGTTTGAGAAAAGACGATGGGCTCGTCTCTGTAATTAAGAATTTCCTGCCTAACTTCATGACCGTCGCCAAAGCCTGCAGGCCGGCCAGGGTCGTTCATTCCGATGGTGCCGGTTGGGCCTTCCCGTTGTCCTTTTACCTGCTGCCCCTGAAGCCATTGTTCCGCTTTCAATGGGTTGTGGTCATTGAGTCTTCATTCTGGATGTTGGGGCAGGGTGAAGCACGGACTTTCCGGGCGGTCATCGAGCACTATGCGCATACCCTCATCTTGAAACGCTGCTTGAAACTGGCGAATGCCAGGATATTCACCCAATCTTTCTACAAGGAATATTTTCTCGGGGGTAACAATCACCACACCTTAATCAACCCTGCCAGCTGGCTCGACAAGCAGTTCATGGCGGCTCCCGAGGCCGTCAGGAAACGATTAGAAGGCCGGCACGGTCGTGCGCTCAACTTGCTTTTCCCATCACGCCTGGTTGTGGACAAAGGTGTTCTGGTCGTACTTGAAGCCATTGAACAACTGGGCGCCGACGGCGTGGATATCACGGTCACCCTCATGGGTGACGGGGATCTGAAGGCGCACTGCCTACGTTTTGCCGCAGAGCAGCGTGGCGCCGTCAAAGTGAGGTTCCAGCACGCAGTCGATTATGGCAAAGACTTTTTCACGATCATTGCCCAGCATGATTGGTTATTGGTCCCGACATTGAAACAGGAACAACCCCGAATCATTTTCGACGCGTTCAGCCAAGGCGTTCCTGTCATCGGCTCGGACACATCCGGGGTACAGGACATTACCAGCAGGCACAATGCGCTCACCTTTGAAACCGGTAACCCGTCCAGTTTGGCAGACCGTATTCGATATGTTGCGCGGCACCCTGAGTTGGCGCTGAAAATGGGGCTCGCGGGGCTGGATTATGCGACGGGGAAAACACACTTGCAGATGCATCAGGTTCGCGAGGAATTCCTGAAGAGCAGCTTGACGCTCACGGCCGGCCCGCGCAGCTGATGCCATGCACGAGGGCTACCGGTTGTATCGTGTTCGCTGGGGCATTAAAAAGCCGGCTTGTGGCCGGCTTCTCGGGGACGCTTCCGACTAATTTATGGTAAGCCGCAATCGCCTTAACTGTATGGCCATCAAGGGCCTGAAAGAGATGGCAGATGCCCGTGTGGGATATCGCCGAGCCCTCTGGACCGCGGCTTGCGCCGGTCGGGGCTGAATGTGCCGCGTAGCATACAAGGGCGCGCGCAGGATGCCCAGCAAAAAATGGCACAGGGTGTTTCAGCCGGGCCGCTGCTGGCGGAAATGCGACCAGTGGAACACCCAACCAAGAATCTCCAGGCCCTGCGCCTGGCGCTGCGCTGGGGTGTAGCGTTCGACGGCGTAGTTGCGCCGGTCATGGCTGTGCAAGTAGAGCGTATCGTGCTGGCCAAGGCTGAGGCTGTTCACCCTGATCATGCCGTTGTGCAACAAGGCATAGGTTTCGCCCTCGACCACTCGGGTCATGCCCAGGTCGATGACCAGGGTGGCCTCCAGCGGAATCAGCGGGAGCATGTTGCTGGCCGGCATCGCCAGGCAAATCGCATTACCGGCCTGTACACCCAGCGCCTTGAGGGCTTTTGCCGGCAGGCGCAGGTGTTTGCTGGCCACCGGTGATAGCTGGCAGTTGTGCACTTCGTAGTAAGGTACCTTCAGTAGCCGGCCGCTATGCGCCAACAGCGGGGTAGGTGGATTGGCGAGTGTCGGCTTTGGCGGGCCGTTACGCAGGATCGGGGTGGGATGCTTGGGGCCCTCACCCGTGCGCAACCAACGGCGGTGCACACAGAACAGATCGGCCAGTTCGTCCAGCCGGGCCAAAGGCACACCGCGTTTGAACCAGTTGTTGACGTGCTGCGATGTGACGTTGCGTTGAGCAGCGAAATCGGAAGGGGTCAGGCCACACTCGTGGAGCAGGGCCTTGAGACGGTCACCGGAATTGTTCATGGCGGCGAGTGTAGCGGCGGGGGACCAGCAAGGATATCAACAGGTTGTTGACGGCGTTTGTGTGAAAAAAGGCTGTTTGTAGGGTGCTGCTGTAGGACTGCGTAGGATTTGTTACCGCCAATCAGCGTGCTGCCCGTTCCGGCATAAAAAAACCCCGCCAAGGCGGGGTTTTTCCTAAAACCGGTATCAGCCTTTGTAGGCAGCAACCGATTTGGTAATCGCGGCGCGGGCGGCGTCGGCGCCTTCCCAGCCTTCGATCTTGACCCACTTGCCCTTCTCGAGATCTTTGTAGTTGGCAAAGAAGTGCTCGATCTGCTGAATCAGCAGGGCTGGCAGGTCGGTGTATTCCTTCACGTCGACGTACAGCTGCGACAGCTTGTCGTGAGGAACAGCGATGACCTTGGCGTCGCCGCCGCCGTCGTCGGTCATGTTCAGTACGCCAACTGGACGGGCGCGGATTACCGAGCCTGGGGCTACCGGGTAAGGGGTAACCACCAGCACGTCCAGCGGGTCACCGTCGTCAGCCAGGGTGTTCGGGATGAAGCCGTAGTTGGCTGGGTAGAACATCGGGGTAGCCATGAAACGGTCGACGAACAGGGTGTCGCTGTCCTTGTCGATTTCGTATTTGATCGGCGCGTGGTTGGCCGGGATCTCGATGGCGACGTAGATGTCGTTCGGCAGGTCTTTGCCCGCCGGAATCTTGCTGTAGCTCATTGGGCAGTGCCCCCGTGTTTGACCAAAAAAGTGGCGGCGATTATAGGCACATTCTGCCGGGGCATGCCACGCCTGGCCTGATGTGCGGCCCCGTCAGGCGTGGCTTTCGCGGTACTCGGGGTGTTCGGCCTGCAGCCGGCACAGGCGCGCCAGCGGGTCTTGCCGGTAGAACAGCGACAACTGGCGGTAGACCAGTGGATAAGCCTGATGCAGCAGGTCAGGGGCACTAAAGAAGTATTCGCTGGTGACGGCAAAGAATTCTGCCGGGTTTTCCGCCGCATAGGGGTCGATGGCGGTTTCGGCGTCGGGGTCGGCGTCCAGCTGGCGGTTGAGGTCGTCGTAAGCTTGCTGCATGGCGGTTGCCCAGTCATCCACCGGCATGCCGGTGTGCAGCGGCGGCAGGCCGTTGGCATCGCCGTTGAGCATGTCCAGCTTGTGCGCCAGCTCATGGATGACCAGGTTGTAGGCCTCCCAGCCGCCACTGGCCAGCACGCCGTTCCAGGCCAGGATGATCGGCCCCTGTTGCCAGGCTTCGCCGCTGTGCTCGCCGTCCCATACATGCTCCACGCCACTGGCATCGCGGTGGCGCTGGGGGCTCTTGAAGTCGTCGGGATAGAGGATGATTTCGTGGAAGCCCTGGTACCAGTTCAGCTCACCCAGGTGCAGCAGTGGCAATTGCGCCTGGGCGGCCAGCAATAGGCGCTGCTCGTCATCCAGTTCGACGCCGGGCAGGCAGGTGAGGTGCTTGTCGAGCAGGAACAGGATGCAGGCTTCGCGCAGCCAGTGGTCTTCTGCGTCCGTGATGCCGTCCAGCATCGGCAGGCGTTCGCGTACGGCCTGCCATTGCTGTGGCGTGATCGGGTAACGCGCCAGGGTGCGCTTGCGCCGCCAGGCGCTGAATGACCACATGCCGGTTGTTCTTTTACGTGTTCAGTGAGCCTTGGCCGTGCGGCCCAGGCGCCCACGCAGCAGGCCGAGAATCATCGGCACGAGCGACAGAACGATGATGCCCACCACCATCAGCGACAGGTGCTGCTTGATGAACGGCACGTTGCCGAAGAAGTAACCCAGGGTGACCAGGCCGCCGACCCACAGCAGCGAGCCGGCGACGCTGAAGCCGAGGAAGCGTGGGTAATGCATGTGGGCGATGCCGGCGACGAACGGCGCGAAGGTGCGCAGGATGGGCAGGAAACGCGCCAGGGTCACGGTCTTGCCGCCATGGCGTTCGTAGAATTCGTGTGTGCGCTGCAGGTAATCGCGGCGGAAGATCTTCGAGTTGGGGTTGTTGAACAAGCGCTCGCCGGCCGTTCGGCCGATCACGTAATTGGTGCTGTCGCCCAGGATCGCGGCAAGCATCAGCAGGCCGGCCAGCAACACCGGGTCCATGCCGCCACCCGCGGCCACGGCGCCGGCGATGAACAGCAGCGAGTCGCCCGGCAGGAAGGGCATTACGACCAGCCCGGTTTCGCAGAAGATCACGGTGAACAGGATGGCGTAGATCCAGGGACCGTAATTGGTGACCAGCAGATCGAGGTAGGCATCGAGATGCAGGATAAGGTCCAGCGGGTTGAAATCCATGTACAGCACCTGTGTTCTGGGGCGTAGGCTCGGTTACCTGGGGATGGGTAGATTTTCACACATGACAGAGGGGGCATTATACGGCTAAGTCAGGAACATGCCCGGGGAGTTTGTAGCGGGGGGTTACGACAGTGGTTTTCCTTTGGTGGCCTCTTCGCGGGCACGCCCGCTCCCACAAGCCGTTTGGAACGGTGGTGTCTCTGTGGGAGCGGGCGTGCCCGCGAAGAGGCCGCCGCAGGTCAATCCTGGCTGATCGGCAAGATGTAGCTCTTGAACTCGGTATCTTCACGAAACCCGATGGATTCGTAAGTCTTGTGCGCCACCTCGTTGTCCGCGCTGGTCGATACCCGCATGCGCACGGCGTTGGTCTGCTTGGCCATTTTCTTCGCCTCGCGCATCAGGTGGTCAGCCACCAGCATGCGCCGCGAGTCTTCGGCCACATAGATATCGTTGAGAATCCATACCCGCTTCAATGACAGCGACGAGTAGCTCGGGTACAGTTGGCAAAAGCCCAGCAGTTTGCCGTCGTCATCATCCGGTAGCGCCAGGTAGATCACCGATTCATCCCGTTTCAGGCGCTTTTCCAAAAAGCTGCGCGAGCTGTCGGGGTAGGGCAGTTGCCCATAGAACTCACGGTATTTGACGAACAATGGCGTGAGCAGGTCGAGGTGTTCCAGGGTTGCCTTGATGATGCGCATGTGCGGCCCTCAGAGTCCATTAGGGGAAACAGCGGAATGCCAGCAGCTTTCAAGGGCATGCTGCCCAATGCACGGCACAAGTGCAATCCGCCATCCGTGACATGTTTTTTACCCTTTGCCGAGTAGAAAGTTACCCTTCTGGCTGGCGCTGTCTTCACTGTCCAGGCTATGGACCTCGGCTTCGTCCTTCAGATTCACCCCGGAAAGCTGGCGTCGGCAGGCTTCACGCATCAAGTACAGCAGGCGATGGGCTGCCATGCCATAGCTCAGCCCCTCCAGGCGGATGTTGGAAATGCAGTTGCGGTAGGCATCAGTCAGGCCAACCTTCGGCGCGTAGGTGAAATACAGGCCCAGGCTGTCGGGCGAGCTCAACCCCGGGCGTTCGCCGATCAGCATCACCGTCATCCGTGCACCCAGCAGCTCGCCAACTTCATCGGCCACGGCGACGCGGCCCTGCTGCACCAGCACCACCGGGGCGCTGGTCCAACCATCGGCGGCGGCCTGTTCCTCGAAGCGGGCCAGAAACGGCAGGGTGTGGCGATGCACGGCCAGCGCCGAGAGGCCGTCGGCGACGACGATGGCCAGGTCGACGCCGCCGGGGTTGCCTTGGGCGTGCTGGCGCAGGGTGGCAATCGAATCTTCGTTCAGCCGCCGCCCCAGGTCCGGGCGCTGCAGGTACTGGTGGCGGTCGCTGGCAGCGCTGTGCAGCACCAGGCTTTCGCGCCCGCGGTCACTCAGTTGGCTAGCCAGGCCGGCGTGGTCGAATGCCAGGTGCACGGCATCACGGGCCTGGGCATGGGCGAACTGGAAGTCCAGCTGCGCCCCGGTCGGCAGGCTGGTGCCGGTGCGGCCCAGGGCGATGCGCGCCGGGGTCAGGTTGCGCAGGGCCAACCAAGGGTTGTCGGGGGTAGGCGTGCGATGGTCCATGGTCATCCCTATGCAAGCTGTGCCAAGGCCTGACGGAAGGCCGGTGGCAGGTTGTCACCGAAGCGCACCCGGCCATCGGCCTGGGTGAAAATGCCGGTGCGGGCCAGCCAAGCCTCGAACTCCGGCCCGGGCTTAAGGCCGAGGGTCTGGCGCGCGTACAGCGCGTCATGGAACGAGGTGGTCTGGTAGTTGAGCATGATGTCGTCTGAGCCGGGGATGCCCATGATGAAGTTGATCCCGGCCACACCCAGCAAGGTCAGCAGGGTGTCCATGTCATCCTGGTCGGCTTCGGCATGGTTGGTGTAGCAGATGTCGCAGCCCATCGGCACGCCCAGCAGCTTGCCGCAGAAGTGGTCCTCAAGGCCCGCGCGAATGATCTGCTTGCCGTTGTACAGGTACTCCGGGCCAATGAAACCGACCACGGTGTTGACCAGGAACGGCTTGAAGTGGCGGGCCACGGCATAGGCGCGGGTTTCGCAGGTTTGCTGATCGACGCCGTGGTGGGCGTTGGCCGACAGCGCGCTGCCCTGGCCCGTTTCGAAATACATCAGGTTCTGCCCGAGGGTGCCTCGTTTCAGCGACAGGCCTGCTTCGTAGCCTTCCTGCAACACGTTCAGGTTGATGCCGAAGCCGGCGTTGGCGGCCTCGGTGCCGGCGATGGACTGGAACACCAGGTCCAGGGGTACGCCACGGTTGATCGCTTCGATCGAGGTGGTGACGTGGGTCAGCACGCAGGACTGGGTGGGGATGTCATAGCGCTGGATGATGGCATCGAGCATTTCCAGCAGGGCGCAAATCGAGGCGATGCTGTCAGTGGCCGGGTTGATGCCGATCATGGCGTCGCCGTTGCCGTACAGCAGGCCGTCGAGAATGCTGGCGGCGATACCGGCCGGTTCGTCGGTCGGGTGGTTGGGTTGCAACCGGGTCGACAGGCGCCCGCGCAGGCCCATGGTGCCGCGAAAGCGCGTGACTACCCGGATTTTCTGCGCCACCAGCACCAGGTCCTGCACGCGCATGATCTTCGACACCGCGGCTGCCATTTCCGGTGTCAGCCCTGGCGCCAGGGCGCGCAGGCTGTCTTCATTGGCCTCCTCGCTCAGCAGCCAGTCGCGCAGGCCGCCCACGGTCAGGTGGCTGACCGCTGCGAAAGCCTGGGCGTCGTGGGTATCGACGATGAGGCGGGTGACCTCGTCATCTTCATAGGGGATCAGTGCTTCATTGAGAAAATGCGTCAGCGGGATATTGGCCAACGCCATTTGCGCAGCGACGCGCTCGCCATCGTTGCTGGCCGCGACGCCCGCCAGGTAGTCCCCCGAGCGTGCCGGGCTGGCCTTGGCCATCACGTCCTTGAGGCTGTCGAAGCGGTAGACCAGGTGGCCGACCGTGTGTACGAAACTTGCCATACAGAATCTCCAGAGCCGCGGGTTGCCCCGCGGCGGGTGGCGGCGATCAGTGCAGGGCCTCTTCGGCCTTCTGGATCGCGGCGAATTCCTCTTCCGGTGTGCCCGCGACCAGGTGGTGGCGGCTGTAGAAAGCAAAGTAGGCAATTAATACCGCATAGATCACCGCGGCGCCAATCACTACCCGTGGGTCGACCAGGAAGCCGGCGACCACGGCGATGCACGCCAGCACCAAGGCTACGCCCGAGGTGAAGATGCCACCGGGGGTGCGGTACGGGCGCTCCATCTTCGGCCGGCGGATGCGCAGGGTGATGTGTGCGGCCATCATCAGTACATACGACAGCGTAGCGCCGAACACCGCGACCAGAATCAGCAGGTCGCCCTGGCCGGTCAGCGACAGGGCAAAACCGATGATGCCGGGGATGACCAGGGCCAATACCGGGGCTTTGCTCTTGTTGGTTTCCGACAGTTTGCGCGGCAGGTAGCCCGCGCGGGACAGGGCGAAGATCTGCCGGGAATAGGCATAGATGATCGAGAAGAAGCTGGCGATCAACCCGGCCAGGCCTACCAGGTTGACGAAGCCGCCCATCCAGGTGCTGCCGCCGTAGGCTTTGGACAATGCCTCGACCAGCGGGTTACCGGACGCTTTCAGCGCTTCGGAGCCAGCGCCACCCGGGCCGACCACCAGGATCAGCAGGGCAAAGGCCAGCAGTACCAGCATGGCGCCGATCAGGCCGCGTGGCAGGTCACGCTTGGGGTTCTTGGTTTCTTCGGCGGCCAGCGGCACACCCTCTACGGCAAGGAAGAACCAGATGGCGTAGGGAATGGCCGCCCACACGCCGACATAGCCGAACGGCAGGAAGCTGCTGGCGCCTACCGCGTCCGTTTTGGCGATGTCGAACAGGTTGGCCGCATCAAAATGGGGCACCATGCTCACCAGGAACACCGCCAGGGCGATGGCAGCGATGGCGGTGATGATGAACATCAGCTTCAACGCCTCGCCGACGCCAAAGATGTGGATGCCGATGAATACGATGTAGAACGCCAGGTAGATCATCCAACCGCCGATGCCGAACAGCGACTGGCAGTAGGCGCCGATGAACACGGCGATGGCGGCGGGTGCGATGGCGTATTCAATGAGGATCGCCGTGCCGGTCAGGAAGCCGCCCCACGGGCCGAAGGCGCTGCGGGCAAAGCCATAGCCGCCGCCAGCGGTGGGGATCATCGACGACAGTTCGGCCAGCGAGAAGCACATGCACAGGTACATGGTGGCCATCAGCAAGGTGGCCAGGAACATGCCACCCCAGCCGCCTTGGGCCAGGCCAAAGTTCCAGCCGGCGTAGTCGCCGGAGATGACGTAGGCCACGCCCAGGCCAACCAGCAGCACCCAGCCGGCGGCGCCTTTTTTCAGTTCACGTTGCTGGAAATAGTCCGAGCCGACTTTTTCGAAGTCTACGGAAGAGCCTGCCGGGGAGCCGGCGGAATGATCGCTTGGCATAGATTCACCTGTTGTTTTTCTTGGTGGCCGGAAGGGTTCCGGGCCGATGGTGATGGATACTGCAGGAAGCGAGCCAGAGCGGTTGGTGCACGGCAACCGCGCTGGTTTTTGAGTATGCAGGTACGGCCGCTTCGCGGGCTTGCCCGCTCCCACAGGGTTCGCACAGCATCCAAAACTTGTGCGGTCCCTGTAGGAGCAGCCTTGCGCTGCGAAGCAGCCGACGCGGTTTAGAAGAAGCCCAGCGGATTGATGTCGTAGCTCACCAGCAGGTTCTTGGTCTGCTGATAGTGGTCGAGCATCATCTTGTGCGTCTCACGTCCTACCCCCGACTTCTTGTACCCGCCAAACGCCGCATGCGCCGGGTACAGGTGGTAGCAGTTGGTCCATACACGGCCAGCCTTGATCCCTCTGCCCATGCGGTAGGCACGGTTGATGTCGCGGGTCCACACGCCGGCGCCCAGGCCGAACTCGGTGTCGTTGGCGATTGCCAGCGCTTCGGCTTCGTCCTTGAAGGTGGTGACGCTGACCACCGGGCCGAAGATTTCTTCCTGGAACACGCGCATCTTGTTGTTGCCCTTGAGCAGGGTCGGCTGAATGTAGTAACCGGTGGCCAGCGAGCCTTCCAGTTTCTCCACCTTGCCGCCGGTCAGCAGCTCGGCGCCTTCGTCCTGGGCGATTTGCAGGTACGAGAGGATTTTCTCGAATTGCTGCTGCGAGGCCTGGGCGCCGACCATGGTGTCGGTGTCCAGCGGGTCGCCGCGCTTGATCTGCAGCACCTTCTTCATCACCACTTCCATGAACTGCGGGTAGATCGACTCTTGTACCAGGGCACGCGATGGGCAGGTGCACACCTCGCCCTGGTTGAAGAACGCCAGCACCATGCCCTCGGCAGCTTTCTCGATGAAGCTTGGCTCGGCGTTCATCACGTCTTCGAAGTAGATGTTCGGCGATTTGCCGCCCAGTTCGACGGTGGATGGGATGATGTTTTCGGCCGCGCATTTCATGATGTGCGAACCCACCGGGGTAGAGCCGGTGAAGGCGATCTTGGCAATGCGCTTGCTGGTGGCCAGGGCTTCACCGGCTTCGCGGCCAAAGCCTTGCACCACGTTGAGCACGCCCGGTGGCAGCAGGTCGCCGATCACTTCCAGCAGCACGGTGATGCCCAGGGGCGTCTGCTCGGCAGGCTTGAGTACCACGCAGTTGCCGGCAGCCAGCGCAGGCGCGAGCTTCCAGGCCGCCATCAGGATCGGGAAGTTCCACGGGATGATTTGCCCGACCACGCCCAGCGGTTCGTGGATGTGATAGGCCACGGTGCCTTCGTTGATTTCGGCAGCGCCGCCTTCCTGGGCGCGGATGCAGCCAGCGAAATAGCGGAAGTGGTCGACCGCCAGCGGGATGTCGGCGTTCAGGGTTTCACGGATCGGCTTGCCGTTGTCCCAGGTTTCGGTGATGGCCAGCAGCTCAAGGTTCTGCTCGATGCGGTCGGCGATCTTCAGCAGCACGTTGGAGCGGTCCTGCACCGAGGTGCGGCCCCAGGCGTCGGCAGCGGCGTGGGCGGCGTCGAGTGCTTTTTCGATGTCATCGGCAGTGGAACGGGGGAATTCGGCGATCAGCTTGCCATTCACCGGGGACGTGTTTTCGAAATACTGCCCCTTGACCGGAGCTACGAACTCGCCACCGATGTAGTTGCCGTAGCGGCTCTTGAAGGAAACCTTCGCGCCCTCGGTACCGGGATGTGCGTAACGCATGGTGTGTCTCCTGGCTGTTATGTTTGTTGAGGAGTTGAGAAGCGTAGAGCAAAGGTTGGGCCAGCGTTTCGCATGCCAGGAAAATCAATGACTTGGGTCAGGTAGAAAGGTCCTTTTATCGCTCGCTGTGTCAGCGTCGGTACGCATCGGGGTGACATTTTGTGCCATTTGCGACACGTCACAGGCGGGTGCATTGCAAAGCCTTCCCGGGTGGAGGATGCTGGGCTGACTCTCTATCTGCGGAGAACTACAACAAATGCAGAGCAATCATTTCAGTCGCCATGCCCAGCAAGTCCACAGCGTTGCCCATGGTGGGGCCGGGGAGGGCGGCAGTGACCCGTCCATCGCCCGCTCCTGGCTGCGCTGCCTGGAGGACTACCACCTCGACCCATCGGTGATCGAGGCGCCTGTGGTACTCGAGCATGGGCGCCTGCTGGAAAGCCGCGAGCGCCTGCGCCAGGTGCTGCAAATTGCCGACCATGAAATGAATAGCCTGCACCAGCAGCTCTCGGGCGCGGGCCATGCGGTACTGCTGACCGACGCCCGCGGGGTGATCCTCAACTGTGTCAGCGCCCCCACCGAGCGTCGTAGCTTCGAGCGTGCCGGGTTGTGGTTGGGCGCCGACTGGAGCGAGGCGCGCGAAGGCACCAACGGTATTGGCACCTGCCTGGTCGAGCGCCAGGCGCTGACCATCCACCAGAACGAGCACTTCCGTGGCCGCCACACCGGCCTGACCTGCTCGGCCAGCCCGGTGTTCGACCCGCATGGCGAGCTGCTGGCGGTTCTCGACGTGTCCTCGGCACGCCCCGACGTATCGCGGCAAAGCCAGTTCCACACCATGGCGCTGGTCAACCTGTCGGCGAAGATGATCGAAAGCTGCTACTTCCTGCGCCATTTCGAGCAGCAATGGCTGCTGCGTTTTCACCTGCAGGCCGAGTCGGTCGGGCTGTTCAGCGAAGGCCTGCTGGCGTTCGACGGCGATGGGCGCATCTGCGCCGCCAACCAGAGCGCGCTGAACCTGCTGGGTACCGTGCGCGGTGGCGTGCTGGGCAAACCGCTGGAACGTTTTTTTGCCTGCAGCCACGACGAACTGTTCAGCCGCGCCACGCCCGGTGGCAGCACCGCCTGGCCGTTGCGTACCCTGGACGGCCGCCAGGTGTTCGCCAGCCTGCGGGGGCAGGCCCGCGTACCGGTGTGGTCGGTGCCGGCCGCCCAGCCGCGGCCCGCGCGCGAAGTGGAGCCGCTGGTCTGTCTGCTCGACCCGGCGTTGCAAAACGATTTCCGCCGCAGTGTGCGGGTGTTCGAGCGCGATGTGCCATTGCTGCTGCGCGGCGAGACCGGCTGTGGCAAGGAGGCCTTCGCCCAGGCGGTGCATCAGGCCAGTGAGCGGCGCGGCAAGCCGTTCGTTGCCATCAACTGTGCATCGATCCCTGAGAGCCTGATCGAGAGCGAGCTGTTCGGTTACCGCGGTGGCAGCTTCACCGGCGCGCGCAAGGAGGGTATGCGTGGCAAGCTGCTGCAGGCCGATGGCGGCACCTTGCTGCTGGACGAGATCGGTGACATGCCGCTGGCCCTGCAAACCCGTTTGCTGCGGGTGCTGGAGGAGCGCCAGGTGGTGCCGATTGGTGGTGAAGCACAGGCGGTGGATGTGCGCATTGTCAGTGCCACCCACCGTGACCTGCTGGAGCGGGTGGAGCAGGGCAGTTTCCGCGAAGACCTGTATTACCGCCTGAATGGCCTGGAGGTGGCGTTGCCGGCGGTGCGCGAGCGCAGTGACAAGGCGCAGTTGCTGGACTTCCTGCTGCGCCAGGAGGCGCAGGGGCAACTGATCGACATCGAGCCCAGGGCGCGGCAGGCACTGCTCGAATTCACCTGGCCGGGGAACGTGCGGCAGATGCGCAATGTGCTGCGTACCCTGGTGGCGCTTTGCGAAGATGCCCGCATCGTATTTGCGGATCTCCCAACCATCGTCCGCAACAACGCTAGCCCTGTGCGAGCGGGCTTGCCCGCGAAGGCTGCTTCACAGGCGCAAGAGGGCGAGGGCTTTGCCGTCGTTCGCGGGCAAGCCCGCTCCCACAGGGCCTGCGTCGGTTCCGCAATTGACGGTGAGTCCGTGGGTAACGAGGTATTGCAGGACGCGGAACGGCAAGCTCTGCTGGCCATGCTGGAGGCAAAACACTGGCACTTGACCCATGTCGCCGAGCACCTGGGCATCAGCCGCAATACCTTGTATCGAAAACTGCGCAAACACGGCATCACCAGGGCCGACTGAGCGAAACAGCGGGTGCGATTTGTCGCGCCCTGGGCTACCCTGCCTCGATGTTTTGCGAGGTCGACCATGCATATTCACATTCTCGGTATTTGCGGCACTTTCATGGGCTCGCTGGCGGTGCTGGCCAAGGAACTTGGCCACCGCGTCACCGGCTCGGACGCCAACGTCTATCCCCCGATGAGCACCCAGCTCGAAGCCCAGGGCATCGAACTGACCCAAGGTTATGACCCGGCCCAGCTGGACCCGACGCCAGACCTGGTGGTCATCGGCAACGCCATGTCGCGCGGCAACCCAGCGGTTGAATACGTGCTGAACAAGGGCCTGCCCTATGTCTCCGGCCCGCAGTGGCTGGCCGACCACGTACTGCTAGGCCGCTGGGTGCTGGCCGTTGCCGGTACCCACGGCAAGACCACCACCAGCAGCATGCTGGCCTGGGTGCTGGAACACGCCGGCATGAGCCCAGGCTTCCTGATCGGTGGTGTGCCGCAGAACTTCTCGGTGTCGGCCCGCTTGGGCGACACGCCGTTCTTCGTGGTGGAAGCCGATGAGTACGACAGCGCCTTCTTCGACAAGCGCTCGAAGTTTGTCCACTACCACCCGCGTACCGCGATCCTCAACAACCTTGAGTTCGATCACGCGGACATCTTCCCGGACCTGGCCTCGATCGAGCGGCAGTTCCATCACTTGGTGCGCACCATCCCCAGCGAGGGCCTGGTTATCCACCCGACCACCGAGCAAGCGCTGGAGCGGGTCATCGGCATGGGCTGCTGGACCCCGGTGCAAACCACCGGTGAGGGTGGTCAGTGGCAAGCTCGTCTGCTCAGCCCCGACGGTTCGCGCTTCGAAGTGCTGTTCGACGGCGAGGCGCAGGGCGTGGTGGATTGGGCACTGACCGGCCAGCATAACGTCGCCAACGCCCTGGCTACCCTGGCAGCGGCCCGTCATGTCGGCGTGGCACCGGCCATGGGCATCGACGGCTTGAGCGCCTTCAAGAGCGTCAAGCGGCGCATGGAGAAGGTCGCCGAAGTACAGGGCGTGACCATCTACGACGACTTTGCCCATCACCCGACCGCCATTGCCACCACCCTCGATGGCCTGCGCAAGCGCGTTGGCGAAGCGCCGGTGATCGCGGTGATCGAGCCGCGCTCCAATTCGATGAAGCTCGGTGCCCACCGTGATGGCCTGCCAGAAAGCGTCAACGACGCCGACCAGGTGATCTGGTATGCGCCGGCCAACCTCGGCTGGGACCTGGCTGGCACCGCTGCGCAGTGCAAGGTGCCGAGCGTGGTGGCCGACAGCCTCGAAGCGATCATCGAGCGGGTCAAGGGCCAGGCTCGCCCAGGCACCCATGTGGTGATCATGAGCAACGGTGGCTTCGGCGGCCTGCACGGCAAGCTGGCCGAGGCGCTGAAGTGAGCGGGCCGGAACGCATCACCCTGGCCATGACGGGCGCCTCGGGCGCCCAGTATGGCCTGCGCCTGCTCGATTGCCTGGTGCGCGAGGACCGCGAGGTGCACTTTCTGATCTCCAAGGCCGCGCAGTTGGTGATGGCCACCGAGACGGACGTGGTGCTGCCGGCCAAGCCCCAGGCGATGCAGGCCTTCCTGACCGAATACACCGGCGCTGCCGATGGGCAGATCCGCGTGTACGGCAAGGAAGACTGGATGTCGCCGGTGGCCTCGGGCTCCGGCGCCCCGGCAGCCATGGTGGTGGTGCCCTGTTCCACCGGCACGTTGTCGGCGATTGCCACCGGTGCCTGCAACAACCTGATCGAACGGGCTGCTGACGTGACCCTCAAGGAGCGCCGGCAACTGATCCTGGTGCCACGCGAAGCGCCGTTCTCCACTATTCACCTGGAAAACATGCTCAAGCTGTCGCAGATGGGCGCGGTAATCCTACCGGCGGCGCCAGGCTTCTATCACCAGCCACAGACCATCGACGACCTGGTCGACTTTGTCGTGGCGCGCATTCTCAACCTGCTGAACATCCCCCAGGACATGTTGCCGCGTTGGGGCGAGCATCATTTCGGGGTGGATGATTGAGGCGAGCACTGGCCAGTTTGCTGGCGCTGGGGTTGCTGAGTGGTTGCGCCACGGTGCGCACGCTGGATGCGGCCAAGCCCGGGGCGCCGGTGGTGTATGCCGGTACTCGGCTGGATTTGTACGTGATCAACGGCGGGTGCTGCCCGCGAGATCATTACGGGGCTGATGCACCGGCCTATCCGGGGTTGGACCTGCCGGGGAGCATGCTGCTCGATACCCTGTTGCTGCCGTTATCGTTGCTGACAGCGGCCGGTGTGGGCTTCCAGGCCACCGGCGGTCTGTGATGGCCCTTTCGCGGGCACGCCCGCTCCCACTGGATCTCCATGATCTTCAGCCGATCACATTACCTGTGGGAGCGGGCGTGCCCGCGAACAGGTCTTTTCAGTCGAAGCTTACTTCTTGCCCAACTTGCGAAGCTCATCCGACTCCACGACCCTGATGCCGTCCTCTTCCTCCAGCGCCAAGCGCCACAGCGCCCGGGCCAACGTACAAGCCTCGATCCCGCGGTACTTGCCAGGTATCAACCTGGAAAGCGGTGAAACCAGCTGTTCAGTGAGCCGGGGTTCTATCCGCTCGCCCAGCAGGAACGAGGGCCGAGCGATGGTCAGTTGCGGCCAGTCCTGAGCCTTGAGCGCTTCTTCCATCTCGCCCTTGACCCGGTTGTAGAAAATGGACGACTTGGGGTCGGCGCCCATTGCACTGACCACCAGCAGATGCCGTGCGCCCATTTCCCGGGCACGTTTGCTGAATGCCACCACCATGTCCAGGTCCACTGCGCGGAACGCCGACTCGGAGCCGGCCTGCTTCAACGTAGTGCCCAGGCAGCAATAGGCAACATCGACGCGCCCGGCCAATTGCGGGAGAAACACCGCCGGGTCGCCCACCGGGTTTTCCAGGTGTGGGTGCTCGGCCAGCGGCCGGCGGGTGGGCGCCAACACGCGGGTAATGGTGGGCTCGTTGAGCAGGCGGTCCAGCAGGTGTTCACCCGTCAGGCCCGTGGCACCGGCAAGCAGGACATGCTGAGGCGTCAAATACATGATGTCTCTCCCTTGTTACACACAAGCTTAGTGGTTGCCGGGCGTTTTTGCCTGTTCCCCCACGTCGGCCTGTGCGGCGTTACGCAAAGCTTCTTCGGCCTGTTGGCGGCGCAGGTGCTGCCAGTGTTCAAGTACCGCTGGCGGCGCCCATAGCTGCGGTTCAGAGGCCTCGAAGCCTTCCCTTTGTTCTCTTTCGGCAACGCTGGCGCGCGCCAGTTCAAACGCCTGTTTCAGGTCGTCGGTCTGGTTCAGCGCTTCAGCGAACAGGGCATCGCCAAAGTAGGTGAAGTCGGCTTCTTCCGAGCAACCGAAGGAGACGCGGTCGGCCCGGGCGGCGGTCATGATCAGCGTGCGCTGATCTTTGAGTGGGGCGATATAGCCCCCTGAATAGCAGGCGGAGATGACGATTACCTTGTCGCGGTCCTTCAGCGGCGCCAGGGCGGTGGCCAGCTCGTCGGCGGACAGGTCGGCCAACTGCAGGCGCGGCTGGTCGAGCACCAATTGGTGGTCCTGGCTGCCATGGCTGGTGAGGTAGATGAACACCAGGTCTTCGGGGCCGCTGCGTTCGGCCAGGGTGCTGGCGGCCCGGGTGAGGTTTTCGCGGGTGGCCATGGGGCGGGTGGCCATATGGTCGCGGTGGTTGACCAGGGTCACTTGGCCACGGGCGCCAAAGCGCACCTTGAGCATGTTGCTGACGTAGTCGGCTTCGCGCAGGAACACGCTTTGCTGGCCATCGCCGGCCACCACCAGGCTGTACAACTGGATCGGCGGCGCCGAGCGTGGTACCCGGGCCAGCGCTTCTTCCAGCAGCCGGCCCTGGTTGAGCAGGGCCAGGTCCAGCGGGTCGGGCAGCAGCTTGCCTTTCTGGTCGCGCACGCGCACGCCGTTGGCCCACACACCGCTTTCAACCTTGCCACTGGCCAGGATCAACCGCCCATGGCCATGGTAGGCATCGTTGAGAAAACCGCCGATGTACTGGCTGCCGTCGGCCAGTTGCAGGCTACCCTGGCCCGACAGGCGCCAGTCGGCGAACTCACCTTTGTAGTGGCTACCATCGCTGCCCAGCAACTCACCTTCGCCGATCAGCGAGCCGTCCTTGAACTCACCGATCCACACATCGCCGTCGGCATTTTCGTAGCGACCACGGCCTTCCAGGCGATTGTCCTTGAACTCACCGATGTACTGTTCGCCGTCAACGCTGTCGTAGGTGCCGCTGCCTTGCAGCTGGCCATTGATGAAGTGGCCGCTGAACTGGTTGCCGCTGGCATCGCTGCGTACCCCGGCACCGTTGGGCTTGCCCTTGGCGAACAGGCCCTGGTAGCGGCTGCCGTCGGCCAGTTCCAGCTCGCCCGCGCCTTCGTAGAGGTCGTCCTTGAACTGGCCACGGTAGGTCTGGTCGGCTTGCTTGAGGGTGCCTTCGCCGTCGCGGCGGCCATGCTTGAAGGTGCCGCCATAGTGGCTGCCGGGGGTGGTCAGGTCGCCCAGGCCCTGGAACAGCCCCTCGGCGAACTGGCCACGGTACACCTCGCCGTTCTGGCCATGCCATTCGCCCTGGCCGTGCCACTGGCCGTCCTTGAAGCCGCCGGCGTACCAGCTGCCGTTGGGGTAGTCGATCCGGCCCTCACCCTGCAGCAGGCCATCGACCACCTGCCCCCGGTAACGCCCGCCGTCAGGCAAGCGTGCGTCCGGCGGAAGTAGCGATTCGCCATCGCCACAGGCGGCGAGCAGCAGGACCAGGGTAATGGGAAGCAGTGGACGCATGGCGAGGACCGGGCAATAGGTCTGCCGAGTATGACGCAGAATGGGATCCTGAGACAGCGAGTGCAGGTCGGGGGATTGGGGGAGGACTGGCAGGTGCATGCCTTGAGTGGTTCGGCGCCTGGGAGATCGAGCGCCGCCCGCGCGGCGCATCGCGAGCAAGCTCGCTCCTACATTTGTTTCGGGCCAGTAACGCCTGGGCCATCGCGCGCGACCGCCTCGTTTGTACGACGTAAAATCGAGCCATGCGCCAAGGCGTCCGCGCGCAAATCCCACAGGATTAATTGGCCCGAAACAAATGTAGGAGCGAGCTTGCTCGCGAAGCGCCGCGCGGGCGGCGCTCGATCTCCCAGGCGCTTAACCACTCAAGGCATGCACTTTTATGCCCAGACACCATCCCAAGGCATGCACCTCATTCCCTCAATGCCCCCGCAAGAATTCCGTCATCCTCCGGTTCACCTCTTCAGCCGCCTCCATCTGCACCATATGCCCTGCCTCCGGCAGCACCAGCACTTCTGCCTCAAGCCCTTCGACATGGCTGGCCGGGATGATCGCGTCCTTGCCGCCCCACACCACCAGTGCCGGGTGTTGCCCCAACACCCCACGCAGGTCGTGGCGCTGCCGGTCACCGTCGGCGATGGCCGATGCCAGCTGGCGCAAGGCGTCATCAACACCTTCCAGGCGCTTGAACTTGAGCATGTCCTCAAGCATTTGCCGGGTGACCAGCGCCGGGTCGGCAAACAGCTGCACCATCTGTGGTTTGAGTGCGTTGCGGTTGGCTGCGCTGACAAAGCCTTGCAGGTATTGCCCGTTGATCGCGTCACCCAGCCCGGCGCTGGCGATCAGGCTCAGGCTGGCAACCCGCTGCGGTGCCAGGCGCGCCACGTTGAGGCTGACCGCACCGCCCATGGAGTGGCCTGCCAAGTGGGCCTTGGCGATGTCCAAGTGGTCGAGCAGGGCCAGCACGGTTTCGCTCAGTTCATCCAGGTCACCCCGTTGCAGGGCCTTGGCCGATTCGCCATGCCCCGGCAGGTCGAGGGCGATCACTCGGCGCTCTGCAGCCAAAGCCGGGTGATTGAACAGCCAGTTGTTAAGGTCGCCGCCAAAACCATGCACCAGCACCAGCGGTGTGCCGCCTTCGCCCAGTTCGAACCAGCGCAGCAGGCGGCCACCCACTTGCGCTTTCTGCGGAGCCGGCCCCTGGGCCTGCTCGGCGCCACCCTCGGCGACGAACTCGGCCTGGAAACGCTGCACCACCGCATCGATCTCGGACTCCAGCGCTTCGCCTTCGACAACCACCGCCAGCAATGCGCCGACTGGCAGTGTTTCATCCGGTTTTGCCACCTGGCGGCGCAGTACGCCGCTGAACGGCGCCTCGACGCTGCTGCTGATCTTGTCGGTCTCGACGTCCAGCACTTCGTCGCCCTTGTTGATCTCGTCACCTTCCTGCTTGAGCCAGGTGTCCACCCGGCCCTCGGTCATCGACAGGCCCCACTTGGGCATGGTCAGGGTATGGATCTGGCTCATGCGGCGCTCCTTGCAGCTTCGATCACCTTGCGCACAGCGGCTTCGATCTTCGCCGCGTCAGGGATGTACAGGTCTTCCAGGGCGTCGGAGAACGGCACCGGGGTGTGTGGCGCGGTGACCATCTCGATCGGGCCCTTGAGTGCGCCGAAAGCTTTCTGCGCCACCAGCGCGCTGATGTCGGTGGCCATCGAGCAGCGTGGGTTGGCTTCGTCGATCACCACCAGGCGGCCGGTTTTTTCCACGCTTTCCAGAATGCTGTCCTCGTCCAGCGGGCTGGTGGTGCGCAGGTCCAGCACCTCGCAGTCGATGCCCTGGCGGGCCAGATTGTTGGCGGCCTCCAGCGCCACATGCACCATGCGCCCGTAGGTCACCAGGGTCACGTCGTCGCCATCGCGCAGGAAGTTGGCTTCGCCGAACGGCACGGTGTACACCTCTTCCGGCACCTCGCCCTGCATGCTGTACAGCAGCTTGTGCTCGCAGAAAATCACCGGGTCGTTGTCGCGGATGGCCTGGATCAACAAGCCCTTGGCATCGTAGGGCGAAGACGGGCACACCACCTTCAGGCCGGGAATGTGCGTCCACAGTGAAGTGAGCATCTGCGAGTGCTGGGCTGCCGCACGCAGGCCGGCGCCGTACATGGTGCGCATCACCAGCGGGGTGACCGCCTTGCCGCCGAACATGTAGCGGAATTTGGCGGCTTGGTTGAGGATCTGGTCCAGGCAGCAGCCGGCGAAGTCGACGAACATCAGTTCGCACACCGGGCGCAGGCCCTGGGTGGCGGCACCGACGGCGGCACCGACGTAGCCGATTTCCGACAACGGCGCATCGAGCACGCGGCCCGGGAACTGGTGGTACAGGCCCTTGGTCACGCCCAGCACGCCACCCCAGGCGTCATCCTCGCCGGGTGCGCCAGCACCGCCGGCAACGTCTTCGCCAATGATGAACACCGTGTCGTCGCGGCGCATTTCCTGGGCCAAGGCTTCGTTGATGGCCTGCTGGTAGCTGATCTTTCTTGCCATGGTGGTTCTCCTGTTGTTCTTGTAATCCGCGGCTCAGGGGTAGGCGACGTAGACGTCGGTGAGCAGGTCGGCGGGCTGTGGCTTGGGATCGGATTTGGCGCGGCGTACAGCGTCTTCGATCAGGTCCTCGACGCGGGCATCGATGGCGTCCAGTTGCTGGGCGTCGAGCAGGCCTGCGCGGGTGGTCTTGTTGCGGAACTGCATGAGGCAGTCGCGGGATTCGCGCAGGTTCTTCACTTCATCGGGGGCGCGGTAAGTTTGCGCATCGCCTTCGAAATGGCCGTAGTAGCGGCTGAGCTTGACCTCGATCAGCGACGGGCCTTGCCCGGACCGTGCGCGCTCGATGGCAGCGCCGGCGGCCTCGTACACGGCAAAGAAGTCGAAGCCGTCGATGGTCACCCCTGGCATGCCGAAGCCGGCGGCGCGGTCGGCGATGTGGTCGCAGGCAACCGACCAGTTGGAGGCCGTGGCCTCTGCGTAGCCGTTGTTCTCGGCCACGAAGATGCACGGCAGGTTCATGATCGACGCCATGTTCATGGCTTCGAACACGGCACCCTCGTTGGAAGCGCCATCGCCGAAGAAGGCCACCGACACGTCATCGCGGCCCTTGAGCTTGGCCGCCAGTGCCGCGCCGGCCACCAGCGGTGCGCCGGCGCCGACGATACCGTTGGCACCGAGCATGCCCTTTTCCAGGTCGGCAATGTGCATCGAGCCGCCCTTGCCGCCACACACCCCGGTCTTCTTGCCGTAGATCTCGGCCATCATGCCGTACACGTCCACGCCCTTGGCGATGCAGTGGCCGTGCCCACGATGGGTCGAGGCGATGCAGTCGCTGTCGCGCAGGTGGGCCATGACGCCGGCGGCCGACGCCTCTTCGCCGGCATACAGGTGAACGAAGCCTGGTATTTCGCCGGTGGCGAATTCCACGTGCAGGCGTTCTTCGAAGGCACGGATGGTGCGCATCACTTCATAGGCATGCAGCAGTTGTTCGGTACTGAGTTGATTGGACATCTTGTTGTTCTCCAGGGTTGTCTCAACACGGGTTTGCGGGGTGCAGCCGGTGGCCACGAGGGACGGCCAGCAGGTGATGGCGGGCGGCATGCGCCAGGACGGCCTCGACGTCCACGCTGAGTGGGCCTTGGTGATCGAGGGTGATGGTGGGCGTGTCATGCGCCGCGAATTCGATTTCGCGTTCGCCGTCTAGCGCCAGGGTGCCGCTGGCCAGGCTCAGTCGATGGGCGACACCCGGTGTCAGCGGGCCGCTGGCGGTGATGCCACAGGCTTGCAGCAGGCCGGGGGCCAGCGGCGCGAGCAGCGCTTGCTCGGCGCCGGGGTTCAGCCGTACCCAGGCGCCGTGCGGGTCGTGGCGCGATACTGGGCACCACAGCCCGCACAGGGCCGACAGGCCAATGGCGTGGGGCTCGGCGAAGCAGGCAAAGACTTCGCAGAGGTCCTCGCTGCGGCTGAGTGCGCGGGCACCGATGAAGCGTTGCGGCGACACCGCCACCTCGACCAAGGCCCACTCGGTCAGCTGTTGTTCGGGTACTTTCACCAGCAGGCGCTTGTTGCGGCGCAAGCCGATGCTGGCCGGTACCCGGCCACTGGCCAGCAGGCCGCCGGCCAGGCCGGCGCTGGTGGCTTCACGCAGTTCCGGGAAGGCGTTGTTGGTGCCGGTGGACAGGGTCAGCAGCGGTACGTCGCCTGCTTCGGCGGCGACCGCCTTGTGGGTGCCATCGCCACCGAGCACGGCGATCATCGCCACGCCGCGCTCGACCATGCACCGCGTGGCCAGGCGGGTATCGGCCACGGTTTGAGTCAGCGGCAGGTCGAGTATCTCGATGGCAGGCCAGTGCTGATCGCGGGCCCCCGGGCCCTGGCTGGCCTTGAGCACGGCGGCGGCGATGCCGGTCATGTCGCTGGGCAGCAACACCTGGCCGATGCCGGTGGCGCCGAAGGCAGCGAGCAGGCGCTGAATCGCCGAGGCCTTGTCGGTGCTCGAATAAAGCCCGGCATTGGCGGTCAGGCGGCGTAGGTCGCGGCCAGAAGCAGGGTTGGCAATGATCCCGACACTCGGGGCGGGTAGCGGCATGGCGCACCTCGTATTTTTGTTTGCAAGGGCAGGAGCAAGCGCGGTGCCAGTTTTCTTTGCGTTAACTGAAGTGGCCGGGCTAGAGGGCTTTGGTCGTGTTCGGGCAGGCCTTCGCGGTTGTGTCGGCGAGACGCCGGGTGCCAGCGCGGACGTGGCCTGGCCGAGACGCTGAGACGCTACGTCTCAAGCCAGCCGGTAATCACACAGTGCTTGTCGGGGCATGCCCGGAGGCGCTTAATGGCCCGACAACGATAAAAACAGCAACGAGAACCGGAGGGCCTGAATGCTTGCCGCGAACTCCCGAGCCCATGTCGACTGCGTCAGCAGGGTGTTGAAGAATGCCGATCGCCTGCCACAGGCGCCGGTACCACCGCTGATCCTCGATTCCTGGCGCCGCTCCATGGATGTCTACCGCCTCGACCCCGGTTCCCAGCAGGGGCCGCGTATTCTGTCGCAAAGCCTGCTCAACGAATGCCGCGAACGCGCCGAGCTGTTTCTGCGCATTGCCAGTGATGCCGTGGCACGCCTGCATGAACGAGTGCGCGGCGCCGATTACTGCGTGCTGCTGACCGATGCCCAGGGGCGCACCATCGATTACCGGGTCGAGTCGGCCATCCGCAACGACTGCCGCAAGGCCGGGCTGTACCTGGGTACCTGCTGGTCGGAGGGCGAGGAGGGCACCTGTGGCGTGGCGGCAGTGTTGACCAGCAAGGCTCCGGTCACGGTGCACAAACGCGACCACTTTCGCGCCGCGTTCATCGGCCTGACCTGCACTGCCGCACCGGTGTTCGATCCGCTGGGTGAGCTGCTGGGTGTAGTGGATGTGTCGGCCTTGCAGTCGCCAGACGATCGGCGCAGCCAGCATCTGATCCGCCAACTGGTCGAGCAAACCGCCCGCGAGATCGAAAACGCTTTCTTCATGCACAGCGCCCAGGGCCATTGGGTGATGCGCGCCCATGGCACGCCAGGCTATGTGGAAAGCCAGCCCGATTACCTGCTGGCCTGGGATGCCGATGGCCGCTTGCAGGCGATCAACAGCCTGGCGCGGCAACGGTTGGTGGAGCGCCTGGGGCGTTTGCCCGAGCATATTGGCGAGCTGTTCGACCTCGACCAGCTGCGCCGGGTGAGCGCGTCGTCAGCCCAGCGACTGCCTGGCTTGGGGGGGTTGTATGGCCGGGTCAGCGCGCCGCAACGACGCCAGCGCGCGCAGCCCTTGCGCCAGGCCCAGGACGTCCGGATCGAGCAGCATCTGCGGCTGGCCACGCGGGTCAAGGACTGCAGCTTGGCAGTGCTGGTGCTAGGCGAAACCGGGGCAGGCAAAGAAGTCTTCGCCCGCCAGTTGCACCAGCAAAGCCTGCGCCGCGACGGCCCGTTCGTCACACTCAACTGCGCGGCCATCCCGGAAAGCCTGATCGAAAGCGAGCTGTTCGGCTATGTGGCAGGCGCCTTTACCGGGGCCTCCAGCAAGGGCATGCAAGGGCTGTTGCAGCAGGCCGATGGCGGCACGCTGTTCCTGGACGAAATCGGCGACATGCCGTTGCAATTGCAAACCCGTTTGTTGCGCGTGCTGGCCGAGGGCGAAGTGGCGCCGTTGGGCGCGGCGCGGCGGGAGAGGGTGGATATCCAGGTGATCTGCGCCACCCATCGCGATCTGGCCGCGATGGTGGAGGATGGGCGTTTCCGTGAGGATCTGTATTTCCGCCTGGCCAATGCCCGCTTCGAGTTGCCACCGCTGCGCGAGCGCGAGGACCGCTTGGGGTTGATTCACCAATTACTGGCCGAAGAAGCCGAGGCTTGTGGGGTGGAGGTGGTGTTGGCCGATGATGCGCTGCAAGCGTTGTTGGTTTATCGCTGGCCGGGCAATTTGCGCCAGCTGCGGCAGGTGCTGCGCTATGCCTGTGCGGTGAGTGAAGGCGGCCAGGTTCGCTTGCAGGACTTGCCACAAGAGGTACGGGGCGAGGCAGCCGTTTCGAGCGAAAGTGGCGTCTCCTGCCCGGCCCGGCAGTTGTTGCTGGATGCGCTGATCCGCCATCGCTGGAAGCCGGCCGACGCGGCGCGGGCATTGGGGATTTCGCGGGCTACCCTGTATCGGCGCGTGCACGAGCACCGTATCGACATGCCGCGGATGAAAGGCTAGGGCCCTGGCAGGCATAAAAAAACCCCGGAACACGTCCGGGGTTTTGGGTACATCACACTACACGATCACTCCTGGCTAGCCAGTTTGTGCTCGAGGTAGTGAATGTTGACGCCGCCTTTGCAGAAACCTTCATCACGCACCAGGTCGCGGTGCAGCGGGATGTTGGTCTTGATGCCGTCGACGACGATCTCGTCCAGGGCGTTGCGCATGCGCGCCATGGCTTCGTCGCGGTCTTTGCCGTAGGTGATCAGCTTGCCGATCAGCGAGTCGTAGTTCGGCGGAACCGAATAACCGCTGTACAGGTGCGAGTCGACACGTACGCCATTGCCGCCCGGTGCGTGGAAGTGCTTCACCTTGCCTGGGCTCGGGATGAACTTCTTCGGGTCTTCGGCGTTGATCCGGCACTCCAGCGAGTGGCCACGGATCACCACGTCTTCCTGGCGGAACGACAGCTTGTTGCCAGCGGCGATGCTCAGCATCTCCTTGACGATGTCGATACCCGTGACCATCTCCGACACCGGGTGCTCAACCTGCACGCGGGTGTTCATCTCGATGAAGTAGAAGCGGCCGTTTTCGTACAGGAACTCGAAAGTGCCGGCACCACGGTAGCCGATCTCGATGCACGCATCGACGCAGCGCTTGAACACTTCCTGGCGGGCTTTCTCATCGATACCCGGGGCTGGCGCTTCTTCCAGTACCTTCTGGTGACGGCGCTGCAGCGAGCAGTCACGGTCGCCCAGATGGATGGCGTTGCCCTGGCCGTCGGACAGTACCTGCACTTCCACGTGACGTGGGTTGGTCAGGAACTTCTCCAGGTAGACCATCGGGTTGCCGAAGGCAGCACCGGCTTCGGTACGGGTGAGCTTGGCCGAGGCGATCAGGTCCTCTTCCTTGTGCACCACGCGCATGCCGCGACCACCACCGCCACCGGCGGCCTTGATGATCACCGGGTAGCCGACGTCACGGGCAATCGCCAGGGCGACTTCTTCGTCTTCCGGCAGCGGGCCATCGGAGCCCGGTACGGTCGGTACGCCCGACTTGATCATCGCGTCCTTGGCCGAAACCTTGTCACCCATCAGGCGAATGGTGTCGGCTTTCGGGCCGATGAAGGCGAAGCCGGATTTTTCCACCTGCTCGGCGAAGTCGGCGTTTTCCGCCAGGAAGCCGTAACCCGGGTGAATCGCGGTGGCGCCAGTCACTTCGGCGGCAGCGATGATCGCCGGGATATGCAGGTAGGAATCCTTGGACGATGCAGGGCCGATGCAGACCGATTCGTCTGCCAGGCCCAGGTGCATCAGTTCACGGTCGGCGGTGGAGTGCACGGCGACGGTCTTGATGCCCAGCTCTTTGCAGGCACGCAGGATCCGCAGGGCAATTTCCCCGCGGTTGGCGATCAGGACTTTTTCGAGCTTCCCAGACATCGTTGGCTCTCCGCGATTCAAACGATGGTGAACAGCGGCTGGTCGAACTCAACCGGCTGGCCGTCTTCTACCAGGATGGCGTCGATGACACCGCCAACATCGGCTTCGATGTGGTTCATCATCTTCATGGCTTCGACGATGCACAGGGTGTCGCCTTTCTTCACGGACTGGCCAACTTCAGCGAAGTTCGGCGAGGTCGGCGAAGGCTTGCGGTAGAAGGTACCTACCATTGGCGAGCGGATCACGGTGCCTTTCAGGGCCGGGGCAGCAGCAGCGGCTTCGGCGGCTGGGGCTGCAGCGGCAACCGGGGCAGCGGCCGGGGCGGCAGCCATTGGTGCTGGTGCGTAGAACTGCTGGGCAGCTGGGGTCTTGCTGTGACGGCTGATACGGACCGACTCTTCGCCTTCCTTGATCTCCAGTTCGTCGATGCCAGACTCTTCCAGCAGCTCGATCAGTTTCTTGACTTTACGGATATCCATTAATCATCAACTCCCAAAGGTTCGGTCAGGGGGCGAAATACAAAAAAACGTATCGGAACGTTTCTCTCGAACCCCGGCCCACTTAGGCCAGGGTTTTCATCATTTGGGCTGTGCGTTGGCAGCCAGTTGTTCCAGCGCGGATTCCAGGGCCAGGCGATAACCGCTGGCGCCCAGACCGCAGATCACCCCTACGGCGACATCGGAAAAGTAGGAGTGGTGACGGAACGGTTCGCGTTTGTGCACGTTGGACAGGTGCACTTCGATGAATGGGATGCTCACCGCAAGCAATGCGTCACGTAATGCGACGCTTGTGTGGGTGAAAGCAGCCGGATTGATCAGGATGAAGTCCACACCCTCGTTGCGTGCGGCGTGAATGCGGTCGATCAGTTCGTATTCGGCATTGCTCTGCAGGTACTGCAGATGGTGGCCTGCGGCGCGGGCACGTTGCTCCAGGTCCTGGTTGATCTGGGCCAGGGTCACGGCGCCGTAGTGGCCTGGCTCGCGAGTACCGAGCAGGTTGAGGTTGGGGCCGTGGAGCACCAGTAGCGTTGCCATCTGCGGATTCCTTGGATTTGTAGGGCAATTCGACACAGCGCGGCGAGTGTGCCGTAAAGCGACGGCAAGTGTCCAGTTCCCGGCAATAGCCAGCACGATGTCCGAGATTCACGCGAAATATGTGACCAAATAATTAAATCCGGTCACTGATTTCAGGATTTTTCCGGGCTCGCGGGAAGTTATAGACCGACTTTGCCGCGTACGCGTGTCAGAATTTGTGCAAATTCAGCGGCGTTTATCTCGCCAATCACCCGATCGGCGGTAATTTCGCTGCCGTTCGCGGCAAAGAACAGCAGGGCAGGCGGACCGAACAGCTGGTAGCGGTCGAGCAGTTTGCGTTGCTCGGCATTGCTTTCGGTGATGTCGAAACGCAGCAGTTTGAAGCCGGCTAGGTGCGTCTGTACCTGGGGGGCATTGAGCACCTCGTGCTCGATCACCTTGCAACTGATGCACCAGTCGGCGTACCAGTCCAGCAGCACGGGCTGGCCGGCGGCCTTGGCTTGTGCCAAAGCCGCGTCCAAAGCGTCAGGCGTGGTGAGGGTCTGCCAGGCATCGGCTTTTGCTGCTGGGCTACCGCTAGCGGCCGGTGTTGCAACAGGCAGTGGCCGCAGAGGGTCGCCCTGGCCACTGAGGGCGCCGTACCAGCAGGCCAGCGCGTACACCAGCAAGGCCAGGCCGAGCAGTTGCGCCAGGCGCTGCGGGGCGGTCTTGACGACGAACTCCAGGGCGCCGAGGAACAGGGCCACGCCAGCGGCGAGGAAACCGACCAGCAGCAAGGTCACAGGGCCTGGCAGCACACGGCTGAGCAAGCCGATCGCCAGCCCCAGCAGCAACACACCGATGGCGTTTTTCACCGTATTCATCCAAGGGCCGCTTTTCGGCAGCCAGGCTGCGCCGCCGGTGGCTACCAGCAGCAACGGTGCACCCATGCCCAAGCCCAGGGCGAACAGCTTGAGTGCGCCGCCCAGGGCATCGCCGCTGGCGCTGATGTACAACAGGGCACCGGCCAGCGGCGCCGATACACACGGAGAAACCAACAGGCTGGAGAGCACGCCGAGTATGGCTGCGCCCAGCAGCGAGCCGCCGCGGGTGTGGTTGGCGACGTTGTTCAGGCGGTTGCTCAGGGCCTGGGGCAGCTTCAGTTCGAACAGGCCGAACATGGCCAGGGCGAATAGCACGAAGAACAGCGCGAAGGGCACCAGCACCCAGGCCGACTGCAGGCGCGCCTGCAGGTTCAGGCCAGCGCCGAACAGCCCCATCAGGGCGCCGAGTGCCGCGAAGCTGGCCGCCATTGGCAGCACGTAGGCCAGTGACAGCGACAGCCCGCGCAGGCCGCCAACCTGGCCGCGCAGTACCACACCCGACAGGATCGGCAGCATCGGCAAAACGCAGGGGGTGAACGTCAGGCCGACCCCGGCGAGGAAGAACAGCAGCAGCGATTTCCAGTTCCAGCCGTGTTCGCTTGTGCTGGGGGCGTTGGCAACGCCTTCGCCATCGATGCTCAGGCGTGCGGTTTCCGGTGGGTAGCACAGGCCCTTGTCGGCGCAGCCCTGGTAGCCCACCAGCAACGTGAAGGCGCGCGGGTCGTTGCGCGGCAGCTCGATGTCGAGCACGCCGTGGTACACCTCGACGTCGCCGAAGAATTCATCGTGCTTGGCCTCGCCCTTCGGGATGTTCGGCGTGCCCAGGGCGATGTCGGCCGGTTCCGTGCGGAATTGGAAACGGTGGCGGTAGAGGTAATAGCCATCGGTGGCGATGAAACGCAGTTTGATGGTTTGCGCATCGGCTTGGATCAGGTTGAGCTTGAAGGCCTCGTGCACCGGCAGGAAGTCGGCGTTGTTGGCCAGCGACGCGGCGCCGAGGGTGGCACTGGGGCGGTTGTCGAGCAGGCCCGTGGCGAACGCAGGGCTGGCCAGCAGCAGGAACAGCAGGAAAAACAGGCGGCGCATGGCGGACTCGCGAGGTGGAACGTGCTGGCATGATAGCGGAGTTGATGGGGGTTGGGGCCAGTAGTGCCTGCCATGACATGTGTGGCGCCTGGGAGATCGAGCGCCGCCCGCGCGGCGCATCGCGAGCGAAGCTCGCTCCTACGTTTGTTTCGGGCCAGTAACGCCTGCACCAACGCGCGCGACCGCCTTGTTTGTACGACGCGATATGGAGCCATGCGCCAAGGCGTTCGCGCGCAAATCGCACAGAAATAATTGGCCCGAAACAAACGTAGGAGCGAGCTTCGCTCGCGATGCGCCGCGCGGGCGGCGCTCGATCTCCCAGGCGCTGAAAGATCCAGCTCAGACCCTGAACGCCCGCACCGCCCGGTTCAGCTCACCGCCCAGCCCCAGCAACTGCTCGCCCTGCTCACGGCCCTCACCAATACGCTGCAGGTTGTCTTCACCCAACTCATGAATCCGTTCGCTGTGGTCACGAATCTCGCTCACCGCGCCACTCTGCTGCGCGGTTACATCGGCAATCCGCACCGCCGTGTCCGAAATGGTACGAATGGCACAGACAATCTCATCCAGCGCCCCATCCGCTGCCTGCGCCCGGCTCGCCGTGGCCTCGGCATGCTCCAGTTGTGCGCGCATACCGGCCACCGAGCTCCTGGCTGCCTGCTGCAAGCGGTCGATCAACACCTGAATCTCACCGGTAGCCCCCGTGGTGCGCTGCGCCAGCGAACGCACTTCATCGGCCACCACGGCAAAGCCACGGCCCATCTCGCCCGCCCGGGCCGCTTCGATTGCGGCGTTCAACGCCAGCAGATTGGTCTGTTCGGCAATCGAGCGAATCACCGTCAGCACGCCGCCGATGGTGGCCGACTCCTCCGCCAGTTGCTCGATCATGCGGGCGTTGCCTTGCACTTCATCGACCAATTCACGCAAGCCCGACAGGCTTTGGCCAATGACCGCCTGGCCCTGTTCCACCGCACGCCCGGCATCGCGGCTGGCGTCGGCGGCGGCGCTGGCATCACCGGCCACTTGCTGGATGGTCGCCTCCAGTTCACCGAGAGCATCGCGGATCTGCCCGGTATCGCCGGCTTGACGCTCAGCGCCGTCGTGCAGGGCGGCGCTCATGCCCGCAAGGGCGTGGCTGCTGCCGGCCACCTGCTCGGCATTGTGGCGGATGGTGCCGACCAGCTCGACCAGGTACTGGCGCAGGCGGTTGAGCGACGCCTGGATATCGTGCAGCTCGCGGTTGGTCTTGCCCAGGGCGATGGCCTGGGCGAAATCGCCCTCGGCCCAACGCGACAGGGCTGGGGCCAGACCGGTCAGGGTGCGTGCCAGGCGCCGCTGCAGGGTGTCGATCAGCAGGGCGATCAGCAGGATAAGGCCAATCATCAGGCCCTGGATGATGCGCACCTCGGCAGCGATTTTCCCATGCTGGCCGCGGACCTCGGGTTCCAGCGCGGCGATGGCCTGCTGCACCGCCTCCAGGCGCTGGCCGGTGCTGGCGGCCAGGGCGGCGCGGCGTTCGATTTGTTCGCGGGTGCGTTGCAGTTCGGCCGGGTAGCGGCTGAGCAGGCTCTGCAATTCACGCTTCAGGCCCACGGCAATGTCTTCCTGCTGGGCGCTGGTCTGGGATTGCAGGCCCATCATTGCGGCGAAGTCGTCGGCGCCCGATTCGGCGGGGCGGGTTACGCCGAGCAGGGGCAGGCTGTCGACCACCTGGGCCTGGGCGCGGATCAGTTGCAACTCGCGCTCTACTTCGTCGGCCAGCTCCGGGCGACCGCTGCTGACCAGCTTGTCGCGAGCGAGCGACAGCCGGCCCAGGTGCAGGGTGGCGTCGAGCAGTGGCGGCAAGTAGCTATTGGCCTCGGCATTGCCGCTGTCCCGGGCGTAGCTGGCCAGTTGCTCGAAGTTCGCCCCCAGTTCCCGCTCGGCTTGCAGCAGCAGGGCTTGTGGGTCGCCAGCCAGCTTGCCGGCGGCCAGCAATTCATTGGCGGTGAAGGCCTGCAGGCTGTCCAGGCTGGGGCGTAACCTCGCGGCTAGCTCCACGGGCCAGTCGGCCAGGGCGGCCTGCAGCTGCTGGTTGGCCTCCATGGCGGCGGCATGGCGCAGGGCGTCGCCGTTGCCCAGGTAGGCCTGGATGTTGCCTGCCGCCTGGCTCTGGAACTGCTGGGACAGGCCCAGGTAGCGCTCCATCATCTGGTAGGGGCGCTCCAGGGCTCGCTGGGACCACCACAGAGTGGCGCCCAGGGCGAAACACACGGTCACCAGCAACAGGGTGTTGAAATTGGTTAGCCACTTCAGGCGCATAGCCGCGAGCTTCCTGCGGAGGGGAGTGGCGCCTGAAGTTATTGCGATTTTGTGACGGGGTGATGACGACAGGGGGTTGGCGCCAGAAAAAAAGTGGCACTGTGCCTTTATCGTCTGTTGCGGCCTCTTCGCAGCACAAGGCTGCTCCTACAGGGCGCGCGTTGCCTGTAGGTGCAGCCTTGTGCTGCGAAGAGGCCAGTACCGCCTACTAACGCCTCAGGGCTCTACGCGCACCACGCAATTGCGCCCCGCATGCTTGGCGCGGTACAGCGCTTCGTCCGCCGCACTGGCCATGGTCAGTGCATCCAGCCCCTCATCCAGCTGCACCACCCCGGCACTGAAGGTGCACTGCAAATCCCGCGGCTGCGCCGGGTAGAGAATTTCGGCAAAACGCCGACGAATTTCGTCCAGCACCTTGTGTGCCGCGTCCAGCGCGGTATTGGGCATGACGATGGCGAACTCCTCGCCACCATAGCGTCCAATGAAATCGGTCTTGCGCAAGCGCTGCTTGAGAAACAGCGCCAGGCTCTTGATCACCCGGTCGCCCATGGGGTGGCCGTGGCGGTCGTTGATCTTCTTGAAGTGGTCGATGTCGAGCATGGCAAAGCTCAACGGCTGCTGCTCACGTCGGGCGCGGAAGCTGCAGTCTTCCAGCAACTGCAGGATATGGGTGTGGTTGTACAGCCCGGTCAGGCTGTCACGTACCATGCGCGCCTTCAGGTGTCGGGCACGGGCGGCGCGGTTGCGCACGGTGGTGATCAGGTGGCGTGAGCGAAACGGCTTGGTCAAGAAGTCATCGCCGCCTTCGCTCATGGCATCCAGCTGCTTGTCCAGGTCGTCTTCGGCAGACAGGTAGATGATCGGCACGCTCACATAGCGGTCGCTGTGGCGGATTACCTTGGCCAGTTCCGGGCCAGTACAGGCCGGCATATACAGGTCGAGGATGATCAGGTCGGGCTGGAATTCGGCAAGCTCGGCCATGGTGCGGATCGGGTCGGTAAGGCTGCGGGTGAGCATGCCGGCGCCGGCCAGCACGCGTTCGGTGTACAAGGCTTGGGTGCGCGAGTCGTCGATGATCAGCACGCGCAACGGGTCGTGCGGGGTGGCGTTGGTCAGCAGTTCGACCTTTTCCAGCAGGCTGGAAGCCTCCAGGCTGCCGGTGAGAAAGTCCTTGCCACCGGCGCGCACGGCGGCAAGGCGGGTAGGGGTGTCGGCTTCGTGATGGCTGAAGAACAGCAGTGGCACATGCGGCGTCTGGCCCTGCTGCACCTGGGCGGCCAGCAGCAGGCCTTGGCCCGTGCCGGTGAAGTCGACATCCATGATGACGGCCGAAGGCGGATACTCGCTGATCGAGGCGAGAAACGCCGCGGCACTGGGCAGCGCTTGCACCACCAGGCCAAAGAATTCCAGTTGCTGGGCCAGGCGCTGGGCACGTTCGTGATCCTGCAGCAAGATGTACACCGGCTTGCGCGGGGGAGGCAGCAGCAGCGGGTCGAGCGGGTCGTCCTTGCGCAGGCCGTTACGCGTCAGCTGTTGGACGGGGCACTGCGGGGGCGGCTCGACTGCTTGGCTCATGTCCTGGCTACTTATAGGTTGGGATGTGCAGGGGCAATGATGGCTCTATGCTAGCAGCTCTTTTCAGCTGCGTGAGTGCCCTGCATCAACAAAGCCGCCAGAACGAATATTCAGTTACTGACTCAATGGTCGCTTATGCGTACGGTGGTGTCTGCTTTATAGTGCTGCCACGCGGGCTTGCCGTGGCACCCTGGCGCAGGCCTGTGGTCAAAGCCCCTGAACCGTCGTGACTGATTAAGGACAAAGCCATGCTGGACTGGAAAAACCGCGAGGCCAAAGCCGAGCCCCGTGAGCGTGTCGACGGCCGCGGCGCTGCCGCCCGTAGCTACCTTGGCGGCTTGTGGAGCCGTGCCCTGGGGACCCTGATCGGGTTGTACCTGCTGGTGTGTATCGGCCTGGGCTGGTACTGGAGCCAGGAGCCCGCGTTGTTCCCGGTGCAGCAGAATGCCCAGGCCGCTGCCGAGCGCACTGGCCAGCAGATGGTGGTGGGCTACACCACCCTCGAAACCCTCAAGACCGTGGCCGGCACCTTGCTGAACAAGCCGGGCGGCTACATTTCCAACGACCGCTTCCCGCCAGGGCTGTGGATGGACAACATGCCAAGCTGGGAATACGGCGTGCTGGTCCAGGTACGCGACCTGTCGCGCGCGCTGCGCAAGGACTTCGCCCGTTCGCAGTCGCAGTCCACCGAAGACGCCGACCTGGCCAAGGCCGAGCCGCGTTTCAATTTCGACAACAAGAGCTGGATCCTGCCATCGAGCGAGTCGGAGTTCGAAGAGGGCATCAAGTCGCTTGCCCGTTACCAGACCCGTCTGGCTGCCGGCGACAAGGGCGCGATCTTCTATACCCGTGCCGACAACCTGAACAACTGGCTGGGTGACGTGGCCACCCGCCTGGGCTCGCTGTCGCAGCGCCTGTCGGCCAGCGTTGGCCGGGTCAAGCTCAATAGCACGCTGAAGACCGAGTCGGTAGTTGCCGGCCAGGCGCCGCAGGTGGATGAGGAGCTGGTGGAAACCCCATGGCTGCAAATCGACAACGTGTTCTACGAAGCCCGTGGCCAGGCCTGGGCGCTGTCGCACCTGCTGCGGGCCATCGAGGTGGACTTTGCCGACGTGCTGGCGAAGAAGAACGCCACGGTCAGCGTGCGCCAGATCATTCGTGAGCTGGAAGCCTCGCAAGAGCCGTTGTGGAGCCCGATGGTGCTCAACGGCAGCGGCTTCGGCATGTGGGCCAACCACTCGTTGGTCATGGCCAACTACATTTCCCGGGCCAACGCCGCAGTCATCGACCTGCGTCAGTTGCTGTCGCAGGGCTGATGATGGCTATCAGCCCAACCGAGGCCGCCCACCGGGCGGCTTCCGACCGCGAGCTGGTCACCTGGGTGGACGAAACCGACCAGGTGCTGGGCGCCTTGCCCCGCGCCGAACTGCGCGAGCGAGGCCTGATCGGCCGTTGTACGTTCATTCTGCTGTTCAACAGTGCTGGTGAGTTGTGTGTGCACCGGCGTACCTTGAGCAAGGCGCTGTACCCGGGGTATTGGGATGTGGCAGCGGGCGGGATGGTCACGGCCGGGGAGGGTTATGCCGAATCGGCGGCGCGCGAGCTGGCCGAAGAGCTGGGGATTGAAGGCGCCGAGCTGCGCTTTCACGAGCGGTTCTACTTTGACCAGCCGGACAACCGCTTGTGGTGTGCAGTGTATTCGGCGGTGTCGGATGCGCCGTTGCGTTTGCAACCGGAAGAGGTGATCGAAGCGCGGTTCATTGGCCTTGAGCAGGCTGAGCAGGAAAGCCTCAGCAAGCCTTATTGCCCGGACTCGTTGGCGGCTTTGCAGCGCTATAAAGCCAGCCTGGGATAGTTGCGCTGGCAGTGCCGGCCCTTTCGCGGGCACGCCCGCTCCCACAGGGAATGTGCAGTTTTCTGGAGCGGCGCCGTAGCGGTGGGAGCGGGCGTGCCCGCGAATAGTCGCAAAACATTCGCAAAATGCCGCAATCCTGTACTTAGCAACGGCTGCATTTATCGTTACACTGCGCGCCCTTTTCGGGCTGTCGCAAGTCTTGCGGCAGTAGCGCCGCCCCTGCCAGAGTGGGGCTTCGCGGTCGGCCTCAACCCCAAGGCACGACCAGTTTTTGTCCTCAGCACAGAGGAACAAAAGTGGCCAAGAAAGCTTCTTCCTTTTCCGCCCTAGGCGGTCTCGTGTACTCCACCGACGCCGGTCGGCACTGCCCTGACTGTGGTCAGCCGGTGGACGCCTGCATCTGCAAGCAGTCAATCATCCCCGAAGGCGACGGCATTGCCCGTGTGCGCCGTGAGAGCAAAGGCCGTGGCGGCAAGACCGTGACTACCGTCACCGGCGTGCCGCTGCCGCTTGACCAGCTCAAAGAGCTGGCGACAACGCTCAAGCGCCGCTGCGGTACCGGCGGTGCCCTGAAGGACGGGGTTATCGAGATCCAGGGCGACCATGTCGAGCTGTTGATCGGCGAGCTGACCAAACAGGGTTTCAAGGCGAAAAAGTCCGGCGGCTGAGGCCATCGCGCGATTTTTTGCCCAGCGCTTTCTAAACTCGCTCCCGTGGCCAGGGTCTATGCCTGAGCACGGATGAATCGTCATTTTCAGCTTTTACACTCGCTCCGCTGCCTGCGGGGCAGTGTCTTCGACTTATCTATAGGGGACTTGAATGTCCGTACGACGCACACGCAAAGACGATGGTAGCCAATGGACCGTGGCCGACAGCCGCAGTGTTTATGGCATCCGCCATTGGGGCGCTGGTTATTTCGCCATCAATGAAGCCGGGCGCGTCGAAGTACGCCCCAACGGCCCTCAAAGCGCGCCTATCGACCTGTTCGAACAGGTCGACGAACTGCGCCAGAGCGGCTTGTCGCTGCCCTTGCTGGTGCGCTTCCCCGACATTCTGCAGGACCGCGTACGCCAGCTGACCGGTGCCTTCGACGCCAACATCGCGCGCCTGGAGTACCAGAGCAAGTACACCGCGCTGTACCCGATCAAGGTCAACCAGCAGGAAGCGGTGGTGGAAAACATCATCGCCACGCAAAACGTTTCCATCGGCCTGGAAGCCGGCTCCAAACCCGAGCTACTGGCGGTGCTGGCGCTGGCACCGAAGGGTGGCACCATCGTCTGCAATGGTTACAAGGACCGTGAGTTCATTCGCCTGGCGCTGATGGGCCAGAAGCTCGGCCACAACGTGTTCATCGTCATCGAGAAAGAGTCGGAAGTGGCGCTGGTGATCGAAGAGGCCGCCGAGCTCAAGGTGAAGCCTCAGGTCGGCCTGCGCGTACGCCTGTCTTCGCTGGCTTCGAGCAAGTGGGCCGATACCGGTGGCGAAAAGTCCAAGTTCGGTTTGTCTGCCGCCCAGCTGCTCTCGGTGGTACAGCGCTTCCGCGATGCGGGTCTGGACCAGGGGATTCGCCTGCTGCACTTCCACATGGGTTCGCAGATCGCCAACCTGGCCGACTATCAGCACGGCTTCAAGGAAGCGATCCGTTACTACGGCGAACTGCGTGCGCTGGGCTTGCCGGTCGACCACATCGACGTTGGCGGTGGCCTGGGCGTGGACTACGACGGCACCCACTCGCGCAATGCCAGCTCGATCAACTACGACATGGACGACTACGCCGGCGTGGTGGTGGGCATGCTCAAGGAGTTCTGCGACGCGCAGGGCCTGCCGCACCCGCATATCTTCTCCGAGAGTGGCCGCTCGCTGACCGCGCACCACGCCATGCTGGTGATCCAGGTGACCGACGTCGAGAAGCACAACGACGAGGTGCCGACCATCGAAAACAAGGAAGCCCTGCCCGAGACCGTGCAATGGCTGGTCGACCTGCTTGGCCCGACCGACATCGAGATGGTCACCGAGACCTACTGGCGCGCCACCCACTATATGGGTGACGTGGCCGCGCAGTATGCCGATGGCAAGATCAGCCTGGGCGAGAAGGCCCTGGCCGAGCAGTGCTACTTTGCCGTGTGCCGCCGCCTGCACAACTCGCTGAAAGCCCGCCAGCGCTCGCACCGCCAGGTGCTGGACGAGCTGAACGACAAGCTGGCCGACAAGTACATCTGCAACTTCTCGGTGTTCCAGAGCCTGCCGGACACCTGGGCCATCGGCCAGGTATTGCCGATCATCCCGCTGCACCGCCTGGACGAAGAGCCGATGCGCCGTGCGGTATTGCAGGACCTGACCTGCGACTCCGACGGCAAGATCAACCAGTACGTCGACGAGCAGAGCATCGAGACCAGCATGCCGGTGCATGCGGTGAAGGAGGGCGAGGACTACTTGCTCGGCGTGTTCCTGGTTGGGGCCTACCAGGAAATCCTGGGCGACATGCACAACCTGTTTGGTGACACCGACTCGGTGAACATCTACCAGAATGCCGACGGCAGCGTGTACCACGCCGGTATCGAGACCCACGACACCATCGAGGACATGCTGCGCTACGTGCACCTGTCGCCGGAGGAGTTGATGACGCACTACCGCGACAAGGTGGCCAGCGCCAAGATCACCGCGCGTGAGCGGACCCAGTACCTGGATGCGTTGCGCCTGGGGCTGACCCGGTCTTCGTACTTGTCTTCTTGAGTAAGTCTTGAGTGTTGTATTGCCTGTGAGATCGAGCGCCGCCCGCGCGGCGCTTCGCGGCACAAGGCCGCTCCCACATTTGTTGCAACGTGCCGAACCTGAAAGGCCATGGTTGCCAGCCTTGTTGGGCTGGCTGGATTTCTGAGGTGGCATCGCTGCCGCCCCACCTGCCTCAAGCCTTGCACCAAGGCTGACAACGCCTCTCCCACAGGCATGGCCACGTTGCAACAAATGTG
>NZ_JBLUPS010000017.1:0-103120 GCF_048068035.1 Pseudomonas sp. NY11955
CGACGTCACTCACTGGACCTGCCAGGCGGACGAAAGCATCAGCGTGCCGATCGGCCAGCCAATCGACAACCTCAAGACCCACATCCTGGAAGGCAGCCTGCAACCCGCCGTGCGCGGCAGTGCTGGTGAGCTGTACCTGGGCGGCGTGGGCTTGGCCCGTGGTTATCACCAGCGGCCAGCACTGACCGCCGAACGCTTCGTGCCGGACCCGTTCAGCGACAACGGTGGCCGCCTGTACCGCACTGGCGACCTGGCGCGTTACTGCGCCGATGGCGTGATCGACTACGCCGGGCGTATCGACCACCAGGTGAAGATCCGCGGCCTGCGTATCGAGCTGGGCGAGATCGAAGCGCGCCTGCTGGAGCTGCCGAGCGTGCAGGAAGCCGTGGTGCTGGCCCAGGACGGGCCGAACGGCAAGCAACTGGTGGGCTACGTGGTGCCTGCCGACAGCGCGCAAGACGAAAGCGCATTGCGCGACAGCCTGCGCGAAGCCCTCAAGGCTGGCCTGCCGGACTACATGGTGCCGGCGCACCTGCTGCTGCTCGGCAAGCTGCCGGTGACGCCGAACGGCAAGCTGGACCGCAAGGCCCTGCCGCAGCCGGATGCCAGCCTGCTGCAGCGTGAGTACATCGCCCCGCAGAGCGCGCTGGAGCAGCAGATCGCAGCGCTTTGGGCGGATGTGCTGAAGCTGGAGCGGGTCGGCCTGCACGACAACTTCTTCGAATTGGGTGGCCACTCGCTGTTGGCGACCCAAGTGATGGCGCGCCTGCAGGTAGCGCTGGGCATAAACCTACCGCTTGCCTGGCTTTTCCAGGCGGAAAACCTGCAGGCCTACGCAGCCATGATCAGTGGCTTGAATACCAATACCGATGCAGACCTGGACGACCTCCAGGACTTCATGAGCGAGCTCGAGGCAGTTTGAGATGCAAACGGATAACAGAAACATGGACCTGGTAACGCGCTTCATTGGCCTGCCCCTGCCGCAGCGCAAGCTGTTCCTCGAAAAACTCGCCTCCAAGGGCATGAGCCTTGCGCAGTTGCCCATTCCGCTTACGCGTGAGGGCTTCGCCCAACCGCCGCTTTCCTATGCCCAGCAGCGGCAATGGTTTCTCTGGCAGTTGGAGCCGCAAAGTGCGGCCTACAACTTGCCGGCCGCATTGAAGTTCACCGGCGAACTGGACATCGCCGCCCTGCAGCGCAGCTTCGAAGCGTTGATCGCCCGCCACGAAACGTTGCGCACTACGTTCCGTCTGGAAGGCGAACAGGCGGTGCAGGTCATTCATCCTCACCTGCCATTCGAGCTGGCAGTGGAGCCCATGCCGTCGGCCAATGCCGCCGCTGTGCAGGCGCGCCTGGAGGCCGAGGCGCAGCGGCCCTTCGACCTGGAACATGGCCCGCTGTTGCGGGCGACCCTGCTGCAACTTGGCGGGCAAGAGCAGGTACTGGCACTGACGCTGCACCACATCGTGTCCGATGGTTGGTCAATGCCTGTGATGGTGGATGACCTGGTTCGCTTCTACGCCGGCTTCAGCCAGCAGCAGCAGGTGCAACTGCCCGAGCTTGCCATCCAGTACGCCGACTATGCCATCTGGCAACGTGCCTGGATGGAAGCGGGTGAGCAGGATCGACAGCTGAGCTACTGGAAAGCGCAGCTCGGCGACCAGCAACCGGTTCTGGAGTTGCCGACTGACCGGCCGCGCCCGGCGGTTTACAACCAGCACGGCGCACGGCTGGAAATTCCCCTGGCGGCAGAGTTGGTCGGTTCATTGAAGCGGCTGGCACAACAGCGGGGCGTTACCCCGTTCATGTTGCTGTTGGCCAGTTTTCAAACGCTGTTGCACCGTTATTCGGGGCAGTCGGACATACGGGTCGGCGTGCCGGTTGCCAACCGCAATCGTGTCGAGACCGAGCGCTTGATGGGCTTCTTCGTCAATACCCAGGTCTTGCGTGCCGAGTTCGACCTTGGCACGACGTTCATGGGCTTGCTGGAACAGGTCAAGGGGCGTGCGCTAGGCGCTCAGGCTCATCAGGACCTGCCTTTCGAACAATTGGTCGAAGTGCTGCAACCCGAGCGTAGCCTGAGCCACAGCCCCCTGTTCCAGGTGATGTACAACCATCAGACCCAAGCGAAGAAGCCTGGGCAACAGAGCCTCCCCGGCTTGGCAATGGAAGAGCTGGCACTGACCAGCCACGTGGCCAAGTTCGACCTGGCGCTGGATACCTTCGAACATGAAGCCGGTATCAGCGCCGCATTGACCTTTGCCACCGACCTGTTCGATCTCGCGACCATCGAGCGCATGGCGCAACACTGGTTGAACCTGCTGCAGAGCATTGTCACCCAGCCTGAGCAGCGTGTGGCCGACCTGGCGATGCTGGGCCAGCATGAGCTGCAGCAAGTCATCCGCGACTGGAATGACACGCAGGCTGAGTACCCTGCCGAGCAATGCATGCAGCAGCTGTTCGAGGCACAGGTGCAGGCATCACCTTCGGCGCCTGCGCTGCTGTTCGAAGATCAGGTGCTGAGCTACGAAACCTTGAACCGGCGGGCCAACCAATTGGCGCACAAGCTGCGTGACGAGGGCGTGGGGCCGGATGTACTGGTGGGTATCGCCATGCAGCGCAGCCCGGAGATGGTGATCGGCTTGCTGGCGATTCTCAAGGCTGGCGGCGCCTATGTGCCGTTGGACCCGGACTATCCGCAGGATCGCCTGGAGTACATGCTCGAGGACAGCCAGGCCATTGTGCTGTTGTCGCAATCGCACCTGCTTGCGCGCATGCCTGAAGAGTTTCATTCGCGCACGCTGCTGGTCGACCAATTGTCACTGGAGGCCTACCCGGACAGTGATCTGAGCTGCATCAACCAACCGAGCAACCTGGCCTACAGCATTTACACCTCGGGCTCCACAGGCAAACCGAAGGGCGTGCTGATCGAGCACCGCAACGTGACCGCCCTGATCGGCTGGGCGCTGGCCAGCTACAGCCAGGAAGACCTGTGTGGCGTGCTGGCATCCACATCCATTTGCTTCGACCTGTCGGTGTGGGAGCTGTTCGTCACCCTTTCGGCCGGTGGTTACGCGGTGCTGGCTGCCAACGCACTGGAGCTGCCGCATCTGGCCGCCAGAGCGCAAGTGCGCCTGATCAACACCGTGCCATCGGCGATCAAGATGTTGCACGAGACCGGCGAGCTGCCGGAGGGCGTGCATACCATCAACCTGGCCGGCGAAGCCTTGAAGCAGTCGCTGGTCGACGACCTGTACGCGACTGGCCATGTACAGCGGGTCTACGACCTGTACGGCCCTTCCGAGGACACCACTTACTCCACCTTCACGCTCAGGTCTGCCCATGGCAAGGCCAACATCGGCCGGCCAATCAGCAACAGCGCCGTTTACTTGCTGAGCGAGGCGGTGGCGCCGGTCCCGGTGGGCGTGGTGGGCGAGTTGTACATGGCCGGCGCAGGCCTGGCGCGGGGCTACCTTGGGCGCCCAGGCTTGACAGCCGAGCGCTTTTTGCCCGATCCGTTCGATCAGCAGGGGGGCGGCCGGATGTACCGTACCGGCGACCTTGCCCGTTACCAGAACGATGGGCTGATCGAATATGCCGGGCGGATCGACCACCAGGTCAAGATCCGTGGTTTCCGTATTGAGCTAGGGGAGATCGAGGCCCGCCTGCAGGCGCAGGAAACGGTTCGCGAAGCGGTGTTGCTGGCCCAGGATGGCCCCGCTGGAAAACAACTGGTTGCCTACGTGGTGCCCGCGGATGGCGCGGTCATCGCTACCCCTGCAGGGCAGTCGGCACTGCGTGAGGTATTGCGTGGCCAGCTGAAGCAGAGCCTGCCGGAGTACATGGTCCCCAGCCAGTTGTTGTTCCTTGAACAGTTGCCGCTGACCCCCAACGGAAAGCTGGATCGCAAGGCGTTGCCCAAGCCTGACGTCAGCCAGTTCCAGGCACAGTATGTCGCGCCGCGAAGCGAACTGGAGCGCGATATCACGGCCGTTTGGGCCAATGTGCTGAAACTTGAGCAGGTGGGCATTACCGATAACTTCTTCGAACTGGGCGGCGACTCGATCATTTCGCTGCAGGTTGTCAGCCGTGCGCGTCAGGCGGGTATTCAGTTCGCACCCAAGCAGTTGTTCCAGCACCAGACCGTGCAAGGCCTGGCATCGGTGGCGCGGCGAGCCGACAGTGTGGCGATCGATCAGGGCGCTGTGACGGGCGTCCTGCCACTGACCCCGGTGCAGCATTGGTTCTTCGAGCAGTCACTGGCCCAGCCGCACCACTGGAACCAGTCGGTATTGCTGGCGGCGGAGCAAGCCATCGACCCGCAGCATCTGCAAGCCGCGCTGCAAGCCGTGCTGCAGCAACATGACGCACTGCGCCTGGGCTTCGACCAGGTGGCGGGCAGCTGGCAGGGCAGCTTCAATTCCGTGGTGCCCCAGGACGTGCTGTGGGAGCGTGCTTTCGCCAGCCTCGACGAGCTGCAGCGCGAAGCCGCACAAGCCCAGCGCAGCTTCACCTTGAATGGTCCGTTGGTGCGTGCGCTGTTGGGCACACTGCCGGATGGCCAGCAGCGCCTGCTGCTGGTGGTTCATCACTTGGTGGTGGATGGTGTGTCCTGGCGCGTACTGCTGGAAGACCTGCAAAAGGCTTACCTGGCGAGCGCTGCCGGTCAGCCACTGCATTTGCCGGCGAAGACCAGCTCGTTCCAGGCGTGGTCCGAGCGCTTGCAGGCCTATGGCAAGGGTGAGGCGCTGGCCACCGAACTGGGCTACTGGCAGGCACAGTTGCAGGCTGTCGATGACACATTGCCCTGCGATCGTGCGCAAGGCGACAACCTGCAACGTCATGCTGCCTATGCCAGTACCAGCCTGGACCGGGAGTGGACGCACAAGCTGCTGCATGAAGCACCGAGTGCCTACCGCACCCAGATCAACGACCTGTTGCTGACAGCCCTGGCACGCGTGGTGGCGCGCTGGACCGGCCGCACGGAAGTACTGGTACGCCTGGAAGGGCACGGCCGTGAAGACGTGTTCGACGACCTTGACCTAACCCGCACCGTGGGTTGGTTCACCAGCATCTACCCGGTGCGCTTGAGTGCCCACGGCCAGCTCGACAACGCGATCAAGACCATCAAGGAGCAACTGCGCGCGGTGCCCAACAAAGGCATCGGCTACGGTGTATTGCGTTACCTGGGCGGCGATCACAGCCGGCAAGTGCTGCAAGCGTTGCCACAAGGTGAGATTGTCTTCAACTACCTGGGCCAATTCGACGGTATGTTCCAGGAGCAGGGCAACCTGTTCAAGCCTGCCAAGGAGCACGGCGGCGCCAACCACAGCGAGGACGCTTCGCTGGGCAGCTTGCTGGCTATCAACGGGCAGGTTTATGCAGGCGAGTTGAAGCTGGGCTGGACCTTCAGCCGGGAACGCTTCGACACCGCCACAATCGAGCGCCTGGCAGAGGAGTACGCCGAAGAGCTCAAGGTCTTGATCAGCCATTGCTGCCAGGCCGATCAGTGCGGCGTTACGCCGTCGGACTTCCCGCTGGCAAGCTTGAGCCAGGCACAGCTGGACAGCCTGCCCATACCGACCGCCGCTATCGCCGATGTCTACCCATTGGCACCGATGCAGTCGGGCATGCTGTTCCATACCCTGTACGAGCATTCGGGCGACGACTACATCAACCAGATGCGCGTGGATGTGGAAGGGCTCGACGTGCAGCGTTTCATTCACGCCTGGCAGGGCGCGCTGGACGCACATGCCATCTTGCGAACGTGCTTTGTCTGGCAAGGGGCGCTGGAGCAGGCTGTGCAAGTGGTGCTCAAGCACGTCGAACTGCCGTTCGTCGAGCATGACTGGCGCCATCATCCTTCACCGGAGCAGGCGCTGCAGGCGCTGGCCGATAGCGAACGGCAGCGTGGCTTCGAGGTCAGTAGCGCCCCGCTGTTGCGCCTGGTGTTGGTGCGCACGGGCGAAAACCGACACCATCTGATGTTCACCCATCATCACATCCTGATGGATGGCTGGAGCACGTCGCGGTTGTTGGGTGAAGTGCTTCAACGTTATGCCGGCCAGGGGTTGTCCAATCAGGCCACCCACTACCGCGACTACATTGCCTGGTTGCAGCGTCAGCCAAGCGGTGCGGCCGAGCACTTCTGGAAGTCCCAGCTGGCCGAGCTTCAGGAGCCCACCCGGCTGGCGTTGGCGGTGCGCAAGACAGGCAAAGCGATCGCTGTTGGCCATGAGATCCATCACCAGGCCTTCGATCAGGAACAGACGGCGAAAATCGAGGCCTTTGCCCGGGCCAATCGGGTGACCGTCAACACGCTGGTGCAGTCGGCCTGGCTCTTGTTGCTGCAGCGCTACACTGGCCAGCCCACCGTGGCGTTCGGTGCAACCGTCGCTGGCCGCCCGGCTGACTTGCCGGGGGTGGAAGAGCAGATCGGTCTGTTCATCAACACCTTGCCGGTGGTCGGCTCACCACGCGCCGAGCAAACGGTCGCTCAGTGGATTGCACAAGTACAGGCGGCCAACCTGGCTGCCCGTGAATATGAACATACGCCGCTGAACGAGGTGCAGCGCTGGGCTGGCTTGAGCGGCGAGGCGCTGTTCGACAGTTTGCTGGTGTTCGAAAACTATCCCGTTTCCGAGGCCCTGCAGCAAGGCGCGCCGGCTGGGCTGCGCTTCGGTGAAGTGGCCAACCATGAGCAGACCAACTATCCACTGACCGTTCTGGTCAACCTCGGTGCCACCCTGTCGCTGCAGTACAACCATGACCAAGCCCATTGGGGGCAGCCTGCCGTGTGCCAGCTTGCCGAGCACTTCGGCAACTTGCTGCGTGCATTGACCGGTGACGCCACGCAGCCCATCGGTGACTTGCCGTTGGCCGGGCAGCAGGAGCAGTTGGCAATCTTGCACGACTGGAACCGCAGCCAAGCGAACTTCCCAAGTGAACACTGCATCCATGCGTTGATCGAAGCACAAGCAGCCGCCTCCCCAGATGCGCTGGCGATCAGCTTTGCCGGCCAGACGTTGAGTTACGACGCGCTCAATCGTCGCGCCAACCGCCTGGCCCATCGGCTGCGCGAAGCGGGTGTGGGCCCGGATGTGCTGGTCGGGCTTGCGGTAGAACGCAGCCTGGAAATGGTCGTTGGCTTGCTGGGCATCCTCAAGGCGGGTGGCGCTTACGTGCCGCTGGACCCTGAATCGCCCCAGGACCGTCTGGCCTACCAGTTCGAAGACAGCGGCATCGCCCTGCTGCTGACCCAGGGGCATCTGCGTGATGGTCTGCCAACCCCACCTGGCCTTCGCTGCGTAGCCCTGGATGACCAGGTGCTTGCCGGGTACAGCGATGAGAACCCGTGTGTGGCGATGTCGCCGCAAAACCTGGCCTACGTGATCTACACCTCCGGCTCCACCGGTAAACCCAAAGGTGCATTGCTGACGCACCATAACGTGTTGCGGTTGTTCGCCGCGACTCAAGACTGGTTCCAGTTCGATGCCAGCGACGTGTGGACGGTGTTCCACTCCTATGCCTTCGACTTCTCGGTATGGGAGTTGTACGGCGCGCTGCTGTATGGCGGCCGGGCGGTCATCGTACCGAAGGATGTGGCGCGCTCTGCGCAGGACTTCCACGCCTTGCTGTCGAACGAACAGGTGACGGTGCTCAACCAGACGCCATCGGCGTTCCAGCAGTTGATCCCGATTGCCTGCGAGGCGGCTGCCGCGGGCAGCCAGCTGGCGTTGCGGCATGTCGTGTTCGGTGGTGAGGCGCTGGATGTCAGCAGCCTCAAGCCATGGTTCGACGTTTTCGGTGATTGCAAGCCACGCATGATCAACATGTATGGGATTACCGAAACCACGGTGCACGTGACCTATCGGCCGATCAACCGCGACGACCTGAAAAATGTCGGCAGCAGCCCGATTGGTGAAGTGATACCGGACCTGAGCTGGTATTTGCTCGACGGCTCATTGAACCCGGTGGTACCGGGCAGCCAGGGCGAACTGATGATCGGCCAGGACGGCCTGGCACGTGGTTACCATGGCCGCCCTGCCTTGACCGCCGAGCGTTTCGTGCCCAACCCGTTCGATCAGCAGGGCGGGCGCCTGTACCGCTCCGGCGACCTGGCGCGCTACGCGGAGGAAGGGGTGATCGAATACCTTGGGCGTATCGACCACCAAGTGAAAATTCGTGGTTTCCGTATCGAGTTGGGTGAGATCGAGGCGCGTCTGCAGGAGCTCGAACCGGTGCGCCAGGCCGTGGTGCTGGCCCAGGATGGCCCGAGCGGCAAGCAGTTGGTGGCCTATGTGGTGCCTGCCGATGCGGCGGTGAGCGATAGCCTTCAGGCGCAGGCGCCATTGCGTGAGGCCTTGCGCGAGGCGCTCAGGGTCAATCTGCCGGACTACATGGTACCGGCCCATATGCTGTTCTTGCCCAGCCTGCCACTGACGGGTAATGGCAAGCTTGACCGCAGGGCCCTGCCAAAGCCGGATGCCAGCCTTCTTCAAGGTGAGTACGTCGCGCCGCAGAGTGTGTTGGAGCAGCAGATTGCCGGCGTCTGGGCCGATGTTCTGAAGTTGGACAAGGTCGGCTTGAGCGATAACTTCTTCGAGCTCGGGGGTGACTCCATCATTTCGCTCCAAGTGGTCAGCCGAGCACGCCAGCTGGATATCCAGTTCACCCCCAAAGAGCTTTTCCAGAACCAGACGGTGCAGGCCTTGGCGGCGGTAGCCCGGCGTGCGGCCAGCACACGAATCGAACAAGGGCCCGTCAACGGGAACCTGCCATTGCTGCCGATTCAGCAGTGGTTCTTCGAAGCGCAGATTCCGCAGCGCCACCACTGGAACCAGTCTGTGCTGCTGGTGCCGAGCGAGCCGCTGCAGCCCACGTTGCTCGCCCAGGCTTTGCAGGCGCTGGTGTTGCAACACGATGCATTGCGCCTGCGTTTCGAGCAGGGTGATGCCGGTTGGTCGGGCACGTTCAGCGAAGCCGACAGCGAAGTGCTCTGGCACCGTGAGGTGGCTGATGCCCAGGCATTGCAAGCGCTTGCCAGCGAAGCGCAGCGCAGCCTGAATCTGCAACAGGGGCAACTGCTGCGGGCGGTATTGGCCGAGTGTGCCGATGGCAGCCAGCGCCTGCTGGTGGTCATCCATCACCTGGTGGTGGACGGTGTTTCCTGGCGTGTGCTGCTGGAGGACCTGCAGCAGGCCTACCAGGCGATGCGCAGCGGCCAGCCACTGAAACTGCAAGCCAAGACCACCTCGTTCAAAGCCTGGGCCGAGCAGTTGCAGGATTATGCGACCAGCGCAGCCCTGCAGGCCGAACTGGGCTACTGGACGGCGCAACTGCAAGGCAGCAGCGATGCCTTGCCGTGCGACCGCCCACAAGGCCGCAACCTGGAGCGCCATGTCACTTCGGTCAGCACCCGTCTGGACCGTGAACTGACCCGGCAACTGCTGCAGGAGGCACCTGCCGCCTACCGCACGCAGATCAACGACTTGCTGCTGACCGCGCTGGCCCGTGTGATCAGCCGCTGGACCGGACGCGGCGAGGTGCTGGTACGCCTGGAAGGCCACGGCCGTGAGGACCTGTTCGAGGGCGTCGACCTGAGCCGCACCGTGGGCTGGTTCACCAGCATGTACCCCGTGCGGCTCAGCCCGCAGGCCGGCCTGGTCGAATCACTCAAGACGATCAAGGAGCAGTTGCGCGCGGTGCCCAACAAAGGGCTTGGCCATGGGCTGCTGCGCTACCTGGGCAACGCTGAAGCACAGGCAACGCTGGCGGCATTGCCACGTGGCGAAATCGTGTTCAACTACCTTGGCCAGTTCGACGCCAGCTTCGACCAGCACGCGGGGTTGTTGCTGCCGGCCAAGGAATACGCCGGTGCCACCCAGGATGAAGATGCGCCGTTGGGCAGCCTGTTGGCGCTGAACGGGCAGGTGTATGGCGGCGAACTGAAACTGGGCTGGAGCTTCAGCCGGGATATCTTCGATGAATCCACCATTGCGCAGCTGGCCGATGACTATGCGCAGGAACTGGCGCTGCTGATCGACCATTGCCGTCAGCCGCAGCACCGTGGGGTGACACCTTCGGACTTCCCGTTGGCAGACCTTAGCCAAACGCAGCTGGACAACCTGCCTGTGGCGGTCGAACAGATTGCCGATGTGTACCCGCTGTCGCCGATGCAACAGGGGATGTTGTTCCATACCCTTTATGAACAGCAGTCCGGCGACTATATCAACCAGCTGCGTGTGGATGTCCACGGGCTGGACGTGGAGCGCTTCCGCCAGGCCTGGCAGGCTGCGGTGGATAACCATGCGATCTTGCGCAGTGGCTTCATCTGGCAAGGTGAACTCGACCAGGCCGTGCAAGTGGTACACAAGCACGTCGAGCAGGCGCTGGCCGAGCACGACTGGCGTGGCCAACCGGCATTGGAGCAGGCGCTGCAAGACTTGGCCGATGGCGACCGGCAAGCCGGGTTCGCACTGGACCAAGTACCGTTGCAGCGGCTTACCCTGGTGCGCACGGCGGATGACAGCCACCACCTGATCTACACCAACCATCACATCCTGATGGATGGCTGGAGCACTTCGCGCCTGCTGGGCGAGGTATTGCAGCGTTACGCCGGGCAGCCGGTAATGGCGTCGGCGGCGCCGTATCGCGACTATATCGCCTGGCTGCAGCGCCAGGACGCAGCGGCCACCGAAGCGTTCTGGAAAGGCCAGTTGGCACCGCTGGAAGAACCGACCCGACTGGCTCAGGTGCTACGTTCAAACGCTGCCCCACAGCCAGGCCAGGGTGAGCACTTCCAGGTGTTCGACCGCGCGACGACCCAGCGTATCGACAGTTTTGCGCGTGCCAACCGGGTCACGGTCAACACCTTGGTGCAGTCGGCCTGGCTGCTGTTGCTGCAACGCTATACCGGGCAACCTGCCGTGTGCTTTGGCGCCACCGTGGCGGGGCGCCCTGCGGACCTGCCGGGGGTGGAAGAGCAGATCGGTCTGTTCATCAATACCCTGCCGGTCGTGGGTGCACCGCGCAGCGAGCAGACCGTGGCCGAATGGATCGCCCAGGTGCAAGACTGCAACCTGGCCTTGCGCGAGTTCGAGCATACCCCCTTGAACGAGGTACAGCGCTGGGCCGGCTTGGGCGGTGAAGCCCTGTTCGACAGCTTGCTGGTGTTCGAGAACTACCCGGTTTCGCAGGCCTTGCAGGAGGGTGCGCCCGATGGCTTGCGCTTCGGCCAGGTGGCCAGCCTGGAGCAGACCAACTACCCGCTGACCCTGGCGGCCACCCTGGGTGACACGCTGGCTATCCAGTACAGCCACAACCGGGCCAATTGGAACGACGCGGCAATTCAGCGCGTGGCCGAACACTTCGGCCACTTGCTGCAGGCGCTGATCGTTGATGCCAGCGCGGCGCTCGGTGAGCTGTCTTTGCTGGGGGATGCCGAGCGCCAGCTGCTGCTGGAAGACTGGAACCGTAGCGAAGCCATTACCCCTTCCGGCAAGTGCGCCCACCAGTTGTTCCAGGCGCAGGCAGGCGAACGCCCCGACGCGACGGCGCTGGTGTTCGGTGAGCAGCAACTGACTTACCGCGAGCTGGACCTGCGCACCAATCGCCTGGCACACCTTCTGGTTTCGCGTGGCGTTACCGCCAACAGCCTGGTGGGGGTTGCCGCCGAGCGTGGCCTTGCGCTGGCCGTGGCGTTGATTGCTATCCACAAGGCCGGCGCGGCTTACGTGCCGCTGGACCCGGAATACCCGCAGGATCGACTGGCCTACTTGATCGAGGACAGCGGCATCGGCCTGCTGCTGGGTGACGCGCAGTCCATGGCGCGTATGCCATTGCCCAATGGCCTGCCGTGCATCGACTTGCAGCAGGATGAGCAGTGGCTGCAAGGGTTCAGTGACCAGCCGCTACCTTGCACGGTTACCCTCGACAGCCTCGCCTATGTCATCTACACCTCAGGCTCCACGGGCATGCCCAAGGGTGTGGCAATTGCTCACCAGGCGCTGTCGGTGTTCTGTGAAGTCGCCAGTGGCTACTCGCGGTTGACCCCGCAGGACCGGGTGCTGCAGTTCGCCACGTTCAGCTTCGACGGGTTCATCGAGCAGTTCTTCCCGCCGTTGTCGCGTGGCGCCTGCGTGGTGATGCGTGATCAACACCTGTGGGACACCGACACCTTCAGCGCGCAAGTCATCCACCATGGCATTACCGTGGCTGACCTGCCAGCGGCTTACTGGCGCTTGCTGGCGCTGGATCGTCGCCCTGCGCACGCCTATGGCCAGTTGAAGCAGATTCACGTCGGCGGTGAAGCCGTCGCCTTGGACGGCCTGCAGGCATGGCTGGAGGATGGGCCGGCGCAGGTACGCCTGCTCAATACCTACGGCCCCACCGAAGCCACCGTCGTCGCAACCACCTACGATTGCTCGCGGCTGGCGCAGGTACCAGCGGCGCAGAGCGGTGTGCCGATTGGCCGGGCATTGGCCGGGCGCATCATGCGCGCCCTGGATGACGGCTTGTCGCCGACGCCAATCGGCGTGCCGGGGGAGTTGTACATCGGTGGTGAAGGCTGCCTGGCACGTTGCTACCACCAGCGCCCAGCGCTGACCGCCGAGCGCTTCATTCCGGACCCGTTGGCTGAAACACCCGGCGCGCGCCTGTACCGTACCGGCGACCTGGGGTATTTCGACGAGCAGGGTGAACTGGCGTACCGTGGTCGGGCCGACCATCAGGTGAAGGTGCGGGGATTCCGCATCGAGTTGGGCGAAATCGAGCAACACCTGCAAGCGCACCCACATGTGCGCCAGGCCGCCGTCATCGCGGTCGATCATGCGGGCGTCAAGCAACTGTGCGGGTATGTGGTCCCCGAGGACGAAGCCGTTGATCAGGAGGGCTTGCCAGCGGCATTGAAACAGGCGTTGAAAGATAGCCTGCCGGACTACATGGTGCCGACTTACTTGATGCTGCTCGAACACATGCCTCTGACCCCAAGTGGCAAGCTCGATCGCAAGCGCCTGCCGAGTATCGATCAGGCGCAAGCGCAGAGCGAGTATGTGGCTCCGCGCAATGCGCTCGAGCGGCAGCTGGCGGAAATCTGGGCCGGCGTTTTGAAAGTGGCGCAAGTCGGGGTTACCGACAACTTCTTCGAGTTGGGTGGTGACTCGATCATTTCGATTCAGCTGGTCAGCCGCGCGCGCCAGGCGGGCATCCTGTTCACGCCCAAACAATTGTTCCAGCACCAGACCGTGGAGCAGTTGGCTGCTGTTGCCGAGGTTGGCGAACACGTTGCCAGCGACCAGGTCGCAAGCACACAGCCAGCGCCGCTGGCAGGCCTGACCGAGGCGCAGCTTGCGCGGTTGCCGGTGCCTAGGGAACAGATAGACGATGTGTACCCGCTGTCACCGATGCAGCAAGGCATGCTGTTCTACAGCGCTCAGGGTGGGGACGCGGCGCTCTACCTCAACCAGACCTCGGTAACGGTCGACGGCCTGGATATCCAACGTTTCGCCGAGGCCTGGAAGCAAGTGGTGGCGCGGCATGACATCCTGCGCACGGGCTTCTGCTCCGATGCGCAACTGGCACAACCGCTGCAAATCGTTCATCGCCATGTCGAGCTGCCGATCCACGTGCTCGACTGGCGGCACCGTGACGACCAGGCCGAGGCGTTGCAGGCCTTGATCGACGCTGACGCCGAGCAGGCCTTCGACATGGCGCAGCCGCCGTTGATGCGGGTCACGCTGGTGCGCCTGGATGACCTGCGCATGCAACTGATCTGGACCCGCCATCACATCCTGATGGATGGCTGGAGCAACTCGCGCCTGTTGGGCGAGGTGTTCCAGGCTTATCACGGGCAGGCGCTGGACACGCGTGTACCGCGCTTCGGTGACTACATTCGCTGGCTCCAGGCGCAACCTCAGGCTGAGCTGGAGGCGTTCTGGACGCAAAAACTTGCCGCCCTCGAAAGCCCGACCCTGCTGGAGCAGGCGCTATCGCCGCGGCCGGATGCCAACTTGTCAGGGCATGCTGCGCTCTACCTGCACTGGGATGCCCAGCGCACCCAGCGCCTGCGTAATCTGGCGCAACGCCTGCGCGTCACGCCCAATACCTTGGTGCAGGCCGCCTGGTTGCTGCTGCTGCAACGCTACAGCGGGCAGCAGACGGTCTGCTTCGGCGCTACCGTGGCCGGTCGGCCGGCGAACCTGCCTGGGGTGGACAACATGCTTGGCTTGTTCATCAATACCTTGCCTGTCGTGCAGGCACCGGCTGCGCATTGGCGCGTCAGCGACTGGCTGCAGCAACTGCAGGACTACAACCTCGAACTGCGTGACCACGAACATGCGGCATTGTCGAATGTTCAACGTTGGGCCGGGCGCCCTGGGCAACCGCTGTTCGACAGCATCATCGTGTTCGAGAACTACCCACTGGACGATCGTTTGCACGATGGCGGCGGTGACGCTCTGCAGTTCGGTGCAGTGGCCGAGCGCGGTGTAACCAACTATGCCATGGACCTGGCAGTGCTGCTCAACGATACCTTCTCGGTCGAGTTCATGTACTTGCGCAACTGCTTCAGCGAAGCGGCTACCGCCGTTATTCGCGGCAGTTTCGAACGCCTGCTCGAAGGCATGCTGGACAACCCGCAAGCCACCTTGGGCAGCCTGGATATGCTGACCCCAGAGCAAGTTCAGCAGGCGTGCCAGCGTAACCACCTGGTGGCAGACACTGCGGATGCTCCGCGCCTGGCCCAGCACATCGCCGAGCATGCCCGTCTGCGTCCCGATGCTGTGGCCGTGGTGTGTGGCGATGAGCAACTGAGCTATGCGCAGCTTGACCTGCGCGCCAACCGCCTGGCGCATCACCTGATCGCCCTGGGGACCAAGCCGGAGACCACCGTCGGTATTGCCCTGGAGCGCTCGGTGGAGGTGATTGTCGCCTTCCTCGCGGTGATGAAGACGGGTGCGGCCTATGTACCGCTGGATATCGAGTATCCGCAGGAACGCTTGCAATGGATCGTCGAAGACTCGGCCATGCATCTGCTGCTGACCAGCAGTACCTTGCGTCAGCGCTTCGACGCGGTTGGGCACATTGTCGAACTTGACCGCCTGGAGCTGGCTGGCCTGAGTGCCAGCATGCCGCAGGCCGAGGTGCTGGACGACAACCTGGCGTACCTGATCTACACCTCGGGTTCGACGGGCAAGCCCAAGGGCGTTGCGGTCAGCCATGGGCAGATCCGCATGCACTGCCAGGCCATTGCTCAGCTTTACGAAATGGATGAGCGCACGCGCGAACTGCTGTTCATGTCGTTCGCTTTCGACGGTGCGCAAGAGCGATGGCTGTCGACGCTGTCCTCGGGTGGTTGCCTGGTGATCCGCGGCAACCGCTTGTGGACGGCGGAGGAAACCTGGCAAGTGCTGCATGAGCAGCGCATCGATATCGCCTGCTTCCCGCCGGCCTATCTGCAACAGTTGGCCGAGTTTGGCGAGAGCCAGCAACAGGCTGCACCGCCGGTGCGCATCTACTGCTTTGGCGGCGACGCGGTGCCCGATGCCCTGTTCGAACTGGTCAAGCGTACGTTGCGGCCACAGTACCTGACCAACGGTTACGGGCCTACCGAGACAGTGGTCACACCTTTGCTGTGGAAGGTCGCGGCCGATCAGTCCTGCCAGGCGGTGTATGCACCGATTGGCGACCGGGTTGGCCAACGTACCTTGCAGGTGCTCGACCAGGATCTCAACCCGCTGCCCGATGGGGTGGCAGGTGAGTTGTACATCGGTGGCGAAGGTGTGGCCCGGGGTTATCACCAGCGTGCGGCGCTTACCGCCGAGCGCTTCGTTGCCGACCCATTCGCTGAAGGTGCGCGCCTTTACCGTACCGGTGACCGTGTGCGCCGTCGTGCCGATGGCACCCTCGACTTCATTGGCCGGCTGGACAACCAATTGAAGATTCGCGGGTTCCGCATCGAGCCTGGCGAGATCGAGGCACGCCTGCGCAACCTGGCCGATATCCGTGATGCCGTGGTGGTGGCGCGAGATACCGCCACGGGCAAGCAACTGGTTGGCTATGTGGTCAGCAGCAGTGTGGCTAACACGCCTGCCCAGTTGCGTGAGGCCCTGCGAGCCGAACTGCCGGACTACATGGTGCCGACACAACTGGTACTGCTTGACGCCATGCCGCTGACGCCCAATGGCAAGATCGACCGCAATGCCTTGCCAGCACCAGACTTCATCGCACAGCGGCAGCGCGTGGCGCCGCGTAACGAGGCCGAGCAGGCCTTGGCGCAGATCTGGCAGGAAGTGTTGAGTGTTGAAGAGGTGGGTATCGAAGACAACTTCTTCGAGTTGGGCGGTGATTCGCTGCGGGTGCTGAAAATGCTCTCCAAGGTGCGCGCGCACAGCGGTTTGCAGCTGGACTTGAAGTTGCGAGACGTGATGGCCAAGCCGACCATCGCTGAGTTGTCGGGCTACTCGGAGGCTGAAGTCAGCCTTGATCCTGTGCTGCTGCTCAACACGCGTATCGCCAACGCCACGCCGTTGTTCTGCCTGCACGCAGGCTTCGGTACGGTGTTCGATTATGAGCCACTGGCGCGTCGCCTGGAGGGTGTGTGCAGTGTCTATGGCGTGCAGTGCCGCATGCTGCTTGACCGCGCATGGCAAGACGAATCGCTGCAGGCGATGGCCATCGACTATGCCCAGTACATCCGCCAGAAGCAGCCAGAGGGGCCGTACCGCCTGGCAGGCTGGTCGCTGGGGGGAACCTTGGCCGTGCTGGTCGCCCAGGAGCTGGAGCGCCAGGGCCAGGCAGTGACGCTGCTTGGCCTGGTCGACAGCTTCGTACCTTGTGCGCTGCATGATGAGATGACCGAGGACTGGACAGACGATCTGCAGGGCTTCCTCAGTGTGCTGCTGGGCGTGCCCAAGCACCAGCTGGTGGTGCCAGCAATCGCGGTAGGTACCGATGTCACAGTGCTTCAGGAGATCGTCGAGCAGGTTCGTGCAGATCAAGCCGGGCAGTCGTTGTACGCCGATATCGACAGCGCGGAATTGGCCCATACCTTCGATGTTGCGATGCGTCTGAAAGCCCTGTCGCTGAAGTTGACCAGCTTGCCTCGGACCAAGGCCCTGGCGACCTGCTGGTGGGCTGGCCGGGCTGCCGATCCAGCGTGGACCTTTGCCACGCACGCAAGCCATGCGGTCGAAGCCGGGCACTACGACATTCTCAAGCACACCGAAGTGATCGAGGGGCTAGCGATGCACTGGTTGGCGGAGGATACGATGATCGAATGAGGGGGGCAGGCAGACTGACCACGCGTCATTGAACATCGCCCCGGGCTGGCAGGTCTGATACTGCCGGCCCGGGGCGATGTCGTTCAGGGCGGGATTAACCGGGGGCAACGCTTCAAGCCCGGCGCCAATGAAAAGCGGCGTTACGCTTGTCGCGTAACGCCGCTGCAGAGGAGGAGAAGTGGCAGGGAGTGCGGATCAGAAATCGTAACGCAGGTTGAGCGAGGCGTTGCGAGGGTCACCATAGTGGCCGACACTGCCGCCGATACCCGAGTAGTACTTCTCATCGAAGAGGTTGTTGAGGTTCGCCGTAGCCGTTATATGCTCGCTCACCTTGTAGCGTGCCATCAGGCTGACCACGGTGTAGTCATCCTGGGTAATCTTGCTGTAGTAGGGTTTGGGGTAGTAAAGCGAGATCCCCGAGTTCCAAGTGACACCCCCGCCGACGGTCAACTTCTCCCAAGCGCCGGAAAAGCGATAGGTGTTCCACAGCCGGATGGAGTCCATGGGCAGTTGAGTCAGCAGGCGATCGCCGTCCGGGTTCTCGGTTCGTGAATAGCTGTAGCTGGCTTGGGCATTCCAGTTCGGCAGAATTTCGCCGCTGATTTCCAGGTCGATACCTTTCGTTTCGCCTTTTTCGGCCTTGTAGGCCGTGCGGTCGGTGTCCAGCACGGTGCCGTCCTGGACGGCCAGGTTCTCTCGTTGAATGAGGTAGAGCGCCGCATTCGCATTCAAGCGTCCGCCGAAGAATTCGCCTTTCCAGCCAACTTCGTAGTTGCTGCCAATGACCGGATCAAGCATTTTCCCGCTGCGGTCTTCGCTGATCTGTGGCTTGAAGATGTCGGTGTAGCTGGCATACAGCGTCTGTTCGGGGGTGAGGTCGTAAGTGATACCGGCATACGGCGTAACCTCACCATGCTTCTTCATGGTGTAAGGATCACTCCAGGTGTAGAAGTAGTCGTAGCGGTAATCAGATACCCGCGCCCCCAGGATCACATTCACATCGTCCATCACGTTGAAGCGGAAGGCGGCATAGCTGCCACTCTGGCGGATATCGATGTTGAAGCGGTCTTCAATTTCGCCACGTTTGTTTTTGGGGCGCTCGAGGTAGTTGTCCCAGGTGTAGAAGTTCGCGGTGGTGGGGCTGCTTTCGAAGCCGTCTTGGTGGTTGTTGTAGTTCTGGTAGTTGTAGCCAGTGATGAACTGATGGGTGCGGCCGCCGAGCTCGAACGGACCTTGCAAGGTCACATCTACCCCGGTCTGGTTCTGCGGGGTGATGGCACGGTAGCGGTTGAAATTCGCCATGCCTGTTTCCTGGTCGAGGAACGCACGGTTGGTGGCGGTCAGGACCGAGCCAAAAAATTCATCGCGCTCGGAGTCCATATAGTTCGCGGCAAACTTGAGCTGCCAGTCGTTGGCAAACACATGCTCCAGGTTGACGAAATAGTTGGTCGTATCATAGTTGTCGAACGACCAGCGGGCACCGCTGGAGGTGGAACGGGAAAAGTTGGTTTGCTGGCCGTTGGTGTAGAGCAGCGGAACGCCCGGCGAGCCTTTGACTTTCAGCTTCTGGTAGTCGATGCCGAAGCGCAGCAGGGTAGCATCGTCCAGGTCAGTTTCGAGCACGCCGTAAAGCACTTCTTTGTCTTCGCTGTACCAGTCGCGGAAACTGTTGTTGGTTTGCTTGGCCGCAACGAACCGGCCGCGTATACCACCGTTTTCGCTCAGCGGCCCGGAAATATCCGCTTCGCTACGGTAGTAATCCCAGGAGCCGAAACCCTGTTGAACGTGGGCCTGGAACTCGCGGGTCGGCCGTTTGCGGATCAAGTTGACCACGCCACTGGGGTTGCCGGCCCCGGTCATCAGGCCGGTGGCGCCACGCACCACTTCGATGTGATCGTAGATGGCGGTGTCCAGCAGGGTGCTGGGCATGTTGCGGGTCTGGTTTTCCTGGGTGGTGGTGACACCATCGATCTGGTAGGTGTCGATCGCGGAACCGCGAGAGTAGATGTTGTAGCGTTGCCCGCCATCCTGGGACATGGTCACGCCAGGCGTCTGGTTCAACACGCTGGTGATGCTGTTGAGCTGCTGGTCTTCGATGCGCTGGCGAGTGATCACGCTGATGGTTTGTGGCGTTTCACGGATCGACAGGTTCATCTTGGTGGCCGTACTGGTCACACCGGTGGTGTAGGAACCAGTGCCCTCGGTCGTTGCTCCAAGCCCTGCGCCGTCAACGTTAGTCGCCGAGAGCTCGACCTGGCCGTCCTTTGCGGCGGAGCTGGCAGTTACCGTCACGGTATTGCCATCGATCTGATAACGCAGTCCTGTGCCTTGCAGCAGAATCCGCAACGAAGACTGCAGGTCGTGTCGGCCTGTCAGCGCGCTGGAGCGAAGCCCGCTGATGTCCTCCGGGCTATACAGCAACTGGGTATCGGTCTGCTTGGCCAGCGCCTGTAACGCCGAGTTCATCGACTGTGCTGGAATATCCAAGGTCCATTCCTGTGCCTGCACCTGCGCCACCAGCGCAGTGGACAGAGCCAGGCCCAGGCCAGCGCGCGACAGCGCGTGACGGGGACGAAGGGAATGACGGATCAGTAACGCTTTGGCAAGCGGGTTGAGCGGGCCGGGCAAGGACTTGGACATCTGTTGCGGTCTCGTTGGCAGAGGGGTTTTTTTCTATGTCAGGTATGTGACGCAGCAACTGTGAAAAACCGGAACGATTCTTATTGGCTGTATTTTTCACCGCCACTGCGTTAACCGCGTCACAACTTCACAATTCGCGTGCTACGCGAAAACCGAGGAAGTCGCCGCGGGTGGTCTTGAGGCGGTCGTTGCGGTTGGCCGAGCGCGAGAAGATCGGCGGCTCGCCCCAGTCGTTGCCCCGCATGTGCGCGCGGATGCACGTGGGGTCCTGGATCCAGGCGCTGCCGTCGCTGGGGGCACCTTCGTAGCTTTCGTGGTAGCAGTCGGCAACCCACTCGTAGACGTTGCCGTGCATGTCGTACATGCCAAAGGCATTGGCCGGGTAGCTGCCTACTGGCGCGGTGTAGGTGTAGCCATCGCGGGGGCCGTAGGTGTTGGCGTGCTTGCTGATTTCGTACTTGCCCGGCTCGTCGAAGGGGAACGGGAACGGCCCGGTGGAGCCGCCGCGGGCGGCGTATTCGCGCTCGGCTTCGCTGACCATGCGGTAGGGTTTACCGGTGGTCTTGGCCAGCCACTGGGTGTAGGCCTGCACTTCGTCGTAGTCGACACACACCGCTGGCTGGCGGGGGCCTTGCTTGTAGCTCGGCTTGCTGGCCTCGCACCAGCGACCGGGGCGCTCGTCACCGCTTTTGATGACGGTACCGGTGGCCTTGATATAGGCATCCAGCTCGCCGGCGGTGACCTGGTAGCGGCTCATGGCGAACGGCTTGGCGAAGGTCACGGTGTGCAACGGGCCTTCGTCGGGCTGGCGGCCGACTTCGTCGTCGGGGGCGCCCATCACGTAGCTGCCGGCGGGCAGCACGACCATCTCCGGGCAGTCTTTGCAGTCTTTGAACACCTCGCCGGGCTTGGCGGCGTGGGCGTAGGCGCTGACCAGCAGCAGGCAGGTGATCTGGGCTGGCCGGTAGAGCCAGGTGCATACGTTCATCGGTGATCCTCGAAACGGGTGAATGCGTGCTGCGTTTCGCATTCAGACGAGCCGAGGCGGTGGAAAATTAACCAGTAGCAGTGTGGGCACCGTCTTGCACGATACCTGAAGGCTGGCGCGATCCCTGTGGGAGCGGGCGAGCCCGCGAAGCAGTCGACGCGGTGGATGGCACCGGCTGCGCCGGTGTTCGCGGGCATGCCCGCTCCCACAGGTTCAGTGCTTACCTCAAGGCATGCCCAATCCCTGTGGGAGCGGGCGAGCCCGCGAAGAGGCCGGCACAAGCAGCACAAGACAGTTGCTCCCACAGGGATCGCGCCAGCTTGTGAAAATGGATCAACCCAGATTTCGCGCTCCGCAGAAGGTCTTGGGCAGTAGTTGCCAGCCATGTGCTACCGGGCTATAGTCCAGCCCATTGTTCTCTTCCCGAAGACCTGTTCATGCCAGCCAACCCTTCCACCACAGGCTTTGCCATCGCGCCAGTCGCGGGCATGGTCGTGCGTGGCTGCCAGCAGCCGGTCATGATCAGTCACTACCCACCACCTGTCAGTGGCGTCGTAGGCGGCGTAGCTCCGCCTCATTGCGTGGTCGTGCTGGGCTGATCGGCCTCTGGCCGCACCCTTTCGCACACGCAACCTACTGAACACGGTCGGCTACTTCCCTCGCTGAAGCGCACGCCGTCCGTTTGGCTTATCTGCCTACTATCAGGTGGCAACACATGTCTGTCTTTAGCAAAGCATCCGTGGCCTCGGCGGCCACTACCAGCCTGTTCGTCCTGCTGTGGAGCAGCGGGGCGATCGTCTCCAAGCTGGGCCTGGCACATGCCAGCCCGTTCGCCTTCCTGCTGTTGCGCTCGGCGCTGGCCCTGGCCGGCCTGCTGCTGATCGGCCCGCTGCTGGGGCTGCGCTGGCCGCGTACGCGCGGGGGCATTCTGCGCGCCCTGGGTACTGGGTGTGTGCTGCTTGGCGCCTACCAGATCTTCTACTTGCTGGCGCTCAACACCCACGTCACCCCTGGCGTGATGGCCACGGTGATGGGGGTACAACCGATCCTCACCGTGGTGCTGATGGAGCGTCAGCGCTCGTGGAGCCGTCTGTTCGGCCTGGGGTTGGGGCTGGGCGGTTTGATCATGGTGGTCTATCAAGGCATCAACCTGGGCGGAGTGTCGCTGGCGGGGATGCTGTTCGCCCTGCTGGCACTGCTCAGCATGACCGTTGGCTCGATCCTGCAGAAGCGCATTACCGACAACCCCATGGGCACGTTGCCGCTGCAATACCTGGCCGGCTTTGCCATGTGCGCGCTGTTCGCACCGCTGCAACCGCTGCAGGTGGCGTGGACCGGCGGCTTCGTCGGGGCGCTGCTGTGGATGGGGCTGGTAGTCTCGCTGCTGGCAACCTTGCTGCTGTACCGGCTGATCGCCAAAGGCAACCTGGTCAACGTCACCAGCCTGTTCTACCTGGTGCCGGCGGTGACCGCGGTGATGGACTTCCTGATCTTCGGTAACCGCTTGGCACCGCTCAGCCTGCTGGGCATGGGGCTGATCGTGGTGGGCCTGCTGTTCGTGTTTCGCAAGCCCGCGGCGCGTCTGGCCGAGGCGTAGGCCTTAGCGGAACTCTTCGGGGATGGCGTGCCGCAGTACGCCTTCCTCGAAGTCCAGCAGGCCGGCCTCGCGCTGGGTGAGCAGGTAGTAGAGCAGGGTGTCGAGCGAGCGTTGCGGCGGGACCTCGACCGCCAGCATTTTCACGGCCTGCTCGGTTTCGCAGTTGCAGCCGAAGTCCTGCAAGGCTGCGCGTACCTGGTCGAGCGTTTCCGGTGGTTTGACGACCACCCGGAACACCGAGCTGCCGCTGCTGTAACGCAGTTCGGCGAACCAGGTTTCGCCTTGGTCTTCACGGGTGGCGATCACGTCGCCCGGGGCGATGCCGTAGACATGGAAGGGGATGTTGTCGACGGCATAGCCGCCTTCCACGGCCTTGGCCCACAGGCCCTCGACCGAGGCCGGTGGGTAGCCGTTGGCGTCCTGCTCCAGGCGGAACAGGACCTTCTTGTACGCACTGTTCATCCACCACCCCGCTTTAGTTGCGCGCCGGGCGCAGCACCAGCCACAAGGCCAGGCCAATCAGCAGGCCGCCGTACAGGTGCGCCATCGACAGCGGCTCGTCCAGCAGCCATGCCCCCCACAATACGCCGAAAACCGGGATCAGGAAGGTCACGGTACTGGCTTTCACCGGGCCGATTTCTTCGAGCAGGCGGAAGTACAGGATGTAGGCGAATGCCGTGCACAGCAGGCCCAGGCCCAGCAACGACAGCCACACTTGCCAGCCGCCCCAGCTGGCGGGTGGCTGGCTGAGCGCGCTCCAGGCGAACAGCGGGCTCAGCATCAAGGTGGCGCCGAGCATGCTGCCCAGTGCCGACAGGCGGCTGTCCAGGCCGCTGACCCAGCGGCGCGCGAGGAACCCGGCGAAGCCGTAGCAGGTGGTGGCCGCCAGGCAGGCGAGGGCGCCTTGCAGCAGGGCCATGTCCAGCGCCACCGGGCCGGCGCCGCTGAGGATGCCGACGCCGAACAGGCCAAGGAAGATGCCGCACAGCTTTGGCAGGGTCATGGGCTCACGGAAGAACAACACGCCGATCAGAACGCCCATCAGCGGCGTGGTGGCGTTGAAAATCGCCGAGTAGCCGGCCGGCAGTACCTGAGCGGCGACGGAATAGAAGGTGGCAGGGATACCGGAGTTGATCATGCCCAACACCAGGCAGGCGCCGAGCTTGCCCTGGAAGTCCCAGCGCACGCGGGCGGCGGCGACGATGGCGACCAGGCCCAGGCAGGCGATGGACACACGGAAGAATGCCGTCGGCACCGTGCCCAGCTCGGGGGCGATGATGCGCATGAACAGGAAGCTCGCCCCCCAGACGGCGGCAAGGGTCAGCAGACGGGCTAGGGCGATGGGGCTCACAACGGTCTCCAGAAGCAGGGCAGGGGCGCGAGTGTACGCCAGGGGGCGGGGGGATTCTTGCGCTTTCTTGCGGTGTAAATTCTGTAGGAGCAGCCTTGTGCTGCGAAGAGGCCGGTACTGCCCATGCATCTCTACTGGTTGTACGGGCCTCTTCGCAGCACAAGGCTGCTCCTACCCGGGTATGGGGGTAACCCATACTGTGCGGGGGCGGCTAAGCTCTGTATTTCAACACTGCACCGAGGCTCACCGAATGACCCAGCACTGGCCTGCCGGCGAGATCGCCCGGATGATCCTCGATGGCTTCGACGACTACCGCGAGCATTTTCGCCGCATTACCCTCGGCGCCCGCGAGCGCTTCGAGCAGGCGCGTTGGCAAGATATCCAGCGAGCCGCCGCCACGCGGATCAACCTTTATGAACAGAAGGTCGGCGAGGTCAACGGTTGGTTACGCGATGCCTTCGATGACGAGGTGTTGCTGGAGGTCGAGCAGTGGCCTTTGGTGAAAAGCGCCTATATACGCCTGATCGACCCACGGTTGGACGATGAACTGTCGGAGACCTGGTACAACTCGTTGTTCTGCAGTTTGTTCAGCCATGACCAGATCAGCGACGGCTGCATGTTCATCCACACCACCCGGCCGTCGATCCGCAGCCACGAGCGTGCGACGCAAACCCGTACTTATTGCCCTGCTGGCAGCCTCAAGGCGCTGTTGCGGGCGATCTTCGCCGATTACGCATTTGCCTATGGTGATCTTGAAAGCGACGTGTCGCGCCTTGAAGAACAGTTGCGTGAAAGCCTGCCGGACTGGGTGTGCAAGGACCCGACGCTGGCGCTGGAGCTGTTTTCGCCGGTGCTCTACCGTAACAAGGGCGCCTACCTGGTCGGCCGGCTGTACAACAGCGATGAGCAGTGGCCGCTGGTGATCCCGCTGCTGCACCGCGAAGGCCATGGGGTCGAGGCCGATGCGCTGATCACCGACGAGGCCGAGGTGTCGATCATCTTTTCGTTCACCCGCTCGTACTTCATGGTCGATGTGCCTGTGCCGGCGGAGTTCGTCAATTTCCTCAAACGCATCCTACCGGGCAAGCACATTGCCGAGCTGTACACCTCGATCGGTTTCTACAAGCACGGCAAGTCGGAGTTTTACCGGGCGCTGATCAACCACCTGGCCAACAGTGATGACCGCTTCGTCATGGCGCCAGGGGTGCGTGGTATGGTCATGAGCGTGTTCACCCTGCCGGGCTTCAACACGGTGTTCAAGATCATCAAGGACCGTTTTTCGCCGTCGAAAACCGTCGACCGGGCCACGGTGATCGACAAATACCGGCTGGTGAAAAGCGTCGACCGTGTGGGGCGCATGGCCGATACCCAGGAATTTGCCGATTTTCGCTTCCCGCTAGGCAAGTTCGAGCCGCAGTGCCTGGCCGAGCTGCTGGAAGTGGCACCGTCGACCGTGGCGCTGGAGGGTGACACCGTGCTGATCCGCCACTGCTGGACCGAGCGGCGCATGACGCCGTTGAACCTGTACCTGGAGCAGGCCAGCGAGGCCCAGGTGCTGGAGGCGCTGGAGGACTACGGCCTGGCCATCAAGCAACTGGCGGCCGCGAACATCTTCCCCGGCGACATGTTGCTGAAGAACTTTGGCGTTACCCGCCATGGTCGGGTGGTGTTCTACGATTATGACGAAATCAGCTTCTTGACCGAAGTGAATTTCCGCCACATCCCGCCGCCGCGTTACCCGGAGGACGAGATGTCGGGCGAGCCGTGGTACTCCATCGGGCCGCATGACGTATTCCCCGAGGAGTTTCCGCCGTTCCTGTTTGCCGATATGGGCCAGCGGCGGTTGTTCAGCCGCTTGCATGGGGAATTGTATGACGCGGATTACTGGAAAGGGCTGCAGGCGGCGATACGCGAGGGGAAGGTGATCGATGTGTTTCCTTACCGGCGCAAGGGGCGGTGATCCTGCTGTCCACAACTACCCTTTCAAACACTTCAGCTCACTGAAATCAGTCCGCACCTTGCCCAGCCTTTCCTGCAGAAACCGCCGCTGCTGCGGGGTGCTCTGCTGCACCAGGTCCACCAGCAAGCTGCGCGCCTGCCGCTCGGTATTTTGATAGGCCGACCTATACGCCGGTGTCCACAAACTTTCCTTGCGCTGCAACAAGGTCGCCAGGCGCGGCTCGAAGCTGGCATCGTTGCGCTGGTTCATCGCCAGCAGCAATTGCTGCTGCCAGTGGGCGCGGTTGGCGATCCATTCACGGTTCTGGTCGCCCAATGCCTCGGACCAGGTCCGCACACGTTGCTTCTGCACCGGGGTCAGCTCGCCAAGCCAGGGTGTCAGGCGCTTTTCCATACGCTCGGTACGGCGGGCGATCTGTTTCGGCAGTGGGGTATCGACATACTGCTTCTGCCGCTCACTGATGTCGTCGCGGAAAGCTTCGCGCATTTCCGCTACCTGGCTGTCGCTCATGCCACGCAGCAGCTCGGTCGCCGACGGGGTGATTTCCTCGGCGACCCGGCCAATTGCTTCGCGGGCCTCGCGGGTGCGTTGCTGCAGGGCCTGGTCGGTTACCTGGTCGTCGGCTACCATGCCGCGTACCCGGTCCAGCCAGTCGAGGTAGCCGGGCAGCTGGGTCTTGCAATGCCAGGCCAGGTGTTCCTTCAACCGGTCGTCGAGCAAAGCCTTCTGCTCGCGGTTCATGTCCAGATAATCGCCCAGCGACCAAGGCACCAGGCGGTCGAGGTTACGGTAGGCCAGGTCGATGCGGCTGCAGGCGACCAGGGCGAAGCCGATGGCGATAAGCAGGGCTTTGGACAGGCGTTGCGGCATGTGCTGTTCCTTGCAGTGGCGGCCAGTGGGTAGACGTAAGGGTAGCCGCACGGTTCCACTGCGGTGCGGCAATGGCGGTTTCCTTCCATCGGCAAGCCCAAATCGCCAATGGCACAGGGGCAACCGTCCGGAAGCTTTGACACCACCCCATGTCTATCCGGAAAATAACCCCCTTGTCTTGAGGATCATCGGAAATGGCTCTGCTTGGGCGTTACAACAGTTTGCAAATCGTGAAACACGTGGACTTCGGTCTGTACCTGGATGGCGGCGCCGATGGCGAGATCCTGCTGCCTGGGCGCTACATCCCGAAAAACGCCGAGACCGAGGTCGATGACTGGCTGAACGTGTTCATCTACCTGGACAGCGAAGACCAACTGATCGCCACCACCGAGAAGCCCAAGGTGCAGGTGGGTGAGTTCGCCAGCCTCAAGGTCAAGGACATCAACGGCGCCGGTATCTTCCTCGACTGGGGCCTGTCCAAGGACTTGCTGATGCCGTACTCGGAAGAGGCGCGGCCGCTGAAGATCGGCGATTACTGCGTGGTGCACGTCTACCTCGACAAGCGCACCCGGCGCATCACCGCCACCTCGCGCCTGGACCGCTACCTCGACGTCACCCCGGCCGACTACAAGGTTGGCCAACCGGTCGAGCTGCTGGTGGCCGGCGAAACGCCGATGGGCTTCAAGGCCATCATCAACAACCGCCACTGGGGCCTGATCCACAAGAACGAGGTGTTCAAGTTCCTGCGCTCGGGCATGCATGAGAAGGGCTTCATCAAGGAAGTGCGCCCGGACGGCAAGATTTCGCTGAGCCTGCAGCCGGTCGGCGCCGCCCTGGCGGACACCCTGCAAGAGCAGATCATGGCGCGCCTGGAGGCCGAAGGCGGGGTGTTGGCGGTATGCGACAAGAGCGACCCGGCGTTGATCAGCAAGCTGTTCAACGTCAGCAAGGGCAACTTCAAGAAGGCCATTGGCGGGTTGTTCAAGCAGGGCCTGATCGTCATCCATGACGATCGGATCGAAAAGGCCTGATCAGGCCTGCACGAAGGTACGGAAGTCCAGCTGCTCGCCACCCGGGCGGGTGTCGCGCAGCAGCGAGTCGCGGTCGGCGCTGAGGGCCAGGCTGATGGTGGAGCGGCGCTTGCCGGGGTTGCGCACTTCCATCTGCTCCTGGTGAGCACGCAGGAAGTTGACGGGTACCTTCAGGTGCTGCAACTCATCGCTTTCAGGGGTGTGCAGCAGCAGGTTGACCCAGTCGGGCTGGCCCTTGCGCAGCAGCGCCACCGGCACTTCGAACCACCACAGGTTGCGCTTGCGGTCGAGGATGGCGAACAAGGTATTGCTGCTGGTCAGCACCGGCCGGGCCAATGCTTCGTTGCGCCGGGCAATGGCGGCGGGTTTGTCGAGTTTCATGCAGGTTCCTGCGGGTTGACGCTATGAAGGCCTGCATTGTGAGGGGTGGCACCGGGCTGGGCAAGGTTTGTCACTCGCGGTGCCTGTGCAAGCCCGCGAAGAGGCCGGTGCTTTACCGGCGAACCCGCGTCGCAGATTTACCGCTCGGCTCATGCAAGGGAAATTCGTTGAAACTCCTGATGAAAGCGTTGGGTCCACCAACTGTCGACACGGTTCACGTGTCCCCATTTGCAGGAGTTTTGCCATGAGCGGTACTAAAGACAAAGCGAAAGGCCTGGCCAACGAAGCGATTGGCAACGTGAAACAGGGTATTGGCAAGGTGACCGACAACGACAAGCTGCGGGCCGAGGGCAAGGCGCAGGAACTTAAAGGCGAGGCCCAGCAAATCAAGGGCAATGTCAAGGATGCGGTTAAAAAGCCTTGATTTGAGTGGGCTGTACTGGCCTCTTCGCGGGCTTGCCCGCTCCCACAGGTACTGCACGAGACTTCAGGTTTGTGCGGTGTCTGTGGGAGCGGGCAAGCCCGCGAACGGGTTGGTGCTGTTGTAAGCAAATTCTTGTAGTACGGCCGGGAGCAGCACAGCACGGGCAGGGTCTATTAGACTTACCTGTTGTAACGATCAAGCGGCGAAAGGAGACGCTATGATTTTCCCCGACCTGCGCGGCCTGCCCCTGCACCGCGTGTTGGTACGCACCGTCAAGGAATTCCTCGACGACGAGATGTCCACCTATGCTTCAGCGCTGGCCTACCAGGCGCTGTTCTCGCTATTCCCCTTCCTGTTGTTCCTGATTGCCTTGATCGGTTTCCTGCACTTGCCGGACTTCTTTTCCTGGCTGCGCCTGCAGTCGGAACTGGTACTGCCGCCCCAGGCGCTGGAGCAGGTGAACCCGGTGATCGACCAGTTGCAGCAGTCCAAGGGCGGGCTGTTATCGGTAGGTATCGTCATCGCCTTGTGGACCGCCTCGGCCGGTGTGCGGCTGATGATGAGCGCCATGAACGCTGCCTACGACGTGCCCGAAGGCCGCCCGGTATGGAAGCGCATTCCGCTGTCCATCTTCTACACCGTGGGCCTGGCCGGCATGTTGCTGGCGGCCGCTGCGCTGATGGTACTTGGCCCCCAGGTGATGGAGTGGATCGCTGCTCAGGTCGGCATGCAGGAGTTCATCGTCACGCTGTGGACCATCCTGCGCTGGCCGGTGATCATCATTCTGCTGATGGTGGCGGTGGCCCTGATTTACTACGTGATGCCTGACGTGAAACAGAAGTTTCGCTTCATCACCCCAGGCTCGGTGCTGGCGGTGGTGGTGTGGATCGTGGCCTCACTGGGCTTTGCCTACTACGTGAAGACCTTTGCCGACTACAACGCCATGTACGGCAGCATTGGTGCAATCATCGTGCTGTTGCTGTATTTCTATATCTCGGCTGCCGTGCTGCTGCTAGGCGCCGAAATGAATGCGGTGATCGAGCACATGTCCGCCGAAGGCAAGAACCCGGGCGAAAAAGACTTCGACGGGGAAAAGCCCAAGGAAACCTTGACGGTACTGGGCCACGAGCACCCGAAACCGAGCGAGCCTCATACCGTCGAGCCGAACCCCCGATGATCCGTGACATTCTCAAGATGGGCGACGAACGCCTGCTGCGCATCGCCCCGCCAGTGCCCGAACACATGCTCGGCACTGCCGAGCTGCAGCAACTGATCGACGATATGTTCGAAACCATGCTCCATGTGGGTGGTGTGGGCTTGGCCGCGCCGCAGATCGGCATCGACTTGCAACTGGTGATCTTTGGCTTCGAGCGCAGCGAGCGATACCCGGATGCCGAGGCGGTGCCGCAGACCATTCTGCTGAACCCGGTTATCACGCCGACCTCCAGCGAGGTCGAGGATGGTTGGGAAGGCTGTCTCTCGGTGCCCGGCCTGCGTGGCGTGGTGCCGCGCTTCAAGCATATCTGCTACGAAGGGATCGACCCCCAGGGCAAGCCGATCAACCGCTTTGCCGACGGCTTCCATGCGCGGGTGGTGCAGCACGAGTGCGACCACCTGATCGGCCGGCTGTACCCATCGCGTATCCAGGACTTTGCCAAGTTTGGCTACACCGAGGTGCTGTTCCCCGGGCTGGAAGTCGGCGACGACTGACCTCGCTGCAGGGCTACCAGGCGCTTGCTGCGCTGGTAGCGTTGCAGGCGGCCGGCCAGGGCTTCTGGCAGTTGTCCGGCCAGGTCGAACCCCAAGCGCTGGTAGAAGGGGGCAAGGTCGGGATGACAGAACAGCCAGACAGGCCCGTCAACCTGCGCCAGCGCCGCTTCGACCAACCGCGCGGCCACCCCTTGGCTGCGCCGCTGCGGGTCGACGAACAGGCCGGTCAGCCAGAATCCCTCATTCACCGCACTCAGGCTCAGCCCGGCGATGATGACTGGGGCTCTGGCGACCCAGAGTTCGGCGTCGCTTGCCGCGCGCATGCGCGAGCCGTGCTGGCGGTAAAAGTGGTCCAGCAGCCGGCGTTCTGTGTCCGAAAGTTTCGAACAGCATAAATTTTCAGAAATGGTCAGCCCTACCCTGAAACGTGGCCAAAGGCTCTGGCCTGATGATTTGCGGCCATTTTGTCGCAGATTGTTGCAAAACCGGCAAGGGTGAATATCCGACTCCGGGGTTCAACTATTGCTGGCCGGGAGTAGAATTTTACTCATCCCCCCTGGCAGTACGAAGCGGGATCGGTACTTCGTGCCATCTTCACCGTAGATGGCAACTTCTCCGCGCCGAATACGGCAATAGAAGTCAATCGATCAGCTTGAATGCTCAAAAGGCAAACCCACATGAAACCATTACTGATTCTTGCATTGGTCGGTATGTCCTCGTTCGCCCTTGCCGATGAGGTCAAACCTGTCTCCAGCCAGCCTGTGGCCCAGCAGTACGACTACTCCATGAACCTGGACATCAAACGGGTGATCAACCTGTCGACCATCCCCAATGTCTGCGAGGTGGTACCTGCGACCATGACTTACGAAGACCACCAGGGCCAGGTGCACACCATCCAGTACCGGGCCATGGGTGAGGGTTGCCAGCAGGGCTGATCAGTTTCTTGTCTGAGGTTGACGGCCTATCGCCGGGTTGTTGGCGGTAGGCCATTTGCTTGACCGCGCTGCATGCAAAGAAAAATCCTGAATGAATATCGAGGAAAAAGTGCTATCTTAATTTGATAGCATTTTTCGATGAACACTCGATACCGCAAAATTCTCGACGCTATTTTCCGAACGCCGACCACGGTGTCGTTGGCGTTCTCCGAGATTGAGGCATTGGTGATCCATCTTGGCGGTCAGGTGCTGGAGCGTCAGGGTTCCAGGGTGAAGCTAGTGCTTGCTGACCAGTCCTGGAGGTGTCACCGGCCTCATCCAGGCAAAGAAGCCAAGCGGTATCAGATTGAAGAGGCTCGCGAATTCCTCTTGCGGGCAGGAGTCAGGACATGAGTTGCATGCGCTACAAAGGCTACGCCGCGCGTATCGAGTACGACGAGCGTGACGACATCTTCGTTGGCCGTGTGCTCGGCATGCGAGACATCATCAGCTTCCACGCAAGCTCGGTGCCTGAATTGCATGAAGCGTTTCGCGATGCGCTGGAAGATTACCTGGCCGATTGTGCAGAGCAGGGCATTGCACCGGAAAAGCCCGCCTCAGGCAAAGTAATGTTGCGTATACGGCCCGAAGTTCATGCTGCCGCAAGCGTCGCTGCCCGTGCTGCCGGCAAAAGCCTCAACCAGTGGGCGGATGAAGTCTTCGAACAAGCCGCAATGGCCTGAACCTGGCTGCTTCTTTGTTTCTGGCTGGTACTCAACCGTCACGGTTACAGAATAATTTCTTCTTTTTGTCGAATCCTCCGACCTGTATTCGACCATGGATGAAGGCATGCTGCAGCGCATGTCAACACCCTATGTACTGTCGGAGGAACCCCGATGAGCACCGCAGCCGAAACCGAAATCCGCCAACTGATCGAGCGCTGGATGCAGGCCGTGCGCGATCGCGACATCCCCAACATCACCGCCCCCTATGCCGATGACATCGTCGCCTTCGATGCCATTCAGTCCCTGCAATTCAAAGGCAAGGCCCCCTACACCAAGCACTGGGAAATGTGCATGGGCATGTGCACCGGCCCCATGGTCTTCGAGTGCGCCGAACTCACCGTACACGCCGCTGGCGACCTGGCCCTGGCCCACTGGTTGAACCGCTGCGGCCCGGGCGATGACGAAAGCCAGTGCGGCTTCATGCGTGCCACCGTGGGCTATCGTCGTCAAGGTGGACAGTGGCAGGTGATCCACGAACATTGGTCGGCGCCCTTCGACATGGAAACGCAAAAAGCCCTGTTCGATCTCAAGCCCTGAGCCGTTATCGCCAAACGCACTTTGCCAATGCCCTGGAGGCGACCATGAAATACCTGTGCCTGGTCTATTGTGACGAAGGGCTGCTGCACAGCCTGCCCGACAGCCCGGAAGACGCCGAGTGCATGGCCTACGCCGAAGCCATTCACGGCTCCGGGCGCATGTTGGCGGCTGAGGCGCTGAAGCCAGTGCAAACGGCCACCACGGTGCGCATGCGCAACGGGCACATGAGCCTGACCGACGGCCCGTTCGCCGAAACCAAGGAGCAACTGGCCGGCTTTTACCTGGTGGAGGCCCGCGACCTCAACGAAGCACTGAACATCGCCAAGGGCATCCCTGCCGCACGGGTCGGCAGTGTCGAGGTGCGCCCGGTGCGCGAACTGCAACCCTGACCGCTACGGAGAACAACCAGCATGAGCCTTGCACCCACTGCGCAAGCGCAACACGAGTTGTCCATCAGCCGCCTGATCGACGCACCACCGGCCAAAGTGTTCCGGGCCTGGACCGAACCCCAGTGGCTGATGCAGTGGTGGGGGCCGCACGGTATGACCACCCCGGAGTGCGAGATGCAGTTGTGGGCCGGCGGCCTGTTTCGCACCCTGATGCGGGCGCCGGATGGCAGTGAGTACCCGAACCAAGGCGTATTTCTGGAAATTGCCGCACCACGCCGGTTGGTGTTCACCGATGCCTTCGGCCCCGGTTGGGTGCCGTCGGACAAGGCGTTCATGACTGCTGTGATCAGCTTTGACGAGGAAAACGGCAAAACCCGCTACACCGCTCGTGCCTGGCACTGGAATGCCGCTGACTGCCGGGCCCATGAAGAAATGGGCTTCCACCAAGGCTGGGGAGAAAGCCTGGACCGCCTGGTGGAAGTGGTGACCCAACGGATGCCCGACTGATGACGGCACTGGCGCAGGTACGCGCCGAAGTCGAGGCCGTGTACCGGGGCGAGTCAAGGCGCATCCTGGCGACGTTGATCCGCCTGCTGGGTGATTTCGACCTGGCCGAGGAGGCCATGCACGATGCCTTCTTCATTGCCGTCGAGCGCTGGCAGCACGACGGTATCCCCGCCAACCCGCGCGCGTGGCTGGTCTCTACCGGGCGTTTCAAGGCCATCGATGCGCTGCGCCGGCGCGCCCGTTTCGATCGTTCCCAGGCAGACCTCGGCATGCTGCTGGAAGGCCAGGCGCAGGACCCCAGTGAAGAGGAACTGCTGGCGGACGACCGCTTGCGGCTGATCTTCACCTGCTGCCACCCGGCACTGTCGGCCGATGCCCAGGTACCGCTGACCCTGCGCGAAGTCTGCGACCTGACCACCGAGCAGATCGCCCGGGCATTCCTGCAAAGCCCGGCCACCATCGCCCAGCGTATCGTCCGCGCCAAAGCCAAGATCCGCGACGCTGGCATTCCGTACCAGGTGCCAGAGCTGAATGAGCTGCCGGAGCGCCTGGAAAGCGTGTTGCGGGTGATCTACCTGGTGTTCAACGAAGGCTATTCGGCGTCATCGGGCGAGGCACTGCTGCAGCAGGACCTGAGCGATGAAGCCATTCGCCTGGCCCGGCTGTTGGTGCAGTTGCTGCCCGACCCGGAAGCGGTTGGCCTGCTGGCCTTGATGTTGCTGCAGGCGTCCCGGCAGGGGGCGCGTACCGATGCCCAGGGCAACTTGGTGGTGCTGGAGCAGCAGGACCGTAGCCTGTGGAACCGGCAGCACATTGCCGAAGGCTGTGAGCTGGTGCGCCAGGCGCTGCAGAGCCGGGCGTTCGGTATCTATACCATCCAGGCGGCGATTGCTGCTGTGCATGCCGAAGCGGCGACAGCTGAAGAGACGGATTGGGCAGAGATCGTTGGGCTGTACGACGTGTTGCAGCGTCATTGGCCATCGGCGGTGGTGGAGTTGAACCGGGCGGTGGCGCTGGCGAAACGGGATGGGCCGGAGGTTGGCCTGCGCGAAGTCGAGGGGATTCTGGCGCGGGGGGAATTGCAGGATTATCACCTGGCGCATGCGGCGCGTGCCGAATTTCATTACCAGCTGGGGCAGGTGGAGCAAGCGCGTGCGGCCTGGCGACAAGCGCTGGCTTTGACCCGGCAAGCGCCGGAGCGGCGGTATATCGAGCAGCGGCTGAAACTCATCGAGTGATGTTGGCTATACCGGCCTCTTCGCGGGCAAGCCCGCTCCCACAGGATCGCGCCAAGGCTGCATGCTGTGGGGTCCCTGTGGGAGCGGGCTTGCCCGCGAAGAGGCCGGTACTGGCTAAATCAGTTTTCAGCTAGCCACAAAATTCGGCGGCGACACCAGTTCGACGGTCTGTTGCTTGCGCGGTGCCAGGATTTCGGCCTCACCCTGCACGACCAGCTCATCGTTCTGGTTGTACACATTGGTGGCGATGCGCACCTTGAACTTGGGCAACTTCTCGAGGATTTCCAGGCGCACGGTCAGGGTGTCGCCAATTTTCACCGGCTTCTGGAAGCTCATCTGCTGGCCCAGGTAGATGGTGCCTGGGCCAGGCAGGGTGCAGGCCACTGCAGCACTGATGAGTGCGCCGCTGAACATGCCATGGGCAATACGCTCGCGGAACATGCTCTTGGCGGCGAACTCGGCATCCAGGTGAACCGGGTTGTGGTCACCGGACATCGCAGCGAACAGCTGGATGTCGCGTTCTTCAACGGACTTCTTGTACTCGGCCTTCTGGCCGACTTCGAGGGCTTCGTAAGGCGTGTTGGTGACCTGGGACATCGGTGCTTCCTTAAGCGTTGGGCGAGGGCGGCTATCATTCACTGCGCACAGGGCGGCCAAGGGCCAGCGCTTGTTCAAGCCAGCCGAGAATATCGGCGGTGACCTCGTCACGGTTGGTTTCGTTGAGTACTTCATGCCGCGCTTCAGGATAGACGCGCAGCTGTACATGTCGATTGCCGGTCGCGCGCAGGGCGTCGGCCAGATGGGTGAGACGCTTGCCGGCACTGACCGGATCACATTCTCCACCGATCACCAGCATCGGCAGGTTGGGATCGATCTGCGCGAGGTTACCCGGCTGGCTGATCTGCGCCAAGCCTTGCAGCAGGTCGAGCCACAACTGGTTGCTGCAGCGAAAGCCGCACAACGGGTCGTCGACGTACTGGTCGACCTCGACCGGGTCGCGGCTGAGCCAGTCGAATGCTGTGCGGTTGGGCTTGAAGGCCTTGTTGAACGACCCGAACGACAACCATTCGATCAGTGCACTCTTGCCCAGTGGCCCCTGGCGCCAGGCTTCCAGCCGTGCAATCTGCCGCGCCACACGGTACAGCATCGCCGGCTGGTAGTTGGAGCCGCTGAGGATCGCCCCGTGCAGGCTGGCGCTATGGTGCAGCAGGTAAGCCTGGGCGATGTAGCTGCCCATGCTGTGACCAAAGAGGAACAACGGCGTGCACGGGTACTGCTGGCCGATGTGCTGGGCCAGCAGCCCGAGGTCGTTGACCACGGCATTCCAGCCATGATGGCGGGCGAACAGGCCGAGGTTGCCCAATTCGGCGGTGCGCCCGTGGCCGCGTTGGTCGGCCGCGAACAGGGCAAAGCCAGCCTCGCTCAAGGCTTGACCCAGGCGCTGGTAGCGCCCGGCATGCTCGGCCATGCCATGGGCCAGCAGGACCACGGCTTTTACCGGTGTGGCTGGCAACCATTGGTGCACGTACAGGCTGCAGTGCTCGCTGGCGGGCAGCCAGAAGGCGTCGTGGGGCATGGCGGGTCCTTGTGCGCACGGATACCCGAACAGTGTATGCACAACCGGCCGGATTGCAGGAAGGGCACAAATAAGATTCACAATGTTAATGGCGGCACTTGGCGTATATGCCACCTTGGGCTTACCTGCTAACGTCGGATCAACGCCTTTTCGCCAGCAGGCGATCAGGTAAAGGACTAAAGGACGCAGTGCAGGTCCAGGCAGAGGAACAATAATAAATGCAAGCCGACTTCTGGAATGACAAGCGCCCGGCGGGCGTGCCTTCCACCATCGACATCAATGCCTACGCCTCGGTCGTCGAGGTGTTCGAACGCTCCTGCAAGCGCTTTGCCGACCGCCCGGCGTTCAGCAACCTGGGCGTGACCCTGAGCTATGCCGAGCTGGAGCGCCATTCGGCAGCCTTCGCTGCCTGGTTGCAGCAGCACACCGACCTCAAGCCGGGCGACCGCATCGCCGTGCAGATGCCCAACGTGCTGCAGTATCCCATCGCCGTGTTCGGTGCCATGCGCGCCGGGTTGATCGTGGTCAACACCAACCCGCTGTACACCGAGCGCGAGATGCGCCACCAGTTCAAGGACAGTGGCGCGCGTGCGCTGGTGTACCTGAACATGTTCGGCAAGCGCGTGCAGGAGGTGCTGCCCGATACCGGCATCGAGTACCTGATCGAGGCGAAAATGGGCGACCTGCTGCCCACTGCCAAGGGCTGGCTGATCAACACCGTGGTCGACAAGCTGAAAAAGATGGTGCCAGCCTACCAATTGCCCCAGGCGGTCTCCTTCAAACAGGTGCTGCGCGAGGGCCGTGGGCTGTCGCTCAAGCCGGTGTCGCTGAGCCTCAGCGACATCGCCGTGCTGCAGTACACCGGCGGCACCACTGGCCTGGCCAAGGGCGCGATGCTCACCCACGGCAACCTGGTGGCGAACATGCTGCAGGTGCTGGCCTGCTTCTCCCAGCACGGCCCCGATGGGCAGAAGCTGCTCAAGGACGGCCAGGAGGTAATGATCGCGCCGCTGCCGCTGTACCACATCTATGCCTTTACCGCGAACTGCATGTGCATGATGGTTACCGGCAACCACAACGTATTGATTACCAACCCACGGGATATTCCCGGCTTTATCAAGGAGCTGGGCAAGTGGCGTTTCTCCGCGCTGCTGGGGCTCAATACCCTGTTCGTTGCACTGATGGACCACCCTGGTTTTCGGCAACTGGACTTCTCGGCGCTGAAGGTCACCAACTCGGGTGGCACGGCGTTGGTCAAGGCCACCGCCGAGCGCTGGGAAGACCTTACCGGATGCCGCATTGTCGAAGGCTACGGCCTGACAGAAACCTCGCCGGTGGCCAGCACCAACCCCTACGGCGAACTGGCGCGCCTGGGTACGGTGGGCATCCCGGTGGCGGGTACCGCGTTCAAGGTGATCGACGATGACGGCAACGAAATGCCACTGGGCGAGCGCGGCGAGCTGTGCATCAAGGGCCCGCAAGTGATGAAGGGATACTGGCAGCAGTCCGAGGCTACGGCCCAGGCCCTGGATGCAGAAGGCTGGTTCAAGACCGGTGACATTGCGGTGATCGACCCGGACGGCTTCACCCGCATCGTCGACCGCAAGAAGGACATGATCATCGTCTCGGGTTTCAACGTGTACCCCAACGAGATCGAGGACGTGGTGATGGGCCACCCCAAGGTCGCCAACTGCGCCGCCATCGGCGTACCGGACGAACGCTCCGGCGAGGCGGTGAAGTTGTTCGTGGTGCCGCGCGAAAGCGGCCTGAGCGTGGATGAGCTCAAGGCCTACTGCAAGGCCAACTTCACCGGCTACAAGGTGCCCAAGCACATCGTGCTGCGCGAATCGTTGCCGATGACGCCGGTGGGCAAGATTCTGCGGCGGGAATTGCGCGATATAGCTTGATACCGAGTTGCTTTCTTCGCGGGCAAGCCCGCTCCTACACCGGCCGTTGTAGGAGCGGGCTTGCCCGCGAATGCTTTAAAGCCGCTCTAACAAGGCGATTACAGCCTGATCTGCGACATTTTGGTTAAAAACTCTAAAAATGACTTGTATTGTTCATTGAGTCATTTTTGTGACTGTGAGGCCTGTTTTGGCCTCTAGGCGACCCCAGGCAAAGCTGTTACTCTCGGCCCGCTTTCAGGTGATCCGGTTTGCAACGAACCGTCATCTCATATCAATAATAAGCGCATCGACGCGTGAATCGAACTTCGCTGTTGCTGAAGGAGTGGGCTTCCATGATCGAAAATTTTTGGAAGGATAAGTACCCAGCCGGGATTACGGCGGAAATCAATCCTGACGAATTCCCCAATATCCAGGCAGTACTCAAGCAATCCTGCCAACGCTTTGCCGACAAACCGGCCTTTAGCAACCTGGGCAAGACTATCACTTATGGCGAGTTGTATGCGTTGTCGGGGGCATTTGCCGCCTGGCTGCAGCAGCATACCGACCTCAAGCCGGGTGACCGCATCGCCGTTCAACTGCCCAATGTCCTGCAATACCCGGTCGCGGTATTCGGTGCCATGCGTGCCGGGCTGATCGTGGTCAACACCAACCCGCTGTATACCGCGCGGGAGATGGAACACCAGTTCAACGACTCCGGCGCCAAGGCCCTGGTGTGCCTGGCCAACATGGCTCACCTGGCCGAGAAGGTGGTGCCCAAGACCCAGGTCAAGCACGTCATCGTCACCGAAGTGGCCGACCTGCTGCCGCCTCTCAAGCGCCTGCTGATCAACAGCGTGATCAAGTATGTGAAGAAGATGGTGCCGGCCTACAGCCTGCCGCAGGCCGTGCGCTTCAACGACGCCCTGGCGCTGGGCAAGGGCCAGCCGGTGACCGAGGCCAACCCGCAGGCCAACGACGTGGCGGTGCTGCAATATACCGGCGGCACGACAGGCGTGGCCAAGGGCGCCATGCTGACCCACCGCAACCTGGTGGCCAACATGCTGCAGTGCCGGGCGCTGATGGGCTCGAACCTGCACGAAGGCTGCGAAATCCTCATCACTCCGCTGCCGCTTTACCACATCTACGCCTTTACCTTCCATTGCATGGCAATGATGTTGATCGGTAACCACAACGTGCTGATCAGCAACCCGCGTGACCTGCCAGCCATGGTCAAGGAACTGGGCAAGTGGAAGTTCAGCGGCTTTGTCGGCCTCAACACCCTGTTCGTTGCCCTGTGCAACAACGAGGCGTTCCGTGCCCTGGACTTCTCGGCGCTGAAAATCACCCTGTCCGGTGGCATGGCCCTGCAGCTGAGCGTGGCCGAGCGCTGGAAGGCCGTTACCGGTTGCGCTATCTGCGAAGGCTACGGCATGACCGAAACCAGCCCCGTGGCGGCGGTGAACCCGGCAGAGGCCAACCAGGTGGGTACCATCGGTATTCCGGTGCCGTCGACCCTGTGCAAGATCATCGACGACGCCGGCAACGAGCTGCCGCTTGGCGAAGTGGGCGAGCTGTGTGTCAAGGGCCCGCAGGTGATGAAGGGCTACTGGCAGCGCGAAGACGCCACTGCCGAGATTCTCGACGGCGAAGGCTGGCTGAAGACCGGTGACATCGCCCTGATCCAGGCGGACGGCTACATGCGTATCGTCGACCGCAAGAAGGACATGATCCTGGTCTCGGGCTTCAACGTGTACCCCAACGAGCTGGAGGATGTGCTGGCAGCCTTGCCAGGCGTGCTGCAGTGCGCAGCCATTGGTGTGCCGGACGAGAAGTCGGGGGAAGTGATCAAGGTGTTCATCGTGGTCAAGCCGGGCATGACCGTGACCAAGGAGCAGGTGATGGAGCACATGCGTGCCAACGTTACCGGCTACAAGGTCCCGCGCCTGATCGAGTTCCGCGAATCGTTGCCGACCACCAACGTGGGCAAGATCCTGCGCCGTGAGCTGCGCGATGAAGAACTGAAGAAGCAAGGCCTGAAGAAGATCGCCTGATCTTCTGAATCTAGGCTGGCCTCATCGCGGGCAAGCCCGCTCCTACAGGTATTGCGCTAACCTGTAGGAGCGGGCTTGCCCGCGATGTGGTCTGTGAAATCAGCGCAGTTTTTCAAGCATCTGGTAGTACCACATCCCCGCCGCCAGCAGCGGATTCCCCAGCAAATCCCCCATCGGCACTCGCACATGCTTGCACTGGGCGAAGGTGTCGAACTTCTCCAGCGTCCCGGTCAAGGCCTCGGCCATGATCTCGCCCATGATGTGGCTGGTGGCGATGCCGTGCCCCGAATAGCCCTGGCAATACCACACGTTGTCCGACAGCTTGCCCAGCTGCGGGATGCGGTTGACCACGATACCCATGGCGCAACTCCACTGGAACTCGATCGGCACCCCTTTCAATGCCGGGAAGGTGCGCTCGATGCACGGGCGCAGTTCGCCTTCGATATCCCGTGAGTCACGGCCCGAATAGTTGGCGCCACCGCCGAACAGCAAGCGCTTGTCGGCGGTCAGGCGGTAATAGTCGAGCACGAAGCGGCAGTCGTACACCGCCAGGTCCTGCGGGTTGATTTGCTCGGCCAACTCACCCAGCGGCGCGGTGGTGACAATGCCGCCCATGGCCGGGAAGATCTTGCCCTTGAGCTGGCGCTTTTCCAGTTTGTGATACACATCGCCGGCCAGCATCACCTGGCGTGCTTCCACCCGGCCATGGGCGGTAACCACCGCCGGACGCGGGCCGTGGACGATGTCCAGCACTTCGGAGTTTTCGAAAATCAGCGCACCCAGGCTGTGCGCGGCACGGGCTTCGCCCAGGCACAGGTTGAGCGGGTGCAGGTGCAAGTTGCGCAGGTTTTTCAATGCACCCAGGTACAGCGGGCTTTGCAGGTGTTCGGCCACAGCCGCGCGGTCAAGCAACTGCACCTGCTCGCCCATGCCACGGCGACGTGCCTCGGCCTCGAAGGCGCGTAGCTCGGTCATGTGCGAGGGCTTCATCGCCGCATGCAGGTGGCCGCGCTTGAGGTCGCAATCGATGCCATAGCGCGCCACGCGCTGTTCGATCACCTGGTGCCCGCGCCAGCGCAAGTGCCAGATGAAATCATCGACTTCACTGCCCAGCTGGTTGCGCATCTGCGAGCGCATGGCCTCGTCGCCCGACAGGCTGCCGGTGACCTGGCCACCATTGCGCCCGCTGGCGCCCCAGCCAATGCGGTTGGTTTCGACGATGGCCACCTTCAGGCCACGCTCGGCCAGCTCCACCGCCGTGGCCACGCCGGTAAAGCCGCCGCCGATGATGGCCACATCCACCTGCACCGTGCCCTTGAGCTGCGGGTACTCGGTGTGGTCGTTGAGGGAGGCGCTGTAGTAGGACGGTGCGCGTTGCGCCGGGCCTTTGTTCAATGCTGCGTTCATGGGTGTTCCTTGTTATGTAGGGGCTCAGGCCTGGTGCAGGTACCAGCGCCAGTCCTGTTCGCTGACTTCGGCCATGAACTGGCGGTACTCGGCGCGCTTGACCTTCAGGTACACGCCTAGGAAGTCCCCGCCCAAGGCTTCGCGGGCCCAATCGGAATGCTGCAGGGCGTCGAGGGCGGTCAGCCAGTCGGTGGGCAGGTGTTCGGTGGCCTGGGCATAGCCGTTGCCTTCAACCGGTGCGCCCGGGTCCAGCTGTTCGCGGATGCCCCGGTGGCTGGCAGCGAGGATCGCCGCTGCAGCCAGGTAAGGGTTGGCGTCGGCGCCGCAGATACGGTGTTCCACATGGCGGCTGTTGGCCGGGCCGCCTGGCACGCGCAGGCTCACAGTGCGGTTGTCCACGCCCCAGGTTGGCGCCAGGGGCGCATAGCTGTTGGCCTGGAAGCGGCGGAACGAGTTGGCGTTGGGGCAGAACAACAGCAGCGAGTCACGCAGGTGGCGCAGCATGCCAGCCACCGCCTGGCGCAGCAGTGGGGTACCGGCCTTGTCCTCGCTGGCGAACAGGTTGTTGCCGGCGCTGTCGGCCAGGCTCAGGTGCATGTGCATGCCGGTGCCGGCCAATTGCGCGAACGGCTTGGCCATGAAACAGGCCTGCATGCCGTGGGCATGTGCCACACCTTTTACCAGGCGCTTGTAGCGCACGGCCTGGTCCATGGCCTGCAGCGCATCGCCGTGCTCAAGGGTGATTTCCACCTGGCCGGGGGCGTACTCGGAAATGGCCGTGCGCGCAGGAATGCCCTGGGCCTTGCAGGCGGCGTACAGGTCGGCGAGGAAGGGTTCGATCTGTTCCAGCTCGCGCAGGCCATAGACCTGGGTGCTGCGTGGGCGCCCGCCATCGTTGTCCAGCGCCGGTTGTGGGCGACCCTGGGCATCGCGCTGCTGATCGAGCAGGTAGAACTCCAGCTCGCAGGCCATCACCGGGTGGTAGCCGTCGGCCTTCAGCGCGTCGATGGTGCGCAGCAGCACATGGCGGGGGTCGGCGATGCTGGCCGGCAGGCCCTCGCTGGGGTGCATGCTCACCTGCACGGCGGCGGTTGGCACCCGGCGCCAGGGCAGGCGTACCAGGCTGCCGTCGAGTGGGTAGGCGCGGCAGTCGATATCGCCGACGTCCCACACCAGGCCGGAGTTTTCTACGTCGTCGCCGTTCAGGGTCAGGCCGAGGATGGTGCTGGGCAGTGGCCGGCCGGTCTGGTACACGGCCAGCAGTTCCTCGCGGTGCAGCAGCTTGCCGCGTGGTACGCCGTTGGCGTCGAGGATGAACAGTTCGAACAGCTCGATATCGGGGTTGTCGGCCAGGAAACGGGTAGCCTGCTCTACGGGTGCAAAGTGCATGATGAATTCGCTCACGGGCGCACAGGGCCACCGCGCAAGCAGGCGGCCCAGCTGAGTCAAACGGCCAGATGCAGGCCGGGTTTGGTTACATTGGCGTGAGCGAAGTGTCCGGTGGGCGCGCGTGGCGGCAGTGCCACAGGGCCCAGAAGGCGAGGATGATGTGCACCAGCGGATTTTCCCCGGCACGGCTCCGGGCCTTCGGTAGCGAAGGGCGGGACGAGGGTGGGGCGATGGGCTGGGCGGGAGTCATGCCTTTGATACTCACATGCGCGGTAAGGTTGATTAAAGCAGTGAATGGCAACCTTTACATCGTACCTGACTAAACATTTGTGCTGTTGCTGCTGGCCTCTTCGCGGGCTTGCCCGCTCCCACAGGATTCCATCAGGGCTGAAACCTGTGGGGGCTCTGTGGGAGCGGGCAAGCCCGCGAAGGGGCCGGCACAAGCAGCAGAAAACCGGCAAATCTGCGACAATCGCCCAACTTTCCGAATGCCGATCATGAAAAAGCAGGCTCACCTGCATCACTAAAAAGCCCCATGACTGACCACGCCATCGACAAACTGCTGCAAAACCTCGACCACGCCATGATTGCCGACCGCCATCGCCTGCGCCGGCAACTGCACGAACTGCGCAAGCGCCCCGACGAGGCGAAGCTGGCGCAGTGGGTGGAAAAGGTCCAGGCCTCCTGCGCCCAGGTCACCTCGCGTCAGCAGAGCGTGCCGACCGTGCGCTACGACGACAACCTGCCGATCGCCGCCAAGCGTGACGAAATCAAGAAGGCCCTGGCCGAACACCAGGTGTTGGTGATCGCTGGCGAAACCGGCTCGGGCAAGACCACCCAGCTGCCGAAGATCTGCCTGGAACTGGGCCGTGGCAGCCATGGGCTGATCGCCCACACCCAGCCACGCCGGATTGCCGCGCGCAGCGTGGCGGCGCGGGTCGCCGAAGAGCTGGGCACGCCGCTGGGCGGGCTGGTCGGCTACCAGGTGCGTTTCGAGGACCAGAGCGATGCCAACACCCTGGTCAAGCTGATGACCGACGGTATCCTGCTGGCCGAGACCCAGCACGATCGCTTCCTCGAACGCTACGACACGATCATCGTCGACGAAGCCCACGAACGCAGCCTGAACATCGATTTCCTGCTCGGCTACCTGAAGACGTTGCTGCATCGTCGGCCGGACCTGAAACTGATCATTACTTCGGCGACCATCGACCTGGAGCGCTTCTCCAAGCATTTTGACGACGCGCCGATCATCGAGGTGTCCGGGCGTACCTTCCCGGTGGAAACCTGGTACCGCCCGCTGACCAGCGAGCAGGACGAAGAGGGCAACCAGATCGAGGACGACCTCACCGTCGACCAGGCCATCCTCGCCACCCTGGATGAGCTGGCGCAGCACGAGCGCAGCGAGGGCAAGGGCCCGGGCGATGTGCTGATCTTCCTGCCAGGCGAGCGGGAGATCCGCGATGCCGCCGAGATCCTGCGCAAGGCGCAACTGCGCCATACCGAAATTTTGCCGCTGTACGCGCGGCTGTCGCCGGCCGAGCAGCAGCGCATCTTCCAGCCGCACACCGGGCGCCGCGTGGTGCTGGCCACCAACGTCGCCGAAACCTCGCTGACGGTGCCAGGCATCCGCTATGTGATCGACACCGGTACCGCGCGCATCAGCCGCTACAGCTACCGTGCCAAGGTCCAGCGCCTACCTATCGAGGCGGTGTCGCAGGCCAGCGCCAACCAGCGTAAAGGCCGTTGCGGCCGGGTCGAACCGGGCATTTGCGTGCGCCTGTATAGCGAGGAGGACTTCAACGGCCGGCCGGCGTTTACCGACCCGGAGATCCTGCGCACCAACCTGGCGGCGGTGATCCTGCAGATGCTGCACCTGCGCCTGGGCGCAATCGATGCCTTCCCGTTCATCGAGCCGCCGGATGGCAAGGCCATCAGCGACGGCTTCAACCTGTTGCAGGAGCTGTCGGCGGTCAACCGCGAAAACCAGCTGACGCCAATCGGCCGCCAGTTGGCGCGTTTGCCGATCGACCCGCGGCTGGGCCGCATGCTGCTTGAAGGTGCGCGCCTGGGCAGCCTGCAGGAAGTGCTGATCGTCACCAGTGCGCTGTCGGTGCAGGACCCGCGCGAGCGCCCACCAGAGCGCCAGCAGGCCGCCGACCAGGCGCACGCACAGTGGAAGGACGTGGATTCCGACTTCGCCGCGCTGGTCAACCTGTGGCGTGGCTTTGAGGAACAGCGCCAGGCGTTGACCGCCAACCCGCTGCGCAACTGGTGCCGCAAGCACTTCCTGAACTACTTGCGCCTGCGCGAGTGGCGCGATGCCCATCGCCAACTGGCGCTGATCTGCCGCGATCTGCAGCTGACGGTGAACAAGGAGGCGACCGACTACCAGAAGCTGCACAAGGCGATCCTCAGCGGGCTGCTCAGCCAGATCGGCCAGAAGACCGAAGAAGGCGACTACCAGGGTGCCCGCCAGCGGCGCTTCTGGGTGCATCCGTCGTCGGGCCTGGGGCGCAAGCGCCCGCAGTGGGTAATGGCTGCCGAGTTGGTCGAAACCACCAAGCTGTATGCGCGCATGGTGGCCAGGATCGAACCGGACTGGATCGAGCCGCTGGCCGGCCACCTGATCAAGAAGAACCATTTCGAACCGCACTGGGAGAAGAAGCGCGGGCAGGTGGTGGCTTATGAGCAGATCACCCTCTACGGGCTGATTCTGGTTGGCCGGCGGCCGGTGCACTACGGGCCGATCGACCCGGTGACCTCGCGCGAGTTGTTTATCCGTGAAGGCCTGGTGGGTGGCGAAATCCAGTCGCGGGCCAAGTGCCTGGCGGCCAACAAGCGCCTGCTCGAAGAACTCGACGAGCTGGAGGCCAAGGCTCGCCGGCGCGACATCCTGGCTGACGAAGAAACGCTGTACGCCTTCTACGAAGCGCGTCTGCCGGCGGAAATCCATCAGACCGCGACCTTCGACAGCTGGTACCGCATGGGCAGTCAGAAGGACCCCAACCTGCTGATCATGCGCGAGGAAGACGTGCTGGCGCGCGAGGCCAGCGAAGTCACCGCCGCGCAGTACCCCGACAGCCTGCAGGTGGGCGAGTTGCGCCTGCCGCTGAGCTACCACTTCGAGCCCGGCCACCCGCGTGACGGCGTAACCGTGCGGGTGCCGGCGCCGCTGTTGCCGAACCTGCCCGGCGAGCGCCTGGAGTGGTTGGTGCCAGGCCTGCTGGAAGCCAAGTGCGTGGCGCTGGTGCGCAACCTGCCCAAGGCCCTGCGCAAGAACTTCGTGCCAGTGCCGGACTTCGTCAAGGCTTCGCTGGCGCGCATGAGCTTCGGCCAAGGGGCGCTGCCGCAGGCCTTGGGCCAGGAGCTGTTGCGCATGACCGGTGCGCGCGTGTCGGACGAGGCCTGGGACGAATCGGTCAACCTGGTCGAAGGCCACCTGCGCATGAACATCGAAGTGGTCGATGGCCAGGGCAAGTTCCTGGGTGAAGGCCGCGACCTGGCCGAGCTGACTGCGCGTTTTGCCGCTGCCAGCCAGGCGGCGCTGGCTGTGCCGCGTGATGCCAAGAGTGATCAGCCGGTGCAGGCCAAGGCCTTCAGCGAAGTGAAGCAGACCGCCCAGCAGAAGATCGCCGGCCTGTCGATGACCGTTTACCCGGCCTTGGTGGAAGACAACGGCACTGTGCGGGAAGGACGTTTCTCGACCCAGGCCGAAGCCGAGTTCCAGCACCGCCGTGCGTTGCAGCGGCTGCTGCTGCAGCAGTTGGCCGAGCCGGCCAAGTTCCTGCGCGGCAAGCTGCCGGGGCTGACCGAACTGGGCCTGCTGTACCGTGACATGGGCCGGGTCGAGGCACTGGTCGAAGACATCCTGCTGGCCAGCCTGGACAGCTGCATCCTCGAAGGCGAGCAACCGTTGCCACGTGATGGCGCGGCTCTGGCCGGGCTGGCCGAGCGCAAGCGCGGCAATTGGGCCGAGCATGCCGAGCGCCTGGCGCGCCAGACCCTGGAAGTGCTGAAGTTGTGGCATGGGCTGCAGAAGCGCTTCAAGGGCAAGATCGACCTGAGCCAGGCAGTGGCGCTGAACGACATCAAGCAGCAACTGGGCAACCTGGTGTACCCGGGCTTCGTGCGCGAATCGCCCGGGGCCTGGTTCAAGGAGCTGCCGCGTTATCTCAAGGCGGTGGAACTGCGCCTGGAGAAGCTGGGTGCGCAGGTACAGAAGGACCGGGTGTGGAGCGGCGAGCTGGCCAACTTGTGGGCGCAGTACAAGGCCCGTGCCGACAAGCATGCCCAGGAAGGCAAGCGCGATGAGCAGTTGGCCTTGTACCGCTGGTGGCTGGAGGAATATCGGGTGTCGCTGTTTGCCCAGCAGTTGGGGACCAAGGTGCCGATTTCCGACAAACGTTTGAGCAAGCAATGGGGCCAGGTGGAAGGCTAACTTCCTTGATTTGTGGCACACTTCAGTGAGTTTGGGGCCGCTTTGCGGCCCTTCGCGGGCACGCCCGCTCCCACTGGGTGAGCGTATGTCCCTAAATTGGCACTAAAGTGCCATTATCCTGTCATATTTCCAGCCAGCGCCCTGTGGCGATGGCCTTTGACCAGAGGAACGACCGTGCATAACGTCGTGATCAGCGGCACCGGCCTTTACACCCCGGCCCAGAGCATTTCCAACGAAGAACTGGTGGCTTCCTTCAATGCCTGGTCGCAGCAGTTCAACCAGGACAACGCTGCTGCCATCGAGCGCGGTGAAGTCGAAGCGGCGCCGCTGTCCGATGCGGCATTCATCGAAAAGGCCTCGGGTATCAAGAGCCGCTTTGTCATGGACAAGGCCGGTATCCTCGACCCGCAGCGCATGAAGCCGCGCCTGCCGGAACGCAGCAACGATGAACCTTCAGTGCTCTGCGAAATGGCCGTGGCCGCCGCCCGCCAGGCCCTGGAGCGCGCCGGCCGTACGGCTGCGGATGTCGATGGAGTGATCGTCGCCTGCTCCAACCTGCAGCGCCCCTACCCGGCCATCGCCATCGAAGTGCAACAGGCGCTGGGCATCCAGGGCTTTGCCTTCGACATGAACGTGGCGTGCTCGTCGGCCACCTTCGGTATCCAGACCGCGGCCAACAGCGTAGCCCTGGGCCAGGCGCGAGCGGTGCTGATGGTCAACCCAGAGGTGTGCACCGGTCACCTCAACTTCCGCGACCGCGACAGCCACTTCATCTTTGGTGATGCTGCCACCGCGGTGTTGCTCGAGCGTGCCGACAAGGCCACTTCGGCGCACCAGTTCGACATCGTCAGCAGCAAGCTGTGGACCGAGTTCTCCAACAACATTCGCAACAACTTCGGCTTCCTCAACCGTGCGGCCGAAGAAGGCGAAGGCGCAGCGGACAAGCTGTTCATCCAGGAAGGCCGCAAGGTGTTCCGCGAGGTGTGCCCGAAGGTGGCCGAGCTGATCGGTGAGCACCTGCAGGAAAATGGCTTGCAACCGAGCGACGTGAAGCGCTTCTGGTTGCACCAGGCCAACCTCAGCATGAACCATCTGATCGTCAAGAAGCTGCTGGGGCGTGAGGTGGCCGAAGAGGATGCACCGGTTATTCTCGACCGTTACGCCAACACCAGCTCGGCGGGCTCGGTGATTGCCTTCCACCTGTACCAGGATGATTTGGCCAAGGGCTCGCTGGGTGTTTTGAGCTCGTTCGGTGCGGGGTATTCGATTGGTAGCGTGATCCTGCGCAAACGCTGATTGCGTGCTGGTCCGAGATTGTCGGGGCCGCAACGCGGCCCATTCGCAGCACAAGGCTGCTCCTACAGGGAATCGCGATCCCCTGTAGGAGCAGCCTTGTGCTGCGAATGGCCCCCACAATTTTACAGGCAAAAAAAGCGGGAAACGCCGGATGGGGTCGGCATTTCCCGCTTCAGGTGAAGCAGAGGCGTTTGCAGCTTAGAACTTGGCTTCCAGGTCGACCTGCAGGGTGTCTACGTCAGCATCGCTGTTCGGCAGGTTGGAATAGTCGGTTTTGGCCATCATGTAGGCCGCGCCCAGGGCGAAGTTCTTGTCGATTTCGTAACCCACTTTGAACTTGTGGCCACGGGAACCGGTGAAGCCGTTACCGAAGTCAGAGTCGGTAAACAGGCTGACGACACCGTTACGCTGCACGTCGCGGTAGTTGTAGTCCAGGCTCCAGGCGCCGATCTTGCTCTTCAGGCCGGCCAGCCATGCCTTGTCCTTGCCATCGGTGCTTTCGGTGTTCTTGACGAACTGGCCGTAAGCCGACAGTGGGATGGCGAAGCCGGTAAAGTCGACCTGACCGAAGCCTTCCACCAGGTTGAACTCGTCGGTGGTGTTGCCCAGCGAGCGCAGGGCTGCCGAGGCCTTGTCGTTGTCGTAGCCGTAGACGCTGCCGCCCACGGTAACCTTGACGGTGTCAGCCGCGTTGAACTTGGTACCCAGCTGGGCCGCGTACAGCTGTGCGTCGTGCTTGAACTGCACGCCGTCGCCGTCGACGTTGTCCTTCAGGTTGTAGTGACCGATGCTGCCGAACACTTCGGCCGGGCCGAGGTTGGTCTTGTAGGTAGCTGCTACACCTTCCGGGTTGATGTCGCTGTCCCAGATGATGTCGCCCATGCTCACCCATGGCTGCATCATCTTGCCGCCGATCAGGTGCAGGTTCGGCACCGCAGTCGGGTGCCAGTCGAGGTAGGCCAGGTCGACCCACAGCGATTTCTTCTCGAAGTAGTTGTCCAGGCTCTGGTTGGTCGAGCGGGCATCGGCGCTGCTGCCGGTGGCCACACGCACACCGGCGTCGACCTGCGGGTTGATCTCGCTGTAGAAGCCGACACGGGCACGCACGCGCTCACGGTCCTGGTTACCACTGCGGGAGATCGGATTGTCTACGTTGACGTCTTCGTAACGCAGGCGCACGTCACCCTTGATCTGGGTCTTGGCGGCCCATGCCACTTTTTGTTCGAAGGAGCTCATACGTTCGGACTGAGCTTTCTGGTCGGCCTTTTCCTTGGTTTCTTTTGCCAGGTCGCCCTGCAGTTCGTTGTACTGCGCCTGGTTGATCGAGCCATTGGCGCGGAGCATTTCGAGCAGCTTGGCGTCGACAGCAGCACTGGCCGGGGCGCTCAGAGCCAGCATCATGCCGGTGAGGCTCACTCCGGTAAGTGTAGAAACAAGACGCATAAGGTTCTCCCTACTGAAAAAAATGGGGGAGGCTCAAGCGCCTGCCCCTGCGTTGGCATGTCTTCGGAAAGGGCCTGAATAGACAGGTTCTGGGGTTCCGGAAAACAGGCGCAAGTATTGCGGGGGGCAATGACAGATTAATGTCTAATTAGTGGCACTGTTGTTAAGTAATTGAGAATAAAAGGATCAGCCCGGCGTTCGTCATTTGAGTGCCGGGCCGTCCTTGGGGATACTGAAGGCCTTCGAATTGCGAGCCGACACCGTGACCAGCCTGTACAGCCTTGCCCATTTGCGTGATCTTCCGGCGGCCACCTGGGATGCCCTGGTGCCGGCCGGCCAACCGTTCCTGCGCCATGCGTTTCTCAGTGCCATGGAGGACAGCGGCAGCGTGACGCGCAATACCGGTTGGGCCGCCGAGCACCTGGTGCTGGAGCGTGACGGACAGGTGCGGGCGCTGTTGCCGGCGTACCGCAAGTGGCACTCGTTTGGCGAGTATGTGTTCGATCATGGTTGGGCCGATGCCTGTGAGCGGGCTGGTATCGCCTATTACCCCAAGCTGCTTGGTGCCGTGCCGTTCAGCCCGGTCAGCGGGCCGCGCCTGCTCACCCGCGACCCTGCCGATGGCCTGCTGTTGCTGCAGGCGCTGCCGGAGTACTTGGGCAAAGGCGGGCTGTCGGGTGCGCACATCAACTTCACCGACCCGGCGCTGGACGCGCAGTTGGCTGGCCTGCCAGGCTGGATGGAGCGCCTGGGATGCCAGTTCCACTGGCAAAACAGAGGGTACCGCGACTTCCAGGACTTTCTCGACAGCCTCAGCTCGCGCAAGCGCAAGCAAATGCGCAAGGAGCGCGAGCAGGTGGTGGGGCAGGGCATCGATTTCCGCTGGTACCGCGGTGATGAGCTGGACGAGGCGCAGTGGGATTTCGTCTTCTTGTGCTATGCCAACACCTATGCGGTGCGCCGCCGTGCACCTTACCTGACACGCGAGTTTTTCAGCATGCTGGCCGAGCGGATGCCCGAGGCTGTGCGTGTGGTCATGGCGCGCCAGGGTGGGCGTGATGTGGCGATGGCGTTGAGCCTGGTGGGTGGCGACAGTTTGTTTGGCCGTTACTGGGGCTGTCTGGACGCGTTCGACCGGCTGCATTTCGAGACGTGTTTCTACCAGGGTATGGACTTTGCCATTGCCGAAGGTTTGCAGCGTTTCGATGCCGGGGCGCAGGGCGAACACAAGCTGATTCGTGGGTTCGAGCCGGTGTTGACGCGGTCCTGGCATTACCTGCTGCACCCGGGGTTACGGCGGGCGGTGGAGGATTTTCTGCTGCAGGAGCGGGAAGGGGTGAGGGGGTATGCCGAAGAGGCCGGAGCAGGTGTCAGTCGACCCCGACAAACCCCCCGGTCTGGTGGTGCCACAGGCGGGCATACAAGCCTTGTTGCTCCAATAGCTCACTGTGGCTGCCACTCTCGACAATCCGCCCTTTGTCCAGCACCACCAGCCGGTCCATGCGGGCAATGGTCGAAAGCCGGTGGGCAATGGCAATCACCGTCTTGCCTTGCATCAGCGTCTCCAGGCTTTCCTGAATGGCTGCCTCCACTTCCGAGTCCAGTGCCGAAGTGGCCTCGTCCATGATCAGGATCGGTGCGTTCTTCAACAGTACTCGGGCGATGGCGATGCGCTGGCGCTGGCCGCCCGACAACTTCACCCCGCGCTCACCCACATGGGCATCGAAGCCGGTGCGCCCCTGGGCGTCCGACAGCTGCGGGATGAACTCGTCGGCGCGGGCCCGGCGCACGGCTTCGAGCAACTCAGCCTCGCTGGCGCCGGGGCGACCATACAGCAGGTTGTCGCGGATGGAGCGGTGCAGCAGCGAGGTGTCCTGGGTGATCATGCCAATTTGTGCGCGCAGGCTGGCCTGGCTCACCTGGGCAATGTCCTGGCCATCGATGAGGATGCGCCCACCTTGCACGTCGTAAAGGCGCAGCAGCAGGTTGACCAGGGTCGACTTGCCCGCCCCGGACGGGCCGATCAAACCGATCTTTTCGCCTGGGCGGATGTCCAGGTCAAGCCCTTCAATAACGTTGGCGGCTTTGCCGTAATGGAAGTCGACGTCATCGAAACGCACCGCGCCGCGGCTGACCTTGAGTGGCGGCGCATTGGGTTGGTCGGTGACCGTGACCGGTTGGGCGATGGTCTGCAGGCCATCCTGAACCATGCCGATGTTCTCGAAGATGCCGTTGACCACCCACATGATCCAGCCCGACATGTTGACGATACGGATCACCAGGCCGGTGGCCAGTGCGATGGCGCCCACCGTGATCAGTGATTGGCTCCACAGCCACAGTGCAAGGCCGGTGGTGGTCACCACCAGCAGGCCGTTGAGGGTGGTGATGACCACGTCCATGCTGGTGACCACGCGCGAGGCAAGTTGGGTTTTCTCGGTCTGTTCGCGGATCGCTTCGCGTGCGTACTGCTGTTCGTAATCGGTGTGGGCGAACAGCTTCAGGGTGGCGATGTTGGTGTAACCATCGACGATACGCCCCATCAGCTTGGAACGTGCGTCGGAAGAGATTACCGAGCGTTCCTTCACCCTTGGCACGAAGTAGAAGAGCGCGGCGATATAGCCGACGATCCACAACAGCAGTGGGAGCATCAGGCGCCAGTCGGCCTCGGCGAACAGCACCAGCGAGGTGATGGCGTAGATCAGCACGTGCCAGAGGGCGTCCACTGCCTGCACGGCCGAGTCACGCAGCGAGTTGCCGGTCTGCATGATGCGCTGGGCGATACGCCCGGCGAAGTCGCTCTGGAAGAAGTTCAGGCTCTGCTTGAGCACGTAGGTGTGGTTTTGCCAGCGGATCAGGCTGGTCATGCCGGGGTTGATGGTTTGGTGCACCAGCAGGTCGTGCAGGCCGAAGAACACCGGCCGCAGCAGCAGGATTACCACCAGCATCCAGATCAGTTCGCCACTGTGCTCGCTGAAGAAGTTGGCGTTGGGCGTGCCTTGGGCCAGGTCGATGATGCGGCTGAGGTAGCTGAACATCGCCACCTCGATCAGCGAGGCGAACAGGCCGACCACCAGCAAGGCCAGGAAGCTAGGCCACACCTGACGCAGGTAGTACAGGTAGAACGGCCACACGGTGGTCGGCGGCGACTCGCTGGGGGCTTCGCGAAAAATGTCGATCAGTTGCTCGAAACGGCGGTACAGCATGGGTAACGACACTCCTTTTCCATCCTGCCCTCAGGCGGTTTCACGTCCCTGTGAAGCCTGCGGTCAGTCGATGCGTTTGGCCGACTTGATGTACACCGGGTCCGCCGGTACATCGCGCATGCCTTTCTTGATGGTGGTCGGTGAATTGACGATCTGGTCGACCACTTCCATGCCCTTGGTCACCTTGCCGAACACGGCGTAGCCACGGTCCCGCCCCGGGTTGAGGAAGTCGTTGTCGGCCACGTTGATGAAGAACTGGCTGGTGGCGGAATTCGGGTCCGAGGTGCGCGCCATCGACAGGGTGCCACGGGTGTTCAGCAGGCCATTGCTGGCCTCGTTCTGGATCGGGTCGTTGGTGTTCTTCTGCACCATCTGGTCAGTGAAGCCGCCGCCCTGAACCATGAAACCGGGGATCACCCGGTGGAAAATCGTATTGTTGTAGAAACCGCTGTCGACGTATTGCAGGAAATTCTTCGTACTGACCGGTGCCTTCTCGGCGTTCAACTCGATTTCGACCTGGCCGAAGCTGGTGTCCAGCAGAACGTGCGGGGTCTTGTCGGAGGCCATGACGCTGGTGGCGAAGGCGACTGAGCAGGCGGTGAGCAGGAATTTTTTCAGCATGGGCTCAAAGATCCTTGAGAGGTGGAGGCGGCTGCGAGGAACTGCAGCAGGGTCTGGTTGAAGACCTCGGGTTGATCGAGGGGCGTAGCGTGCCGGGAATCGTCGACGACGACCAGCCTGGCGTTGGGCATCAGGGCGACATAGCGCTGTTTCAGTTGTATCGGGGTGTAATCGTGGTCGGCGGCGATCACCAGGGTAGGGCAGTGAATCTGCCCGATGCGTTCCTGTACCCCCCAGTCGACGATGGCGTCGAAACTCTTGAGGTAGGCGCGTTTGTCGTTGCGCGCCCAGCGCTGGGCCATCTTTTGCCGCAGGTCGGCTTGCTCGGGCTTGGGGAACAGCCGCTCGGCCAGGCCCTTGCCGACGGTTTCGACACTGAGGACGCGCGCCAGGCCCCAGCGCTTGAGCCACCATACCCAGTCACTGCGGGTACGGCGCTTGACCTCCGGGGCGCTGTTGACGATGCACAGGCTGCGCAACCATTGCGGGTGATCGACGGCAAACTGGAAGCCGACCATGCCGCCCATGGACAGGCCGACGAAGTGCACGGGGCCTGTGTGCAGGTGTTCCAGAAGGGCCAGCAGGTCGGCACTGAAGGTAGCGATCTGGTAACCATCACGGGGTTTGTCGGAGCGGCCGTGACCGCGGATATCCATGAGGATCACCCGGTAGTGGCGGCTGAGCTCCGGCACTTGCAACTCCCAGTCCTGGCAGCTGGAGCCCAGGCCATGGAGCAACACCAGTGGTTCGCCTTGGCCATATTCCTCGTAATGCAGTGCGCATCCTTCGTGTTCGAAATAGGCCATGGGCGCGGTCCTCTCAGGCTTGTGGGGGGGCTGCGAAGGGCACGTCCAGTGGCGCGGTGTCGAAATTGCGCAGCAGGTCGATGAGAATCTGCGTAGCCGGGCCCAGGGTCTTCTCTTTGCTCGAATAAAGGTAGAACAGTGGATGGCGGCTGCCACCCTGATCCAGCGGTAAAGGCTTGAGCACGCCTTCGCGCAGTTCGCGCTCGATCATGTGCCGGGGTAGCCAGGCAAAGCCTAGGCCGCTGCTGACGAAGGTGGCGGCGGTACCCAGGCTGCCGACGGTCCAGCGTTGCTCGGCGCCCAGCCAGCCGACGTCGCGTGGCTGCGCGCGGCCGGAGTCGCGGATCACCACCTGCAACTGGCTTTCCAGGTCCTGGAAAGTCAGTTCGCGGCCCAGGCGATGCAGGCTGTGTTCGGGGTGAGCGACGGCGACGAACTCCACCGCGCTCAGCTCGGCGCCCAGGTAGCCGCCGATGCTGTAGCTGCTGATGGCCAGGTCGGCGATGCCTTCGTGCATCACTTCTTCCACGCCAGACAGCACTTCTTCACGCAGGCGCACTCGGCAGCCGCGGCTTTGCGGCATGAATGCGGCCAGGGCGCGCACCAGGCGGGCACTGGGGTAGGCGGCATCGACCACCAGCCGCACCTCGGCTTCCCAGCCCTGCTCCATGTGGTGGGCCAGGTCTTCGAGCTGGCTGGCCTGCTTGACCAGGTGGCGCGAGCGGCGCAGCAGCACATTGCCGGCCTCGGTCAGCACCGCCTTGCGGCCATCGATGCGCAACAGCGGCACGCCCAGTTGCTCCTGCATGCGGGCCACGGTGTAGCTGACCGAGGATTGCGAACGGTGCAAGGCCTCGGCGGCCTGGGCAAACCCGCCGTGATCGACCACTGCTTGCAGGGTTCGCCACTGGTCAAGGGTTACGCGCGGCGCTTTCATCTTTCGCTCCTGTTGTCCTAAGCTGCGCTCTTTCAAGGAGAGCGGCCGATGAAGAAATGTTGTGCGGCAATACTGATGTGCCTGCCCCTCGGGGCCATGGCTTATCCCATCGATGTGGAGAAAGAGCTGACCGGGGTCAAGCTCGACTACACCGCCTATGACACGGCCTACGACATTGGCGCCATTACCCTCAACAACTATGGGCAGGTCCCGGCGGCGTGCAAGGTGACCTTTCGCAATGGCCCGGAAGCGCCGCGAGTGCGCCGGGTGAACGTACCGGCCGGTAAAAGCGTCGATGTCACCGCCAAATTCAACCGGCAGATCATAAAACTGCGGATCGCCTTGAGCTGCAGTGCGGAATAAACTGATTAATCGATTGATTGAACCCACTTTTTACGCTTTTTTATCGATAGGTCAAGCCTTAATCTCACCTCCATCGAATCGCAACCCTATTTTCCGATGGAGGCACCCCATGTCCCGCGTACTGATCATCGAAAGCAGCGCCCGTCAGCAGGATTCCGTTTCCCGTCAACTGACCGCTGATTTTATCCAGCAATGGCAGGCCGCCCACCCGACCGATCAGATCACTGTGCGCGACCTGGCGGTGAACCCGGTGCCGCATCTGGATGCCAACCTGCTGGGTGGCTGGATGAAACCCGAAGGACAGCGCAGCGCCGCTGAGCTGGACGCCCTGGCCCGATCCAACGAATTGACCGATGAATTGCTGGCAGCCGATGTTCTGGTGATGGCCGCACCGATGTACAACTTCACCATCCCCAGCACCCTCAAGGCCTGGCTGGACCATGTGCTGCGTGCCGGCATCACCTTCAAGTACACCCCTACGGGCCCACAAGGTCTGCTGACCGGCAAGCGCGCCATCGTCCTGACGGCCCGCGGCGGTATCCATGCCGGTGCCAGCAGCGATCATCAGGAACCGTACCTGCGTCAGGTGATGGCCTTCATCGGTATTCACGATGTCGATTTCATCCATGCCGAAGGCCTGAACATGAGCGGCGAGTTCCACGAGAAGGGCCTCAACCAGGCCAAGGCCAAGCTGGCGGCGGTGGCCTGAGGTTTACTGAATTCCCAACCCTGACACCTGTTGTTGCTCCTTTGGGTGTACCTGCCCGGCTATTGGCCGGGCTTTTTTATGCCTGGAATCTTGAGCGCGCCTTAGCCGGCCTCTTCGCGGGCGAGCCGCGAAGAGGCCGGTACAGCCCCTACATTCCTCATGGTTGAACTCATTTACCGCAACCCGCTAAGGTCGCGGCCTTGATTCACGAGAGGCAACCATGGGCTACCTGATAATCGTCGCGCTGATCCAGGCGTTTTCCTTCAGCCTGATCGGCGAGTACCTGGCTGGGCACGTCGACAGCTACTTCGCAGTGCTCGCACGGGTACTGCTGGCGGGCCTTGTGTTCCTGCCGCTGACTCGCTGGCGCCAGGTCGAGCCGCGCTTCATGCGCTCGATGCTGCTGATCGGCGCGCTGCAATACGGCATCACCTACGTCTGCCTGTACCTGAGCTTCCGCGTGCTCACGGTGCCAGAGGTGCTGCTGTTCACCATCCTCACCCCGTTGCACGTGACCCTGATCGAAGACGCCATGAACCGGCGCTTCAACCCCTGGGCGCTGCTGGCCGCGCTGGTTGCCGTGGCCGGTGCCGCGGTGATTCGCTTCGACAGCATCAGCGGCGAGTTCTTCATGGGCTTCCTGCTGCTGCAACTGGCCAACTTCACCTATGCCGCCGGGCAGGTGCTGTACCGCCATCTGGTCGCACGCCACCCCAGCGACTTGCCGCATTACGCACGCTTTGGCTACTTCTACCTCGGCGCGTTGCTGGTGGCGCTGCCGGCCTTCCTGTTGTTCGGCAACGCGCAACACTTGCCGAGCACCGATGTGCAGTGGCTGGTGCTGCTGTTCCTGGGCCTGTGCCCGACGGCGCTGGGGCTGTATTGGTGGAACAAGGGCGCGTGCCTGGTTTCCGGCGGTACGCTGGCAGTGATGAACAACCTGCATGTGCCGGTAGGGCTGCTGTTGAACCTGCTGATCTGGAACCAGCACGAGCCGCTGGGGCGGCTGTTTATCGGTGGCGGGATCATCCTGGCGTCGGTGTGGTTGAGCCGCCTGGGTGGGCGTGTGCGGGCACCGTTGGTCGGTAAGGGCTGATAGCGGCGGGCTATGCGGGGGGATCTGGGGGCGCTTTGCGCCCCATTCGCAGCACAAGGCTGCTCCTACAGATCAGCCCCGGCAATCTCAAGCTTCGCTCATTTCTTCCAGGTGGCGCTGAGTGGCACGCCCGGCCAGTCCCACTCGCATGTCGTTGCCACTCGGTTGCTGATACAGGCTCAAGCCGAACTCCGGCAGCACCGCCAGCAGGTAGTCGAAGATATCCCCCTGGATCCGCTCGTACTCCGCCCACACCGTGGTGGTGGTGAAGCAGTAGATCTCCAGCGGTACGCCTTCGGCAGTGGTCTGCATCTGCCGCACCATGCAGGTCATATTCGGGTGCACGTTGGGATGGTTCTTCAGGTAGGCCAGGGCAAACGCGCGGAAGGTGCCGATGTTGGTCAGCTTGCGGCGGTTGGCCGACAGCTCCGCCACCGGTCCCAACGCTTCGTTCCAGTTCTGCAGCTCCTGGCGCTTGCCAGCCAGATAGTCGCCCAGCAGCTGCACCTGGCTCAGGCGCTGCTCCTCTTCGCGGGTGAGGAAGCGCACGCCGGCGGCGTCGATGAACAGGCTGCGCTTGATCCGCCGGCCACCGGACTGCTGCATGCCGCGGTAATTGCGGAACGACTCGCTCATCAGGCGCCAGGTGGGGATGGAGACGATGGTCTTGTCGAAGTTCTGCACCTTCACCGTATGCAGGGTGATATCCACCACATCGCCATCGGCACCTACCTGCGGCATTTCGATCCAGTCACCCACATGCAGCATGTCGTTGCTGGTCAGTTGTACGCTGGCGACGAACGACAGCAGGGTGTCCTTGTACACCAACAGCAGCACCGCCGACATGGCACCCAGACCGGACAGCAGCAACAGCGGCGAGCGGTCGATCAAGGTGGCGACGATGACGATGGAGGCGAAGATCCACAACATCATCTTGGCCAGTTGCACATAGCCCTTGATCGAGCGGGTGCGGGCGTGTTCGGTGCGGGCATAGATGTCGAGCAGGGCGTCCAGCAGGCACGACAGCGCCATGGTCATGAACAGCAGGGTAAAGGCCAGGGCGACATTGCCCAGGAAGTGCTGAGCGGTGTCGGACAGCTCCGGTACCAGCTTCAGGCCAAACTGCAGCACCAGTGACGGGGTCGTTTGCGCCAGGCGGTGGAACACCTTGTTGTGGCGCAGGTCGTCCAGCCACTTCAGCGCTGGCTGGCGGGCCAGCAGGCGCGCGCCGTGCAGCATGAGGAAACGTGCCAGGCGGCCGACTACCAGGGAAATCAGCAGCAGCACCGCCAGGCCGATGGCGGCGTGCAGCATGGGATGTTGGTCGAGGGTGCCCCACAGGTCGAGGGAGTCACGCCAGATTCGTTGGATATCCATGGGCTTGCGTACAGTCTTGTTGCGAAACGAAGTGCCATTAGAGCGCGGATGGCGGCAAAGTTGCCAAAAGAAATTCGGCTAAGCCGGCAGAAAACGTTACCCTATGCAACTGAATTTCCCGCACTTGCCTGAGGTTACCTCCGTGTTCTCCCAATTCGCCCTGCATGAACGCCTGCTTAAAGCCGTGGCCGAGCTTAAATTTGTCGAGCCAACCCCGGTGCAGGCCGCGGCCATCCCCCTGGCCCTGCAAGGGCGTGACCTGCGCGTGACCGCGCAGACCGGTAGCGGCAAAACGGCAGCTTTCGTGCTGCCGCTGCTTAACCGCCTAGTCGACCTGAAAGGTGGACGGGTAGAAATCCGCTCGCTGATCCTGCTGCCGACCCGCGAGCTGGCCCAGCAGACCCTCAAGCAAGTGCAGCTGTTCTCGCAGTTCACCTATGTCAAGGCAGGCCTGGTCACTGGCGGTGAAGACTTCAAGGAACAGGCCGCCATGCTGCGCAAGGTGCCGGACGTGCTGATCGGCACCCCGGGCCGCTTGCTCGAACATCTCAATGCCGGCAACCTCGACCTGTCCCACGTGCAAGTGATGATCCTCGACGAAGCCGACCGCATGCTCGACATGGGCTTCGCCGAAGACATGGAGCGCCTGTGCAAGGAGTGCGAGAACCGCGAGCAAACCCTGCTGTTCTCCGCCACGACCGGTGGCGCGGCCCTGCGCGACATCATCGGCAAAGTACTCAAAGACCCTGAGCATCTGATGCTCAACAGCGTCTCGCAACTGGCCGAAGGCACCCGCCAGCAGATCATCACTGCTGACCACGACCAGCACAAAGAGGCGATCGTGCAGTGGCTGCTGGCCAACGAGACCTTCGACAAGGCAATCATCTTCACCAATACCCGCGCCCTGGCCGACCGCATCTACGGCCACTTGGTGGCCAAGGACGTCAAGGCCTTCGTGCTGCACGGCGAAAAGGACCAGAAGGACCGCAAGCTGGCCATCGAGCGTTTCAAGCAGGGCAGCTCCAAGGTACTGGTGGCCACCGACGTGGCTGCCCGTGGCCTGGACATCGACGGCCTGGACCTGGTCATCAACTTCGACATGCCGCGCAGCGGTGACGAGTACGTCCACCGTGTGGGTCGTACCGGCCGTGCCGGTGGCGAAGGCCTGGCGATCTCGCTGATCACCCACAACGACTGGAACCTGATGTCGAGCATCGAGCGCTACCTCAAGCAGCAGTTCGAGCGCCGGGTGATCAAGGAAGTGAAGGGCACCTACAGCGGGCCGAAGAAGGTCAAGGCTTCTGGCAAGGCGGCTGGCAGCAAGAAGAAGAAGGTCGAGAAAAAAACCGGCGAAAAGAAAACTGCCGCCAAGCGCAAGCCTACCGCCAAGCCTAGGGCCAACGCGCCACTGGCCAGCGCCGACGGCCTGGCGCCGCTGAAAAAGCGCAAGCCTGCTGCCGAGTAACATTCTCAAGCAGTGTTGCCTTTTTCGCGGGCACGCCCGCTCCCACAGGGTCATCACGGATTTCAAAGGCTGTGTTGTACCTGTGGGGGCGGGGGTGCCCGCGACAATTTCGTCACAGGCGACAATTAGTCAGCCTTCTTTTCCGCCGTTTTCAACTCCTTGATCCGCTGGTCAATCAGCTGACACTTGTCGGGCAAGTCCTTGCTCGCCGTCTGCAAATCCATCCCCTGAAGCTCGTCATTGATCTCCTTGGCCTTTTGCGGGTTCTGTTCGGTCAACTGCGTGACCAACCCGGCCAGCTGTTCACGTTTCTGCGTTGCTTCTTCCGGTGTGCAGGCCCAGGCGGGCAAGGCGCAGAGAAGGGCGGTGGCGCAGGCAATGGGTAGTAGCGGTTTCATCCTTTCTACCTCCAGCGGTGGCTATGCGCGGTGGAGGGCTAAAGGGGCGTGGTAGTTCAGCGTTAAAGACTGATGGTGCAAACAGATACTCAGCCAGCAAGGTGGGGGCGCGCCGTCATGTCTATTCCTAATGCCTTCATCACGGTCAGGAACGACTTCAGGGTCGGGTTGCCGTGCTCGCTGAACGACCTGTAGAGCTGTTCGCGAGACAGGCCAGTTTCTTTGGCCAGTTCGCTCATGCCTTTTGCACGGGCCACCACGCCAACCGCTTTGGCGACATAGCCGGCATCGCCAGTCTCAAGTGCGTCGGTCATGAACTGCGCGATTGCTTCGGGCGTTGTGAGGTACTCGGCGGGGTCGAATTCGGAAAAGGTTTCAGTCATTTTGCATCCTCCACGAACGCAGAATCTGGTGGGCTGCCTTGATGTCACGCTGTTGGCTGCTTTTGTCGCCGCCACATAACAGAATGACGAAAGTGTTGCCCGTCTGATGGAAGTACACCCGGTAGCCAGGCCCGTAGTGAATCCTGAGTTCACTGACGCCATGGCCAACCGGTGATACGTCGCCAGGTAGACCCTCCATTAACCGGTTGATCCGAGAAATGATTCGGGCTCTGGCGCTGCTGTCCCGCAGGCCGGTCACCCAATGTCTGAAACTGCTGGATTCGATTTTTTTCATCGAGCGAATGTAGTTTATAAACTACAGGTGGCGAGGCAGCAAATGGTTTCTGCCTATTGCCGCCTAAGCGGCTCCTGGCGATGGCATTCCTTCCCGCTTTCATTTTCGGAACACCGCCCTTACCGGCAGGTCCCAACCTGTGTACCCCTTCCGTCCACAGCAGGAGCCCGTAGCCATGAGCATCGCCTACGACTGGGACCTGATCGAACGCTTGCTGCACGAAGTGCAGAACGGCGCCGGTCACAGCTTCACGCCCCGCCCCTATGCCGAGCAGCACGCCGCCGCGCTGGCCGCCAAGGGTGAGCCGGTGGGTGACCTGGACCACCTTAAAACCCGTGCCTGCGAATATGAAAAGCTGCTGTTCAAGCGTGGCTTTATCGAAAGCCGACCCGAGGAAGACGGCGGAAATGGAGAAAATTTCGTGCTGACCGAACGCGGTTCGCGCTTGATGAGCCTGATCGACAGCAGCATCCCCGGTTTCGAGCACCCGCGCCAGGTGCTGGATGAGCAGGAGGATGCGTTGGACGAAGCAACGTTCGAACGGGTATCTGCCAAGGCACAGATTGCTTGATGTCGTTTTAAGGCTGGCAAGTGCGGCGTTGGAAACCCGATAATCGGTAGCTTCTGAACGCTGCCGAGCCTTGCCCATGCCTACGATCACCTCAGAGCGCCGCTCATGAGCGCGGTCCGCAAGAACCCTGACGCCTTCGCTTTGCAGGTAATGCTGGGGCTGTGCCTGATCTGGGGCTGTCAGCAGGTATTGATCAAAACCGCCGCCGTCGACATCGCCCCGGTGATGCAGGCCGCACTGCGCAATGGCATTGCTGCTGTGCTGGTTGGCCTGATGCTGTCTTGGCGCGGTGGCTGGGAGCAGGTCGGCAGCACCTGGCGCGCCGGGCTGCTGGCAGGTGGGCTGTTCGGCGTGGAGTTTCTGTTCATTGCCGAGGGCCTGAAACTGACGTCGGCGGCGCACATGTCGGTGTTCCTCTATACCGCGCCAATATTCACCGCCTTGGGCCTGCATTTCAGCCTGCCCAGCGAACGCCTGCGGCTTCTGCAGTGGCTGGGCATTTTGCTGGCTTTCGGCGGCATCGCCATGGCCTTTGCCGGTGGCATGTCGTTCGAGCACATGGATGGCCGCACCCTGTTGGGCGATGCGTTTGGTGTGATCGCCGGGCTGGCCTGGGGCGCGACCACGGTGGTGGTGCGCTGTTCCCGGCTTTCAGAGGCCCCAGCGACCTTGACCCTGTTCTATCAGCTGGCGGTCGGCTTTGCCGGGCTGCTGCTGATTGCCCTGCTCAGTGGGCAGATCGGCGCGGTGTCGCTGACGCCGCTGGCGATGGGCAGTGTGCTGTTCCAGGGGATTGTGGTGTCGTTCATCAGCTACCTGACCTGGTTCTGGTTACTGCGCAAATACCTGGCGTCGAACTTGGCGGTGTTTTCGTTCATTACCCCGATATTCGGGGTGACCTTTGGTGTTTTGCTGCTGGATGAGCCACTGAGCGTGAATTTCGTGGTTGGGGCCCTGATGGTGTTGCTGGGGGTTGTTCTGGTAAGTGCCGAGCCATGGGTGAAGCAACAGCTGCGGCGGCTTGTTGGGTAGTTGATTGTCTGCACTGGCCTCTTCGCGGGCTTGCCCGCTCCCACAGGGGCCGCCTGTGAATTCAGGATGCAACCTTGTTCTGGCAGGGGCTGGCTTGCTGTGCATTGCCCGCCAACTGCACCAACCCCCCAGCTACCAGCAGCCCGCCCGCAGCCAGCATCAGCGCAGGCTGCAGCCCGCCGCTGTAATGGCTGCTGAGCGCTGCCAGCAACGGTCCACTCAACTGCCCCAGGGCAAAGCACGCGGTCAGCAGCCCGGCATTGCGCTGCGTGGCATGTGGCGCCAACTCACGTGAGCGCTGCATCACCAGTTGCATGCAGGCCAGGAACGGCCCGCCACACAGCACCACGCCCAGCGCCAAGCCAATGCCCCCACCCATCAGGCAGGCCAACACGCCCAGCCCTTGCAGCCACAAGGTGGCAGTCAGCCAGGTCGAAGTGCGGCCGCCACGGCGCAGGCTCACCAGCAACACACCCAATGCCGCCGCCAGGCCAAACGCTGGCCAGAACAGGTCGGCCAGCCATTGCCCGCGAAATTGCTGATTGGCCATCTGTGACAGGAAGGTAGCCGGCAGGATGTAACCCACGCCATACAGGGCATACACCAGCCCCAGGCGGCCGATGCCGACGCTGCGGGTCCGGCCTTGGCGTGCTGGTGTTGGCGCCGCTTGCAGTGCCCGCGGCAGCCATGGTTGTACAGCCAGCAGCATCACCAGTGCCGCCACGGCATAGATCAGCCACAGGGCTGCCGAGCCCAGCCCCAGCACATGTGCCACCAAGGCCAGCAGCCCGGTCACTGCGATGCCTAGGCCGGGCCCCGCGAACACCAGGGCCCCCAGGCGCTGATGATGGTGGGCATTGGCTACCTGCTGGCTGAGGCTGGTGATCATCACCAGCACCCAGGCACTGGCCACGCCGGTGCCAAAGCGCAGCAGCAGGTGGCCCCAGAAGCCATCGGCAGCCCATGAGGCCAGGGTCAGCAGCACGCACAGCCACAGCCCGCCATGCAGGCGCAGGCGTACTTGGCCTGGCGAGCGGGCGAACATGGCGTCTACCGCACCAATGAAGTAACCCAGGTAGTTGGCCGCCGCGACCAGGCCGGCGACTGTCAGGTCGAACTGGCCCTCGGCAATCAGCTGTGGCAATTGCGGAGTGAGGGCGAAGCGGCCAATGCCCATGGCCATCATCAGCGCCACGGCGCTGGCCAGCAGTTGAATGAGTGGCGACATGACAGGTCTCCTGCAGGGTTGTAAGCGATGGCTGGCAGGTTAGGGCGGTTTCTTTTTCAGTAAAATTGAATAATGATGATCAAGTTGTTCTGTTTTGGAGAATGCCGTGGAATTCAGCCAGCTGCGTATCTTCCAGGCCGTGGCCGAGGAGGGCTCGGTCACCCGTGCCGCCGAACGCTTGCACCGGGTGCCATCGAACCTTTCGACGCGTTTGCGCCAGCTCGAAGAGCAACTGGGTGTCGAACTGTTCCTGCGCGAACGTCAGCGTTTGCAGTTGTCGCCTGCGGGCAAGGTGCTGCTGGACTACGCCCACCGCATGTCAGCCTTGCGCGACGAGGCGCTTGCCGCCGTGCGAGGGGGGCAACCGGCCGGCGATTTTGTGCTGGGGACCATGTACAGCACGGCGGCGACCCACCTGCCGGCGTTGTTGGCGCGTTATCACCAGGCATACCCGGCGGTGAACCTGCAAGTGCGCGCCGCTCCCAGTGGCGAGTTGCTCGAAGGCCTGCTCAGCCACCGCCTGGACGCAGCGCTGGTGGATGGGCCGCTGAACCTGGCCGGGCTGGACGGTGTGCCGCTGTGCGATGAGCAACTGGTGCTGATCACCAGCCCCGAGCACTCGGCGGTACACACGGCCAAGGATGTGGCGGGCAAGGCGGTGTTCACCTTCCGCCAGGGTTGCTCGTACCGCATGCGTCTGGAGGCCTGGTATGCCCATGCCCATACGCCGATGGGGCGGGTGATGGAGATCGAGTCGTACCAGAGCATGCTGGCCTGTGTGATTGCCGGTGCGGGCGTGGCGATGATGGCCCAGTCGATGCTCGACAGCTTGCCTGGGCGGGACCGGGTGAGGGTGCACCCGCTGCAGGCGCCGTTCGATCAGGCGGTCACCTGGCTGATGTGGCGCCAGGGTATGCGCGGGGCCAATCTGCAGGCGTGGATCGACCTGCAACAAAGCGAAACGATTAACCAGTCGTCGGAATGCGCCGCTACGGCTTGATCCGCGTCAAAATGGCCCTTATCTCTAGGAGCAGAAGCATGCGTAATACAGGACATCGGGCTATGATCTGTATGAAACATCGCAGGATTGATTCGCCGTGAGGCTGACCCGTCAAGGGGGCATTATGAATAAACCACTGTCAAACTGGCTCCACGACCTGGCGGTCGCCTTGGGGCTGATTCCACCACCCTTGCAGCCGGTGCCGATCCCGACTGATGAAGAACAGCGCAAACGCCAATCGCGTCGCCGCTGAGTAAAAACGAAGGCCGCTGCACCTGGGTGGGTGCAGCGGCCTTTTTGTTTCTTCCGATAATCCGTCAGGCCAGATTCACCGCACCGACTGGTTTGCGCGACATCAGGCTCACCACCACAAAGCTGACCAGGCCAACAGCCAGGCTGTAGTAGATCGGCGTATTGGCCTCCAGCCCGTCCTTGAACATGAACAGCAGTGCGGTGGCGAAGCCCAGCGACATGCTGGCAATCGCGCCTGCGGTGGTCGCACGTTTCCAGAAGATCGCCCCGATCAGTGGGATCAGCATGCCGCCGACCAGCAGGTTGTAGGCCAGGGTCAGGGCGTTGATCACATCGTTCACCATCAGTGCGATGCCCAGCACCACCAGGCCGGTGAGCAAGGTGAACAGGCGGCTGACACCCAGGCTCGATTGCTTGCCGCCACGCAGCTTGGGCAGCAGGTCTTCGGTGACAGTAGTCGAGGCGGCCAGCAGGCCGGCGCTGGCGGTGGACATCATGGCCGCCAGGGCTGCAGCCATCAACAGGCCACGGATACCATCAGGCAACGTGGTCTTGATCATCTCGGCAAAGGCGTTGTTCGGGTTGGCCAGGTCGGGCATCAGCACATGTGCGGCCATGCCGATCGCCGCACAGGCCAAGCCGTACAGCACGCAATACACACCCGCGGTGGTACCGGCACGTTGGCAGACCTTTTCGTCACGGGCGGTGAACACCCGCTGCCAGATGTCCTGGCCGATGAGGATGCCGAAGAAGTAGATCAGGAAGTAGGTGATGATGGTGTCCCAGCCAATGGTGGTCAGCTGGAAACTGGCCGCCGGCAATTTGGCCACCAGGGTGTCCCAGCCACCGGCCTTGTACAGGCACACTGGCAGCAGGATGAACATCAGGCCGACGGTCTTGATCACGAACTGGACGATGTCGGTCAGGGTCAGCGACCACATGCCGCCAATGGTCGAGTACAACACCACCACACCGCCGCCGAGCATCAGCGAAGCCCAGAACGGCAAGTCCAGCAGCACTTGCAGGACGGTGGCCATGGCCAGGGTCGAAGTGACGCCGATCATCAGCGCGTAAGCCAGCATGATCACCGCGCTGGCCTGGCGTGCAGTCGGGTTGTAGCGCTGCTCCAGCACCTGGGTCACGGTGAAGATGCGCAGGCGCAACAGCGGCTTGGCGAGGAACAGGTTGATGGCGATGATGCCCAGGCCCAGGGCCGCGCAGAGCCAGAAGCCGGAAATGCCGTGAACGTAGCCCAGGCGCACGGTGCCAACGGTGGAAGCACCACCGAGCACGGTGGTGGCCATGGTGCCCATGTACAGCACAGGGCCGAGGTTGCGCCCAGCTACCAGGTAGTCTTCATGGGTTTTCGCGCGTCGCATGCCGTACCAGCCAAGCCCGAGCATGCCGGCGGTGTAGATCATTACAACAATGATGTCCAAGGCCATTGGGGGTCTCCCGATTATCTTTATTATGGCGAGATCGACCACGCGGGCGTATTTGCGGCGCCCGGCGGTCTTGTCGTGTTGTTGGCGGGCCTCTGTGGCCCTCCCTCATGGCTCCTGCCGGGGTGCAGCGGTATTAACGACGTACTACGCCCGGTAGCACGCAAAGCATTTCGAACAGCAGGTTGGCACCGAGCAGCGAGGTGTTGCCGGTGGTGTCGTAAGGCGGGGAGACTTCGACGAGGTCACAGCCGATCAGGTCCAGGCCGTGGCAGCCGCGAATGATCTCCATCGCCTGGATGGTGGTCAAGCCGCCGATTTCCGGGGTGCCGGTGCCGGGCGCCCAGGCCGGGTCGATGCCATCGATGTCGAACGACAGGTACACCGGGCCACCGCCGACTTTTTCCCGCACTTCGGCCATCAAAGGCTCCAGCGATTTGTGCCAGCATTCTTCGGCCTGCACCACGCGGAAGCCCTGGCGACGGCTCCAGTTGAAGTCATCGGCGGTATAGCCCTGGGCGCGCAGGCCAATCTGCACCACGCGGTCGCAATCGAGCAGGCCTTCTTCCACGGCGCGGCGGAAGGTGGTGCCATGGGCGATCTTCTCGCCGAACATGTGGTCGTTGACGTCGGCGTGGGCGTCGATGTGCACCAGGCCGATCTTGCCGTGCTTCTTGTGCAGCGCACGCAGGATCGGCAGGGTGATGGTGTGGTCGCCACCCAGGGTCATGGGGATGACGTTGTGCTCAAGGATTTCGTCATACGCTTCTTCGATGATGCGCACGGCGTCCAGCAGGTTGAAGGTGTTGATTGCCACGTCCCCGATGTCGGCTACCGACAGCGAGTCGAACGGGGCGGCACCGGTGGCCATGTTGTACGGGCGGATCATTACCGACTCGGCGCGGATCTGCCGAGGGCCGAAGCGAGTGCCGGAGCGCAGCGAGGTACCGATGTCCAGCGGTACGCCGATGAAGGCGGCATCCAGGCCTTCGGCGCTTTGCAGGTGGGGGAGACGGAGCATGGTGGCGATGCCGCCGAAACGCGGCATTTCGTTGCCGCCCAGTGGTTGGTGGAGAGTCTTGTCCACGGTGGGCCTCATCAGTCGGTCGATTGTTCTGTTTGTTCGAACCTGTGCCGCCGCGCGCCTTTGAAGTGTGGTTTTGCCGGCGGGCAGGGACATTTCGGCCAAGTCTGCGCAAGGTAGTGCCGGGGAAGAATCGCTACCGACAAATACTTAGTTCAGGAATTTCTGAACTAAAGGCTGGCAGAGCGGTTAGACTGCGCGCCAATACCCTTGTGGAAGCGTTGCACCATGGCCTCGACCCTGCCCGACCTGAAACTGTTGCGCATCTTCATCAGCGTGGTGCGCCACCAGGGCTTTGCCAACGCCCAGCGCGAGCTCAACCTGTCGACCTCGGCCATTAGCACCTACATGAGTCAGCTGGAGGGCGCCCTGGGTATCGTGCTGTGCCACCGTGGGCGGGGGGGCTTCAGCCTGACCAGCAAGGGCGAGCTGTTCCACCAGGAAACCCTGCGCCTGCTGGCCGAGCTGGACGGCTTCGAGCAGTACGCCGCCGCCCTCAAAGGCGAGTTGCGCGGCACCCTCAACCTGGGGGTGATCGACTCCACGGTCGGCGACCGCGCCTTGCCGCTGGCCGAGGCCATTGGTGCCTACAGCCAGGAGCACCCGGCGGTGCACCTGCACCTGTCGGTGTCCAGCCCTTATGAGCTGCAACTGGGTGTGCAGGACAACCGCCTGGACCTGGCCATCGGTGCGTTTTCCTCGCGCATGAGCGGCTTGCTCTACCAGCCGTTGTACCGCGAGCAGCACTGGCTGTACTGCAGCAGCCGCCATCCGTTGTATACCGAGCGGCGCATCCCCGAGCAGGTGGTGACCCAGCAGCGCATGGTCGGGCGCGGCTACTGGAGCCAGGCCGAACTGGCCCGGCATGGCTTCAAGCACAGCGCGGCGACAGTGGAGAGTATGGAGGCGCAGCTGATCCTGATCCTTTCCGGCGCCTATATCGGCTACTTGCCCGAGCACTACGCCCAGGCTTGGGTCGACAAGGGCGACTTGCGCGTGCTGTCGCCGTCGACGTTCGGTTACCAGGCCCCGTTCTCGCTGATCATTCGCCGTGGGCGTAGCCGTGAACCGTTGATCCAGACCTTCCGCGACCTGCTAAAAAGCCAGCTCAACGTCGGCTGAGATGCGACGTATTCGTGCATTCCGTCGGGCGGCGTTAAAAACCGGCAAAAGCTGACCGCTAACCTGATAGCGCTCTGCTACATATCAACTTGCGCTGATGATTTCCCCCTTATTTCATCCTGCAAGGATCGCCCAAGATGCGCATGAATTTGCCCGTCACTGAGCACGAAAGAACCTTTTCCAGCGATCAACGCCTGATTTCCACTACGGACCTCAACAGCCGCATCACCTACTGCAACGACGCCTTTGTTGCAATTAGCGGCTTCACCTACGACGAATTGGTCGGCCAACCCCACAACCTGGTGCGCCACCCGGATATGCCGCCAGCGGTATTCGGCCATATGTGGGAGACGATCAAGCAGGGCAAGCCGTGGATGGGGGTGGTCAAGAACCGGGCGAAGAATGGCGATTACTACTGGGTCAGCGCCTACGTCACGGCGATTTACGAACAGGGCCGCATCAGTGGCTTCGAGTCGGTTCGTTCGGTGCCCACAAGGGATCAGATTCACCGTGCCGAAGCACTGTACGCTCGCTTGCGCGATGGCCGCGGGCCGGTGCCGTTGGCAGCTCGCCTGGGGCACGCTCTGGGCCATGGCTGGCCAATGATCGGCGCAGGCCTGGTGTCGGCGGCGGGTTACCTCTGGCTACCGCCCTATGCGGCGCTTGGTGTCCTGATGGCCAGCTTGCTGCTGGCCTGGTACCTGGTCGAGCACCGGCAGAACCAGGCCATCCGCCGCACGCTGGCTGAGCACCCCAAGGCCTTTACCAGCCCGCTGGTGGCGTTGACCTACAGCGACAATCCTGGCCTGCAGGGCCAGCTCGACCTGGCCATCATCAGCGAGGAAGCGCGCCTGCAAACGGCCCTGACTCGGCTGGTGGATGCCGGGATCGGGGTGAAGTCGCGGGCGGCGCAATCCTCCGACCTGTCCGATGCTCAGGCGCAGATGCTCGACCGCCAGCGCAGCGAAACCGACCAGTCGGCCACGGCCATTGCCGAAATGGCGGCGACCATCCAGCAGGTCACGCACAACGTGCAGAGCACGGCCCATGCGGCGGGTGATGCCGACCAGCTGGCGCAGCAGGGCAGCGAGCTGGCACTGCAGAGTTTGAAAGCCATGGGCAGCATGAGCGATGCGGTCAATGACATTGGCCAGGCGGTGAATGCCTTGGCCGAGCAGACCCAGTCGATAGGCAGTGTGGTCGACGTGATCACGTCGATTGCCGAGCAGACCAACCTGTTGGCGCTCAACGCCGCTATAGAAGCGGCGCGTGCCGGCGAACAGGGGCGCGGGTTTGCCGTGGTGGCCGATGAGGTGCGCTCGTTGGCTCAGCGCACCCGGGCTTCAACCGAGGAAATTCACCACATCATTGCCTCCTTGCGGGCGGGGGCAGAGCGGGCAGTGACCACTGCCAGCCGGGGTGAGCAGATCTCTCGGGACAGCGTGCACAGTGTCGAGGCGGTGCAGGCGGCGCTGACTGGAATTGCCCAGGCGGTCAGCCGCATCACCGGCATGAGCCAGCAGATGGCGACGGCCTCGGAACAGCAGAGCCATGTGGCCGAGGATATCAACCAGCAGATCGTGAGAATTGCCCAGCTGTGTGACCAAAGTGCTGGCCAGGCCAGGCAAGGCGCGCAAATCAGCCAGGACCTGGAGCGCATGGCGGAGTACCTGCATAGCCTGGCGGAGCGCTTCAACCGCTGACATCTCCGAGGCCGTTGTAGGAGCGGGCTTGCCCGCGATGCAGGTGACGCGGTGGCTGGTACGGGCTTCGCCCGTGTTCGCGGGCAAGCCCGCTCCTACAGGGCGAATGGCCCGCAAAGCGGGCCCCAGTTCTGTGGCAAACTCTCTGCGCCAAGGAGAACCCCATGCCCAGACCCCGCTGCGAGCGCTGCCAGCGCCCGCTCGACCATTGCCTCTGCCCACTGATCCCCGCCCTCGACAGCCGTACCCGCGTGATCCTGCTGCAGCACCCCAGTGAAACCGCCCATGCCCTGAACACCGCGCGCCTGGCCGCCCTTGGCCTGAACAATGCCGAGTTGCGGGTAGGTGAAGTGTTCGATGACCTGGACGATTTGCTTGCGACGCCTGGTTACCGGCCGGCCCTGCTATTTCCGGGCGATGAGGCCCAGGTGCTGACGGCTTATGGCGAAGCCGAAGACAAACCGATGCTGCTTGTCGTGCCCGACGGCACCTGGCGCAAGGCGCGCAAGTTGCTGTACATGAACCCGCTGTTGGAGGCGTTGCCACGGGTGACGCTGGGGGCTGTCGCGCCCTCGCGTTACCGGTTGCGCAAGGCGCCGGAAGCAGGGGCGTTGTCGACGATCGAGGCGGTGGTGGGGGCATTGAACGCGCTGGAGCAGCCGGCCTGCTTCGATGCGTTGCTGGCGCCGTTCGAGGCCTTGATCGAGGGGCAGATCAGGGCTATGGGGGTGGAGACGTTTCAGCGTAATCATGGGGTTGAGTGAGGGCTGGGGGCTGCTTTGCAGCCCATTCGCAGCACAAGGCATATCGCCCATTACGCGAAACCCTGTAGGAGCAGCCTTGTGCTGCGATGGGCCGCAAAGCGGCCCCAAATGCTCAACGCCGATCAACGCATCTCAGGCAGGCGCGCCTCGGTGCGTACCTCGGTAGTCGCCAGCGCCTCTGGCGGCAACGAAATGCGCTGCTTGGCCAGCAGCTCGCCCATGGTCGCCAGCACGCGGTAGCGCGAGAACTCTTCGGTATAACGCACTTCGGTGTAGCGGCGGTCGGCGTTGTACAACTCGTTCTCACTGTCCAGCACGTCCAGCAAGGTCCGCTGGCCCAGGCCGAACTGGTCCTGGTACGCCGCACGCACGCGCTTGGTGGTCTCGGCGTATTCACGCGCGGTCGGCAGCTGCTTGCTGGCGTTGTTCATGGCGTTCCACGCCAGGCTCAGGTTTTCGGTCAACTCACGCAGGGCGTTGTTGCGGATGTCCAGGGCCTGGTTGATCTTGTGCGCGTCGGACTGCAGGCGAGCCTTGTCGCTGCCGCCGCGGAACAGGTTGTAGTTCATCTCCACGCCAGCTTGCCAATCGTTGTTGTTGTGGCCTTTCTCGCCACCAGTGTTGTTGTTGGCACCGGTTGCCAGAATGGCGTCGAAGCGCGGGTAGAAGGTCGACTTGCCCACTTCGTACTGCTGCTCGGCGGCATTGACGTCAGCCTGGGCGGATTTGATGTACGGGTTGTTCTGGCGCATGCTGTCGCGCGCGCCGTCGAGGGTCTCAGGCACTTCGCCCTTGATGGTTGCCGGGCTTTCCAGTTCGTCCGGCGCACGGCCGATCACGCTGAAGAAGTTGGCTTCGGCGTCGGCCAGGTCGACTTCGGCGGTGTCCAGGTTGTTTTCCGCCAGGGCGCGACGGGCGCGGGACTGGTCAAGGTCGGCGGTGCTGCCAACGCCACGCTCGTTACGCAGGCCGATCTGGTCGTTGACGCGCAGGTGGGCTTGCAGGTTGTTCTTGGCCAGGGTCACCAGCTCACGGCGCTTGAGCACTTCCAGGTACACCTCGACCGCACGCAGGGCGACGTCCTGGGCAACAGCCTGGGTGTAGTAGGCGCGGGAGGTAGAGACTGCCTCGGTGCGGCCCACTTCGTTCGAGGTGTTGAAACCGTCGAAGATCATCTGCCGCAGGCGCAGCTCGGACTGGGTGTAGCTGAGGGTTTCCTTGTTGTGGTTACCCTCGGCACGGGTGGTAGTGTTGTCCGAGCGCTGGCGACCATAGCCGGCAACCAGGTCCACGGAAGGGTAGTAGCCACCACGCGCAAACTTCACGTCTTCATCGGCCGACAGCTTGCTGTTACGGTTGGAGCTGACTTGTGGGTGGTAGTCCACGGCGCTTTGGACGGCCTCGGTGATCGACATCGCCTGTACGTTGGCACTCGCCAGGGCCAACAGTAATGCACTGGTGATGGGGTTCAAAACGCGCATGGTACATCTCCCTGATCCTGGAATTTATCCTGCTGTTCGCCAAAAAAATGACGATAAAGTTATCGCGTATAGTGTTGCAGGTTTTTAACAACACAGCTAAGTACATTCAACGCGATAGATAAGAAGATTTATTCATATCAAATTGCCATATAAGACTTTTATTGTCTAATAAAATCTACTGACAGCCCAATGAGTGATGCTGTTAACCACCCTGAAAACCAGTGCTTACAAGCCTTGCACAGGGTTCAAGAACTATTTCCGATAAAGAAAGTGGCAGTTAGGCAAAAGTGATATTTGGCGACAAAATATTGTCACTTTGCTTTGCGCAGGGTTTTTTGCCGGAGGATGTACAGGCTGACCAGTACAGCGCTGGTCAACATGAAGGTGCGCGCCCAGAACAGGGGGACCAGGTAGCATGACAGGCCAATGCTGGCCCACATCAGACCTATGGCGTAGACCTTGCCTTTGAGGGGAATGCCTTCACCACTGAGGTAGTCACGGATCCAGGGTCCCAGTTTGGGATGATGGACCAGCCAGTGGTGGAAACGCGGCGAGCTGCGGGCAAAGCAGGCCGCCGCCAAGAGCAGAAACGGGGTGGTGGGCAATACCGGCAGGAATATCCCCAACACCCCCAGCGCAACGCTGAGCCAGCCGGTGGCCAGCAGCAGGTAGCGCACAGGCTGCTTAGTGGTGGCGTGGCTTGAGCAGTGCCGGTTTTTCGTCAGGGGCGTGCAGCAGCAGGAACAGCGCGGTCAGCGCTTCGGGGATCTGTACGATCATGTCGTCCTGCAGGTTGGCGTTGCTGGCGATGTCGGCGAACTCCGGCTGTTCGTCGAACAGGCCCGAGCCGACCATGATCGGCAGCAGCATTTCACTGACTTCTTCTTCGTCACGGTCGAACCAGGCTTCTTCACGCAGGAACACGCCTTCCATGAAGCCGATGCACCAGCCGCGCAGGTCGGAATCGTCCGGTTCGTCGGTCAGGTCGAGGTCGCAAGGCAGGTCGAATTCTTCTTCGCTGGCCAGTTGGCGTGCAATGTGTGCCTTGAGCGCTACCAGGGTGGCTTCGATCTCGGTGCGCTGGGCGTCGCTGGCGTAATGCGGCTCTTCAGCGAACAGGGCGTCGATCCACTCGCGCTCGGGCACCTCTTCGGCGTTGATCGACAGGGCGGTGAGGTAGCCGTGTGCGGCGACATAGTCCAGCGCTTCTTCGTGCAGCTCGTCGGCGTCGAGGAAGGCTTGCAGGCGGGTCAGTTGCTCGGCGAAGGACATTACAGGGCTACCTTGGGGAATAAACGATAACGAATTCTAGCACCTTGCAGCGGCAGCGGGGCAAAGGGAACGTCTATCGCCGTGGTGCCCTGTGCAGGGCGGTGCTGCGGTATACTCCGCGATTTTTCATCCAGGGGCAGGTTTTGCCGGCTGCCTGGCAAAAACCGCTTACGCATTTGGCGTGTGCGGGGCGGGTTTTTCGTCCAGCCTGTGTCCAGGATGGTACGGCGATTTGGAGTTGCACATGCTCGAACAGGCTCAGCGCGTTCTCAAGGACATCTTCGGCTACGACAGTTTCCGTGGGCGCCAGGCAGCGATCATCGAATGCGTGGCCAATGGCGGCGATGCCCTGGTGCTGATGCCCACCGGCGGCGGCAAGTCGTTGTGCTTTCAGGTACCCGGGCTGCTGCGACCAGGCCTGACGGTGGTGGTTTCGCCACTGATCGCGCTGATGGACGACCAGGTCGCCACCCTTGACGAGCTGGGTGTGTCGGCGGCCGCGTTGAACTCCACCCTGACGGTGGAGCAGCAGCGTGAACTGGCCGGGCGCCTGCGCCGTGGCGAAGTGAAGATGCTGTACCTGGCGCCGGAGCGCCTGGTGCAGCCGCGCATGCTCGACTTCCTGCGCGACCTGGACATCTCGCTGTTCGCCATCGACGAAGCGCACTGCGTGTCGCAATGGGGCCATGACTTCCGCCCCGAGTACCTGCAACTGGGCCAGTTGGCCGAACTGTTCCCGCATGTGCCGCGCATAGCGCTTACCGCCACCGCCGACATGCGAACCCGCGAAGAGATCGTCCAGCGCCTGCACCTGCAAGGCGCCGAACGCTTCCTGTCGAGCTTCGATCGGCCCAACATCTTCTACCGCATCGTGCCCAAGGAGGCGCCGCGCAAGCAGTTGATGGCCTTCCTCGGCGAGCGCCGTGGCAACGCTGGCATCGTCTACTGCCTGTCGCGCAAGAAAGTCGACGAAACCGCCGCGTTCCTCTGCGAGCAAGGTTTCCCGGCGCTGCCGTATCACGCCGGCCTGGCTGCCGAGACGCGCGCGGCCAACCAGCATCGCTTCCTCAACGAGGAAGGGCTGATCATGGTCGCGACCATTGCCTTCGGCATGGGCATCGACAAGCCCAACGTGCGCTTCGTCGCCCACCTCGACCTGCCCAAGTCGCTTGAGGCCTATTACCAGGAAACCGGTCGTGCCGGCCGTGACGGCCTGCCATCCGACGCCTGGATGGCCTACGGCCTGCAGGACATGGTGATGCTCAAGCAGATGCTGCAGAACTCCGAGGGCGATGAGCGTCACAAGCGCATCGAGCAGCACAAGCTCGACGCCATGCTGGCGCTGTGCGAGGAAACCCGCTGCCGCCGTCAGTCGCTACTGGCCTATTTCGACGAAACCCTGGAGCAGCCCTGCGGGCACTGCGACAACTGTGTCGACAACATCCAGACCTGGGACGCCACCGAGCCGGCGCGCCAGGCACTGTCGGCGGTGTTTCGCACGGGCCAGCGCTATGGTGTCGGCCATCTGGTCGACGTGTTGCTGGGCAAGGACACCGAGAAAGTGCGTAATTTTGGCCACGAGAAGCTCTCGGTATTCGGTGTCGGCAAGGGCCTGGCCGAGGTCGAATGGCGTTCGCTGTTCCGTCAGTTGGTGGCGCGTGGCCTGGTTGACATCGACCTGGAAGGTTACGGCGGCCTGCGCCTGTCCGACAGCTGCCGGCCGCTGCTGCGCGGCGAGGTGACCCTGCAATTGCGCCGCGACCTCAAGCCGCAGACCACGGCCAAGACCTCGTCGTCCAGCGGCGGCAGCCCGGCCAGCCAGCTGGTACGTGCCGAAGAGCGCGAGCTGTGGGAAGCGCTGCGTACCCTGCGGCGCAAGCTGGCGGAAGAGCACAGCGTGCCGCCCTACGTCATTTTCCCCGACTCGACGCTGCTGGAAATGCTGCGCAGCCAGCCGGTCAGCCTCAGCGACATGGCCCAGGTCAGCGGTGTGGGTGCGCGCAAGCTGGAGCGCTACGGCCAGGCGTTCCTCGAAGTGCTGAACAACAGCGGCGGCACCGACGAGGCGCCGAAAGTGGTGCTCGACCTGCGCCACGAACTGGTCAGCCTGGCCCGTGCCGGCATGACCCCGGCGCAGATCGCCGGGCAACTCAACTGCAGCGAGAAGAACGTGTATAGCCTGCTGGCCGAGGCGCTGGGTCGCCAGGAACTGAGCCTGGACCAGGCCATCGACCTGCCGGAAGACCTGATGATGGAAGTGCAGGACGCCTTTCTCGATGGCGAGGGCGAGCTACCACCGGTGTCGGCCATCGCTCCGTTGTTCGGGGCACGGGTGCCGGAGGGTGTGTTGTATTGCGTGCGTGCGGCACTGGCGGCGGAATTCGAACTGTAAACGCAGGAAGGATCGACGGCAGAAGCGCCATCTGCTGACCTTTGTCATGCTTTTTGACGATTATCGAACACCTCAGCGTGGCCGAGCCTTGCCTCGTGGGGCAGGGCATGGTTAGCTGCCTAATAATTAGATCTACTCAATGAGTTACTTATGCCCCTGACCGACAACCAACACCGCTTCGGCATGCAGCTGGCCCAGATGTCCCGGGGTTGGCGTGCCGAGCTGGACCGCCGCCTGGCCGGGCTCAACCTGTCCCAGGCGCGGTGGCTGGTGTTGCTGCACCTGGCCCGTTTCGAAGAAGCCCCGACCCAGCGGGAACTGGCCCAGAGCGTGGGCGTCGAAGGCCCGACCCTGGCGCGTCTGCTCGACAGCCTGGAAGCGCAAGGACTGGTGCGCCGGCAGGCGGTGCTGGAGGACCGGCGGGCGAAGAAGATTGTGCTGTGCCCACCGGCCAAGCCACTGATCGACCAGATCGAAACCATCGCCAACCAGTTGCGGGTGGAGCTGTTTACCGGGGTGGACGAGGCGGACCTGCAGGTGTGCATGCGGGTGCATGCCAAGATCCTGGCCAACCTCGAGAAGTCTTGATTTAACCCAATCGTTGTAGGAGCAGCCTTGTGCTGCGAAGAGGCCAAACCAGGCACAGAGCATTTTCTGTCATACCGGCCTCTTCGCAGCGCAAGGCTGCTCCTACAGATACGGTGCACGCCTCAGAAGGTATGCCCCAGGTTCAGGTACACCGCATGCTCATGCGCACTGTTGGCCCCGTAGCTCAGGTTCAACGGCCCCAGCGGCGTCTCCAGCCCCAGGAAGATGCTCGCCGCATTGATGTAACCACTGTCGAACTCGTTGTCGTTGTTCCACGCCCGCCCACGCTCCAGCGACCCGCCGATGTACAACGGGAAGTCCAGCGGTACATAGGCCCGCGGCGTCAAGCGGCGGTAGTAGACCATGCGCAGCAGGCTCACGTTCTGCCCCGACACCGAGTCCTGGCGGAAGCCTGACAGCTCCCGCGCGCCGCCCATCACGAAGCTCGATGTCACCACTTCGGTCTCATCCAGTGTGCGCCCATAGCGCCCGCCCAGTACGAAAGTGTTCGGCCCGCTGCTGATGGCTTTGTCCAGGTTGAACAACCACTGCCGGTAATCCTGGTCGGAGTCCAGCGACTTGTCGTATTTGCGCAAGGTCAGGCCGATGTCCTCGCCACGGTGCGGGAAGTACACGTTGTCGAGGGTGTCGAACGAATACTTCAGCTCGTAGAAACCTTCGTTGAAACTGACCTTGGGCAAGTCTTGGTCGCCAATGCGCACCTCGGCTTCGCCCCAGGCCTTGCCCACGCCCAGGCGCACTTCACCGCTGGTACCGATCTGCCGACCGACGTTCAGGCCAAAGCCGTAGCGCTCCAGGCGGTACTCGGCGACCGGGTCGTTGTCCAGGGTGGCTTCGATGTTCTGCGAGCCGAAGTCCAGGTAAGGCGCGATGAAATAGCGCGAGCCCACGTCCAGCGGTTGGTAGAACTCGCTGTACAACTCTTGCTGGTCGCCGATCTGGCCGCGGGTCAGCCACTCGGCGCCCAGGCTGTTGATGCCGTTGACCCGGTAGCTGGCACCCAGGTTGAAGGCGCTGTCACCGCGCAGATCATCGGAAAGGTTAAGGCCCAGGCGCAGGTAGTCGGTGCCGCCGCGCCGGCCACGGGCATTGATCACCAGGGTGTTGTCGTCGCCCTTGTGCACCACGCGGTACTGCACCCGGTCGAAGTAGTCCAGGCCATACAGCGTACCCATGTCGGTCTGCAGGCGGTCCAGTTCCAACGGCGCGTCGATCGGCTGGCGAATGTACGAGCGGATCACGTCGTCGCTGACCTTGGAGTCGTTCTCGATCCTGATCGCGGTGATCACTGGCGTGCGCTGGCGCGGCGAGCGGGCCACGGCCAGGCTGCTGTCGCCCTCAGGCTGGCGTAGGGCAGCCAGGCGTGGTTCTAGCAGGCGGGTGGCGCGGTAACCGGCGTCGATCATGTCCCGGGCGCGGCCGAAATCGGTGACGCCGAAGGCGGTCAGCGATGGCTGGATGAGGATGTCGTCGCGGTGCAGGCTGGCCAGTTGTTCTTCCGAGTTGCGTCGGGTCATCAGGGTGATCGACTGGTTGAGCACGTCGACCACGGTCAGTAGCTGCTTGCGATCGCGCAGCGGGGTGCCGATGTCGACCACGATGGCCAGGTCCACGCCCATTTCGCGGGCCACGTCTACTGGAATGTTGTCGACCATGCCGCCGTCCACCAGCAGGCGGCCGTCCAGTTCGACCGGGGCGAACACGGCGGGGATCGACATGCTGGCGCGGATAACCTGGGGCAGGTGACCGCGGCGGAACACCACTTTTTCGCCACTGGCAATGTCGGTGGCCACGGCGCGGAAGGGGATAGGCAGCTTGTCGAAGTCGCGGGTGTCGGCGGTGTGCGCCAATTTGCTTTCCAGCAGCAGTGACAAGTTCTGGCCCTGGATCACCCCCAGCGGTAGGCCCAGGCTGCCATCGTCGCGGAAGCTGAGCTTCTGTTTGACCAGGAAGTCGCGGTCATCCTGTTTGCGCCGGAACGGCACGTCCTTGCGCGGCGGGGCATCGGACAGCGCCTGTTGCCAGTCGAGGGTGATGGCGAGCTTTTCCAGTTCTTCGACACTGTAGCCCGAGGCGTACAACCCGCCGACCACTGCGCCCATGCTGGTGCCGGCGATGGCGTCGATGCGCACACCCTGTTCCTCCAGCGCCTTGAGCACGCCAATGTGCGCCAGGCCACGGGCCGCACCACCCGACAGTACCAGGCCGACCTTGGGCCTGGCAGGTTCGGCGGCGATGGCCGTAAGCGTGGTGAGGGCGAGCAGAAAACAGAACAGCAAACGGCGCATCGTGAGTCTCAAACCGTGGGCTAAAGACCGCTAGTATAAGCGGCCCCTTACCAGGAGATGTTTCACCATGGCCGACAACAAACCGGAAATCGTCATCACCTATTGCACCCAGTGCCAGTGGCTGCTGCGTGCTGCCTGGCTGGCCCAGGAGCTGCTCAGCACCTTTGCCGACGACCTTGGCCGCGTAGCGCTGGAGCCGGGTACCGGCGGCATTTTCCGCATCACTTGCAATGATGTGCAGATCTGGGAGCGTAAGGCCGACGGTGGATTCCCCGAGGCCAAGGTGTTGAAGCAGCGGGTGCGCGATCACATCGACCCGCAGCGTGACCTTGGTCACAATGATCGTTGATCAGGCACCCTCGGCCAGTGGCCGCTGTCTGGGCGGCTGCTCGGCGGACAGGCGGCTGGACAGCACGATGGCGAAGATGATCAGCGCGCCGCCCAGCAGCATGCGCACGGTGGGGGTTTCGGCGAACACCACCCAAGCCACGGCGATGCCGTAGACCGGCTCCATGCCGAACACCACGGCGGCAGTGCGTGCCTTGATCACGGCCAGGCTGGCGACGAACAGGCTGTGCGCCACGCCGGTGCAGAAGATGCCGAGCAGGGCGATCCACAGCCAGTCCATGGTGGCTACGCCGGCAAGGCCAGGGGCCGCGAATGGCAGCAGGCACAGGCCCACCACCAGGTTCTGCCACAGCGCCGCTTGTACCGCAGGCAAACGGCCGGAGCCGGCCCGGTTGGTCAGTGACAGCAGCGAGAACAGCAGGCCCGAGAGCAGTGACCAGAGCAGGCCGCCGGTGGCTTCGCTGGCCAGGTCGAATGCAGGGGTGACCAGTATCAGGCCGATGCTGACCAGCACGACCAATACGACCTCGTTGCGGCGGATACGCTCGCGGAACAACAGGCCTTCGAGGATCACGGTAAAGGCCGGGAAACTGGCGAAACCGAGGGTGGCGATGGCCACGCCGCTGACTTTCACTGCGATGAAGAAACTGACCCAGTGGCCGGCCAGCAGCACGCCGCCGAGCAGCAGGCGGCGCGCGTCCTGGCCGCTCAGGCGTTGCCAGCCTGGGCCGGCCAGGCTGGCGAACAGGGCCAGGGCGAGTACGGCGAAGGCGGCGCGGCCGAAGACGATGATGGCGGGGCTGGCGCTGGCGGCCAGTTTGCCGAAGACGCCCGTCAGGCCGAAGAACAGCGCGCCGATATGCAGGGCGCCCAATGCAGTGCGGTGGTTCATGGTGGTCCTTGCTCAAGATCTGTACTGACAGTAGCGGCCTCTTCGCAGCGCAAGGCTGCTCCTACAGGTTACGCACGCTCCTGTGTAGGAGCAGCCTTGTGCTGCGAAGAGGCCGGCACAGGCAAAGTGTAAAGGCTCAGGCCAACGCTTTCTGTCGCAAGACTGCTGTCAGTTGTCGCCAGGCTCTCGCCGCAAAGCCAAAGGCGTACACCCAAACGCCCGCAACATCGCCGCCGAAAACGCACTCTGCGAGCTGTACCCAACCTGTGCCGCAATTTCCCCCATGGGCAACGAAGTCTGCACTACCAGCCGCCGCGCCTTGAGCAAGCGCCGCTGGCGAATGTAGTCCATCGGTGTCATCCCGCACTCGGCGGTAAAACGCGCATGCAGCCGGGCACTGGACAGCCCGGCGATGCGCGCCAGGTCGGCGACCTGCAGGGGGTAGGCAGCCTGCTGCTCGATATGCGCATCGAAGGCTGCATAGGGCAAGCGCTGGCTGGCGCGCACGTTGGCTGCCGCCGTGGCATTGAGGCTGGCCAGCAGCAACGCCGCGCCTTGCCGGGCAATCAGCGGGTCGTGCATGGGGCTGCTCGCCAGCCAGTCGACCAGTTGCTGCTGGCGTTCATTCAGGCCCAGGGCGGCGGGGCGGTCGAGCAGGCGGCGGCTGGCTTCGGCATGTTCGCCCAAGTGCTCGTGCAGCCAAGGCTCCCCAGGCACATCGAGCACCAGGCAATCACTGCCGGTATCGCTGGCGCACGTGTGATGAGCACCCGCAGGCACTACGATCAGCCCCTGCCGATCGATCCCGGCGCCATGCCCCTGTACCTCGAACTCCAGGCGGCCGCGCAGGCCAAACACCAGTTGCGGGTGTTCGTGGCTATGGGCGATCAGGCTATCGCGGTAATGGCGCAGCGAGAGGATCGGGCCGGCGGTCATGGGAGCTTCCTCACAGGGCAGAAGCCCATTGTGCCTCAATCCCTGCGCACCATCACTCGTCACTGTTTTGCCATGGCGCTGTCATGCGCGCCTGCCAGTCTCCAGCAAACTGCGCCGGAGCTTGCCCATGACCCATGCCGAACTGTCCCGCCCCTCGCGTAAGCAACGCGTGCGTACCCTGTGGATCTCCGACGTGCACCTGGGTACCCGCGACTGCCAGGCCGAACACCTGTCGCAGTTTCTCAAGGGCTACCAGGCCGACCGCGTCTACCTGGTGGGCGATATCATCGATGGCTGGAAGCTGCGTGGCGGCATCTACTGGCCGCAAGCCCACACCAACGTGATCCGCCGGCTGCTGACCATGAGCAAGCGCGGCACCGAGGTGATCTATGTCACGGGCAACCACGACGAGTTCCTGCGTCGCTACTCCAAGCTGATCTTGGGCAACATCCAGCTGGTGGATGAGGCCGAGCACTTGACCGCCGATGGCCGCCGACTGCTGGTGATCCATGGCGACCAGTTCGACGTGATTACCCGTTACCACCGCTGGCTGGCGTTTCTGGGTGACCGTGCGTACGAATTTACCTTGGTGCTCAACCGCTGGCTCAACCACTGGCGGGCGCGGTATGGCTATGGTTACTGGTCGCTGTCGGCGTACCTCAAGCACAAGGTGAAAGGCGCGGTGAACTTCATCAGCGACTTCGAGGATGCCATTGCCCACGAGTGCACTCGGCGCGGTTTTCATGGCGTGGTGTGCGGGCACATCCACCATGCCGAGATCCGCAAGGTGGGCGAGGTGGACTACCTCAATTGCGGGGACTGGGTGGAGTCGTGCACGGCGCTGATCGAGCATTGGGATGGCAGTATCGAGCTGTACCGGCTGGCAGAGGCCCAGGCGCGGGAGACGCAGGCTGCGTTGCGTGAGCCGGCCTAGGCCTAGTGCTTGAAAGCCATGGGGTTGCTTTGCAGCCCATCGCAGCACAAGACCACGCCTACAGGCGGATCTTGCCCAGCAGGATATCCCGAAACATCACGAAATCCCCGGCCAGGCTGTACAGCGGATAGGTAAAGGTCGCTGGCCGGTTCTTCTCGAAAAAGAAGTGCCCGACCCAGGCGAAGCCATAGCCAAACAGCGGCACGCCCAGCAGCAGTAACCATTTGCCACTGCCGATGGTGTAGGCCAGCAGGGCTATCACCAGGCTTGTGCCGACGAAGTGCAAGCGGCGGCAGGTGGGGTTGCTGTGTTCCCCCAGGTAATACGGATAGAACTCGGCAAAACTGCGAAACTGCGCTTTGCTGTTCATGGCAGTGCTCCGGGATTAATACTTCTGGACAAGATGCACGGCGTGGAGCCTGATTCGAGTCTAGAGTGACTGACGGGGCCTACCAGTGACAATAGGCGCCAAATGAGTATCCTTGGGGTTCACCGCAGGAGCGGTCGGTAAAAGAAGCCTGTCATGAGCGAAAGAACCACGTCAGCCAGTTGGGCATCAGGGATTGTGAAGGCACTTGAACTGGAAGGGCTGGATTGCCGGGCCATGTTCAAGCAGCTAGGGCTGGACTTTGCCGCACTCGACGACCCGGATGCACGTTTTCCGCAAGATTCCATGACCCGGCTATGGCAGCTGGCGGTGGAGCTGTCAGGCAACGAGGCCATCGGCTTGAACATGGCGCGGGTGGTGCGTCCGGCGTCGTTCCATGTGGTGGGCTATGCGTTGATGTCCAGCCGCACCTTGGCCGAGGGCTTCGAGCGACTGGTACGCTACCAGCGCATCATCGCCGAAAGCTCCGACCTCAGTTTTGTCCTTGGCGCCGAGGGCTATTCGCTGATCCTGACCGTGCACGGTGACCACCTGCCGCCGACCCGGCACAGTGCCGAAGCATCGCTGGCCTGCGCATTGGCGCTGTGCAAATGGCTCAGTGGCCGGCCGGTGCAGCCGCGGCGGGTACTGGTGCAAGGGCCGCAACCGAAAAACGTCGAGCCGTACAAGGTGGCGTTCCATTCGCCGCTGGTGTTCGGTGCGCCACATGATGCGCTGGTGTTCGAGCGGGCCGACATGGAAGCGCCGTTGCCCACCGCGAACGAGGCCATGGCGGTGCTGCACGACCGGTTTGCCGGGGAGTACCTGGCACGCTTCTCCGAAAGCCGGGTTACCCACCGGGTGCGCCAGGTGTTGTGCCGCATCCTGCCGCAAGGCGAACCCAAGCGCGAAACGCTGGCCCAGGCCCTGCACTTGTCGCAGCGTACCTTGCAACGGCGGCTGCAGGAGGAGGGCACCAGCTTCCAGGCATTGCTCGACGACACCCGTCGTGAGCTGGCCGAACAGTACCTGGCCCAGCCGGGCATGACCTTGCTCGAAGCCGCCTACTTGCTGGGTTTTGCCGACCCCAGCAACTTCTATCGGGCATTCCGCCGCTGGTTCGATGCCACGCCCAGCGAATACCGCGCCCGCCTGGGCGCGGAAGCCTAGTGCTCAGTGACGCCAGAACGCCGGCATGCACAACACTAGCACCGTGATGATTTCCAGGCGGCCGAGCAGCATGCCGGCCGCCAAAATCCACTTGGCGGCGTCAGGCAGCGTGGCATAGTTGCCCGAAGGGCCGATCACTTCACCCAGGCCCGGACCTACACCCGAAACCGTACCGGCGGCGCCGGTCAGCGCGGTCATCCAGTCCACGCCCAGCAACGACAACAGCAAGGCCATGACGCAGATGGTGATGGCGAAGAAGAACGAGAACGTCAGGATTGAACGCACGATGTCTTCGTCGAGGCGATGGCCGTTGTATTTCTGCTTGATCACCGCACGCGGGTGAATCAGCTGGTTGAGGCTGGCCTTGAGCAGAATGTAGGCCACCTGGAAGCGGAATATCTTGATACCGCCCGCGGTCGAGCCGGAGCAGCCGCCAACGAAGCCCAGGTAGAAGAACAGCATCAGCGAGAAGTTGCCCCACAGGCTGTAGTCGCCCAGGGCGAAACCGGTGGTGGTGACCACCGAGGTCACGTTCAGCGCCACGTGGCGCAGGGCGTCGAGCCAGTGCAGGTTGGTGCTGTACCAGTACCAACTGCCCAACACCAGCCAGGTGACCACCAGCATGCCCAGCAAACCTTGCACCTGCTGGTCGCGGATCAGCGCCTTGCGGTTGCCGCGCAGGGTCGCCACGTACAGGGTGAAGGGCAGGCTGCCCATGATCATCACCACCACCGCAACCCAGTGCACGGCCGGTATATCCCATTTCGCCAATGACTGGTCGGAGGTGGAGAAACCGCCGGTGGAGATCGCCGACATGGCATGGTTGATCGCGTCGAACGGGCTCATGCCCGCCCACCAGAAGGCCAGCGAGCCCAGGATCGAGAAGCCGACGTAAACCCCCACGATCGACTTGGCGACCATGTGCGAGCGCGGCATGACCTTCTCTGAGCGGTCGGACGATTCGGTCTGGAACAGGCGCATGCCACCGATGCGCAGCAGCGGCAGAATCGCCACGGCCATGGCGATGAAGCCGATGCCGCCGAGCCAGTGCAGCATCGAGCGCCACATCAGAATGCCCGGCGACATGCTGTCGAGCCCGCTGAGCACGGTGGCACCGGTGGCGGTGATGCCCGACATGCTTTCGAAGAAGGCGTCGGTATAGCTGATGTGCTGGGTCAGCAGGAACGGCAGCGCGGCGAACACGCATACCACCAGCCAGCTGCTGACCGTCAGCAGGTACATGTCGCGCGGGCGCAGGTGCACATGCTCCGGGCGCCCCGGTATCACCAGGGCCAGGCCCGCGATGAAGGTGATCAGGCTCGACCAGAGGAACGACGGCATGTCACCGGTGCGCTCGAAGATCACCAGGGTCGCCATGGGCACGGCCATGCCCACGGCCAGGGTAATCAGGAAGATGCCGATGATGAAACCAATGATCCTTAAGGTCGGCAACGCCATGTGATCTGCTCTGACTCGAAACGGAAGGGCGCCATTCTACCTATGGGTCTGGTGATGTAAACGCTAGAATGGCCGCACATTCAACTGCCAGGAGGGTAGCCGATGGAGGCTCTCGACGCATTGCTCAACCGTGTTTCCGTGCCACGCCTGACTGACCCGGCGCCCAATGCCGCCCAGCGCGAGGCGCTGTTCCAGGCCGCCCTGCGCGCCCCGGACCATGGACAGCTGCGGCCATGGCGCTTCCTGACCATCGAAGGCCAGGGCCGCGAGAAGCTGGGCGAGCTGTTCGCCGAAGCCGTGCAGCACAAAGGCGATGCCAGCCAGGCTGCACTGGACAAGGCCCGCGCCATGCCGCTGCGGGCGCCGTTGCTGATCGTGGTGGTGGCCAAGCTGCAGGACCATTTCAAGGTGCCCAAGTCCGAGCAGCGCCTGGCTGCGGGCTGTGCGGCGCACGGCATCCTGATTGCCGCGCATGCGCAAGGTATCGGTGCGGTGTGGCGTACTGGGGACATGGCGTTTGATGCCCATGTGCACAAGGGCCTGGGGTTGGCCGAGAACGAGGAGCTGATTGGTTACCTGTATGTCGGCACGCCGCTGACCGAGCCGCGCACGGCGCCCATTCTGGAAACGGCTGACTACGTCAGTGTCTGGGGTGAATAACGCTGCCCTGGGCTGATTGTTGTATCAAGGCATCTGGCCTCTTCGCGGGCGGGCCCGCTCCCACAGGTATTGTGCAATATCTGCTGCTGTGGGAGCGGGCGTGCCCGCGAAGAGGCCAGTGGCCTTGAATTCGATCAACTTCCGGTAGCATCCGCTACAGGCAACTCCAGCCGAGCGACAAATCCACCATGGGGATGATTGTCTAGAATCAGGCTCCCGCCATGGCGCTCCGCCGCCTTGCGCGCAATCGCCAGCCCCAGCCCATGCCCCGGCGCTTCCTGCCCTGGGGCCCGGAAGAATGGTTCGCCCAGCTGAGCCAGGTGTTCCGCTGCCGCCCCCGGCCCGTGGTCACGCACGCTGATCACAATTCGCTCCTGCTCACGCACGGCGCTGACTTCGACCGGCTGACCAAGCGGGTTGAAGCGCAGGGCGTTGCGCAGCAGGTTGTCCACGGCGCGCTCGATCAGCGTTGGCCAACCCTGCAAGGTCAACCCCGGCTGTGCCTCAAGGCGCACATCCTGGTCCGGCGCGCTGAGCAGGGCGTCCTTGCGCACGCTGCCGAGCAGGGCGTTGAGGTCGACCGGCTCGGCATGAGCCTGTTCCGCATCCACCCGGGCCAGGGCGAGGATCTCGCTGATCAGGTCTTCCAGGCGGTCGCATTCGCGGGTCAGCCGCGGCCACAGGGTTTGCCGCTGCTCGGGTTCGGCGCGTTCGGCCAAGGCCAGGGCGATGCGCAGCCTGGCCAGCGGCGAGCGAAGCTCGTGAGACACATCGCGCAGCAACTGACGCTGGCTGCCGATGGTGCTTTGCAAGCGTGCGCCCATCTTGTTGAAGTCCTTGGCCAGCACGCCAAACTCGTCGCGCCGCGCTGCCAGGCGTGCCAGGCTGTTCTGCTGATAGGTGGTTTGGCCCAGGTCGTGTACGGCGCTGCGCAGGCGGCTTAACGGGCGGGTGATGGACAGGGTCACCAGCAGGCTGAACAGGGTCAGCACGACCAGGGCAATGCCCAGTGCACTGAGCGGCCACATCAGGCTTTCGCGGTGCCAGGCATCCAGCGCCGGGTGAGGGATGCGGTAGATCAGCAGGTAGGTATCGCCGGTCTCGGGGCTGGTGTATTCCTCGGTCAGCCGGCGCCATGGCAGGCGCCGCTGGTCATTGTGCTGACGCGCCTCGAAGGCCGCCGCACGGCGCGGGAAGGTCCCGGGCACCACGGCCTCGCCGCTGTCGTCGAGCACCTGCACGTCGATCTTGTAGCGGTCTTTGCGCCTTTCCAGAAAGTGCTGCGCCGCATCCAGGCCTTCCTGCTCGTAATGCTTGGCCCACTTGCTGGCCAGGGTATTCAGGCCCGGGTGGCGGCTGAGGATCCAGGCGTCCTGGTTGAGCATGTGGCCCAGCAGGATCGACAGGCCGGCGACCAGGGTGATGGCGAGCCAGAAACTGGCCAGGATGCGCCAGAACAGTGAACGCAAGTGCACCTCCTAAACGGGAAAAGCCCGGCCCGCGGTGACGCGGGCCGGGCATGGGGCGGACAGCTTACTGGGCCTTGGTGCCTTTTTCAGCTTTCCAGGCCTGGAACTCCTGCCACTCGGCTTTCTTGGCGGCACGTTCCTTTTGCAGTTCGTCGAACTTCTTCTGCTGGTCAGGCTTGAGCAGGTTGCGTACCGCGCTGTCGGTCTTGTCGCGGTTGGCCTGCAGTTCGTCCTTCATGGCTTTCTGGTCGGCGGCCGGCAGCTTGGCCAGGTAGCGCTCGGTGATGTCGCGGCGCTGTTGCATCTGCTCGCCCATCAGCTTGCCGATCTGCTGGCGCTGGTCGCGGCTCAGGTCCAGTTGGTGGAAAGGCGCATCACCGCGATGATGCGGGCCGTCGTGACGCGGGCCGCCGTCAGGCATGGCCATGGCCACGGTCGGCAGGGCGGCGGCGAACATCAGAGCGATAAGGGTCTTGCGCATGGTGTCTCTCCTTTCATAGGCCGGTGGTTACCGGATGAGCACAGTCTAGGGAGATCACCGTCAAGCGCAGTCAGGGGATGGTAAAGGCTCGGTAAAGATGATTGGCCCGTGTAGGAGCGGCCTTGCGCCGCGAATGGGACGCGCAGCGGCCCCGGCATCCTCAGAGGCAGTAGTAATAGCCACGGCTACGCAATGCCACGATGCGTGGCCGGCCGTCGGCATGCGGGCCGATCTTCTTGCGCAGGTTGCTGACATGCATGTCCAGGCTGCGGTCGTACAGGGTCAATTTGCGGCCCAGGCCGATCTGCGCCAGTTCCTGTTTGTCCAGCGGCTCGCCTGGCTGGCGCAGCAGGGCTTCGAGGATGCGGCTTTCGGACAGGGTCAGGGTCATTTCGCGGCCATCGATACTGGCCACGCCACGCGCAGGGCTGTAGACCAGGTCACCCAGCTCCACCTGGCTGGTGGTGGCGGTAGGGTGGCTGCGGCGCAGTACCGCGCGCAGGCGGGCGGTGAGCTCACGCGGGTCGCAGGGTTTGGCCAGGTAATCGTCGGCGCCCAGCTCCAGGCCGAGAATGCGGTCCAGCGGTTCGCCCCGGGCCGACAGCATCAGCACCGGCAGCTCGGCATGCTCGCTGCGCAGCTGTTTGAGCAGCTCCAGGCCACTGCCGTCGGGCAACATCACATCCAGCACCACGGCGGCGGGGGCATGCTCGGCCAGGGCCTGGCGTGCGCTCTGACCATCGTGGCAGGCACGCACGGTGAACCCTTCCTGGGTCAGCCAGCTGCCGAGCAGCTCGCACAGTTCCTGGTCATCATCAATCAGTAACAGCTCGCTCATGACTCACTCAATTCAACCATTGACGGCGGCTATCCGGCCCCCCAGTGGCAAAGATCCCCCAGGCTGATGGCAACGGTATTACTGCCAGTCCCGAGCCGCCTTCATCGGGGGCAAGCCCGCTCCTACAAGGTCCCTGTAGGAGCGGGCTTGCCCGCGATGAAGGCGATGCGGTTGCAGATCAAGGCAGTACTTGCTTGAACGGCTTGACCACCACCTTGTCGTACACGCCCGCGGCAATGTACGGGTCGGCATCGGCCCAGGCCTGCGCCGCCGCCAGCGATTCGAACTCGGCAACGATCAGGCTGCCGCTGAAACCTGCTTCGCCCGGGTCGTTGCTGTCGATGGCCGGGTGGGGGCCGGCCAGCACCACGCGGCCTTCGGCCTTGAGCTGCTGCAGGCGTTCGATGTGCGCCGGGCGGGCAGCCAGGCGCTTTTCCAGGGAGTTTGCGACGTCGCTGGCGATAATGGCGTAGAGCATGTCAATCCTTGGGTTTGGAGGTAGAAGGGTCGTCGTGCAGGTGGCGCGACAGGTACAGGCCTTGCGCCACCAGGAAGATCACGGTCATGCCCAGGCTGCCGAACACCTTGAAGTCCACCCAGAAGTCCTGGAAGGTGAAGGCGACGAACAGGTTGGCCGCGCCGCAGAACAGGAAGAAGGCGATCCACGCCAGGTTCAGGCGCGACCAGATGGCGTCCGGCAGGCTCAGGGCGTGGCCCATGATGCGCTTGATCAGCACCCGGTCGCCGATGAAGTGGCTGCCGGCAAAGCCCAGGGCGAACAGCCAGTTGACGACGGGTGCCTTCCACTTGAGGAAGGTTTCGCTGTGGAAGGTCAGGGTCAGGCCGCCGAACACCAGGCAGGCGACTAGCGTCAGCCACTGGCCCTTTTCCAGCTTGCGCTGGCGCAGGAACAGCGCACCGTACACCACCAGCGAGCTGATGATCAGCATGGCCGTGGCGCTGTAGATGCCGCCGAATTCGAAGCTGTGGCCGGCGACTTCCATGGGGCGCGGGTCGAGCTTGTAGACGATGAAGAACAGCAGCAGCGGGATGAAATCGATGAATTGTTTCACAATGGCAGCCAGAATCGGGATGTGACGGCATAATAACAAACATCGATTCCAGCGAAAGCGCTCCTCCATGAATGTTGATCTGCACTGTCACAGCACGGCCTCCGACGGCGCCCTGGCGCCTTCGGTACTGGTTGCCCGGGCCCATGAGCACGGGGTGCAAACGCTGGCACTGACCGACCATGACACTATCGAAGGCCTGCCCGAAGCGCGCCAGGCCTGCGTTGAACGGGGCATGCGCTGGGTCAGCGGGGTGGAGCTGTCGTGCACCTGGGGAGGTGCCACCATCCATGTGCTGGGCTACGACTTCCCGCTCGACGCGCCGCCGTTGCTGGCGGCGATCGAGGCGTTGCACCACGGCCGCTGGCTGCGCGCCGAAGAAATTGACAAACGGTTGGCCGCCAAGGGCATGCCCGGCACGCTTGAAGGCGCGCGCGCCGTGCAACACGAGCTGGGCGACAGCGGCAACGCCCCGGCACGGCCGCATTTTGCCGAGTACCTGGTGCGTGCCGGGCACGTCAAGGACCGTGGCGAAGCGTTTCGCAAGTGGCTGGGTGCCGGCAAGCTGGGCGACGTCAAGCAGCACTGGCCGACCCTCGACGAAACCGTTGCCACGCTAAGGCAGTCCAACGCCTGGGTGAGCCTGGCGCATCCCATGCACTACGACCTGACCCGCAGCAAGCGCAGACGGCTGATTGCCGACTATATTCAGGCAGGTGGGCAGGCGCTTGAAGTGGTCAACGGGATGATGCCTGCCGAGCAAGTGGGCACCATGTCCATACTTACCCGTGAGTTCGGCCTGCTGGCAAGCGCTGGCAGTGACTTCCACGGCCCCGGCACCTGGGGCGAGATCGGTGCCTACCGGCCTTTGCCCGAGGACCTGCCACCTTTGTGGCGTCGATTCAGCCATGAACAGCCTTTGGCGCTATGAACAGGACGACTACGTGAGCCAATTTTTCCAGATTCATCCGGAGAACCCACAGCCACGCCTGATAAAACAGGCCGTCGAGATCATCCGCAAGGGGGGCGTGGTGGTGTATCCGACGGATTCGGCCTATGCGCTGGGTTGCCAGATGGGCGACAAGGCGGCAATCGAACGGGTGCGGCGCCTACGCGGCTTGGACAAAACGCACAACTTCACCCTGATGTGCTGTGACATGTCGCAACTGGGGTTGTACGCCAAGGTCGACACCGGCACCTTCCGTCTGCTCAAGGCCCATGTGCCTGGGCCGTACACGTTCATTCTCAACGGCACGCGCGAAGTGCCGCGCCTGTTGTTGCACGACAAGCGCCGCACCATCGGGCTGCGGGTGCCGGCCCACGCCATCACCCTGGCCTTGCTGGCCGAGTTGGGCGAGCCGCTGATGAGCGTGAGCCTGATCCTGCCGGGTGACAGCGAGCCGATGACCGACCCTTACGAGATCCGCGAGCGCCTGGAGCACCATGTCGACCTGGTGATCGACGGCGGCTTCGGCGACCTCAAGGCGTCGACCATCATCGACCTGTCCGGCGACGAGCCGGAACTGATCCGCGAAGGCTGCGGCGACCCCACGCCGTTCCTGGTCAACGCGTGAGCCAGGTGGAAGCGCCCGAGGCACCGACCGAACAGGTCGACGAGCCTCGGCAACTGCAACTGGCCCTGGTCTACGGCGAAGCCCTGACCGAACTGCCGCTGGACCTGTACATCCCGCCGGACGCCCTCGAAGTCATCCTCGAAGCCTTCGAAGGCCCTCTGGACTTGTTGCTGTACCTGATTCGCAAGCAGAACATCGACATCCTCGACATCCCTGTGGCCGAGATCACCCGGCAGTACATGGGCTATGTGGAGCTGATGAAAAGCGTGCGCCTGGAGTTGGCCGCCGAGTACCTGGTGATGGCCGCCATGCTCGCCGAGATCAAGTCGCGCATGCTGCTGCCGCGCTCCGCCGACGTCGAGGAGGAGGAGGGCGACCCCCGCGCCGAGCTGATCCGCCGCCTGCAGGAGTACGAGTGCTTCAAGGCTGCCGCCGAAGGCATCGATGAGTTGCCGCGGGTGGGGCGCGATGTCGTGGTGCCGCGCCTGGAGGCCCCGCAGGCCAAGGTGCGCAAGCTGTTGCCGCAAGTCAGCCTGGAAGAGCTGTTGGTGTCCATGGCCGAGGTGATGCGCCGCAACGACCTGTTCGAAAGCCACCAGATCACGCGCGAGACCTTGTCTACCCGCGAACGCATGAGCCAGGTACTGGAGCGTCTCAAGGGCGGGGCTTTCGTGCCGTTCGTAGAGCTGTTCGCCGCCGATGAGGGCAAGCTGGGCGTGGTGGTGACCTTCATGGCGATTCTTGAGCTGGTGAAGGAATCGCTGGTCGAACTGGTGCAGAATGAACCTTTCGCCGCCATTCACGTGCGGCTTCGCCCGGCGCTTGTTGAAGAACCTGATGAACCTGAATGAACCTCGCGACCTGGCGTCGCTGATCGAAGCTTTCCTACTGGCTTCGGGCAAGCCGCAATCCCTGGAGCGCCTGTTCGAGCTGTTCGAAGAGGCCGAGCGCCCCGAGCCCAAGGTGTTCAAGCAGGCCCTGGAGGTGCTGGGCAAGTCATGCAGCGGCCGCGCCTTCGAACTCAAGGAAGTGGCCAGCGGCTACCGTTTGCAGATCCGCGAGGATTATGCCCCCTGGGTCGGGCGCCTGTGGGAAGAGCGCCCACAACGCTATTCGCGGGCGTTGCTCGAAACCCTGGCCTTGATCGCCTACCGCCAGCCCATCACCCGTGGCGAGATCGAGGACGTGCGGGGTGTTGCGGTAAACAGCAACATCATCAAGACGATGATGGAGCGCGAGTGGATCCGCGTGGTCGGCTACCGCGAAGTGCCTGGTCGGCCAGCGATGTTCGCGACCACCAAGGCGTTTCTCGATCATTTCAACCTCAAGAGCCTGGATGAGCTGCCGGCATTGGCCGAGTTGCGTGAAATGGAGCCTGAGCCGCTGCTCGACCCGGACGATGCGCCAGTGCCGGCGCACTTGCAGGCGTTGGCGGATGCCAGCCTGGGAGAAGAGGAAGAGGCTGGGGAACCGAAGGAGGAGACCAGCTTCCGTAGCCTGTTGGTGGAGCTGGATGCCATGGAAGAAGGGCTGAAAACCGATTTTGATGATTTGCGCGAGGAAGAGCCTGAAGCCCCGGTGGAGGAAGAGGGCAAGTTGCAGCCGTGATTGCTTCGTTGCCTGTACCGGCCCTCGCCATTAGGCAGAAACTCCTCACAACCCCCGCAAAACCCTCTAACCTCCAGTGCGTTCCCCTGCCGAACCGCGTATGATGCGCGGCCTTTTGGCGCGTTCGTCGCCAGAACCCTGTTTTCATTCCTACACCGGGAGGTGCCCAGATGAGTGAGCAAGACCTGCAAGATAACGAAATCACCCCGCCATCCGGCGAAAAGCTGCAGAAAGTGCTGGCGCGCATTGGCGTGGGTTCGCGCCGTGACGTCGAGGCCTGGATCAGCCAAGGCCGCATCAAGGTCAACGGCGTCGAGGCCACCCTCGGCCAGCGCGTCGACCTGCACGACGCCATCGCTGTGGACGGCAAGCTGATCAAGCGCGAGGAGGCCGCCGAGGCCACCCGCCGGGTGATCATGTACAACAAGCCCGATGGCGAAATCTGCACCCGTGACGACCCGGAAGGCCGCCCGACCGTGTTCGACCGCCTGCCACGGCCAAAAGAAGGCCGCTGGATCAACATCGGCCGCCTCGACATCAACACCACCGGCTTGCTGCTGTTCACCACCGACGGTGAACTGGCCAACCGCCTGATGCACCCGTCCTACGAGATGGACCGCGAGTACGCGGTGCGTGTGCGTGGTGAAGTCGATGACGAGATGATCGAGCGCCTGAAGGCCGGCGTGATGCTGGAAGACGGCCCGGCCAAGTTCACCGACATCCAGAAGGCACCGGGTGGCGAAGGCTTCAACCACTGGTACCACTGCGTGGTGATGGAAGGCCGTAACCGTGAGGTACGTCGCCTGTGGGAATCCCAGGGCATGGTGGTCAGCCGCCTGAAGCGCGTGCGTTTCGGCCCGGTGTTCCTCAACTCCGACCTGCCGATGGGCCGCTGGCGTGAAATGACCCAGGGCGAAATCGACATCCTCGCCGCCGAAGTGGGCCTGCAGCCAGTAGCGCTGCCAGCCATGAAGCTCAAGGCCAAGGACAAAATGGAGCGCCTGCAGCGCAAGTCCACCCGCCCGCTGGGCCGTGGTGAGCGCGTGCGCAACCTGCGCCCGGCCCACGAGGGTGCCGCTGCCGGTGAGCGCCCGGCACGTCAGCCGCGTGAAGAGGCCCCGCGTAAAAACACCCGTGGCAGCACGGTGGCCGAGCGCCCAAGCGAGATGCGCAAGCGCCCAGGCAAGCCTGAAGGTGACAAGCCGGCAGGCCGTGGCCGTGGCAAGCCGCGTGGCTGATAAGCCTATGCAGTCACCAGAAAACCAGCCTTAGGGCTGGTTTTTTTATGCCTGTGAACAGTTGGGGCTGCTGCGATGGACCGCAAAGCGGTCCCAAGATATTGAACAAAAAGAATTTTTCGGACGACTGGCAAGTTCTTGAACCGACCTGTAAAGAAAATTATACAAATGTAGCCGTTTTCAGTCCGCCTTTCAGATCAAGCCCGATCGTGTAAACAATCCTTGCCGACGCTCACAGGCATAAGCTGCCGTACCGGCACCCCCCACCCTTGCCCAAACCCCCGTCCCCACGGTGTTATAGCCGCCATTGCCGTGTGCAAGCGCCCGTCCACAGAGCCGGGCTGACAAAACAACAAATGGAGGCGCCATGTACGCCGATCACTTCGCCTTTCAAGGCCCATACCACAGGATCGCTGCGTTTTTTCCGAATGGAAGTACGCAACGCGTTGACGCCTGCGCGCTTGCAGGGGTATACAGTGCGCCGCGTTTTACCTGTGACCCTCTTGCGTACCGCGCACTCTTGATCACGCCTGGTTGACCCGCCTCGGCGGCACCTGAGGTCAAGAAACCCAAGGTAACCACCTTGCCCATTCCGCTGCGCCACGAGCGCGGTGGGTCCGATTCCGTCACAGATAAAAACAATGCAGGTGACTTCGTTCATGAGTGGACAAAACATGCATTCAGGCGAGCTCAAGCGGGGCCTGAAGAACCGCCATATCCAATTGATCGCCTTGGGTGGTGCAATTGGTACGGGCCTGTTCCTCGGCTCGGCAGGCGTGATGAAATCCGCCGGCCCGTCGATGATCCTTGGCTACGCCATCTGCGGCTTCATCGCCTTCATGATCATGCGCCAGCTTGGCGAAATGATCGTCGAAGAGCCGGTGGCCGGCTCGTTCAGCCACTTCGCCCACACCTACTGGGGTGGTTTCGCCGGCTTCCTGTCGGGCTGGAACTGCTGGGTGCTGTACATCCTGGTGGGCATGTCGGAGCTTTCGGCGGTTGGCAAGTATGTCCACTACTGGTGGCCGGAGATCCCTACCTGGGTCACGGCGGCGGCGTTCTTCGTGCTGATCAACGCCATCAACCTGATGAACGTGAAGTTCTTCGGTGAAGCCGAATTCTGGTTCGCCATCATCAAGGTGGTCGCCATCGTCAGCATGATCGGCCTGGGTGCCTACCTGCTGACCAGCGGCAGCGGCGGCCCTGAAGCCAGCGTGACCAACCTGTGGTCGCATGGCGGCTTCTTCCCGAACGGTGTCAGCGGGCTGGTGATGGCGCTGGCCTTCATCATGTTCTCCTTCGGTGGCCTGGAAATGCTCGGTTTCACCGCCGCCGAGGCCGACAAACCGAAGACTGTGATCCCGAAAGCGATCAACCAGGTCATCTACCGCATCCTGATCTTCTATGTGGGTGCCCTGGTGGTGCTGCTGTCGCTGACCCCGTGGGACAATCTGGTCGCCAGCATCGACGCCTCGGGTGGCAGCTACGGCAGCAGCCCGTTCGTGCAGGTGTTCTCGCTGCTGGGCAGTGACGTGGCTGCCAACCTGCTGAACTTCGTGGTGCTGACTGCGGCGCTGTCGGTCTACAACAGCGGCACCTACTGCAACGCCCGCATGCTGCTGGGCATGGCCGAGCAGGGTGACGCCCCGGCATCCTTGGCCAAGGTCGACAAGCGTGGCGTGCCGGTGCGTTCGATCCTGGTGTCGGCTGCCTTTACCTTCGTTGCCGTGTTGCTGAACTACCTGATGCCGCAAAACGCCCTGGAGCTGCTGATGTCGCTGGTAGTGGCTACCTTGGTAATCAACTGGGCGATGATCAGCTACTCGCACCTGAAGTTCCGTCAACACCTGGACCGTACCGGCCAGAAGCCACTGTTCAAGGCGCTGTGGTACCCGTACGGCAACTACCTGGTGCTGGCTTTCGTGCTGCTGATCCTCGGCATCATGCTGATGATCCCGGGTATTCAGGTTTCGGTGTACGCTATTCCGTTCTGGTTGTTCGGGATGTTCGTGATCTACATGGTCAAGCCGCGTCGCCGGGTGAATGCCGGTGGTGCTGCGGGTACCGTCACCAAGTAGTGCACTACAGGTGATCAGAAAAACCCGAAGTCGGGGGACTGGCTTCGGGTTTTTTGTTTTTTGTGCCGGCCTCTTCGCAGCGCAAGGCTGCTCCTACAGACGAACGCCAATCCGTTTGTAGGAGCAGCCTTGTGCTGCGAAAGGGCCGACACAAGTCTTCAGATCTGTTCCAGCAGCCAGCCTCGAAATGCCCGCAGCGATGGCAATGCCTCATTGCGCGGCGGGTAGATCAGGTAATAACTGCGCTGACTGGCAAACGCCTCCCCCGGGCTGTACAGCTCACCCTTGGCCAACTCTTCCTCCACCAGAATGCGCGGCACCAGGCCGATACCGATCCCGGCCCGCACTGCCTGGATCAGGTGCGAGGTCAGTTCGAAACTCGGTCCCAGGCGCATGGCACGGTGCGGCAGTGCGTGGTGCGAGAACCACTCACCCCAGGCATGCGGGTTGTTGGCCACATTCAACAACACCTCTTCACTGATCCGCGCTGGGCTCCAGCCCTGGCTGTCGGCGCCGGCCTCTGGCGGCAGAATGACCACCAGTTCCTCGGCATGCAGGCGATGGCAGATCAGCCCCGGCAGGTCGTGGCTGGCCACGCCGATGGCGGCGTCGATCTCGCTGGTGTCGAAGTTGATGGCTTCGATGCGTGAATGAATGTGTACCAGCATGCCTGGGTGAGCGCTGTAAAACGCATGCAGCCTCGGCAACAGCCATTTCGAGCCGAAGGTGGGCAGGGTGGCCAGGCGCAAGGTACCCACCCCCGACTGGTAGGCCAGCGCCTGCAGGGTGGCGCTGCGGATGCGCCCCAGCGCCTCGCTGAGCTCGCGCTGGTACAGGCGGCCGACATCGGTCAGCAGCACCTGGCGCCCTTCGCGGCGGAACAGGGTCAGGCCCAGCTGCTGCTCCAGTGCCTGCACCTGGCGGCTGACCGCACTCTGGGTCAGCGACAGCTCGGCGGCGGCACGGGTGTAGCTTTCATGCCGTGCGGCGGCCTCGAATGCCAGCAGCAGCGACATGGAGGGGGTCAGGTGGCGGTAATTCATTCATAAAAGTCATCGATAGCGGCAGGATTATCCGTTTGCCCCTGAAGCGAAACTACAGGAACATTGGCCTATACGTCATCCCCGCATGCATCAACCCATGCCGGAGCGACAGGAATCCCGTGAATTAGCCAATATCAAGAGGCCATCCTTCGATGATCGCCCAGCTGTCGACCGTTGCACCGAGCGCCAACTACCCCGAATTTCTCGAAGCCCTGCGCAGCAGTGGCTTCCGCGGCCAGATCAGTGCCGACTACGGCACCCGCACGGTGCTGGCTACCGACAACTCGATCTACCAGCGCTTGCCGCAGGCGGCGGTGTTCCCGCTGGATGCCGACGATGTGGCGCGGGTCGCCGCGCTGATGGGCGAGCCGCGCTTCCAGCAGGTCAAGCTGACCCCGCGCGGCGGTGGCACCGGCACCAACGGCCAGTCGCTGACCGACGGTATCGTCGTCGACTTGTCACGGCACATGAACAACATCCTCGAAATCAACGTCGAGGAGCGCTGGGTGCGGGTGCAGGCTGGTACGGTCAAGGACCAGCTCAATGCTGCGCTCAAGCCGCACGGGCTGTTCTTCGCCCCTGAGCTGTCCACCTCCAACCGCGCCACGGTTGGCGGCATGATCAACACGGATGCCAGTGGCCAGGGCAGCTGCACCTACGGCAAAACCCGTGACCACGTGCTGGAACTGCACAGCGTGCTGCTCGGTGGCGAGCGCCTGCACAGCCTGCCAATCGACGATGCCGCGCTGGAGCAAGCCTGTGCCGCACCCGGCCGGGTCGGCGAGGTGTACCGCATGGCCCGGGACATTCAGGAAACCCAGGGCGAACTGATCGAAACCACGTTCCCCAAGCTCAACCGTTGCCTGACTGGCTACGATCTCGCGCACCTGCGCGACGAGCAGGGGCGCTTCAACCTCAACAGTGTGCTGTGTGGCGCCGAGGGCTCGCTGGGCTACGTGGTCGAAGCCAAGCTCAACGTGTTGCCGATTCCCAAGTACGCGGTGTTGGTCAACGTACGCTACACCAGCTTCATGGACGCCCTGCGCGATGCCAATGCGCTGATGGCGCACAAGCCGCTGTCGATCGAGACGGTCGATTCCAAGGTGCTGATGCTGGCGATGAAAGACATCGTCTGGCACAGCGTTGCCGAATACTTCCCGGCCGACCCCGAGCGCCCGACGCTGGGTATCAACCTGGTGGAGTTCTGCGGCGACGAGCCGGCAGAGGTCAACGCCAAGGTGCAGGCGTTCATTCAGCACCTGCAAAGCGATACCGGCGTCGAGCGCCTGGGCCACACCCTGGCGGAGGGGGCCGAGGCAGTTACCCGCGTGTATACCATGCGTAAACGTTCGGTGGGGCTCTTGGGCAACGTAGAAGGCGAGGTGCGCCCGCAGCCATTCGTCGAAGACACCGCGGTGCCGCCAGAGCAGCTGGCCGACTACATCTCCGACTTCCGCGCCTTGCTCGATGGCTATGGCCTGGCCTACGGCATGTTCGGCCACGTCGACGCCGGCGTGCTGCACGTGCGCCCGGCACTGGACATGAAAGACCCGGCCCAGGCCGCGCTGGTCAAGCCGATTTCCGATGCGGTAGCGGCGCTGACCAAAAGCTACGGCGGCCTGCTGTGGGGCGAGCACGGCAAAGGCCTGCGTTCGGAATACGTGCCGGAGTACTTCGGCGAGCTGTACCCGGCGCTGCAGCGCCTGAAGGGCGCGTTCGACCCGCACAACCAGCTCAACCCGGGCAAGATCTGCACCCCGCTGGGCAGCGCCGAGGGCCTGACCCCGGTCGATGGCGTGACCCTGCGCGGCGACCTTGACCGGACCATCGACGAGCGTGTGTGGCAGGACTTCCCCAGCGCGGTGCACTGCAACGGCAACGGTGCCTGCTACAACTACGACCCCAACGACGCCATGTGCCCGTCGTGGAAGGCTACCCGTGAGCGCCAGCATTCGCCCAAGGGCCGCGCCTCGCTGATGCGCGAGTGGCTGCGCCTGCAGGGCGAGGCGAACATCGACGTACTGGCGGCGGCGCGCAACAAGGTGTCGTGGCTCAAGGGCCTGCCGGCGCGCCTGCGCAACAACCGCGCGCGCAACCAGGGCCAGGAAGACTTTTCCCATGAAGTGTACGACGCCATGGCCGGCTGCCTGGCGTGCAAGTCGTGCGCCGGCCAATGCCCGATCAAGGTCAATGTGCCGGACTTCCGCTCACGTTTCCTCGAGCTGTACCACGGCCGCTACCAGCGTCCGCTGCGTGACTACCTGATTGGCTCGCTGGAGTTCACCATTCCGTACCTGGCCCATGCGCCGGGGCTGTACAACGCAGTGATGGGCTCGAAGTGGGTGAGCAAGCTGCTGGCCGACAAGATCGGCATGGTCGACAGCCCACTGATCAGCCGCTTCAACTTCCAGGCCACCCTGACCCGCTGCCGCGTTGGCGTGGCCACGGTGCCGGCCCTGCGCGAACTGACCCCGGCCCAGCGCGAGCGCAGCATCGTGCTAGTACAGGATGCCTTCACCCGTTACTTTGAAACGCCGCTGCTGTCGGCCTTCATCGACCTGGCCCACCGCCTGGGCCACCGGGTGTTCCTGGCGCCGTACAGCGCCAACGGCAAGCCGTTGCACGTGCAGGGCTTCCTGGGCGCGTTTGCCAAGGCGGCGATCCGCAACGCCACCCAGCTCAAGGCCTTGGCCGACTGCGGCGTGCCGCTGGTGGGGCTGGACCCGGCGATGACCCTGGTGTATCGCCAGGAGTACCAGAAGGTGCCAGGCCTGGAAGGCTGCCCTCAGGTGCTGTTGCCGCAGGAGTGGCTGATGGATGTGCTGCCTGAGCAGGCACCGACCGCGCCGGGTAATTTCCGCTTGATGGCGCACTGCACCGAGAAGACCAACGTACCGGCCAGCACCAAGCAGTGGGAGCAGGTGTTCGCTCGCTTGGGGCTGAAGCTGGTGACCGAGGCCACGGGCTGCTGCGGGATGTCCGGTACTTATGGCCACGAAGCGCGCAACCAGGAAACGTCGCGGACCATCTTCGAGCAGAGCTGGGCGACCAAGCTGGACAAGCAAGGCGAACCGCTGGCGACCGGTTACTCGTGCCGTAGCCAGGTCAAGCGCATGACCGAGCGCAAGATGCGTCACCCGTTGGAAGTGGTGCTGCAGTACGCCCAACGCTGACTTTCAACAGATCGCGTAAGCCTGGGTTTACGCGTTCCTTGTAGGAGCAGCCTTGTGCTGCGAAGAGGCCGGTAGAGCGATAGTTAGTCGTTGGCTGCTACGGCCTCTTCGCAGCGCAAGGCTGCTCCTACAGATCCAGTGAGCGCCTTGATGTTGATGCCTGCCTGTACAGGTACAGGCTCAACACCAGCCCACACGCCGCCGCAGCCGCCGCAAACAGAAACATCGAAGCAAACCCGAAGCCAGCCGCCACTGCGCCTACCAGCGGCCCGGTCACCCCCAGCGATAAATCGATGAACAGTGAATACGCCCCCACCGCCGCCCCGCGGTTGGCCGCTGACACCTGGTTCACCGCCTCCACGCCCAACGCCGGGAACACCAGCGAGAAACCAAACCCGCTAAGCGCGGCCCCCGCCAAAGCCAGCTCGGCACTGGGTGCCAGCCACAACATCAACAACCCCAGTGTTTCTACCGACAGGCAGGCAATCGCCACCCGAAACCCGCCAATTCGGTTGATCAGGTTGCCGAACAGCAGCCGCGCGCTGATGAAGCTGGCACCGAACAGGCTCAGGGTCAGTGCGGCATTGGCCCAGCCACGGCTGGCGTAGTACAAGGTGATGAAGGTGGCGATGGTGCCAAAGCCGATCGAGCCCAGGGCCAGCCCCGAGCCATGCGGGAACACCTTGCCCAGTACTCGCAGGAAAGGCAGGCGTACACCGCTGACGATGGGGGCGGCCTGCTTGGGCCAAGCCAGCAGCAGGCCGAGGATGCACAGCAGGATTATGCTGACGCCCATGCTCCACAGCCCCAGGTTCTTGACCATCAGCACGCCCAGCGGAGCGCCGATGGCCAGTGCGCCGTAACTGGCGATGCCGTTCCAGGAGATGACCTTGGCGGTGTTTTCGGCACCCACCCGGCCGATGCCCCAGCCTATCGATCCCGAACCTACCAGGCTTTCGGCGCTGCCCAGTACCAGGCGGCCGACCAGCAGGCAGGCCAGGCTCAGCCAGGGTAGGTGGGTGAGGAAGGCGCAGGCCAGCATGAACACCCCGCTGAGCCCGCAGCCGGCCAGGCCATACATGACCGCCTTCTTGCTGCCGTGGTTGTCGATGATGCGGCTGGAGGTGGGGCGGCTGAGCAGGGTGGCGAGGTATTGCACGCTGATCACCAGGCCGGCGACCACGGCGCTGAAACCCAGGTCGTTGTGCACATAGCCGGGCAGCACGGCCAGGGGAATGCCGATGTTCAGGTAGCCGATGAAGGTGAAGAGGACGATGGAGACGACTTGCAGGGTGACCGCAAGGGGGCGCGGTGAGTCGGGCATGGGGGCCTACATGTGTTCAGGACGGTGTGAAAACGTGATGACGGGGGTAGCCCGCAGGTCAGCCGTTTTCACACAGTCGGGGATGCGCGGTTATTCCTGGTCAGCGCTGGATTGATCGTCACCATCCTGCTCGACGGCGGCTGCCGGTTCGGCGTGAACGGTCACGGATGGCTCTTCTGGGTTCAGGCTTGGGAAGGGAAGATTCGGGATTTCATGCATCTCGTCGTTCCTCGCAAGTGTGAGTGAAAAGTCTGCGCCAGGCGCGTTTGGAGCTTCGCAAAGCTGAGGCAGGATACACAAGTCTGGATGACAGTTTGGATTTTTTACCCGTCGCTTGTCGGTTTTGCGGGCGAACAGCGCACACTGTTCCTACAAAAACCAAGGCCGGTTCGCGCCCCCTCGCCGGGTCCCCCCCCCCCCCCCAGCCGCCCCCCTGGGGGGGGGGGGGGGCGGGCGGGGGGGGGGGGGGGCCCCCT
>NZ_JBLUPS010000018.1:0-101207 GCF_048068035.1 Pseudomonas sp. NY11955
CGTGCCTTCTGGCGTCCCGGCCCTGGGGTCGTACTGGCCAGGGCAAGGCGGCTACAACGCCGGCCTGGTGCGCGGCGAGAATGGCGCGCCGGACTATTACCTGATCGTGCCGCTGCTTACCGAGCAGGTGCGCGCCGAATGGGGTGGTCACGGCGAGGAATGTGAAGGCGCCGCCAGCATGAGCGACGGCCTGGCCAATACCCGGGCGCTGCTAGCCGACAGCAACGAACACCCGGCCGCAAAGCTGGCCAGCGAGTTCACCGCTGACGGGTATAACGACTTCTACCTGCCTGCCCGCCGAGAGTTGCAGGTGGCAGAAGCGAACGTGCCTGAGCTGTTCGAGAAGGCCTATCACTGGTCGTCTTCGCAGTTCTCCGCCTACGTCGCCTACAGCGTGGGCTTTGAGGGTGGCTGGCTCGGCACCAGCGGCAAGAACTACGAGCGTCTCGTCCGCCCCGTCCGCAGATTTATTCCGTAATCCAATTCTTCATTCATGGGCGCCTAGGCGCCCTCGCTTTTAGGAGGCCAGGATGGCCCTTCACACAGAGCTCGAAATACACAAGGTGGCCGAGGAACTGCTCGGCCTTTCGCTCGACCTGGTTCGAAACATCCCGCGCGACCTCAAGCAGGTCGTCGGCTCGAAGATCCGGGACGAATGCCTGCAAGCTCTGGTGTTGATTGGCCGAGCCAACATGGCACGGGACAAGCTCCCACACCTGAACCTCCTGCTAGAAAGCGTCTGGATGCTGAACTACCTGCTGCGTGCCCTCACCAACAAAGGGTTGATCAGCAAAGGCCAGCACGCCAAGGCAATGAAGCTCACGGCCTCCGTGGGCCGCCAGGCGAACGCCTGGAAGAAATCCGCAACCGCGCCCGCTGCTTGAGGGTTAAGGCCCTTCTGCCTGCGCGCTGAATCTGGTCGTGCCGCTGATGTGTGATCACCGCCATGCGCAGCACGGATACCACCAGCAGATGCTGGAAGGTCCGGCGCAGTTTCCAGGCTGAGCAATCGTCCTGGCGACGTAGATAGCACGATAGGTCGCAGTTCTCCGCCAACAACGCCTACAACATGGACTTTGAGGATGGCTGGCTCAACAACAACGACAAGAACAACGAGCGTCTCGTCCGCCCCGTCCGCAGATTCGCCCGTTGCGAGCTTCACCTTCGAGGAATTGGCCCAGGCCTACTACGACTGCCGACGGCACAAGCGGAACACCGCGAGCGCCCGACGCTTCGAAGTGGACATGGAGATCAATCTCCTCGACCTTTTCGACGAGCTACAGGCCGGCACCTACCGTCCTGGTCGCTCAATCTGCTTTGTGGTCACCCGACCAAAGGCCCGCGAGGTGTGGGCCGCCGACTTCCGCGACCGAATCGTGCACCACCTGCTGTACAACCGCATCGGCCCCGCCATCGAGCGCAGCTTCATAGCGGACAGCTGCGCATGTATCCCAGGGCGCGGCACGCTGTACGCCGGTAAGCGGATGGAAGCGAAGATCCGCAGCCAGACGCACAACTGGTCCCGGCCCGGCTTCTACCTCAAGTGCGACCTGGCCAACTTCTTTGTGTCGATCGACAAGCGCGTGCTGGGCCGGCAGCTGGCCGAAAGAATCGACGATCCGTGGTTCAGGCAGCTGGCCCTGCAGGTGCTGATGCACGACCCGCGTGAGAACTACGTCGAGCGCAGCCCGGCCCATCTGTTCAACCGGGTGCCGCAGCACAAGCGTCTCACTGCGCAGCCGTCGTACCTCGGCCTGCCCATCGGGAACCTGTCGTCGCAGTTCTTCGCCAACGTCTACCTCGACGCCCTGGACAAGTTCTGCAAACACACGCTCAAGGCCAAGCACTACATACGCTACGTCGACGACTTCGTGCTGCTTCATGAGTCGCCGCAGCAGTTGAATGACTGGCTCAGCCAGATCGAAGACTTCCTGCCCAGCCTGGGCGTCAGGCTCAACCCGTCGAAGACCATCCTGCAGCCAATTGATCGCGGCGTGGACTTCGTCGGGCATGTGATCAAGCCATGGCGGCGTACCACTCGCAAGAAATCGGTGGCCCAGGCCATGAAGCGCACAGCTGCCGCGCCAGCAGAGAACCTGCGCGAGACAGCCAACAGCTACTTCGGCCTGCTTGGCCAAGCCAGCCACAGCCAGAAAGACCGCGCCGCACTGGCCAACTTGGTGCTGAGGCGCGGGCATGTGGTCAATGGCGCTCTAACTCAAACCTATCCGAATCGTTGAGGTTACCCATGCCCACAGAAAACCGATCCAGCAACACCGAGATGGTCAGCGAACTGCTGCCGTGCCCCTTCTGCGGCCAGCAGGACTTCCTCATCGATCGCCTAGACAGCGACGCTTCAGTGGTGATCTGCCAAGGTTTGACAGGGCCGCATGAGGCTTGCCTGGCCCGCGGCCCGGTGGGCGTGGCGCAACATGAGGGTGAGGAGCAACCAGGCCGTGACAAGGCGGTCGAGCTGTGGAATGCGAGCGCCCAGCAGCACCAGGGTGAGCCGGTGGCGTGGATGTACACGCGCCCCGAGGTTGAATGGCCGGCCTTTTACGACAAAAGGAAAGATGCCGCAGGATGGAAAGAAACCCCGCTCTACACCCGCGCCGATCCTGGCGAGGTTGAGCGGCTGCGCAAGGAACGCCAGCGCATGGACGTGGCGCTGGTAGCAGCCGCCAATGAGCGCGACACCCTGCGCGTCCAGCTGGCCGAACGGGATGCACTGCTGGAAGAGGCATGGACACACGATATAAGCACGCCCTTGAAGCGCAGGATAAAGACCGCCCTATCAGCCAGCGCAGAGCCGAAGGTGAAGTCGTGAAGACGCACTTCGCACCATTCACCGACCTGGAAGACCTTGAGCAAGCGCCGTGCGGCACCTTCATAGGTGATTCATCTGAGCTATCAGGTGACTGGACCAAAGTCGATTGCATGCTCTGCCAGAAGCGCAAGGAAAAGATCATCGCAGCTGCAGCAGCTGAAGAGCGCGCCATAGTTGAGCAGATGGGCCACATGGCGGCCTTCATGCGCGCTCAAAGCTAAAACACCAAAGAGCACACCTGTACTCCTTCCAACTGTAACCCCTCTCCCCTCTATTCACTGCCGCGATATGGCGGCCAAGGAATCCCCGTGACTGAACAAAATCAGGTCATCGCCTGGTGCGGCATGGCCTTGCTTTGCTGCGTCGGGTTCGTGGCGATGTTCGCCATGGCCATGTTGGCCTTCAAGGACCGAGACGACGCTCGTCGGATCCGCGCCACCCTGGGCGTTCTGCAACTGACCTGCACTCCAGCAACGCAGGCCGGCAACCAGTGCCAGCTCTCCCCGCACGAAACCCAACCCGAACCTACACCCGCTCTTGCGCCTGGGCGCTGGATTGATGAGAGGTATCATCTGTGAGCAAGATCGATTGGAGCAACGCGCCGAAATGGGCAACGCACTATGGGGAGGACACTGAATCCCATGTGGCTGGCTGGTACCGGGTTGACGACCTTGGTGTTCGTGGGTTTTGTGCTGATGCGGATCCTCACAAGTATCAATTGTCATGCAGTTACCATGACGATTTTCCGTCGATTGACTCATTGCATGAAAGGCCAAAATCATGGCCAGGCGAAGGCCTTCCCTCTGTCGGGGATGTCATTGAACGACTTGATGTCAACGCCAAATGGGTGAGTGCTGAGGTGATGTACGTAGGCACTGATCGCGTAGTCCTTCGGGATGCCTCTGGGCAGGAGTTCGTACCGAGGCTCCAAGAGTTTTACCAACCTCCAGAATTCATTAGGTTCAGGCTGGTCGCGAGCGCCGAGCAGGTGAAGCCATGACCGACCTGATCGAAGTGAGGGTGTCCAACCTGGTCGGTGCGGCGCTGGATTGGGCGGTTGCCCAGGTTGAGGGTATCAACACCATCATGCTGTCGCCCCGGAAGAAGGAGACCCAAAAACCTTTCGCACTCTTCGGCTCCCTCGCTATCAGCGTGGGAGGTGGCGACGAATCGAGTTACACCCCTTCAACCTGCTGGCACTGCGGCGGCCCCCTGATCGACAAGCACCAGGGCAGCGTCCGGCACGATAAGCACCTCAACGACGGACCTTGCCGCTACTCCGGCGGCACCGGGATGAATTCGCCATGGTCCTATGGGCCGACTCCACTGATCGCGTTCTGCCGGTCACTCGTCCTTGCCAAGCTCGGCGATACCGTCCAGGTGCCGAAGGAGCTGATCAATGACCACTGAAGCAACCGACGTTCAGGGTCTGATGAAAGCCTGCCAACGCGGCGTGGCCGGCAAAGGCCCGGCTATCGAAGCGGCCAACAACCTGCTGGCTGAGTGTTACGGCCTGCTGGGCAAGCTCGCCGCCGAGAACGATGCGCTTCGCAAGGACCGAGACAGCCTGCTCGAAGCCGGAGGACACCTTCTATGATCGCCCTCGCCTACATGGCCTACCTGATCTACAGGGGGCCGCGATGAGCATTCACCAGGTCGACATTCAGCAGGAGGCCGCATGGGCTACATCAACCCGCTCCTGAAACTGCCAGCGGGGCGGGCCTTGCTGAAGCTACCGGCAGAGGACAGGGCGCGGATCGAAGCAGTGCTTCGCGAACTGCGCGCCCAAGCTGACGCCGAGGCAGAAAACTCATGGCTTCGCCGCAAGGGACCGATGGCCGCCTACTGGCGCGCCGCCTCGACCTACGCGCGCCACTTGGCGCATGCCCTTTCGCGCAACGCCCAGTCGTAACCCCTCCCCCTACTACTCAAGCCCGCCGACATGCGCGGGCATGGAGAGCTATCGCCATGCCAAACCACATCACCAACAAAGTCAGCGCGCCAGCGCACGTCCTCACATCGCTGATCAACGGGGACGGCCAGATCGACTTCGGCAAGGTCATCAAGTTTGAGGGCGAGTTCCCTTGGGATGGCGTCTGCGGTGCGGCTGAAACCGCAGCTGAGGCTGCAATCAATCTGCCCCTGAGCAACAACCCGATGCTCGCCGGAATGCAGCGCCACAGTCGCGAGACCTCTTCGGTGACGAAGCTCAGCGACGAAAGCTTCGAGCAGTTCATCCAGATGCTGCGCAATCACCGCAAGACAGGCTTTATGCACGACATGGACTTCGGGCGACAAGCTTGGGGCACCAAGTGGAACGCCTACAGCCAGAAGATCGATGCTGAGGGCTGCTCACTGTCATTCGATACGGCCTGGAATACGCCGGTACCAGTCTTCAAAGCCCTGTCCGCCTTGCACCCGACCGAAGAAATCACCGTCGTCTTCGCTGACGAGGACATCGGCAGTAACTGCGGCACGCTCAAGCTCAAAGGCGGCGAGCTGGTAGAGCAAGACTGCGCGGGCCCATGGGGAAAGATGAGCGAAGCCGATCAGGCGAAGTGGCGAGCCTTCGCCATGGAAGTTACCGGATGCACCGACGAAGACGACGACGAATAACCAACCTGCCGCCACCGGCGGCGTGGAGACCATCCATGAATCTGATCGACTGCTACGTCACGAAGATCCTCGGCGAGCCGTACCGCAAGTTCGGCCACTGGTGGGTATCGGTGGAATACACGGCCGAGGGCTGGCCGGGCACCAAAGAAATCATGTTCCGCACCGAGGAAGCCGCCCGCGCGGCGCAGGTCGGATACCACTTCACGGCCTGAACGGCACGGAGACCAATATGGCGAATGCCACAGCAGCAAAGCCCTCAAGCATTCAGCCTCGGTTCATCCGGTTCGGTGATGCGCCAGGGTATCTCGGCATGTGCCGGGATGAGTTCAACAAGACCGTAAGGCCCTGCGTTCGGGAATTCCCCATCGGAAAGCAGGGGGTCGCCTTTGATCGCCAGGAGTTAGACGAGTGGGCAGACGCCTACATTGAGGCAAAGGCGATTGAAAAAGCCACCGGACAGGACAACAATCGGCCCCGCAGCGAGCGCCGAGGAGATGATGCATGGCGCGAAAAACGATCACCGGCCTCTACGAGAAGGGCGGTGTCTGGCAAATCGACAAAGTCTACAAAGGGGAGCGAATTCGAGAAAGTACTGGAACTGGTGACCGGGAAGAAGCAGAGCAGTACTTGATCCACAAGCTGGAGAAACTGCGCCAGCAGAAGGTATATGGCGTTCGGCAGGTCCATACCTGGGAGGAGGCGGCGATGCGCTACCTCCTCGAGGTCAAAGACCAGCCATCAATCCACCTGACGGCGCTGTGCATGAAGCAGTTGCATCCATACCTTGGCCACCTGCCGCTGACGCACATTGACGATCAGGCGCTTGAACCCTTTATCAGGGACCGGCAGACGGAAAAGGTGCTGCCAGACGGATCAATTGAAAAGGCGGTGAGCAACCGGACAATCAACATCGCGATCGAGCGCGCAGTTCGGGTACTGAGCCTCTGCGCGAGGAAATGGCGTGATGATGATCGCCGGCCATGGCTGGATAGTGTGCCGATGCTGAAAAAACTCGAGGAGAAGAAGTCGAGCCGCAAGCCTTACCCGATGTCATGGGAAGAGCAGTCGATCCTCTTCAACGAGCTGCCAGGGCACCTGCAGACGATGGCCTTGTTTAAAGTAAACACAGGTTGTCGCGAACAGGAGGTGTGCAAGCTGAGATGGGATTGGGAGATTTCGGTGCCGGAACTTGGGACCAGTGTTTTCCTGATCCCCGCTGACTTCGGCGGGAGGCACGCCCGGTCGGGCGTAAAGAATGGCGACGAGCGCCTGGTGGTATTGAACAGCGTGGCCAAGTCGATAATTGAGCGTCAGCGCGGAATCAACAAGGAATGGGTTTTTCCATACAACGGCACCGCAATGCATCGAATGAACGACTCGGCTTGGAAGAAGGCGCGGGTGAGAGCGGCGAAACTCTGGCAGGAGGAAAACCTTCGCCCCGCTCACCCTGGGTATGCCTCGATCAGGATACACGACTTGAAGCACACCTTTGGCCGCCGACTACGGGCCGCGGGCGTTACTGAAGAGGATCGGAAGTCACTTCTCGGGCACAAGAACGGCAGCATCACCAGTCATTACTCCGGCGCTGAGCTGGGCAAGCTGATTGAGGCTGCGAACATGGTATCAACAACGGACTCGCGTGGGCCGGTGTTGACGATACTGAAGAGGAAAATCGGATGATGTCCCGAAAAAGTCCCCACACGCAGAAATGAAAAAGCCACCCTAAGGTGGCTAAGTCATTGGGATTATTTGGTCGGGACGGAGTGATTCGAACACTCGACCCCTTGCACCCCATGCAAGTGCGCTACCGGGCTGCGCTACGCCCCGACTACATTCTCACAACCTCTGAGAACGCTGAAGAATCTACCCTAACCTCCTGATAAATGAAAGCTTTTTATCAAATTTTTTTCACTCACCAGCAAACCGGCTCACTTCTTCAACACCACCAGCACATCTTCCAACTCAACAATCATCTGCCGAATCAGCTGCTTGTACTGGCTGGATTCATCTTTAGCCTCATCACTGGAAAGCCTCAACCGGGCCCCGCCAATGGTGAACCCCTGGTCATAAAGCAGCGCACGAATCTGGCGAATCATCAGCACATCCTGGCGCTGATAATACCGCCGATTCCCCCGCCGCTTCACAGGGTTAAGCTGGTCGAACTCCTGCTCCCAATACCGCAGCACGTGCGGCTTTACCGCACAAAGCTCGCTCACTTCACCAATGGTGAAGTAGCGTTTGCCCGGTATGGGGGGCAGCTCGTCGTTATGGCTTGGTTCCAGCATAGGCCTCAACCCGGGCCTTCAACTTCTGCCCTGGACGAAAGGTGACGACGCGCCGTGCGGTGATCGGGATCTCTTCCCCTGTCTTGGGGTTGCGGCCCGGCCGCTGGCGTTTGTCGCGAAGGTCGAAGTTGCCGAAACCGGACAGCTTCACCTGCTCGTTCTCTTCAAGTGCGTGCCGAATTTCTTCGAAAAACAGCTCGACCAGCTCCTTGGCCTCACGCTTGTTAAGCCCCAGCTCCTCGTACAGCCTTTCGGCCATCTCAGCTTTCGTCAGAGCACCCATGCCGTTATTTCCTTAACGTGGTGTTCAACCTTTGTTCGAGCGAGGTGAGGATGTTTTGCAGGGTAGTGTTCACCTCATCGTCGTTAAGAGTGCGCGATGGATGCTGCCAGGTCAAGCCGACGGCAAGGCTTTTTCTATCAGGATCAATGCCTTTACCTTGGTAGACATCAAACAGCCTGAGGTCTGTGAGCCATTCGCCTGCATTGTCACGAATTAATTCAAGCACCGCGCTAGAAGCGACATCACGTCCTGCAATCAAGGCCAGGTCGCGGCGGGTTTCCGGGAACTTGGACAGCTCGCTGAACTTCGGCAGGCGGCCTTCGACCACGTCGCCCAGCACCAGCTCGAACAGGAATACTGGGCGGTCCAGGTCCAGGGCCTTGGCCAGCTCTGGGTGGATGGCGCCCAGGTAGCCGACCAGTTTGCCGTCGCGCTCGATGGCGGCGGTCTGGCCTGGGTGCAGGGCTGGGTGCTTGCCGGCGCTGAAGGTGAAGTCGCTCAGGGCGCCAGAGTAGCCCAGCAGGGCTTCCACGTCGGCTTTGACGTCGAAGAAGTCGACGCCGTCGCGGCCGTTGGCCCAGCCTTCTGGCAGGCGGCTGCCGGTAATGACGCCGGCAATCATCGGCTGCTGCTGCAGGTCACCCAGCTGGCCGACGAAGCGCAGGCCGCTTTCGAACAGGCGCACGCGGTCCTGCTGGCGGTTCAGGTTGTGCTGCAACGCCTTGACCAGGCCCGGCCACAGGGATGCACGCATGGCAGCCATGTCGCTGGAGATAGGGTTGGCCAGCAACAGCGGTTCTACGCCTGGGCTGAACAGCTCGAACAGTTTCGGGTCGATGAAGCTGTAGGTGATAGCTTCCTGATAGCCGCGGGCAACCAGCAGGCGACGCAGGGTCGGCAGGTCACCGCGAGTCTCCGGCTTGCCTTTGGGGGCCAGGCGGGCTTGCGGGTAGCGAACCGGCAGGTTGTTGTAGCCGTACAGGCGGGCCAGTTCTTCGATCAGGTCCACTTCCAGGCTGATGTCGAAGCGGTGGCTTGGCACGTCGACGGTCCACTGCCCTTCACCGTTGCGAGTCGTGGTCAGTTCCAGGGCGTTGAGCAGCTGCTCGACCTGGGCTGGGTCCATTTCCATGCCGAGCATCTGGGTGATGCGTTCGGCGCGCAGGGTGACCGGGGCTACTTGTGGCAGGTGCTGTTCGCTGACGGCTTCGACGATCGGGCCGGCTTCGCCGCCGACGATGTCCAGCAGCAGCTGGGTGGCGCGCTCCATGGCTTCGCGGGCCAGTTGCGAGTCGACGCCGCGCTCGTAGCGGTGCGAGGCATCGGTGTGCAGGCCGTAGGAACGGGCTTTACCGGCGACGGAAATTGGCTCGAAGAACGCGCTTTCCAGGAACAGGTCGCGGGTTTTTTCGGTATTCACACCGCTGTGCTCGCCACCCATGACGCCGGCGATGGCCAGGGCGCGGGTGTGGTCGGCGATCACCAGGGTATCGGCGCGCAGTGCCACTTCCTGGCCGTCGAGCAGGACGAGCTTCTCGCCCTCTTCAGCCATGCGCACGCGGATGCCGCCGTTGATTTCTGCCAGGTCGAAGGCGTGCATCGGCTGGCCGAGTTCGAGCATCACGTAGTTGGTGATGTCGACGGCGGCGTCGATGCTGCGCACGTCACTGCGGCGCAGGCGTTCGACCATCCACAGTGGGGTTGGCTTGCTCAGGTCGACATTGCGGATGACCCGGCCCAGGTAGCGCGGGCAGGCAGCCGGAGCGCTGACTTCGACCGGGCGCACTTCATCATGGGCAGCCGCTACGGCTGGCACGACCGGGCGGGTGACCGGGGTGTCGTACAGGGCGCTGACGTCACGGGCGAGGCCTGCGATGGACAGGCAATCACCGCGGTTCGGGGTCAGGCCGATTTCGATGCTGGCGTCGTCCAGGCTCAGGTACTTGCGAATGTCTTCGCCAACCGGGGCGTCGGCCGCCAGTTCCAGCAGGCCGTCGTTTTCTTCGCTGATTTCCAGTTCGGCAGCCGAGCACAGCATGCCGAAGGACTCGACGCCGCGCAGCTTGGCTTTCTTGATCTTGAAGTCGCCAGACAGCTCGGCGCCGATCATGGCGAATGGGATCTTGATGCCTGGGCGGGCGTTAGGCGCACCGCACACGACCTGGAAGGTTTCCTGGCCATTGGTCACCTGGCACACGCGCAGCTTGTCGGCGTCCGGGTGTTGTTCGGTGGCTAGGATTTCGCCCACGACGATGCCGCTGAACTGGCCAGCAGCGGGGGTAACGCTGTCGACTTCGAGGCCGGCCATGGACAGGCGGGCGACCAGTTCGTCACGGGAGACTTGCGGGTTTACCCAACCGCGCAGCCACTGTTCACTGAATTTCATGCTGTTCTCCTGAAAGTTGCGTCGGGCATTGACCTAGCGGAATTGCGCGAGGAAGCGCAGGTCGTTGTCGAAGAACAGACGCAAATCGTTGACGCCATAGCGCAGCATGGCCAGGCGCTCGGCGCCCATGCCGAAGGCGAAGCCCTGGAATTCTTCAGGGTCGATGCCGGACATGCGCAGCACGTTCGGGTGCACCATGCCGCAGCCCATCACTTCCAGCCAGCCGGTTTGCTTGCACACGCGGCAGCCATTGCCGGAACACATCACGCACTGAATGTCGACTTCGGCGGACGGCTCGGTGAAGGGGAAGAACGATGGGCGGAAACGTACCGCCAGTTCTTTTTCGAAGAACACGCGCAGGAATTCTTCGATGGTGCCCTTGAGGTCGGCGAAGTTGATATCGCGATCGATCAGCAGGCCTTCGACCTGGTGGAACATCGGCGAGTGGGTGATATCCGAGTCGCAGCGGTAAACACGGCCTGGGCAGACAATGCGAATGGGCGGCTGGGTGGACTCCATGGTCCGCACCTGCACCGGCGAGGTGTGGGTACGCAGCAGCATGTTGGCATTGAAGTAGAAGGTGTCGTGCATCGCCCGGGCCGGGTGGTGGCCAGGGATGTTGAGCGCTTCGAAGTTGTGGTAGTCGTCTTCCACCTCTGGGCCTTCGGCAATGCCGTAGCCGATGTGGGTGAAGAACTGCTCGATGCGCTCGAGTGTACGGGTGATCGGGTGCAAGCCACCGGTGGCCTGGCCGCGGCCTGGCAGGGTGACGTCAATGCATTCGGCGGCCAGGCGAGCGCTGAGCTCGGCTTCTTCAAAGGCGGCTTTGCGAGCATTGAGCACGACGGTGACGCGCTCTTTGGCGTCGTTGATCAGTGCGCCGACTTTCGGCCGCTCTTCGGCTGGCAGGTTGCCCAGGGTCTTCATCACCTGGGTCAGCTCGCCCTTCTTGCCGAGATAATTAACCCGGATCTGTTCCAGGGCGTTGATGTCTTCAGCGCGTTCCACGGCCTCTAGGGCTTGGGAGACCAGCGCATCCAGGTTTTCCATGTACAGACTCCAGATACGAAAATAGGGGAAGAGCTTTGAAGGCTCTTCCCCTATCGATGACGTTCAATGCCCGGCGGCGCTAGCGCCGCCGGGTGATTGTCGCGGGTACTTAAGCCAGAACGGCTTTAGCTTTCTCGACAATCGCAGCAAACGCCGCTTTTTCGTTCACTGCCAGATCAGCCAGAACCTTACGGTCGATTTCGATCGAAGCCTTTTTCAGGCCAGCAATCAGACGGCTGTAGGACAGACCGTTGGTGCGGGCACCGGCGTTGATACGAGCGATCCACAGTGCGCGGAACTGACGCTTCTTCTGGCGACGGTCGCGGTAGGCGTATTGGCCTGCCTTGATGACCGCTTGCTTGGCTACACGGAATACGCGCGAACGTGCACCGTAGTAACCTTTAGCCAGTTTCAGAATTTTTTTGTGACGCTTACGAGCGATAACGCCGCGCTTAACACGAGCCATGAGTAACTTCCTCTATCTTAACCAGAATTAACGAACGCGCAGCATGCGCTCGACTTTTGCCACGTCGGACGGGTGCAGCAGGCTGGCACCGCGCAGTTGACGCTTACGCTTGGTCGACATTTTGGTCAGGATGTGGCTCTTGAAAGCGTGCTTGTGCTTGAAGCCCGAAGCTGTCTTCAGGAAGCGCTTCGCAGCACCGCTCTTGGTTTTCATTTTTGGCATGTTGGAACTCCGCATTCGATAAAATTACACATAATCATCAGGCCTGCCGTGCCCGGGAGATTACTTCTTTTTCTTGGGGGCGATGACCATCATAAGCTGGCGTCCTTCCATCTTAGGATGCTGCTCAACGGTGCCGTATTCGGCGAGGTCGGCTTCGACCCGCTTCAACAGCTCCATGCCCAGCTCCTGGTGGGCCATCTCACGACCACGGAATCTCAGAGAGATCTTGGCCTTGTCCCCATCGGTAAGGAAACGTACCAGGTTGCGTAGTTTTACCTGGTAATCCCCATCCTCCGTCCCTGGACGAAACTTGATTTCCTTGATCTGGATCTGCTTCTGGTTTTTCTTGGCTTCGTTAGCCTGCTTCTTCTTCTCGAAGAGGTGCTTGCCGTAGTCCATGACCTTGCAGACCGGTGGTACCGCGTCTGCAGAGATTTCTACCAGATCCAGTTTCGCTTCATCAGCGATACGCAGCGCTTCATCAATCGAGACGATGCCAACTTGCTCGCCGTCTGCGCCAATTAACCGAACCTCGCGGGCCGAGATATTCTCGTTGATCGGGGCCTTCGGTACAGCACGCTTATCGTTTCTCATTTCACGCTTAATAGTCATTACTCCGATTCTTGGCGACCACGCCGGGAAACCGCTTGTGTCAGCAACTCAGCGAATTGGGCGACGGGCATGGAGCCCAGGTCTGCGCCTTCGCGAGTACGCACAGCGACGGTTTGCGTTTCGACTTCGCGGTCCCCTATAACCAAAAGGTACGGGACCTTGAGCAAAGTATGCTCGCGGATTTTAAAGCCGATCTTCTCATTTCTCAAGTCCGACTTGGCACGGAAACCGCTACCGTTCAGAGATTTCTCAACCTCAAGGGCGAAATCGGCCTGCTTGTCGGTGATGTTCATGATCACCGCCTGGGTCGGTGCCAGCCACGCTGGGAACACGCCGGCGTAGTGCTCGATCAGCATGCCAATGAAGCGCTCGAACGAACCGAGAATGGCGCGGTGCAGCATGACCGGGCGAACACGGCTGTTATCTTCGGCGATATAGCTGGCATCCAGGCGCTCTGGCAAGTTCGGGTCGTACTGCAGAGTACCGCACTGCCAGTTACGGCCGAGGCAGTCGCGCAGGGTGAACTCGATTTTCGGGCCGTAGAAGGCGCCCTCGCCTGGCTGGTATTCCCACTCCAGGCCGGATTCGTTCAAAGCGTCGGCCAGCGCCGTCTCGGCGCGGTCCCACAGCTCTTCGGAACCGACACGCTTGGCCGGACGGGTGGACAGCTTCATGGCGATGTCGCTGAAGCCGAAGTCCTTGTACACATCCAGAGTCAGCTTGATGAAGTCGGCGGCTTCTTTCTTCACCTGTTCTTCGGTGCAGAAGATGTGCGCATCGTCCTGAACGAAGCCACGCACGCGCATGATGCCATGCAGGGCACCGGACGGCTCGTTACGGTGGCAGGCACCGAACTCGGCCAGGCGCAGCGGCAAATCGCGGTAGCTTTTCAGGCCTTGGTTGAACACCTGCACGTGGCACGGGCAGTTCATCGGCTTTACCGCGTAGTCACGGCTTTCCGACGATGTGGTGAACATGTTCTCGGCGTAGTTGGACCAGTGGCCGGAGCGCTCCCAGAGGATGCGATCGACAACTTGCGGGGTCTTGATTTCCTGGTAGCCGTTTTCGCGCTGCACGCCACGCATGTACTGCTCGAGCACCTGGTAGACGGTCCAGCCGTTGGCGTGCCAGAACACCATGCCCGGGGCTTCTTCCTGCAGGTGGAACAGGTCGAGCTGCTTGCCGATTTTACGGTGGTCGCGTTTTTCGGCTTCTTCGATGCGCTGAACGTAGGCGGCCAGCTGCTTCTTGTCAGCCCAGGCGGTGCCATACACGCGCTGCAGTTGCTCGTTCTTGGCATCGCCGCGCCAGTACGCGCCGGACAGCTTGGTCAGCTTGAATGCCTTGAGGAAGCGAGTGTTCGGCACGTGCGGGCCGCGGCACATGTCGACATATTCTTCGTGGTAGTACAGACCCATGGCCTGCTCATCCGGCATGTCTTCGACCAGGCGCAGCTTGTAGTCTTCGCCGCGGGCCTTGAACACGTCGATGACTTCGGCGCGCGGGGTCATCTTCTTGACCACGTCGTAGTCTTTTTCGATCAGCTCCATCATGCGCTTTTCGATGGCGGCCATGTCTTCAGGGGTGAAGGGGCGCTCGTAGGCGATGTCGTAATAGAAGCCTTCGTCGATGACCGGGCCGATCACCATCTTGGCGGTCGGGTACAGCTGCTTCACGGCGTGGCCGACCAGGTGGGCGCACGAGTGACGGATGATCTCCAGTCCCTCTTCATCTTTAGGGGTGATGATCTGCAGGGTGGCGTCGTTGCTGATCAGGTCGCAAGCATCGACCAGCTTGCCGTCGACCTTGCCAGCCACGGTGGCTTTGGCCAGGCCAGCGCCGATGGAAGCGGCTACTTCGGCTACGGATACGGCGTGATCAAACGAACGTTGACTGCCATCGGGAAGAGTAATAACGGGCATGGCGCCTCCTCTCCTAGTGGTGACCCCTACCAAAGGTCACGTGGGTTGGGATGAGCCAGTACAAGATCCGACCTGCCTTCCTGTTAAGAAAGCCTGCCTCACAGTGGCAGAAGCCTTTCGGCTTGTCAGGGACGAACCAGAGTGACTGGAAAGAAAAAAGATAGCAGCGGCCGGCAACAGCGCGACCGCAAGCCGAGCATGCTAGCACGCGGGTTGCACCCCAGGCAGAAATATTTGGAAATTGCACTGCAAGGGTGAACTAACGCGAAAAAATGCCTATCAGACGTTGGGAAGCAACCTACTCTTGATGAGACCTTAACCCAAGGAGTAACTGGTTATGCGAGTTCCGTCTCTTCTGGCCCTGGCGGCCGCTGGCGCCCTGCTGCTGCCTGTGGCTGCGAACGCCGGCAACTTCCCACCCGGGAAGGAGGCCGGCTACATGACCCAGTGCACGCAAGTGGCCAGCGGCCAGGGCGTTGACGCCGCCACCGCGAAAAAACACTGCGACTGCGGCGCACAAGCTATCAAAAAGAACTTCACCGATGCCGAGATTGCCGACCTGGACAGTCAGGATGGCGTTGACGCCAAGCTGATGCAGAAGGCGCAGGCGGTGGTGAAACAAGCCTGCGCACCTCGCAGCTGAAACCTTACAGCGAGGGCTGCCGAGCGATTCTTTGCGCTGGATCAATATCCGGCGAAGGTAAAAGGCGCTAGATCCGCAGAATTAGACTATGATGTCACCTGTGCCAAGTAGCTCAGGCGTCTATGGCACTTCGAAAAATATCAAGTTTCTGGAGATTCATCCCATGTCCAATCGCCAAACCGGCACCGTCAAATGGTTCAATGATGAGAAAGGCTTCGGCTTCATCACCCCACAAGGCGGCGGCGACGACCTGTTCGTTCACTTCAAGGCCATCGAATCCGACGGCTTCAAGAGCCTGAAAGAAGGTCAGACTGTTTCCTTCGTCGCCGAGCGCGGCCAGAAGGGCATGCAGGCTGCTCAGGTTCGTCCGGAGTAATTCGGAAGCTGTAAAAAAACCCGCCCTTGTGGCGGGTTTTTTTATGGGTACAGCCGACAAGGACGCACCCAATCCTTGTAGGAGCAGCCTTGTGCTGCGAAAAGGCCAGTGCTCGCTAAGCATGAGTATCGGCCATGCGGGTTTCTTCGCGGGCCTCTTCGCAGCGCAAGGCTGCTCCTACAAGGGTATAGGCCAGCCTATCAGCCGCAGTTGACGCGGGTAACGGTGCCCTGCTCGTCCACATTCAGGTTCAGGCGCTCGGAGCGATACTCCAGGGTGACCACGTCGTGCGGCTTGAGAATGCGTGCCATCTGCGAACCACTGGCCTTGCGCGCCTGCTCCAGCAGCTCGGCGTTGGCGGGCTTGCCAATGGCGAAATCGGCACCACTGGCTTCGCAGCGGCCGTCGTTGCCTGCCGATGTGGCCGGTGCAGCGCCACTGCCAGCGTTGCCACCAGTGCTGCAACCAGCCAGGACAGCAGCCACCGCCAGGGTTGCCAGGTAAGCACGGGTACGGAACATGAAGCCTCCTAAATCGGTCTGGGAACTGCCTGATCCGACAGTTCCGCTCATCATTTGTTGCAAAACCGGCCAAGTCTGCCTGAACTGTAGCAGCGAGGCGAAAAGCAATCGTGACCGGATTTTGCACAACCCACCGCGTTTGCCATATGCTTAGCTCGCACGATCACTGACGCAAAGTCATGATTTGCTAAAAGAAGTGGAGCGCATCCCGCCTCCATCGAACACCAGGGTCAGGTGTTCGCCCTTCGTTCCGGGCCCCAAGCGAGAGCTTTTCATGAGCACCCACAGCATCGATGCCGATATCAAGGTCAAATGGGCCGAGGGCCAGAGCGCGTACAGCCCTGGCACACCGGAAGAGTTGCTGTTGATCGCCATCGACTTGCTGGTGCGCGATAACGGTGCCGAGGCGGCACGCACCTTCATCGACCAGGTGCTCGAGCGTTACGCGCCGCACGCGGCTACTGCAATCGCGCCAGACGGGCACTGAGCAGGTCGAACAGCCCCTGGGCATCTCCCTGCTCCACCCACAGCACATTCGCTGGCTGCTTGAGCACCCCGTACCAGTCGGCAATGGTCTGGCCAAACGTCGGGCCTTCGCGGCTATCGATGCTGATGTGGATGCGCCGGCCGCTGAACAGCTCAGGCTTCAACAGGTAGGCGATGACGCTCGCGTCGTGCACCGGGCCGCCAGGCATGCCATACAGGTCCATGTCGTGGCTGATGTAGGCATTCAGGATATCCACCACGCGCGTGCTGGCCTGGTTGTTCACGGCAGCCAGTTGCTTCAGGCGGGCGTCGCTGGTCAGCAGCTTGTGGGTGACGTCCAGCGGCAGGTAGGTCAGTTGCACGCCGCTGGCCAACACCACTTCGGCAGCGTGTGGGTCAGCATAGAGGTTGAACTCCGCCACCGGCGTGATGTTGCCGCCGTTGAAATGGGCTCCGCCCATGACCACCACTTCCTTGATGCCCTTGGCGATGTCTGGACGCTGGATCAATGCCAGGGCCAGGTTGGTCTGCGGGCCGAGCATGGCGACAGTGATGCTGTGCGGCTTGGCTGTGCCGAGAGTATCGACCAGGTATTGCACGGCATTACCTTGGGCCAGAGGCGCTTTCGGCTCGTGCACCTGTGTGCCGGTGAGGCCCTCTTCGCCATGGACGTCGGCGGCATAGATGGGTGTGCGCACCAGCGGTCGGCCGGCACCGGCATAGACGGGGATGTCTTCGCGCCCGGCCCACTCACGAGCCAGGCGCGCGTTGCGCGAGGTTTTCTCCAGGCGCACATTGCCGGCCACGGTGGTGATGGCGCGGATATTCAGCTCGTCGGGCGAGGCCATGGCCAGGAACAGCGCGACCACGTCGTCGGCGCCAGGGTCGGTGTCGATGATCAGGTCGATGGGAGCGGCCTGAAGGGTGGAGGCTGCGGCCATGAAGGCGGCTCCTTGTAGCAAAGGTTTGAGCATGGGGGCACTCCTTGTTGCCTGATGGGTGACTTCCGGCAGTCGGGAGCAAAGCCCACCGCCTTCAGAACGTGACGCCGGAAATGAGGGCAATGTTGCTGTAGGGCTGGCACTCACCGGTACGCACCACCGCACGAGCACTGCGCGACAGCACTTTGAAGTCTTCATGGCTCAACCATTCGCGCTTGCCCAGCTTGCCCTTCAGCCGCTCGATCTCGACCAGCGCTGGCGGCACCACTTTCTGCATTTCTTCAGCCAGCGCATGCCGCTCTACCTGCAGTTCGCTCAGCACTGCCCGCAACACACTGGCAAAATCCGGCAAGCCCGGGGTAACGGCCAAGTCGATCAGCTCCACGCCCGGCGGCACCGGTAGCCCGGCATCACCGATCACCAAGATGTCGCCATGCCCCATGCCGGCAATGACCCGCGACAGGGCAACGTTCAGCAGTGGGGTTTTCTTCATGGCGTCAGCTCCGCCAGGTAAGGAATTGATGGCTGGGCACCGACGCGGGTAACCGAGATGGCTGCGGCACGCTGGCCAAAGGCGATGGCCTCGCCCTCCTCCAGCCCTCGCACCAGTGCGGCCGCGAAGCCACCAACGAAGGTATCGCCGGCAGCGGTGGTGTCCAGCGGCTGCACCACCGGCGCCGGATAGTGCTGATGGCCTTGGGCGGTAACCAGCAATGCCCCTTGCGCCCCCAGGGTGATGATCACCTTGCCCGCTCCCAGCTGCAGCAAGCGCTCGCCAGCGCGCCGGGCGCTTTCCTGATCGGTTACCACCAGGCCAGTCAAGGCTTCGGCCTCGCTTTCATTAGGGATGAGGTAATCGATATGCGCAAACCAGTCCGCCGGCAAAGGACCGGTAGCGGGTGCCGGGTTCAGAATCACCTTCTTGCCCAGCTCACGCCCCCTGGCCAGGGTCCTGGCCACGGTCTCGGCCGGCACTTCCAGCTGGCAAATGATCACCTCGGCCGCCTGCAACAGCGCATCGAAACGCGCCACCGACGCCGGCGTCAACAGGCCGTTGCCGCCAGGAATGATGACGATGCAGTTCTGGCTGGCGGCATCCACGGTGATCAGTGCGACACCGCTGCTCACCCCAGGGCAAGTACTGACGCCCTGGCAGTCGATGCCCTCGACATACAAGGCCCGGTGCAGTTGCCGACCGTAATCATCGTTACCCACATTGCCGATCATCGCCACGCTGCCGCCCAACCGTGCCACGGCCACGGCCTGGTTGGCACCCTTGCCACCCGGCACGGTGAAAAAGCTTTCACCGGGGAGTGTTTCGCCGGCCCGGGGCAAGCGCTGGGCGCGCGCCACCAGGTCCATATTGAGGCTGCCGACCACCACAACCTTGGCTTTCATGACGTTTCCTTAGCGTTAGCGGTAATCATTGAACAGGTCCGGGCGCGGCCCGGTGGACTCCCGCAAGACGATGCGCGGCGCAACGATGCGTTGCTCCGCCGCACCTTGCCGGGGTGTACCGATACGCGTCAGCAGCAGCGAGGCAGCACTCTCACCCAGCTCACGGATCGACTGGCCCACCGTGGTCAACGGCGGGTACACGTAGCGGCTGAGCTCGATGTCGTCGAAGCCGATTACCGACAGCTCGCCGGGCACGCTGATATTGCGCTCGGCGGCAGCACGCAGCACGCCGAAACCGATCATGTCGTTGCCGGCAAAAATCGCGGTGGGCCGCTTGCCTTGCAACACCTGCGCCGCCGCCGCATGGCCACCCGGGCTGGTGAAATCGCAGTGCAGCACACGGTTGCCCAGCACCGGCGCACCGACTTCGGTCATGGCGCGACGGAAGCCGCTCAGGCGCAATTGGGTAACGCCGGTCGTGGCAGGGCCGCCGATATAAGCGATGTCACGGTGGCCCAGCTGCAGCAGGTGCTGAGTGGCCAGGTACGCACCTTGCTCGTGGTCGATGCGTACCAAGTCGGCATCGACGCCCTCCAGCTCGCGGTCGACGATGACCATGGGTGTGCGCACGCAGGCCAGGCTTTGCAGCAGGTCGCTGTCCTGGCCCACCGAGGCCACCACCAAGCCGTCAATGCGCTTTTCCAGCAACACGCGCAGGTAGCTGCGTTGCTTCTGCGGATTGTCGTCGGAGTTGCACAGGATCACGCAGTAGCCATTGCGCTCGCAGGCATCTTCGATACCCCGCGCCAACTCGGCGAAATACGGGTTGACGCTGTTGGGCACCAGCAGGCCGATGGTGGCCGTGCTGCGTGCCTTGAGTGATCGCGCCACCGCACTGGGCACGTAGTCCAGTTCGATAATGGCGGCTTCCACTTTCAGCCGCACCTGCTCGCTGACGGGACGGGTCTTGTTCAATACATGGGACACGGTGGTGTAGGAAATACCCGCCAGTGCCGCGACATCTTTGATGGTTGCCATGTTGTCAGTTCCGCCGGCCTGCACGCCGGCTACGGTAAGTGTCGAGCACCACGGCGATGACGATTACCGCCCCGGTGATGATGCGCTTCGTCGGTTCGCTGGCGCCGATTTGCGCCAGCCCGGCGGCCAGCACGGAAATGATCAGCACGCCAAAGAAGGTGCTGATGACCGAGCCACGCCCGCCCATCAGGCTGGTGCCGCCAATCACTACGGCGGCAATTACCTGCAGTTCCAGGCCAGAGCCGGCATTGGGGTCGGCGGCTTCCAGCCGCGAGATCTGGAACAGCGCGGCCAGGCCGGCGAGCAGGCCCATCAGGGCGAACACCAGCACCTTGTAGGGGCGCGGGTCGATGCCGGCGAGGCGTACGGCCTCTTCGTTGGTCCCGATGCCGATCAGGTAACGGCCGAATACGGTGCGGGTCAGCACCAGCTGGGCCAACACGATGACCAGCAGGGCAATGATGAACGCCGGCGAAATACCAAAAGCGATCGGGTTGGAGAACCAAGCATAGGCATCGCCGATATACGCGGTGCGCGAGTCAGTGAACTGATAGGCCAGACCGCGGGCCATTTCCAGCACGCCGAGCGAGACGATGAACGACGGGATACGCCAGGCCACGGTCACGCCACCGGTGATGCTGCCAGCCAGCGCGGCCACGGCCATGCCCAGCAACGCCGAGGGCAGCACGCCCCAGCCCCAGCCGAGAATCGCCACGCTCACCGCCGAGGCGGCCAGCGCCAGCACCGAGCCCACCGACAGGTCGATGCCGCCGATGATCAACACAAAGGTCATGCCCACTGCCAGCACCATCAGGTCCGGGATCTGGTTAGCCAGGGTGCTGAAGGTGTTGTAAGACCAGAAGTGGCTGCTGAGGAACGAGAACAGCACGATCATCGCCAGCAAGGCGCCGGCCAAGCCCAAGTAAGTGGCCAAGCCAAAGTACGTGCCACTGCGGCGCACGGGAGCGGCGCCTTGGCTGTCTAGCGGGGTGGTTTTCATGCATCCATCCTGGGCGCTGCATCGTGCAGCAGTGCGTCACGTTTCTGATATCCGGCAAAGGCGGCGGCCAACAGCTGGTCCTGGGTCCAATGCTCACGCGCGAAGGTGTCGATCAAGCGGCCGGCGGACAGCACGGCGATGCGGTCGCAGATCAGCATCAGCTCGCGCAGGTCGCTGGACACCACCACCAGGGCCTTGCCCTGGCGCGCCAATTCGGCCAGCAGGCCATAGATGTCGAACTTGGCGCCAACGTCAATGCCACGGGTGGGTTCGTCGAACAGCAGCACCTGGCAATCGCGCTCCAGCCAACGGCCGATCACCACCTTCTGCTGGTTGCCGCCAGATAACTCGCCCACCACCTGCTGCGCACCAGCACTGCGAATACGCATGGCCTGGATCTGGCGTTCGGCCAGGGCCTTTTCCGCCTCGCCATCGAGCACCCCGGCTCGCGAGACCGCGCCCAGGTTGCCCAAGGCGATGTTGGCGCTGATCGATTGCGTCAACAGCAGGCCTTCGCCTTTACGGTCTTCGGTGATGAGTGCGATACCGGCCCGCACGGCCGCCTTGGGCGAGTCGACGGTCACTGCCTGCGGCGGCTGGCCGAGGGCGATGCTGCCGCTGTCGGCGCGGTCGGCACCGTAGATCAGGCGCAGCAACTCGGTACGGCCGGCGCCGATCAGGCCGGAGATGCCAAAGATTTCCCCGGCCCTGACTTCGAACGACACCTCGCGCACCTTGTCAGCGCGGCTGAGTTTGTCGACCTTGAGTAGCGGTGCACCGATCTGCCGGCGGCCCAGGTCGATATGCTCGCCCAGCTCGCGGCCGACCATCAGGTTGACCAGTTCGGCGCTGCTGTAGCGCTGAATCGGCTCATCGCACACCAGCCTGCCATCACGCAGCACGACGATGCGCTGGGCCACGCGCTGCAACTCTTCCAGGCGGTGCGAAATATAGACGATGGCCACGCCGCGCTGGCGCAGGCGCTCGATCTGGGTGAACAGCAACTCCACCTCGCGCGCAGTGAGCATGGCAGTAGGCTCGTCGAAAATCAGCACATGGCAGTCACCGATCAGGTTACGGGCGATCTCGACCATCTGCTGATGGCCGATGCCCAGTTCGCCGACCGGGGTATCCGGGTCGATGGCATCGAGCCCGACCTGGGCCATGGCGGCCATGGCCAACTGGCGCAGGCGCTTGTGATTGATCCAGCCAAAGCGGCTAGGCAGGTTGTCGAGGAACAGGTTTTCCGCCACGGTCAGCGTCGGCAGCAGGTTCAACTCCTGCATGACCATGCGCACTCCCAGGCGTTCGGCCTCGCTGCGGCTGGCGGGCGCATACGGCTGGCCGCGATAGGTCATGTGCCCGGTGGTAGGCACCTCCAGGCCGCTGATGAGCTTGGACAGCGTACTCTTGCCCGCGCCGTTCTCGCCGGTCAGGGCCAGCACTTCGCCCGCCCGCAGGCTTAGGCTGACCTCGCCGAGCACCGGCTGGGTGTAGGTCTTGCCCAGGCCGCTGGCGGCGAGCACCACTTCGTTGGCCGATGCAGGCATGGCCGTATCTCCTGCCAGCGATCAGGGTTTGGTGATGAGTTGGACCGGGGTCTGGATGACGTTGTCGGCATCCACGTCAGGCTTTTCGCCCTTGACCATCTTCAGCGCCGCCTGAATGCCGTACACCGCCTGCTGGCTGGCGGCCTGGTCGAGGGTGGCGAGTACGCGGCCATCGGCAAGCATCGGTTTGATGGCATTGATGTTGTCATAGCCCACCACTTGCACCTGACCAGTCTTGCCCGCGGCGCGCACGGCCGACACGGCGCCCAAGGCCATGCTGTCGTTGCCGGCCAGCAGCGCTTTCAGGTCGGGGTATTCGTTGAGCATGGAGGCGGCGACAGCATTGCCTTTGTCGATTTCCCAATTGCCGCTTTGTACCGAAACGATCTTCATTTGCGCGGCTTCCATGGCGTCCTTGAAGCCGGCGGTGCGCTGCTGGGCGTTGGTGGTGGTCGGCACGCCTTCGATGATACCCACCTGGTCGCCGGCCTTGAGCTTCTGGCTGGCCAGGTAGTCGCCGACCAGGCGCGCGCCCTTGCGGTTGTCAGGGCCGACGAAGGGTACGCTGATGCCTTTGCTCTTGAGCAGTTCTGGGTCCAGACGGTTGTCGATGTTGATCACCACCACGCCCTGGTCCATGGCCTTCTTCACTGCCGACACCAGCGCCTTGGAATCGGCCGGGGCAATCACCAGGGCCTTGGCGCCGGAATTGACCATCTGCTCGACGATGCGGATCTGTTCGCCGGTGTCGGTTTCGTTCTTGATGCCGTTGGCGATCAGGTCGAACTCAGCGGCGTGGGTTTTCTGATAGTCCTTGGCACCGTCTTCCATGGTGCGGAAGAACTCGTTGGCCAGTGACTTCATGACCAGGGCGACCTTGGGCTTGTCTTCGGCGTGGGCAGCAGACAATGGCAAGGCGAGGGTTAGCGAAGAAACAACGGCAAGGGCCAGCAGACGACCGGGGAACGGCAGTTTCATGAACGATGACTCCGAATTTTGTGTTTTTTATCGGATAGCAAACGTTTGCGATACCTAACTATGGAAACAGGATCGAGGTTTGTCAAATCCGTTCGGCTTTCGGAGGCCAAATCACTGCTGGGCTGATTATCCAGTTTTTTCCGAAAAACCGAACACCCTTTCCTATGCTTGTTCGGAATTTCGAATGGAATACGCCCCCTTTCATGGCCCGAGGCCACGCCTACGCTGATTCCCGCAAGCTGGTACGAAACATGCCTGAAGCCCTGCGCGACTCAATAACTATCTCACTAGGAAGAGAGAGAACAATAACGATGAATGCCGCACTGAAAACCTTCGCCCCCAGCGCACTCGCCCTGCTGCTGATCCTGCCAACCAGCGCGTCGGCCAAGGAAGCCGAAACCCAACAGAAGCTGGCCAACGTGGTCATCCTCGCCACCGGCGGTACCATTGCCGGCGCCGGTGCCAGCGCCGCCAACAGCGCTACCTACCAGGCTGCCAAGCTGGGCGTCGACAAGCTCATCGCCGGCGTGCCGGAACTGGCCGACATCGCCAACGTACGCGGCGAACAAGTGATGCAGATCGCTTCTGAAAGCATCAGCAACGATGACCTGCTGAAACTGGGTAAACGCGTCGCCGAGCTGGCCGAAAGCAAGGATGTCGACGGTATCGTCATCACCCACGGCACCGACACCCTCGAAGAAACCGCCTATTTCCTCAACCTGGTGGAAAAGACCGACAAACCGATCGTGGTGGTCGGTTCGATGCGACCGGGCACCGCCATGTCCGCTGACGGTATGCTCAACCTGTACAACGCCGTGGCCGTGGCCAGCGACAAGCAGTCGCGTGGCAAGGGCGTACTGGTGACCATGAACGACGAGATCCAGTCCGGCCGTGACGTGAGCAAGTCGGTCAACATCAAGACCGAAGCCTTCAAGAGCGCCTGGGGCCCGATGGGCATGGTGGTGGAAGGCAAATCCTACTGGTTCCGCCTGCCAGCCAAGCGCCACACGGTCAATTCCGAGTTCGATATCAAGCAGATCAGCAGCCTGCCGCAGGTGGACATCGCCTATGGCTATGGCAATGTCACCGATACCGCCTACAAGGCGCTGGCGCAGAATGGTGCCAAGGCGCTGATCCATGCCGGTACCGGCAACGGCTCGGTGTCGTCGCGGGTGGTGCCAGCACTGCAAGAGCTGCGCAAGAACGGTGTGCAGATCATCCGTTCGTCGCACGTCAACCAAGGTGGTTTCGTGCTGCGCAACGCCGAACAGCCGGATGACAAGAACGACTGGGTAGTGGCCCACGATCTGAACCCGCAGAAGGCGCGGATTCTGGCCATGGTGGCAATGACCAAAACCCAGGACAGCAAGGAGCTGCAGCGGATCTTCTGGGAGTACTGAGTGCTCCCCCTCAGCGCCGGCGTGCTGGCGCTGAGGGCCGCGCACCCCTCCAGGCTTGCGCCGTACCTGTAGGAGCAGCCTTGTGCTGCGAAGAGGCCGGTAAGGCAAAAGACCATCTCCAGCAGTTACGGCCTCTTCGCAGCACAAGGCTGCTCCTACAGAGATGGACTGCCCCCACGAGAATCGGCACATTGATGCCAACCATGCCCTGACAAGCTGTTGCGATTTTACTTACAGTGAAATACTGTATGCACATACAGCAAAATAAGGAACAGCTCGTGTCCAGCACCGCCTCCGCCACTCCAAGCAGCTATGAACAGCTGGGTGTCCGCATCCAGAAGATCATCAACAGCCCCACCGCCCAGCGCAGCCGTGCGGCGCTGATCTTCCGCCTGGAGCAGGAAAGCCCGGATGACTGGGAGACTTTGCTCGAGGAGATCGCCGAGAACGACAACGTCACCCTCGCCCACCGTGACGACGGCGGCGTACAGATTTTCTGGACTGTGCCGAAAGAAGACTGACCACGAAGATGCCGCGCCCGTCGACCCTCGGCATGATCGCGCGCACCTACTCAAGGCCTGTGGCTGAACCTCACGCCAACGCCTGCAAGTACGCGCTGGCTTCCCGATAACGGGCCAAGCGCGCGAGGTCGGCGGGGCCTGGGCAGGGGATGCGTGAGAGGTCACTGTTGTCGGCCAGGTCGGCCAGCTTGACGGTACGCGCCAGCGGGTCATCGCCCAGGCGTACCACGAAGTCCTGGTAAGCCTCGCCCTCACGACGGCTAAGCGCCAGCAGCGCGGCCAGGATTTTCAGCGCGAAGCCCTCGCGCGCCAGGTCGGACAGGGTCAGCGGGGTGTCTTCGATCACATCGTGAAGCACCGCGACAATCCGTTGTTCAGGTGTGGAAACCCGCATCATCACGCGTAACGGGTGGAGGATATAAGCCGCCCCACCCTTGTCGTGCTGCCCTTCATGCGCCCTGGCGGCCACGGCAATGGCCCGCTCCAGTGTAGACATGAGGCCCTCCCCGTTTGGCATCTCCCAACCCAAGCATAGCCAAACTTGTGTGAGGAATGTCTAGCACGAGCCCGACTGGGCTGCACGCACTGGGTTGAAATCGCCTTGTGGGAGCGGGTTCAACGAGCTACGCCGTGCTGGATAACCACCGAATCGGTACCCAGCTTGGCCATCACTTCATCTCTGCGCGCTTGCGCTTCTTCGCGGGTCGGGAACGGCCCCATCAGCACCACGGGTTTGCCGTTGCGGTACTCGACAGACGACGGGATACCCTTCTCGATCAGGCGCGCCGTCATGTCGCTCAGCGCGCCCATGTTGGCGCCCTGCACCACTTCCACATCCCAACCCTGGGGTGCCGGCTGGTCTGCCAGCGCTTCGGCACGCCGCTGCAGGTCGGCACCACCGCACAGCTCGCGAATACGCAGGTTGTTGCCGGTGTCGTCGACAATGATGTCGTACTGGCCATCGCGCTTGATCGCCACGTAGCTGCGGTAGGCTTCGTACTGCCCAGCATCATCCTTGCCGCGGACCTGGCCGCAAATGGTGCCCTGGGTGTCGATCCGTACGTTGCCGAACTTGGCGGTCTTGGGGTTGTGCAGGTGCTCGGCAACCTGTTTGTGCACGCCTTCGACCTCGTTCTCACAGCCCGCCAGGGCGAGCACTGCCATTACCACAGCCAGTTTGCGCACGCGTGTACCTCCAAATTCGAAGGGGCGGATTCTAGCATGCCGGACCATGCCCTAACTGCGACCAAACGTTACACGCTGCCTCGGACGCAAATGCAAAAAGGGCGATCATTGCTGATCGCCCTTTTTCGATTTGGTAGGCACAATTGGACTCGAACCAACGACCCCCACCATGTCAAGGTGGTGCTCTAACCAACTGAGCTATGTGCCTGTCGTGTGGTGCGCATATTAGTGATCGAATGCGTACCTGTAAAGCTTTTTTTTGATAAAAATCAGAAACTTTCGAATGCGAGCGCTTTGCGCCTGTTGCGTACCGACCTTTTTCGCAGCACAAGGCCGCTCCTGCACGGTGAGCGTTGGCTACAAAATATCGGCAATGAAAAAAGGGTGACCCTTGCGGATCACCCCTCTTCGATTTGGTAGGCACAATTGGACTCGAACCAACGACCCCCACCATGTCAAGGTGGTGCTCTAACCAACTGAGCTATGTGCCTGTCGTGTGGTGCGCATTTTACGCATTCCAAAAACCCTGTCAACACTTTTTTTCGCGCTAAGCTACTGAATCTTAAACTCTTTATATAAAGGGAAGCAGCTAGGCACCCCGTAAAGGATTTTCACCAGACGACTAGCGGGTGTTTATTATTATTGATAGCATCGGTACATTCGTTAAAAATATAAAACACGAGGTTCCTGCAGCATGGCTAACACCCCCTACCCCCAGTCCTACTACGCCGCCTCGGCCAACCCGGTGCCGCCACGTCCGGCGCTGCAGGGTGAGGTGGAAACCGATGTGTGCATCATCGGCGCCGGCTACACCGGCCTTTCCAGCGCCCTGTTCCTGCTGGAGAACGGCTTCAAGGTGAGCATCGTCGAAGCGGCCAAGGTCGGCTTCGGCGCGTCGGGCCGCAACGGCGGCCAGATCGTCAACAGCTACAGCCGCGACATCGATGTCATCGAACGCACCGTTGGCCCGAAACAGGCACAACTGCTGGGCCACATGGCCTTCGAAGGCGGCCGCATCATTCGTGAGCGCGTGGCCAAGTACAACATTCAGTGCGACCTGAAAGACGGTGGCGTGTTCGCCGCCCTTACCAGCAAGCAGATGGGCCACCTGGAGTCGCAAAAGCGCCTGTGGGAACGCTTTGGCCATAATCAGCTGGAGCTGATGGACCAAAAGCGCATCCGCGAAGTGGTTGCCTGCGACAGCTACATCGGCGGCATGCTCGACATGAGCGGCGGCCACATCCACCCGCTGAACCTGGCCCTGGGCGAAGCTGCCGCAGTCGAGTCGCTCGGCGGCATCATCTATGAGCAAACCCCGGCCGTACGCATCGAGCGGGGCGCCAACCCGGTGGTCCATACCCCGCAGGGCAAGGTCCGCGCCAAGTTCATCATCGTGGCCGGCAACGCCTACCTGGGCAACCTGGTGCCAGAGCTGGCCGCCAAATCCATGCCGTGCGGCACCCAGGTGATCACCACCGAGCCGCTGGGCGAGGAACTGGCACGCACCCTGCTGCCGCAGGACTACTGCGTCGAGGACTGCAACTACCTGCTCGACTACTACCGCCTGACCAGCGACAAGCGCCTGATCTTCGGTGGTGGTGTGGTATACGGCGCGCGTGACCCGGCCAACATCGAGGCGATCATCCGTCCGAAGATGCTCAAGGCGTTCCCGCAGCTGAAGAACGTGAAGATCGATTACGCCTGGACCGGCAACTTCCTGCTGACCCTGTCGCGCTTGCCACAGGTTGGTCGAATCGGCGACAACATCTATTACTCGCAGGGTTGCTCGGGCCACGGCGTCACCTACACCCACCTGGCGGGCAAAGTACTGGCCGAGGCCCTGCGCGGCCAGGCGGAGCGTTTCGACGCCTTTGCCGGCCTGCCGCACTACCCGTTCCCGGGTGGCCAGATGCTGCGCGTACCGTTCAGCGCCATCGGTGCCTGGTACTACAGCCTGCGCGATCGTCTGGGCTTCTGATGTAAGCAGGCAAGGCCTCTTCGCGGGCACGCCCGCTCCCACAGGATTTGTGCTGGTGGCACCATCCTTGTGGGAGCGGGCGTGCCCGCGAAAGGGCCGACGCAGGCAACGCTATTTACCCAGGCTACTCACCGCCTGCTTCGCCGCAATCTCCTGCCCCGCCCTGGCCAGCTCATCCGCAGCCGTCAACCAGCGCTGGCGATCCACCTGGGCCGGCAATTGCCGCGGTGGCTGCACCAGCACCGCCCAGCTCCCCTGCTTCGCCCACGCCGAGGCAAACTCATCGAATGCCATCACCTGCCGTCGGTGCATGCCAGAGCGCAACAGCACCCGCTGCTTGTAGCGGTCATAACCGATCAGCACCGCATACCGCGGCTCGCCCCACCAGGCCGAACCCTCTTCGTAACGCAGCAGCACCGGGTTGCCCGCCGCCACTTGGGTCAAGAGTGCGTCCAACTGCTTGTCCAGCGGGTACACCACCATGCCGTAGTCCCGCGCCACACGGGGGATGCCGGTGTCCAGCGCTTCGGCGCCCTGGGGCAAGTTCAGCGGTTTGTCCAGAAGCCCCGGCGTGATCGGTGCACCCTGTTGCGACAGCACTGCCGCCAGCGCCATGGCCCCGCTGTGGTTGGCATTGCCACGGTAGAACGGCACGCTGCTGATTTCGACTCGCTGCGGCAAACCCTTGAGGTTGCTGGGCGGTGCGCTGGCACAGCCGGCCAGGGTGACGGCCATCAGACAGGCAGCCAACAACCGCCGAGGGGCCGTTTTGAAGGAATGTTGCTCCATGGACACTCGCTTGTTCCAACGCCAGGCAGGCAGCGCCCGGCTCTGGCCACCGATCATAGGTCCGACAGCGGCGTGGGTATAGTCCGACAGCGGCTTGGAGCGAATCGGACCAAGCGATAGACCTTTGTTCGATGGAACGTCACAGGCGAAGGGCTAGACTAAAGCAGTGTCTGGAAGGCATGCGCTGGCCAATCGAGCGCGTGCCGTAGAGATGGAGGCACAGATGAGCCTGACCCTGGCAATTCTCATGCTGGTAGGCATGTGGCTGAGCGTTGCAGCCGCCATGCTGTGGGGTGTGCTGCGTATCGTGCGGCGGCATGCGCAACATCATCACCTGCCACCGCAGGCCCCGGCCAAGCCACAGCCAGTACGGCGGGCGCGGCGGCATGCCGGGGTGCACTGACCTCAAAATTTCCTGAAGCCCATTCGCGGGCAAGCCCGCTCCCACAGGTGCCTCACAATGCCACGGCGCTGTGATTTACCTGTGGGAGCGGGCTTGCCCGCGAATGGGGCGCAATGCGCCCCGCTTTTACATCAACCTTCAGCTGCCTCACGCTTCAAGCGCGCCCGACGAGCCAGGATGTTGAGGATCTCGATAGCTGTCGAGAACGCCATGGCCGCATACACATAACCTTTCGGTACATGAGCGCCAAAGCCTTCGGCGATCAGCGTCATGCCGATCATGATCAGGAAGCCCAGGGCCAACATCACCACGGTCGGGTTGTCGTTGATGAAGTTGGCCAGCGGGTCGGCGGCCACCATCATCACGATCACAGCGGTGATCACGGCAATGATCATGATCGGCAGGTGCTCGGTCATGCCCACGGCGGTAATGATGCTGTCGACCGAGAAAACGATGTCCAGCAGCAGGATCTGGAAGATCGCCGCGGCAAAGCCCAGGGTCACTGTCGAACCAACCTTGGCTTCTTCCTTGGCACCGTGCGGGTCGACGCTTTCGTGAATCTCCTTGGTTGCCTTCCACAGCAGGAACAGGCCACCGGCAATCAGGATCACATCTTTCCACGAGAAGGCGTTGCCGAACACTTCGAACACCGGGTCGGTCAGTTGCACGATCCAGGCCACGGTGCTGAGCAAGGCCAGGCGCATGACCAAGGCCATGCTGATACCGATACGCCGCGCCTTGGAGCGGTACTCCACCGGCAGCTTGTTGGTCAGGATCGAGATGAAGATCAGGTTGTCGATACCCAGTACAACTTCCATGGCCACCAGCGTAGCCAGGGCAACCCAGGCGGTAGGGCTAGCGACGAGTTCCAGCAAATATTCCATTGTTCAGATCCTGCAGCGGCGGTTGGGGTCAGATTTCCTGGGTTTCTTCTTTTTTCTCGGCATCCTTGGGCTTCTGCCCTTCGTTGCCGATGGCATCGCTCAACGCCTGCTGGGCAGCCTTGTTGGTATCGTCGATGGCCTGCTTGGCCGATTGTGCGGCCTGGTCGAGCATCTGCTGGGCGGATTTCTCGGCCTGGTCGCAACCGGCAAGGGTGAACAGGGCCAAGGCCAGCACCAACGGGGTGCCGATGGATTTGAGTTGTAGCATGGTGTCCTCGCTTGAAAAATCCCGGCGGCGCATGGCGCCTGATGCCGTGCATTCTAGAGACGCCAATAGTTCAGGAAAATTCGTATTTTCATGGCGTATACTTCGGTTTTTACGAATCGGAACGACCGACGGTGCTCAACTATCGCCAGTTGCATTACTTCTGGGCAGTGGCCAAAACCGGCAGCATCACCCGTGCCAGCCAACAACTGAACCTCACACCGCAAACCATCAGCGGGCAGATCACCCTGTTCGAGCAAACCTACGGGCTGGAACTGTTCCAGCGCGCCGGCCGCCAGCTGGAACTGACCGAAACCGGCCGCCAGACGTTGGTGTACGCCGAGCAGATGTTCCAGATCGGCGGCGAACTGGAAGCCATGCTGCGGGCCGGCCCACAGGAGCAGATTCTGTTCCGCGTGGGGGTGGCCGACGTGGTACCCAAATCCATCGTCTACCGCCTGCTGGCACCCACCATGGAACTGGATGAGGTGCTGCGTATCAACTGCCGCGAAGACAAACTCGAGCGGTTGCTGGCAGACCTGGCCATCCAGCGCCTGGACCTGGTGATTTCCGACAGCCCCATGCCCAACCACCTGGACATCAAGGGCTACAGCCAGAAGCTTGGCGAATGCGGGCTGAGCTTTTTCGCCACTCCCGCGCTGGCACAACGCCTGGACGGCCCTTTTCCGGCCTGTCTGCAGGATGCTCCGCTGCTTGTTCCTGGCCAGGAAACCGTAGTGCGCAGCCGCCTGCTGCGGTGGCTGGGCGAGCAACAGGTGCAGCCTCGAATCGTGGGGGAGTTCGATGACAGTGCCTTGATGCAGGCGTTCGGGCAATCGGGGAGCGGCATTTTCGTTGCCCCCAGCGTGATCGCCGAGGAGGTATGTCGCCAGTATGGCGTGGAGCTGATCGGCCAGACCGAAGCCGTGCACGAGTCGTTCTATGCCATTTCGGTGGAGCGCAAGGTCAAGCACCCGGGGATCATGGCGATTACCGAGGGCGCGCGGCGGGAGCTGTTCCATTGGTAGCCACCATTGACCATAGCCACGCGCTGAACCTGTAAGCACAAGGCCAGGCATGCCCTACGGGCCTCTATGGTAAAGTCCGCCCTTTCCAGATTCCGAGATACCGCTGCACATGACCCCCTTCCTCCGCCTCCTCAACCGCACCAGCCTGGTGACGCAGATCGTCATCGGCCTGCTCGCCGGCATCGCCCTCGCGCTGCTGGCACCTGCCATCGCCCGCGACCTGGCCTTCCTCGGCAAGGTGTTCGTCAGCGCCCTGAAGGCGGTTGCGCCGGTGCTGGTGTTCATCCTGGTCATGGCGTCGATCGCCAACCATCGCCACGGCCAGGAAACCCACATTCGCCCGATCCTCTGGCTGTACCTGCTGGGCACCTTTGCCGCAGCAGTGGTGGCCGTGGTTGCCAGCATGCTGTTCCCGTCCCATCTGGTGCTAAGCACCGGCGAGGCCACGCTCAGCGCCCCGGGCGGCATTGCCGAAGTGATGCAGAACCTGCTGCTGAGCGCGGTCGACAACCCGATCAACGCACTGCTCAACGCCAATTTCATCGGCGTGCTGACCTGGGCCATTGGCCTGGGCATTGCCCTGCGCCATGCCGGCGAAACCACCCGTACCGTGGTCGAGGACCTGTCCAATGGCGTAACCCTGATCGTGCGCGTGGTCATCCGTTTCGCCCCACTGGGCATCTTTGGCCTGGTCAGCTCCACCCTGGCCCAGTCGGGCCTCGACGCCCTGCTCGGCTACCTGCACCTGCTGGCGGTGCTGATCGGCTGCATGCTGTTCGTGGCGCTGGTGATGAACCCGCTGATCGTGTTCTGGAAGATCCGCCGCAACCCCTACCCATTGACCCTGCTGTGCCTGCGCGAAAGCGGCATCACCGCGTTCTTCACCCGCAGCTCGGCGGCCAACATCCCGGTCAACCTGGCGTTGTCGGAACGCCTTGGCCTGCATGAGGACACCTACTCGGTGTCGATCCCCCTGGGCGCGACCATCAACATGGCCGGTGCGGCGATCACCATTACCGTGCTGAGCCTGGCCGCCGTGCATACCTTGGGTATTCCGGTAGACCTGCCGACCGCCGTGCTGCTCAGCGTGGTAGCGGCGGTGTGTGCCTGCGGCGCCTCGGGTGTGGCCGGCGGCTCGCTGCTGCTGATTCCGCTGGCGTGCAGCCTGTTTGGCATCCCCAGCGAAATTGCCATGCAGGTGGTGGCGGTGGGCTTCATTATCGGCGTGTTGCAGGATTCGGCCGAAACGGCGCTCAATTCTTCGACCGACGTGTTGTTCACTGCCGCGGCATGCCAGGCCGAAGAACGGCGCAACGCTTGAGATGTTCGGGGCCGCCTTGCGGCCCCAATTGCCTTACGCGACGGCATTACCTACCCTAGTGGCCTTTCCCCAGCCATTGAGACAGGGCCATGTCAGAACACGAAACCGCCGGTGAAGGCCGCTTCAACAGCATCGAGATCCGCGTTCTCGGCTCGCTGATCGAAAAGCAGGCCACCAGCCCGGAAAGCTACCCGCTGACCCTCAATGCTCTGGTCCTGGCCTGCAATCAGAAGACCAGCCGGGAACCTGTGATGAACCTCACCCAAGGCCAGGTGGGCCAAGCCTTGCGCGCTCTTGAGGGGCAAGACATGACCCGCCTGCAGATGGGCAGCCGTGCCGACCGCTGGGAGCAGCGGGTAGACAAGGCACTGGAGCTGGTGCCAGCGCAACTGGTGCTGATGGGTTTGCTGTTCCTGCGCGGCCCGCAAACCCTCAACGAACTGCTGACCCGCAGCAACCGCTTGCACGACTTTGACGACACCGAGCAGATCCAGCATCAACTGGAGCGCCTTATCTCGCGGGACCTGGCCTTGCACCTGCCACGCCAGGCCGGCCAGCGTGAAGACCGCTACACCCACGCCTTGGGCGACCCGGCGGAAATCGAGGCGATCCTCGCCGCCCGCCAGCAGGAAGGTGGCGCACGCAGCAGTGGTGGTAGTGTGTCGGAAGAGCGCATCGAAGCCCTCGAAGCGCGTATTGCGGCGCTGGAGGCACGCCTGGCCGAGCTGGAAGGCTGAGCCGTCACGGTTCGGGGTCGGGGAAGTTGCGGCAGCTCTTGCGTTCGGCCAGTTCCCGGTCACTGGGGCGCTGATCGACGAACACGGTGCGGCCGTCGGCGTAGATTTCCAGGTAGCCCCAGTGCAGGTCCTGCTCTTTCTGCCCGGGGCTTGGGGGAACTAGCCACCAAGGTTCGCGGCTGATCAGGGTCATGTTCACAGCTCCTGAAGGTGTCTGCACTAATCATAGACACCCTCAGGCCACGATTTGCTTGTACTAGCCTCTTCGCGGCTAAAGCCGCTCCTACAGGACCGCACAGATTTCAGAATCTGCGCAACACCTGTAGGAGCGGCTTTAGCCGCGAAGAGGCCAGTACAGGCTTATGCCGGCGCCGAAGTGCGGATCAGGTGGTCGAAAGCCGCCAGCGAAGCCTTGGCGCCCTCGCCCACTGCAATGACGATCTGCTTGTACGGCACGGTCGTCACGTCACCCGCCGCAAACACACCCGGGATGCTGGTCTGGCCCTTGGCGTCGACGATGATCTCGCCACGCGGCGACAGCTCGACGGTACCTTTCAGCCAGTCGGTATTGGGCAGCAAGCCAATCTGCACGAAGATACCTTCCAGCGCCACTTCGTGCTGTTCATCGGTGGTGCGGTCCTTGTAGCGCAGGCCGGTCACTTTCTCGCCATTGCCCAACACCTCGGTGGTCAGCGCGCTGGTGATCACTTTCACGTTCGGCAGGCTGTGCAGTTTGCGTTGCAATACCGCATCGGCGCGCAGTTGGCTGTCGAACTCGATCAGCGTCACTTGGGCGACGATACCGGCCAGGTCGATGGCTGCTTCCACGCCCGAGTTGCCACCGCCGATCACCGCCACGCGCTTACCCTTGAACAGCGGGCCGTCACAGTGCGGGCAGTAGGCCACGCCACGCGCGCGGTACTCCTGCTCGCCCGGCACGTTCATTTCGCGCCAGCGGGCACCCGTCGCCAGGATCACGGTCTTGGCCTTCAGCGACGCACCACCCGCCAGGCGAACTTCGTGCAGGCCGCCCTCGGTTGCGGGAATCAGCGCTTCACCGCGCTGCAGGTTCATGATGTCGACGTCGTACTGCTTGACGTGCTCTTCCAGCGCCGTGGCCAGCTTCGGCCCTTCGGTTTCCTGCACCGAGATGAAGTTCTCGATGGCCAGGGTGTCGAGCACCTGGCCGCCGAAACGCTCGGCGGCAACACCGGTGCGGATGCCTTTACGCGCAGCGTAGATGGCAGCGGCAGCGCCAGCGGGGCCACCGCCGACCACCAGCACGTCGAAAGCGTCCTTGGCGTTGATCTTTTCAGCCTGGCGGGCACCGGCGTTGGTGTCGATCTTGGCAAGGATTTCTTCCAGGCCCATGCGGCCCTGGCCAAACACTTCACCGTTCAGGTAGATACTCGGCACCGCCATGATCTTGCGCGATTCCACTTCATCCTGGAACAGCGCACCATCGATGGCCACATGGCGCACGTTGGGGTTGAGCACGGCCATCAGGTTCAGCGCCTGGACCACGTCCGGGCAGTTTTGGCACGACAGCGAGAAGTAGGTTTCGAAGGTGAATTCGCCTTCCAGGGCCTGGATCTGTTCGATCACTTCAGCACTGGCCTTGGACGGGTGGCCGCCAACTTGCAGCAGCGCCAGCACCAGGGAGGTGAACTCGTGGCCCATGGGGATGCCGGCGAAGCGCAGGCTGATATCGGCACCCGGGCGGTTCAGCGAGAACGACGGGCGACGGGCATCGGTACCGTCCGCGCTGAAGGTAATAAGGTTCGACAGGCCGGCAATTTCCACCAGCAGGTCGTGCAATTCGCGGGACTTCGCGCCGTCGTCGAGGGAGGCAACGATCTCGATCGGCTGGGTGACCCGCTCCAGGTAGGTTTTCAGTTGCGATTTAAGCGTGGCGTCCAACATACGGGCGATTCCTTTTTCAAAACTCGGATACAAAAACGCCCAGGCGAGGTCGCCCGGGCGTTTGACGGGGCGGTAACAACTTCAGCTTTGGCGGCTGACTACCGCCCGCGACTGGCTCACAGTCTTAGATCTTGCCCACCAGGTCCAGCGACGGCGCCAGGGTGGCCTCGCCTTCTTTCCACTTGGCCGGGCACACTTCGCCTGGGTGAGCGGCAACGTACTGGGCAGCCTTCACCTTGCGCAGCAGTTCGGCAGCATCGCGGCCTACACCACCGTCGTTCAGTTCGACGATCTTGATCTGGCCTTCAGGGTTGATCACGAAGGTACCGCGATCGGCCAGGCCGGCTTCTTCGATCAGCACGTCGAAGTTGCGCGAGATGACGTGGGTCGGGTCACCGATCAGCGGGTATTCGATCTTGCCGATGGTGTCCGAAGTGTCGTGCCAGGCTTTGTGGGTGAAGTGGGTGTCGGTGGACACACCGTAGATTTCCACGCCCAGCTTCTGGAACTCGGCGTAGTTGTCGGCGAGGTCACCCAGCTCGGTCGGGCAAACGAAGGTGAAGTCGGCCGGGTAGAAGAACACGACAGACCACTTGCCTTTCAGGTCGGCTTCGCTGACTTGAACGAACTCGCCTTTGTGGTAGGCGGTGGCGTTGAACGGTTTGACCTGGCTGTTGATGATTGGCATGAGAGACGCTCCTTCATGGGGTTGGAATCAGTTGATGGATAGAATCCTAACTAATCATCCCGTTGAAGGCTCATTGGCAAAGCTCATGCTTTCGATTGGTTTTGGCTATAACAGGGGTTAATTAATAGAAGGGAATGGGCTGAGCAAAGGATTGCGGGCCTGGGCGCCGTCACATGGATCGGCATTACCCTTGTAGGAGCAGCCTTGTGCTGCGAAGAGGCCGGTATGCCTGGCAGCTGTTTGTCAGGCATACCGGCCTCTTCGCAGCACAAGGCTGCTCCTACAGGCTAGGCGTGATCAGCGGGTGGCGGTGCGCATGGTCACGAACTCTTCGGCTGCCGTCGGGTGCACGCCAATGGTTTCGTCGAACTGCTGCTTGGTCGCACCGGCTTTCAGCGCAATGCCCAGGCCCTGGATGATCTCGCCAGCGTCAGGGCCGACCATGTGGCAGCCCAGCACCTTATCGGTCTCGGCGTCGACCACCAGCTTCATCAGGGTTTTTTCCTGAATGTCGGTCAGGGTCAGCTTCATGGCGCGGAATCGGCTTTCGAACACCTGCACCTTGTGCCCGGCCTCCAGCGCCTGCTCCTCGGTCAAGCCTACGGTACCGATTGGCGGCTGGCTGAACACCGCGGTAGGGATGTTCTGGTAGTCCACCGGGCGGTATTGCTCTGGCTTGAACAAGCGCCGTGCAACCGCCATGCCCTCGGCCAACGCCACCGGCGTCAACTGCACACGACCAATTACGTCGCCAATGGCCAGGATCGACGGCGCGGTGGTCTGGTATTGCTCATCAACCCGAATGTAGCCGCGCGCGTCCAGCTCGACGCCGGTGTTTTCCAGGCCCAGGTTGTCCAGCATCGGGCGCCGGCCAGTGGCATAGAACACGCAGTCGGCGAGCAGCTCACGGCCGTCCTTGAGGGTGGCCTTGAGGCTGCCATCATCAAGCTTGTCGATGCGCTGGATGTCGGCATTGAACTGCAGGTCGAGGCCGCGCTTTTCCAGCTCTTCCTTCAGGTGGGTACGCACCGAGCCATCGAAGCCGCGCAAGAACAGGTCACCACGGTACAGCAGCGTGGTGTCGGCCCCCAGGCCCTGGAAGATGCCAGCGAACTCGACGGCGATGTAGCCACCGCCCACCACCAGCACCCGGCGTGGCAGGTCCTTGAGGTAGAAGGCTTCGTTGGAGGTGATGGCCAGTTCCTTGCCAGGGATGTCCGGCACCTGTGGCCAGCCACCGGTGGCGATGAGGATATGCTCGGCGCTGTAGCGCTGGCCGTCCACTTCCACTTCATTGGCGCCGGTCAGCCGTGCGTGGCCCTGCAGCAGGGTCACCCCGCTGTTGACCAGCAGGTTGCGGTAGATGCCATTGAGGCGTTCGATTTCCCGGTTCTTGTTGGCAATCAGGGTGCCCCAGTCGAAATGCCCCTCTTCCAGGGTCCAGCCGAACCCTGCGGCCTGCTCCAGTTCGTCGGCAACGTGCGCGCCATACACCAGCAGTTTTTTCGGCACGCAGCCAACGTTGACGCAGGTACCGCCCAGGTAGCGGCTTTCAGCCACTGCCACTTTCGCGCCAAAACCGGCAGCAAAGCGCGCCGCGCGCACACCGCCGGACCCGGCGCCAATCACGAACAGATCAAAATCGTAGGCCATGTATTCACTCTCCTAGGCAGGCGCCCAGCATAACGCACTGGGGCCGCTTTGCGACCCTTCGCGGGCCAGCCCGCTCCCACAGGAACTGCGCCACCTTGAAGGCTTGCGCAAGACCTGTAGGAGCGGGCTGGCCCGCGAAGGGCTGCAAAGCAGCCCCAGTGTTCAGCGTGGGTACAAGCAGCGGCTGATCAGTAAGCCTTGCCCGTTTTGTAGAAGTTCTCGAAGCAGAAGTTAGTCGCCTCGATGTAGCCCTCGGCACCACCGCAGTCGAAACGACGGCCTTTGAATTTGTAGGCGATCACATTACCTTCCGCCGCTTGCTTCATCAGTGCGTCGGTGATCTGGATTTCGCCACCTTTGCCCGGCTCGGTCTGCTCGATCTTCTCGAAGATGTCCGGGGTCAGGATGTAACGGCCGATGATCGCCAGGTTCGATGGCGCATCTTCTGGCTTCGGTTTCTCGACCATGGCGTCGACACGGAAGATGCCATCTTTGATCTCTTCACCGGCGATGACGCCGTACTTGTTGGTCTCCTGCGGATCGACTTCCTGGATGGCGACGATCGAGCAGCGGTACTTTTTGTACAAAGCGACCATCTGCGCCAGAACACCTTCGCCGTCGAGGTTGACGCACAGGTCGTCCGCCAGCACCACGGCAAAAGGCTCATCGCCGATCAGCGGGCGGCCGGTGAGGATGGCGTGGCCCAGGCCTTTCATTTCGGTCTGGCGGGTGTAGGCGAACGAGCACTCGTCGAGCAGACGACGGATACCCACCAGGTATTTTTCCTTGTCGGTGCCCTTGATCTGGTTTTCCAGCTCGTAGCTGATGTCGAAGTGGTCTTCCAGGGCGCGCTTGCCGCGACCGGTCACGATGGAAATTTCGCTCAGACCAGCATCCAATGCTTCTTCAACGCCATACTGGATCAGTGGCTTGTTGACCACCGGCAGCATCTCCTTGGGCATGGCTTTGGTAGCAGGCAGGAAGCGAGTGCCGTAGCCGGCTGCCGGGAACAAGCATTTCTTGATCATAAACGTCCTTACAAAAGGCTAGGCCTGTGGAATTCGGCGCAGTCTAATCAGGCGGCAGTCACCTTACAATGCCCCCGATCGCGACCGATGCCATCATAGAGATATCCCAGTGTAGATAGTTCCGGGGGATCGTGAATATTACGGTCATACATGACAGGCGGATGACAGCAAAATCTTGGTGCCTGCGCCGGCCTGTTCGCGGGCTTGCCTGCTCCCACAAGCCCGCGAAGAAGCCGGCGCAGGCACTGCATCAACTACCCGTGCCCTGCCCGATTAGCACCCCATCTACCTTCTGCCCATACAGGTTCACGCCATCGTTGGCATGAAACTTCACCCGCGTTTTCTCGATGGAACCCTCCACCAACCGCGGGTCCTGCGGCCGTTCATGGCGGTTGATCCACGCCGCCACGTCCCAGGCCTGCTGGTCGCTGAGGCTGCCCGGTTTACCCAACGGCATGTTGTACTTGATGAACGACGCAGCGGTGTTGATGCGATGCATGCCGGCGCCCCAGTTGTAGGAGTCCTGGCCCCACAGAGGCGGCATCACATACTCGCCTGCAACCTTTTGCCCTTCACCGTCATCACCATGGCAAATGGCGCACTGTTCGCGGTAAACCTGCTGACCACGCTTGAAGTCATACCCCCCCTTGGGCTGCTCCACCTCGGGGTATCCGCGCCCGGCGATTTCCACGCCAGTCGGCGCCTTGGTCGACAACCAGTACGCATACACCGCCAGCGCCGTCATTTGCGGGCTGTCGGCGGCCGGTGGCTTGCCGTTCATGCTGAACTGGAAGCAGCCCTGGATACGCTCGGCATACGTGTTGACCTTGTCGTTTTTCTTGCGGTAAGCCGGGTACATCGGGTAAGCGCCCCACATCGGCGCGGAATGCGCCAGCCGCCCCTGGTCGAGGTGGCAGTTGCTGCAATTCATGCCATTGCCCACGGCGTCGGGCATCAGCCGGCGGGTGTCGACGAACAAGGCATGGCCTTCGCGCACCATCTTGCCAAACGCATTGTCAGGCAACTCGCTTTCAGCGGGCGGCGCGAACTGCGGCGCCGCCTGCGCACCGGGCACCTTCAACTGCGACTGGTCTTCCATGGCGATCGGTGCTGCCTGGGCGCTACCCAAGGCCAGCAGCAACAAGGCTGAAATCATTGGTTTCATGGCGTGACCTCCTGGCTGGCGGGGCGGGCGAAAAACTCGGCAACAGCCTTGATCTCGTCATCGGTCATGGCTTTGGCCACGCCGACCATCAGCTGATTGGGGTCATTGCTGCGGTTGCCGTCGCGCCAGGCATTGAGCTGTGCCACCAGGTAACTGGCGGGCTGGCCGGCCAAGGGCGGGAAGTGCTCACCGACCCCGCCGCCACCCGGGCCGTGACATTGCACACAGCCAGGAATCTGCCGGCTCCAGTCGCCATACAGGGCCATGCGGGTGGTAGGGTCATTGGCAATCTGCTGGCGGCGCAGGTCGCCAGCGGGGTCTGCCGGCAGGCTGGCCAGGTAGCTGCTGACGGCCTTGATTTCATCTTCGCTCAGGGCCTTGGCCAGCGGCTCCATCACCGGCTGCTTGCGGCTGCCGTTGCGCCAGTCATGCAATTGCTTGCTGAGGTAACCAGCCGGTAGCCCGGCCAAACGTGGGAAGCCGGCAGCGGCAATGCCCTTGCCGTCCGGGCCATGGCAACCGAGGCAGGCCATGGCGGCGGGGTTGGCCCCACCCTGGGTGAAGACCTTCTGGCCCTCGGTGGCATGGGCCACCGGCCAGGCCAGGATCAGCAGGCCGCCGATCACCACGCGTCTCAACGGTGTCATCACGAAGCTCCTTTTCTATTGTTATATGTTTAGGCTTAAAACATATAAGCAAAGCAAGGAACATCCGTTGCCTCAGATCAACTTCCAGAGATGCATTGAGTGGCGGCAGTGCGCACGTCACCCAGGCGCAGCGGGAAGTTGTTCAGCCGCTCGTGCAGCTTGATGCTGCTACCGCTGCCACGCTTGTCGATATCCACCAACGCCGCCGGGCCAGCACCCGAGGTGAGCTTCTGCGGCACGATCAGCCGCAGGCCGTCGCCCCGCTGCTCTTCGGTCAGCGGGTCACGCGTATCAGCCAGCTTCTGCTTGACGCAATCGGCATAGGCGCGCGGGCTCTTGCCAGAGATCACATCCAGCGTTTCACGCGATTGTTCCAGCTCCGTAACGCTCACGCAGCCACCCAGCGTCACCGACAACGCCGCCACCATCCACTTCATTTGCAGCACCTCTGCCATCAAGAATTCGCTTCGACCACAGCCAGGCGGTTTTGCTCCCTGCTTTGGCAGAATTATCTACGCCCGGCGAACAGCGCGGCAGTGTAACGGCACATCGTGGTATCTTTTGCCTTTGCAGATCCAAACCTTGCGGAGCATCACATGAAATTCGTACACCAGCGCGAGCACCTCAACGAGGACGACATCGTCGTCATCGAATGCTCCCAGCGCTGCAATATCCGCCTAATGAACGACGCCAACTTCCGCAGCTTCAAGAACGGCGGCCGTCATACCTACCACGGCGGCCATTTCGAGAAGTTCCCGGCGAAGATCACCGTGCCCAGCACTGGCTTCTGGAACATCACCATCGATACCGTGACCACTCGCCCAATCTCGGTCACCCGCAAGCCAACCCTGACCCACAAGATCAAGATCATCCGTCGTTCGTCGTCGAAACTCAGATAAGGCCACCATGACTCAGACCATCAAGTACGTCATCAAATACAAGCTCGACGGCCAACGCCGCTGGGACTTCGCGCTGATGCCGGATGCCTCGCAAGAGCAAGCTCTCGAGGCCCTGCGCAAAATCCACGGCGAAGACGCCGAGAAAATCAGCGACATCCAGGTCAGCAAGGCCCTGTAAAAGCTGCAGCAAGCCCCCGCCGCGCCGCTCGCCGCCGAAGCAAGGAGAATCGCATGAGCCACTGGCCCGACCGCCGTATCCTCGACCTGCTGGGCATCGAGCTGCCCATTCTTCAGGCGCCCATGGCGGGGGCGACCGGCTCGCCCATGGCCATTGCCGTAGGCCTGGCAGGCGGCCTGGGCGCCCTGCCCTGCGCCATGCTAAGCGGCGAACAGGTACGCGCCGAAATCGCCGCGTTTCGCGCCAGCTGCCCAGGGCGGCCGCTGAACCTGAATTTCTTCTGCCACCAGCCGCCAGCGCCCGATGCCGAGCGCGCTGCGCGCTGGAAGCAGGCACTCGAGCCTTACTACAGCGAAGTGGGTGCCGATTTCTCGGCGCCCACGCCGGTATCCAACCGTGCGCCTTTCGACGAGCAGAGCTGCCAGCTGGTCGAAGCATTGCGCCCGGAGGTGGTGAGTTTCCACTTTGGCCTGCCCCAGGCCGGCTTGCTACAGCGGGTTAAGGCCAGCGGTGCCAAGGTGCTGTCCAGTGCCACTACCGTGGAAGAGGCCGTGTGGCTGGAACGCAACGGTTGCGACGCGATCATCGCCATGGGATATGAAGCCGGTGGCCATCGCGGCATGTTCCTCAGTGACGACATCACCAGCCAGATCGGCACCTTCGCCCTGGTGCCGCAGGTGGCCGATGCGGTCAGCGTGCCGGTGATTGCCGCAGGCGGTGTCAGTGACCACCGTGGGTTGGTGGCCGCGCTCGCCCTGGGTGCCTCGGCGGTGCAGATCGGCACGGCATACCTGTTCTGCCCCGAGGCCAAGGTATCGCCAGCGCATCGCCAGGCGCTGGACAGTGCGCCTGCCAGTGACACGGCGCTGACCAACCTGTTCACCGGCCGCCCGGCACGAGGTATCAACAACCGAATCATGCGCGAGCTGGGGCCGATGAGTGCGCTGGCACCGTGCTTCCCGTTGGCGGGTGGGGCGTTGATGCCATTGCGCGCGATCACCGAGCCGCAGGGTAATAGCGACTTCAGCAACTTGTGGGCGGGGCAAGCGCTGCGCCTGGGGCGGCATATGCCGGCGGGTGAGCTGACCCGGGAACTTGCCACCAAGGCGCTGGCGGCGGTCGCCCATCAGGTGTTTTGATAAGCAGGCTCGGCCTCTTCGCGGCGCACGCGAAGGGGCCGGCACAACCCCCAGCCACTCATTGCCCGTAGGTGATACTGCTCACATACCAGGTCGCCTCGCCGGTAGGCGTGTGCACCACCACCTCATCGCCCTCCTCCTTCTTCAACAAGGCGCGGGCCATGGGTGAGTCGATCGAGATGTAATCGTTGCGCCCGTAGATCTCGTCATAGCCGACAATGCGAAACTTCATGGTCTCACCCTCGTCGTTCTCGATCTCGACCCAGGCGCCGAAAAACACCTTGCCCTCCTGCTGCGGCGAATACGCCACCACCTTCACATCCTCGAGGCGCTTGCGCAGGTATCGCACCCGGCGGTCGATTTCGCGCAGAAGCTTCTTGTTGTACTGGTAGTCGGCGTTCTCGCTGCGGTCACCCAGCGACGCCGCCCATGCGACCTTCTGGGTGATTTCCGGGCGATACACCCGCCACAGGTGGTCCAGTTCTTTCTTCAGCGCCTCATGGCCATGGGTGGTGATGATGTTGGTGCTCAACAACGCGCTCCTCAGCGACGGGTAATCAGGCCCTGGCGCGCGATGCGGGTAAGGTGGCCGATGACTTCGGCGGCCTCGTCCGGCGCTGGCGCCTGGATCACGGCCAGGTCGAAACGGTCATTGCCATACTGCGCAAGGTAGCAACCACTATCGGCGAACTGGATCAGAAAGGCACGCGCCTGGCCCTTGCGCCGGGACAGGCCTTCGAGATGACGCAAAAGGGTGGGCTGATGTCGGCCGCCGAGCAGGATGCGCGGTGTGCGGGACGCCTGGCTGACAGGCAAAGGGCTCAAACAGACACTGGTACGTGGGCAACTCATGGAGCTTCTCTCCGCCTCGCGAATCCCGCTGGGCAGCGGTGGGAGGCGTCACCGAACCAGCGCTTTAGCGGTATTTCGGACGACCCGGAGGTGGGGCTTTCCTGCGCCCCGCAAGTAGCTGTTTAAATCGGCGCAGGCGGTATGCTAGAGCTACAAGCGGCAAGATACAAGCCTCAAACCGATCACTTTCGGCTTGAGGCTCGTATCTTGCCGTTGGCGTCGTATCAGCGGGCGATCAGGCGATCGAGCGAGAAGCGGCCAGCGCCTTCGATCATGACTGCAACAGTGCCTGCCAGCAGCGCCAGAGCAAACTCATAACCGTTGTTGGACATGAACAGGCCGTTGCCGATGTGCACCGAGAAAATCGCCACGACCAGGGTCACGGACAGCGCCAGCGCCGCCGGACGCGCCAGCAGGCCGACCACCAGGGCCAGGCCGCCGAAGAACTCGGCACTACCGGACAGCAGGGCCATCAGGTAACCCGGGGCCAGGCCGATGCTTTCCATCCATTGGCCGGTACCTTCCAGGCCATAGCCACCAAACAGGCCGAAGAGTTTTTGCGCACCATGCGCCATGAAGATGATGCCGACCAGGATGCGGATAACGCTGAGGCCAGCGCCAGCACGGGTGGAGAACAGGGCGTTGAGGGTGGTGTTGTTCATGTCGAAGCGTCCTTGAAGCGAAGAAGTTGTGTTGGGATGGGCGCCATCATAATCAATTAAACAGATATGAAAATCGCAAAAAACCCAACATAACAATCGATTAAATCGATTTATTAACGCTTCGCTACACGCTCCAGCGCGGCCCGCTCACGGTTGAACGCCAGATAGTACTTGTTGACACTGTTGACGAAGTTGACCGGCCCCATGCCCACTTGCTCCATGGCGATGCGCTCGGTCTGGAAAAACCACTGGTTGCCGTTGAGCCCGCGTCGCCGGGCCTCGGCACGCATGGCCTGGACCCGCTCGGGGCCGAGGTTGTAGGCCGCCAGCGCAAAGGCCATGCGTTCACGCTCGTTGATCTTGGGACTGGCAAAGAACTTGCGCCGGATAAGCGCCAGGTAACGGGCACTGGCCTGGACATTGCCATCCACCGTCGCAGTGTTGCTCACCCCCACGCGCAGGGCGGCCGAAGGGGTGATCTGCATCAGGCCATGGGCACCGCCGGTACCCCGTGCAGCCGGGTTGAGCGTCGACTCCTTGAACGCCAGCGCAGCCAGGTTGAGCCAGTCGATCTGTTGCGCCTGGCCATGCTTCTGCAGCACTGCCCGCACTGAAGCCAGGCGTTGGCGGTCCTTGTTGGCCAACGGGTTGTGCACCCGGTACTGGCGGCGGTAGATGCGTTCGAACGCAGCATCCTGGTTGTCTGGCGCGCGGTAACCTTGCAGGAAGTGATCGACCGCGGCCAACAATTGCGGCGCATCACGCCCCACATACCAGCGCATGGCTTGCGGCGCCCCCAGGTGCACCCGGCTGTCCAGGCGCAGGCGCGGCATGACCCGCGCCCAACGCCGGGCAATGGGCTGCTCGACCACGGTCAGGTGGTAGATGCCAGCCTGCACCATCTCCAGCACATCCTCCACCGCCAGCGTCGAGTCGACCCACTCCACCTTGATCGGCGGCCGCTTGCGCAATGCCAATTGTTGGTTGACCTGCTGGATCAGTGGCCCAGCGGCACTGGCGCTGGTCAAAGCCACGGTACGCCCGGAAAGTTGCTCGACCTTGCTGAAGCTTCGCTCACCTTTGCGCCCGACCAGCATCAATGGCACCTGGTCGAGTATCGGCGCACTGCTGCTGACGCCGCGCACCGTGCCGGGGTCGAGCAGCTCGCCCGGTGCAGCCAGGTCACCCTCGCCACGGGCCAAGGCGCCCAGCAACTGCTCCTTGGCTCTTGGGATAAGCTTTAGCTGGATCTGCTGGTCGTCTGCGGTGCGGGCATTGAGGTAGTGCTCCAGGGCACGAAGGCGATAATACTCAATGCCGACTGGCTCACCCTTCACCTCCCCTGAACTGTTGCGGCTCTGGTTGACCAGCACCCGCAACACTTTGCTGGTGCGTATTTGCTGCAGGTCTCGCACCTTGGCGGGCGGTATGTTCTGCTGCGGCCCCGGCGCGCGAGCCTGGGCCGGGCCGGTAAGCGTCAGCCCTAGCGTCAGCAAGAAAACAAGCCAGCATCGCAGCATGCGAAACGTGTCCGTGGTCGGTGGGCGGCATCCATGGGTTGCACCGCCAAGTGATAAATGACGGTAAAAGACCACGGCAACAGCATGAAGTTCTTGGTTTTTTCAGAAAAACGCGGTTTTTGCTATGCTGGCCGCCCCGCGGCACGAGATAGCACCATGCAACTGATCGATATCGGCGTCAACCTGACCAACAGCAGTTTCCACGACCAACAGGCAGCAATTGTCGAACGCGCACTTGAGGCTGGGGTCACGCAAATGGTGCTGACAGGTACCAGCCTGGCGGTCAGCGAGCAGGCGCTGGAACTGTGCCAGCAGTTGGATGCCAGCGGCGCACACCTGTTCGCCACGGCCGGCGTGCACCCTCACGATGCCAAAGCCTGGGAAACTGGAACCGAACGCCAGCTGCGCCTGCTGTTGAGTGAACCGCGCGTGCGCGCCGTGGGCGAATGCGGCCTGGATTTCAACCGCGACTTCTCCCCTCGCCCGCTGCAGGAAAAAGCCCTGGAAGCCCAACTGGCCCTGGCTGCTGAGCTGCGCCTGCCGGTGTTCCTGCACGAGCGAGATGCCAGCGAGCGCTTGCTGGCGATCCTCAAAGACTACCGCGACCACCTGACCGGCGCAGTGGTGCACTGCTTTACCGGTGAGCGCGAGGCGCTGTTCGCCTACCTCGACATGGACCTGCACATCGGCATTACCGGCTGGATCTGCGATGAACGGCGCGGCACCCACCTGCACCCGCTGGTGGGCAACATTGCCCAAGGCCGACTGATGCTGGAAAGCGACGCGCCCTACCTGCTGCCACGCAGCCTGCGGCCCAAGCCGAAAAGCGGCCGTAACGAGCCGGCGTTTCTGCCGGAGGTGTTGCGCGAAGTGGCCTTGCACCGGGGCGAGTCGGCCGAGCAGACGGCGGCGCATACCACGGCGACTGCGCGGGCCTTTTTCCAGCTCCCCTGATTCGACGCGTCCCTGGTAGGAGCAGCCTTGTGCTGCGAAGAGGCCGGTACAGGCGAAGCATGGGTACCGCCTTTTCTGGCCTCTTCGCAGCACAAGGCTGCTCCTACCAGGGGCGGACGCGGGCTGTTGATATGCATCAACATCTTGCTGAGTAGATGCAGGCACAATGATGGCACCTTGCCAATATTGTTTCCGCTCAACTCAGAGAAGACCTGCCCATGGGTGCCTGGCTTAGCAATGTTTCCTTGAAATACAAATTCTGGGCCGTCAACGCGGTTGCCTTCGTGACCACGCTGCTGCTAGTGCTGTACGCCGTGCACCTGGAGCAACGCGCGCGCGCCGAGGCGATACAGGCCCAGGCGGTCGCACAAGCGCAGTTGCTGGCTGCCTGGCCAGCCGGGCAAGCACTGCCGCGTCAGGCCAACGTCATCAGTTGGTCGGCCGGGCAAACGCCAAGCTTCGCCGGTGAGGCCCTCGATGCTCTGCGCAACGCCCAGGGCTGGGTCGAACTACCGAGCGCCTGGATCCTCGGTGAAAACCCGCTGCGCGGCGCACAAGTACTGCGCAATGGCGACCAGCAAGTGGCGGTGCTGGCCCAGTCGCCTAGCCTGCGCCAGGTGTTCTTCGATCGTTTCAGCAACTACGCGGTGTGTGTGTTAATCCTGATGCTGGCCATGCTTGGCGCGTCGCAGCTGCTGATCCGCTTCCTGCTCAGCCAGCTCAACACACTCAAGGACGTGATGCTGCACGTGGAGAAAACCGGCGACCTGGCGGCCCGGGTACCGCTGGCCTGTGGCGATGAGGTCGGCCAGATGGCCGGGGCCTTCAACGCCATGCAGGCAACCTACCACCGCGTGGTAAGCACCGTCGCTCACACAGCTGCACAGCTGGACTCGGGCGCTGCACGCCTGGCCGCCAGCATGAGCGACGTGCGCCACGGCATGCTCGGCCAACAGAGCGAGACCGACCAGGCCGCCACCGCCATCAACGAAATGTCGGCGACGGTGCACCACATTGCCCAGCACGCCGGCGCCACCCGCGATCTGTCACAAACCGCCGACACCTTGGCCGGCAGCGGCAAAGAGGTGGTCAGCCGGGTACAGGACTCGATTGCCGGGCTTTCCAGCGGCGTGCAGCAAACTGCCGAAATGATTCGTCAGCTGGCCGAGGACAGCCAGAAGATCAACGGTGTAGTCAATGTGATTCACAGTATCGCTGAGCAGACCAACCTGCTGGCACTCAACGCCGCCATCGAAGCCGCACGTGCCGGCGACTTGGGCCGCGGCTTTGCCGTGGTGGCCGATGAGGTACGCAACCTGGCCAAACGCGTGCAAACCTCCACTGACGAGATCACCACCATGGTTTCGGCTATGCAGTCGGGCACCCGCGATGCCGTGGAGTTCATGCAGGAAAGCTCTTACAAGGCTGACGACTGCGTGCGCCAGGCACAAGAGGCCGGTGAAGCGCTGGCTGAAATTACCGGCGCCGTGGCGCAGATGCGCGAAAGCAATACGCAGATCGCTGTAGCGGCCGAGCAGCAAAGCCAGGTGGCTGAGGAAATGAACCGCGCCGTGGTGAGCATCCGCGATGTCACCGAACGAACCGTGCAGCAGACGGTGGGCTCGGCGACCACCAGCAGCGAGCTGGCGACCCTGGCTGGCGAACTGAGCAAGGCCATCGGCCAGCTCAAGCTATAGTCACCATAGCCAGCCTCGATTGGCCCCCGCCCGGGGGCCGCACTAAGCTTTGTGCATGTCCGAGAGGAAATGCCCATGAGCAAACGCCTGCCCAACCTGCCCGCCTGGCAATGGCGCGGCTACCACCATAACCACCGCCACCCGGCCAACCTGGTGCTGCACCTGATTGCCGTGCCGTTGTTCATCCTAGGGGCGCTGCTGGTGCTGTCCGGTCTGTTCGGCTTCGACCTGGGCCAGATCGCGGTGGGTGTGATTGCCTTGATCGCAGGCCTGGGCCTGCAACGCCAAGGCCATCGGCTGGAGGCCGAACAGCCCGAACCGTTCGCCAACCGCCAGGATGCCGTGCAACGCCTATTGACCGAGCAGTTCATCACCTTTCCACGCTTCGTGCTGAGCGGGGGCTGGTGGAAAGCCTGGCGAGAGCGGCATAAACACCGCCACTGAGGCAACCGCGCTGCTTCTAGGCGAAAACGGTGACGGTCTGGCGGCTCAGGGCCAGCAGTTCACCCTCTGCCGTCCACAACGCCGCAGCAGCATGCCCATAGCCATCCCGCGCATGCTCGGTTTCCACGCAATACCGGCACCAGTCCAACGTCGACAGCTTCGCCATAGGCTGGATGAATTCGATGGTCCAGGTCAGCGTACTGCCTGCGGCGGGCTGCTTGAGAAATGGCATCAGGCTCGGCGGCCAGGCGTCCACCAACGCCAGCAAGTGTGCCTCGTTGACCTGCTCTTCAGCCACATCCCGCAAACGCACCCAGCCGCCCATCTTGCGCGACTGATTGCCACTGAAGGGCAACCCGCCCACTGCCCAGCGCAAGGCCACATGCCGCATGAACTCCGGGGTTACGCCTTTGATGTAAGGCAATTCGGGCGCTGCGTCGTCAAGTGCCGGCATGTCCATCGCCGGCACTGCTGGCACTTCGACCACCGACGGCCGGCCCGCACCGAAATTGCCTTGCACCAGGGTCACCACCTGACCATCCTGAACGGCGCGGCCCAGCAAGGTGCTGACCGCCTTGCCTTCGCGCAGTACCTCCGCCTCGAAGCGAATGGGCACATCTGCGGCCGCGGGTGCCACAAAGCTGATGGCCAGCGAGCGTACCGGGCGGCTGTCGCAGAGTTTCAGGCGCATGGTTTCATAGACCATGGCCGCCATCAGCCCGCCAAAGGCAGCACGGCCCTGGGCCCAACTGGGCGGGATACTGACGGAATCCGGTTGGGCCCGTACGGCGTCGAGCAATTGGTTGAAATTCATTGGCCGGCTCCTGCCTGCGGCGAAAAAGGTCTGCCCATCCTAGCCAGCAAACCTCAGGCAATCAGCCCGCATTTCGGTCATTTTTCGGGCTGATGCCGCGACAGCGCCTTTTGCAGCGCATCCAGCGTCACATCCGACTGGCGCTCTGCTGCATGCAGCTCCTGCTCCCAATCGACCTTGCAGGGGGCCAGGTCGGCATGGTCACGTGCTTGCAGCAGCCATTGCAGGCGGTCGTGCCAATCGCCCAGGTCACCCTGTGCCTGCTTCAACAAGCGCTGCAGCTTCTTGCCTGCATGGTTGAGCTGTGGATAGGCCTCATCACCATAGCGCGCACGCTTGATCAGCAATCGCAGGCGGTGGCGATCGTGTGCCGGGTCTTGCAGTGCTTCGTTCAAGCTGCGCCACTGCTTGACCAGGCGCTTGTCGATGCGTTTGTCCAGCGACTTGGCCAACCCTTCACGGCCCGCCGCCCGCAGAAACAGCGGAAACGCATCGACAATCGCCAGCACCCTTGCCAGCTGTGGACTGGCGGCGACACTGGCGAAGGTCCTGTCACGCCCGTCCAGGCGCCGCTGCCCCGCTGCGGGATGACCGCGCCCGATCAGTTCGGCCGCCAGCACCTCACGATCACGCAGGGGCGTGGTCAAGGTACCCAGCGAGCTGGCGGCATCTTCCAGTTGCTCCACACCAGGCAGCCCACGTAACGGCCTCAGCAAACTGCGCAGGCGCCGCACGGTGATGCGCAGGTCGTGCAAGGCCTCGCTGTCGGTATTGGCAGCCAGGCGTTCGCGGCAGGCCAGCAGACGCACCTGCAAGGCGAGCATCTGGGCTACGACATGATCGAGCATGGCAGACATACGACGCTCCTTGATCAGCGCCCAGCGCGCGACTCACGAATGTAGAAGCGCGCTTTTTCGGCTTTGCGGGTACAGCTTTCGTAGCCTTCGAACTGCTGCTGGGTCTTCGCCCCGGTCAACAGCGACAAGGCCTTGGAGTAACTCACGGCACCGGCGAAGCCTTCAGCCTTGGCCAGGTCCAGCTCCTTCCAAGCGGCATCCAGCTGGGTTGCGCAGCTGTCACGGTAGGCCGTCTTGCCCGCGCAGCCGACAAGGGCCAGGGCAATCAGTGGAAGGCAGATCCAGGCTTTCATCAGTAATACCTCAATGGAAAAATCGGTGGCTATTCGACGCCCCGGCAGCTTAAAAGTGCCGTGACGGGCCAGCTTGGTCCGGCCAGCTTTATTACAGTAGCTCAGCGCGGTCTACATTGAAGCACAGGCAGCGATGGGTGCATTGTAGGACCATGGTGGCACTGGCCGGGGAAAATTCATGAGTAAACGCGTGGCGCTGGTTCTGGGATCGGGCGGAGCCCGGGGGTATGCACACATCGGCGTGATCGAGGAAATCGAGCGCCGCGGCTACGACATCGCCTGCATCGCCGGCTGCTCAATGGGGGCGGTGATTGGCGGCATCTACGCCGCAGGCAAACTGGACGACTACCGCAACTGGATCGAAAGCCTGGATTACCTGGATGTATTGCGCCTGGTCGACGTCAGCTTCCGCCTTGGCGCAATTCGCGGCGACAAGGTATTCGGACAGATCCGCAAGATCGTCGGTGAAATCAACATCGAGCAGCTACGCATCCCTTACACAGCGGTGGCAACCGACCTCACCAACCAGCAGGAAATCTGGTTCCAGGAGGGCTGCCTGCATCAGGCCATGCGCGCCTCGGCAGCCATACCCAGCCTGTTCACGCCGGTGATGCAAGGCAATCGCATGCTGGTCGACGGCGGTATCCTCAACCCGCTGCCAATCGTGCCAGTAGTGTCCAGCCACTGCGACCTGATCATTGCGGTCAACCTCAACGCCACCAACCAGAAGCACTACCAGTTGCCGGTAATCGAACGCCCAGCGGCGTTCAAGATGCGCTTTGATGCCCTGTTGAGCTCGCTGGGCTCACGCTTGCCGTTCCGGCGCAAGCCCGCGGAAGAGCTGATCCGTATCGAGCAGGAAATCGTCGCCGAGGGGTTGGCACCGCCCAGCCCATGGCTTTCCGATGCCGCCGACCCGGAAGCCCAGCAACCCGCGGCAGCACCAGAGCGCGAGGGCGCACCGAAATCCGCGACTGGCTCGTTCATCATCGACAACGTGGGGCCCGCTTCGCTGCTGGACCTGATCAACCAAAGCTTCGAGGTCATGCAGACTTCGCTGGCGCAATACAAGATCGCCGGCTACCCGCCGGATGTGCTGATCAACGTGCCCAAGCGAGTATGCCGGTTTTTCGAGTTCTACAAGGCGCCGGAACTGATCGCCCTGGGGCGGGAGATTGCACGGGATACGCTGGATAACTATGAAGGGGTGAAGCGCTAGGCCCAGTGCTACCTGCACTGGCCTCTTCGCGGGCAAGCCCGCTCCCACAGATACGGCACTGGCTTCAAGACCGGTGCTGTACCTGTGGGAGCGGGCTTGCCCGCGAAGAGGCCGGGCGACAGAAATGAAACAGGCCGCGCAAGGCGGCCTGTTTGTCATGCAACGTTCAGCTTAGTAACGGGTGATGTCCGCGTTGGCTTCCAGTTGCTTGCGGTAAGCGGCAAAGTCCTGCTGGCCAGCGCGCGACGCAAGGTAGCGGCGAATTTGCTGCTTCTCTTCGTCGGTGGCGGTGGCGCCTTCGTTGACGCCTTTGAGCTGCAGCACCACCAGGCTACCGTCACGCAGCACTACGCTGCCATACACCGGCTTGTCCTTGGCTTGCGGCTTGCCCAGGCGGAACAGCGCCTGCAGTTCGGCCGGATCGATGCCGTCCTCACCACGGGTGACTGCTTCGTAGGCTTTCCAGCCTTGGCCTTCGTGCACGCTGCCTGCTGCGATGGAACCGTCACGCAGGCCGGCAATCAGCTTGTCCGCCTTGGCCTTGAGTTCGGCAGTCGCCTTCTCTTTGGCCAGGTGCTCGCTGATGTTCTTGGCCACGGCGTCCAGCGGCAGTTGCTCTGGCTTGCGATGCTCCTTGACGCGCAGCACCACAGTGGTTTCCGGGTCGAGCTCGATGGCGGTGCTGTTGGCACCTTCATCCAGCACTTCTTCGGAGAACGCAGCCTGAACCACCGAACGGTTGGCAGTGATGCCTTCACCACCCTCGCGGCCGAAGGCGGCGGAGGTGTGCACCTTGAGGTTCAGGTCCTGGGCCGGCTGGGCCAGGTCGGAAGCCTCGTAGGCCGCATCCTGCAGCTGCTTGCTGGCGTCCACATAACGCTGCTCGACCAACGGAATCTTCAGGTCGCGGGTCAGCTTGTCCTTCAGGCTGGCAAAGCTCGGCACTTCTGGCGCCTGCACGCCCAGCAGCTTGATCAGGTGGTAGCCAAACTCGCTACGCACCGGGGCCGATACCTGGCCATCCTGCAGCTTGTACAGCGCCTCTTCGAAGGCCGGGTCGTATACCCCTGGGCCGGCAAAGCCAAGGTCACCACCATTGCTGGCAGAGCCAGGGTCCTGGGAGAACTCCTTGGCCAGTGCGGCAAAGTCTTCGCCCTTGGCCAGGCGTTGCTCGATCTCCTCGGCGCGGGCCTTGGCCTGTGCGTCGGTGGTTTTGTCGTTGACCTCGATGAGGATGTGCGCGGCATGGCGCTGCTCGGCGAGGTTGGCGATTTCCTTCTCGTACTGGGCCTTGAGCTCTTCGTCGGTCACGTTGACCTGGTCGAAGAACGCCGACTTTTTCAGCTCGATGTAGTCGATCACCACCTGGTCAGGCGACATGAATTCCTTGGCGTGCTGCTCGTAGTGCGCCTTGACCTCTTCGTCGCTGACCTTGACCGCGGCCGGGTCGGCCTTGAAGGTCAGGGAGGCGAAGTCGCGGGTCTGCTTCTCGAGGCGGGCAAAGGCATCAACCTGCTGGTCGGTGACGAAGCTGCTGCCGGCCAGGCCGGTGCGCAGCTGGCCGATGAGCATTTCCTCGGCGAGCATGTCGCGGAACTGCATGCGGCCGTAGCCCATCTGGCGGATGACCTGGTCGAAACGGTCGGCACTGAACTTGCCGTCCACCTGGAACTCTGGCGTTTGCAGGATTACCTGATCAAGCGCGGCCTCGGAGAAGGCGAACTTGGCATCCTCGGCGCCTTGCAGCAGCAGCTTGCGGCTGATCAAGCCCTTGAGGGCCTCTTCACGCAGCAGTTTGTCATCCAGCAGCGCCGGGTCGAAATCCTTGCCCAACTGTTGCATCAGCTGACGGCGCTGCATGTCGGCCGCCTGGCTCAGCTCGTTCTGGCTGATGGTCTGGCCGTTCACCTTGGCGGCGTCCTGGCTATGAGTGGCGGCCTGGAAAATGGCTTCAAAGCCGGTCAACGCCATCAACACGACGATAAGGCCGATGATGGTCTTGGCAATCCAACCTTGTGAATTGTCCCTGATATTTTGCAGCATGCGTCCCCCAGAAACGGCTGTACCACTGCGTCGACAACCGCGGAGCGTGGGTAGAATCCTGATAAAAGAAAGGCGCATCCGAGGATGCGCCTTTTCTTAGCAAACGTGTCAGGCGGGAACGTTTGCGCCCCGCCATCACCGTGCTCGGACCAGGCCAGGCCGGGTCCGGCTGAAAGACGACTTAGTTGACGGCGTCTTTCAGGCCTTTGCCTGCCTTGAAACCTGGAACCTTGGCGGCTTCGATCTTGATCGCCTTGCCGGTTTGCGGGTTGCGGCCGGTGCGCTCGGCGCGCTCCTTGACCGAGAAGGTACCGAAGCCAACCAGTACCACATCGTCACCTTGCTTCAGGGCGCCGGTGACGGATTCGATGACTGCGTCCAGCGCACGGCCGGCTACAGCTTTCGGGATGTCAGCAGATGCGGCGATAGCGTCAATCAGTTCCGACTTGTTCACTCTAAGTCCCCTTATTTCTCTATTGAGTTTGTTTCTAAGTATGTAATGAAAAGCTTATGAAACGTGCGCTGGGTGGCCTGTTGACAATAGCGTGCCGCTTTATAGCAAGGCCCCGAAAAAACTGTCAAGGAAAGCCCCCCAGCCAAAAACTACTAATGCGTGCTGATTCTTTCCTTAGCATCGCCGTCGCGCTTTTCATCTTTCGCGACAATCTCCGGAGCCACATCTGGCAAGGGCTCCGGGGCGTATTGCAGCGCAATTTGCAGGACTTCGTCAATCCATTTGACCGGTTTGATCTGAAGATCCTGTTTGATATTTTCCGGAATCTCCTTCAGATCGCGAACATTCTCCTCGGGAATGATCACCGTCTTGATCCCGCCACGGTGTGCCGCCAGCAGTTTTTCCTTCAGCCCGCCAATGGCCAGCACCTGGCCACGCAGGGTGATTTCGCCGGTCATGGCCACATCGGCACGCACCGGAATCTGCGTCAGCGCCGACACCAGCGCGGTGCACATGCCGATACCGGCACTTGGGCCGTCCTTCGGCGTGGCCCCTTCAGGCATGTGGATGTGCACGTCATGCTTCTCGTGGAAATCGGCGGCAATCCCCAGGCTGCGGGCGCGGCTGCGCACCACGGTCTGCGCGGCGGTGATCGACTCGACCATGACGTCGCCCAGCGAGCCGGTCTTGATCAGCTGGCCCTTGCCAGGGATGACCACAGCCTCGATGGTCAGCAGTTCGCCGCCCACCTGCGTCCAGGCCAGGCCGGTCACCTGGCCGATCTGGTCCTGCTGCTCGGCCAGGCCGTAGCGGAACTTGCGCACGCCCAGCAAATGCTCCAGCTGCTCGCTGGCCACCTTGACCTTGACCTGCTTCTGCCCGGTATGTTCCTTGACCACCTTGCGGCAGACCTTGGCAATTTGCCGCTCCAGGCCCCGGACACCGGCTTCGCGGGTGTAGTAGCGGATGATGTCGCGAATCGCCGACACATCGACTTCCAGCTCTTCCTTCTTCAAGCCGTTGGCCTTGACCTGCTTGGGCACCAGGTACTTGACCGCGATGTTGATTTTCTCGTCCTCGGTGTAGCCCGGCAGGCGGATGACTTCCATCCGGTCCAGCAGCGCCGGCGGGATGTTCATCGAGTTCGAGGTGCACAGGAACATCACGTCCGAGAGGTCGTAGTCAACCTCCAGGTAGTGGTCGTTGAAGTTATGGTTCTGCTCCGGGTCGAGCACTTCAAGCAGCGCCGAAGCCGGGTCGCCGCGCATGTCGCTGCCCATCTTGTCGATTTCGTCGAGCAGGAACAGCGGGTTGCGCACGCCCACCTTGGTCATCTTCTGGATCAGACGGCCCGGCATGGAGCCGATATAAGTACGGCGGTGGCCACGAATCTCGGCCTCGTCGCGCACACCACCCAAGGCCATGCGCACGAACTTGCGGTTGGTGGCGGCAGCGATCGACTCGGCCAGCGAGGTCTTGCCGACACCGGGTGGGCCGACCAGGCACAGCACCGGGCCGCGGATTTTCTTGACGCGCTTCTGTACGGCGAGGTACTCGAGGATGCGTTCCTTGACCTCTTCCAGGCCATAGTGGTCGGCATCGAGGATTTCCTCGGCCTTGGTCAGGTCCAGGCGCACCTTGCTCTGAGCTTTCCACGGCACCTGCACCAGCCAGTCGAGGTACGAACGCACCACGGTGGCCTCGGCCGACATCGGCGACATCTGCTTGAGCTTGTTCAGCTCCGCCTGGGCCTTGGTCAGGGCATCTTTGGGCAGGCCAGCGGCTTCGATACGCTTTTTCAGCTCTTCGACTTCGTTGTGGCCTTCGTCGCCATCGCCAAGCTCTTTCTGAATGGCCTTCATCTGCTCATTCAGGTAGTACTCGCGCTGGCTGCGCTCCATCTGCTTCTTGACCCGGCCACGAATGCGCTTTTCGACCTGCAGCAGGTCGATTTCGGCATCCAGCAACGCCAGGACGTGCTCGACACGGGTGGTCAGGTCGACGATTTCGAGAATTTCTTGTTTCTGCTCGATCTTCAGGGCCATGTGCGCGGCCATGGTGTCGACCAGGCGCCCGGGCTCTTCGATGCTGTTCAGCGAAGACAGCACTTCGGCAGGGACTTTCTTGCCCAGCTGAACGTACTGCTCGAACTGCGACAGCAGCGTGCGCACGAACACTTCCGACTCGCGCTCGGCGGCATCGGTTTCGTCGATCAGGGAAACTTCGGCACGGATGTGCCCTTCTACTTCGGTGAAGCGCTCTACGGCGCCGCGCTGCTCGCCCTCGACCAGCACCTTCACGGTGCCGTCAGGCAGCTTCAGCAGTTGCAGCACGGTGGCAACGGTGCCGACGCGGTACAGGGCGTCTTCACCCGGGTCGTCGTCGGCTGGATTCTTCTGGGCCAGCAGGAGGATCTGCTTTTCGCCCGTCATCGCGGCCTCGAGGGCTTCGATGGACTTTTCGCGCCCCACGAACAGCGGGATAACCATGTGCGGGTAAACAACGACATCGCGCAATGGCAAAAGAGGCAAGTCGAGGGTGGTCTTCATGATTTCGCCTCTACAGCGGCCTTATGGCCGGAAACCGGTGGAAATGATGCTTGGACCTAATGTGGGGGCACGCCTGGGAAAATACAAGCGCTTGCGCAGTAAAAGCAGAAAGGGGCCCGTAGGCCCCCTTCTCGCTTGCAACCGTGAACCGGCCATTGCCTGAATCAGGCGTCTGGCGCGGCCTTGGCTTGCGGCTCGCTGTTTTCGTAGATCATCAGCGGCTGCGAGGTGCCTTCGATGACGCTCTCGTCGATCACCACCTTGCTGACCTCCTTCTTCGAAGGAATCTCATACATGGTGTCGAGCAGCACGCCTTCGAGGATGGAACGCAGGCCACGGGCGCCGGTTTTGCGCTCCAAAGCTTTGCGCGCTACGGCCTTGAGCGCATCGCTGCGGAACTCGAGGTCGACGCTTTCCATCTCGAACAGCTTGGCATACTGCTTGGTCAGGGCATTCTTCGGCTCGGTGAGGATCTGCATCAACGCCGCCTCGTCCAGCTCATCGAGGGTCGCCAGAACCGGCAGACGGCCGACGAACTCCGGAATCAGGCCAAATTTGACCAGATCGTCCGGCTCGACCTCACGCAGGGACTCGCCAACCTTCTTGCCCTCTTCCTTGCTGCGCACTTCGGCGCCAAAACCGATGCCACCCTTGGTGGAGCGATTCTGGATGACCTTTTCCAGGCCCGAGAACGCGCCACCGCAAATGAACAGGATATTGCGGGTATCGACCTGCAGGAATTCCTGTTGCGGGTGCTTACGGCCACCTTGCGGCGGAACCGAAGCCACGGTGCCTTCGATCAGCTTCAGCAGTGCCTGCTGCACGCCCTCGCCCGAAACGTCACGGGTGATGGACGGGTTGTCCGACTTGCGCGAGATCTTGTCGATTTCGTCGATGTAGACAATGCCCATCTGGGCCTTTTCCACGTCGTAGTCGCACTTCTGCAACAGCTTCTGGATGATGTTCTCGACGTCCTCACCCACATAACCGGCTTCGGTCAGGGTGGTGGCGTCAGCAATGGTGAACGGTACGTTCAGCAGGCGTGCCAAGGTTTCGGCGAGCAGGGTCTTGCCCGAGCCGGTCGGCCCGATGAGCAGGATGTTGCTCTTGCCCAGCTCGACTTCGTCACCCTTCTTGTCACGCTGGTTCAGGCGCTTGTAGTGGTTGTATACCGCTACGGCCAGTACCTTCTTCGCGCGCTCCTGACCAATGACATACTGGTCCAGGATGCCGCTGATTTCTTTCGGCGAAGGCAATTTGTGCGCGCTGCTTTCGGCCTGGGCTTCCTGCACCTCCTCACGGATGATGTCATTGCACAGGTCGACGCACTCGTCGCAGATAAATACCGAGGGCCCGGCAATCAATTTGCGCACTTCGTGCTGGCTTTTGCCGCAGAAGGAGCAATAGAGCAATTTGCCGCTGTCCTCGCCGTTACGGGTGTCAGTCATTCGATCGATCCAATCCGGTAGGCTTGCAACACAAGATGAAGGCAATTGCGGGCTTTTTCAAGTCCGCAGGTAGGCGCTTTCCGCGCCTACCTGCTCTGGCACCCCGGTTCAGGAGGCCAGTTGCCGCTTGTCGTAGACCGAGTCGATCAGGCCGTACTCGGCAGCGCGCGAGGCGCTCATGAAGTTGTCACGCTCGGTGTCACGCTTGATGGTCTCGAGGTCCTGGCCGGTGTGGTAGGCCAGCAGCTCGTTCAGACGGGCCTTGATATTGAGGATTTCCTGGGCGTGGATCTCGATATCGGTGGCCTGACCCTGGAAGCCGCCCAGCGGCTGGTGAATCATCACGCGCGAGTTCGGCAGACAGTGACGCTTGCCCTTGGCACCTGCCGCCAGCAGGAAGGCGCCCATGCTGCAGGCTTGGCCAATGCAGATGGTCGAGACGTCCGGCTTGATGAACTGCATGGTGTCGTAGATGGACATGCCAGCAGTAACGGAACCGCCCGGCGAGTTGATGTACAGATGGATATCCTTGTCCGGGTTTTCCGCTTCAAGGAACAGCAGTTGCGCAACGACGAGGTTGGCCATGTAGTCCTCTACCGGGCCAACCAGGAAGATCACTCGCTCCTTCAACAGGCGCGAGTAGATGTCGTAAGCGCGTTCGCCACGGGCGGACTGCTCGATAACCATCGGGACCAGACCGCCTGCGGCCTGGATGTCAGAGCTCTGCTGAATATAAGAATTGCGGGACATGTCCTGCGCTCACTCCCAAATAGTCATGGCTTGATAACGCACAAGCCAGCTCGAAGGCTGGCTTGTGGGGGTTTCCTACGAGTGAATCCCGTTACTCAGCAGCGGCAGGAGCCTCAGCTGGCTTAACGGCATCTTCGTACGAGACCGACTTGTCGGTCACAGTCGCTTTCTGCAGAACAGTATCTACAACTTGCTCTTCCAGCACAACCGAACGCACTTCGTTCAGTTGCTGGTCGTTCTTGTAGTACCAGGCGATGACCTGCTCAGGCTCTTGGTAAGCCGAAGCCATTTCTTCGATCATTTCGCGAACCTTGGCGTCGTCCGGCTTCAGTTCGAACTGCTTGACCACTTCGGCCACGATCAGGCCCAGCACTACGCGGCGCTTGGCTTGCTCTTCGAACAGCTCGACCGGCAGTTGCTCAGGCTTGATGTTGCCACCGAACTGCTGAACAGCCTGCACGCGCAGACGGTTGACTTCGTTTTCCAGCAGGGCTTTCGGCACTTCGATCGGGTTGGCGGCCAGCAGACCGTCCATGACCTGGTTCTTCACCTTGGTCTTGATCGCCTGACGCAGCTCACGCTCCATGTTCTTGCGAACTTCGGCGCGGAAACCTTCCAGGGTCGATTCCTTGATGCCGAACTGGGCGAAGAATTCTTCGTTCAGCTCTGGCAGCACAGGTGCCGACACGCTGTTGACGGTGATGGTGAACTCGGCAGCTTTGCCCGCCAGGTCCAGGTTCTGGTAGTCCTCTGGGAAGGTCACGTTGACAACGCGCTCTTCACCCGCCTTGGCGCCAACCAGACCGTCTTCGAAGCCAGGGATCATGCGGCCGGAACCCAGTACCAGCTGGGTGCCTTTGGCCGAACCACCGGCAAACACTTCACCGTCGACCTTGCCGACGAAATCGATGTTGACCTGGTCGTCGTTCTGCGCAGCGCGCTCGACGGCCTCGAAGCGGGTGTTCTGCTTGCGCAGTACTTCCAGCATCTTGTCCAGGTCGCTGTCAGCCACTTCGGCGCTCAGGCGCTCGACGTTGATCGACTCGAGGCCGGCAACGGTGAACTCTGGGAACACTTCGAAGATGGCGACGAATTCCAGGTCCTTGCCCTTTTCGAAGGACTTTGGCTCTACGGCAGGAGCACCCGCCGGGTTCAGCTTTTGCTCGACGATGGCTTCGTAGAAGGAAGCCTGGACCAGGTCACCGAAAGCTTCTTGACGGGCATCAGCTTCAAAACGCTGACGGATCACGTTCATCGGCACTTTGCCAGGACGGAAGCCCGCGATCTTGGCGCGCTTGGCAGTCTGCTGCAGACGCTTGTTGACTTCGTTCTCGACGCGCTCGGCCGGAACGGCGATGGTCATGCGGCGCTCGAGAGCGGAAGTGTTTTCAACAGAAACTTGCATGGATATTCCTCGTTGCACAGACGTTAGCCGGCGTTAGCCCGACTCCAGAATCAAGGGCAAACATTCTAGTGAGTCACGCAGCAGAAGTCACCCCACACGGGACGACGGGAAACAACGCCGGTCGATTAACTTTCAAGGCCCGCACGGCACACCGCCGAGCCCGCTTCAATAAGGGCCGCACGACGCCCGAGGCGCCCTGCAGCCGAAATAACTTGTCAAACAACTGCCAGCGGCGAATTCGCTTCCTTTTATTCAGGATCGATTTCGTTGAACTGACAGTACTCCTCCCACTCCAGCCCCAGCGCCTCGGCTACCTCACGGTGCGTTTCCAGGCGCATGGCCTGCAACTGCTCCGGGCTTTCGGCGATCAACTGCAGCGCCAGCTCCCAGGGCTGAATACCCTGCTCGTCGGCTGCATCCTCGAACGCCCACTCGATCTGCTGGGCCTGCTCACGCGCATCCAGCTCGCGAATCTCCTCGAGCAACTGCGGATTGGCTTCGGCAAAGCGCTGCAGTGCCAGGGCCTGGCGGGCTTCTTTTGCAATCATCGTGGTGTTCCTCTGCCGGCCAAACGGGCCGGTGTTTCAACCGGCTGAAATCTAACAGCTTTTATTGGGGCGCCACCAGAGGATTGCAAGGGGGAGAATGCGATTTGGCTGGAAGGGGCTTGCCAGGGCATTTTCGGCGCCTGTGAGATCGAGCGCCGCCCGCGCGGCGCATCGCGAGCGAAGCTCGCTCCTACATTTGTTTCGGGCCAATTATGCCTGTGGCAAGGGCGCGCGTCCCCTTGGTGCCCGCCTCGATATCGCGGCGTACGAACAAGGCGGTCGCGCGCGACTGCCACAGGCGATACTGGCCCGAAACAAATGTAGGAGCGAGCTTCGCTCGCGATGCGCCGCGCGGGCGGCGCTCGATCTCACAGGCACCGAAGCCCCCAAGGCATACAACCACAGCCACGCAGAACCCAAAACAAAAAGGCGCCCGATCTCACGATCAAGGCGCCTTTCAAGAATATGGGGTGGACGATGGGAATCGAACCCACGACAACTGGAATCACAATCCAGCGCTCTACCAACTGAGCTACGCCCACCATATTGCGGTGTTGCGGTACAACCTTACAGAAGCATGGTGCGGACGAAGAGACTCGAACTCTTACAGCTTGCGCCGCTGGAACCTAAATCCAGTGTGTCTACCAATTTCACCACGTCCGCGTAACGCTTAAAACAAAGGCGCCAGATGCTATCGAGGCGCCTTTGAAGAATATGGGGTGGACGATGGGAATCGAACCCACGACAACCGGAATCACAATCCGGCGCTCTACCAACTGAGCTACGCCCACCATATTGCATTACAGCCTACTTGCTTGCCAAAGCTGCCTAATGGCGCACCCGGCAGGACTCGAACCTGCGACCATCCGCTTAGAAGGCGGATGCTCTATCCAGCTGAGCTACGGGCGCTTAAGCTTGAAGCCTAACCGAACGAGACGTTAACAGGTAACTGCTAAACCACTCATTCTGCCCGACTTAGCCAACCAGTGCTAGGCTGTGCCCGACAAGTGCGGCGAATCTTATAGGCGACCCCGAAAGTCGTCAACACCTTTTTCAAAAAAATTTAAATTATTTAAGGGCTTAGGGGATTTGCCCGACCACCCGCCTTTGCCCTTGGCCCATGTCGTGCGAGAATGCGCGCTCTTTAATGTTTCCTTCTCGATGGTTAATCACGCGTCTATGACTGCACACCTAATCGATGGCAAGGCGATCGCCGCCAGCCTGCGCCAGCAGATCGCTCAACGTGTCGTGGAGCGTCGCCAGCAAGGCCTGCGTACGCCGGGCCTGGCGGTGATCCTGGTCGGCACCGACCCCGCCTCCCAAGTCTATGTCTCGCACAAGCGCAAGGACTGCGAAGAGGTCGGTTTCATTTCGCAGGCATTCGACCTGCCCAGCGAGACCACGCAACACGCCCTGACCGAGCTGATCGACCGCCTCAATGACGACCCAGCCGTCGACGGCATCCTGCTGCAGCTGCCGCTGCCGGCGCACCTGGACGCCTCGCTGTTGCTCGAGCGCATTCGCCCGGACAAGGACGTGGACGGCTTCCACCCCTACAACATCGGCCGCCTGGCCCAGCGTATTCCGCTGCTGCGCCCCTGCACGCCGAAAGGCATCATGACCCTGCTGGAAAGCACCGGTCAGGACCTGTACGGCATGAACGCAGTGATCGTCGGCGCGTCCAACATCGTTGGCCGCCCGATGGCCATGGAGCTGCTGCTGGCCGGCTGCACCGTGACCGTCTGCCACCGTTTCACCAAGGACCTGGCCGGCCATGTCGGGCGTGCCGACCTGGTGGTCGTGGCCGCCGGCAAGCCGGGCTTGGTCAAGGGTGAGTGGGTCAAGGAAGGCGCCATCGTCATCGACGTGGGTATCAACCGTCAGGACGACGGCAAGCTGGTTGGCGACGTGGTCTACGAGACCGCCCTGCCGCGCGCTGGCTGGATCACGCCGGTGCCGGGTGGCGTCGGGCCGATGACCCGGGCGTGCCTGCTGGAGAACACGCTGTATGCAGCGGAAGAGCTGCATAAGTAACACAGCGTAAAATGAGAACGGCACCTCTGGCAGGTGCCGTTTTTTTGCCTGTGGTTAATGCAATGGCGTTACCGGCCTCTTCGCGGGCTTGCCCGCTCCCACAGAAATCCCACCCCCCCTTGAGGGCGGCGCAGTACCTGTGGGAGCGGGCAAGCCCGCGAAGAGCGCACCACGCTTTTCAGCCGATCACTTCCTCGCCGCCTCCCATGACTTCAGCAGTTCGTTGTAGCTGACCGTCTCGCCTTTGGGCTTTTCGTTGGCCAGCTTGGGTTTTGGCGCACCCGGTTGGTCGAACCAGTACTGGGCATCCTTCTCAGGGTTCAGTTTCGGAGCACAGGTCGCCTGGGCATTGGAACGCTGCAACCGTTCCATCATTCGATCCTGGTCGCGGGCCAGGCCATCCAGCGCTTGCTGCGGCGTCTTCTCGCCACTGGCCACTTCGGCAATATGGCTCCACCACAACTGCGCCAAGCGCGGATAGTCCGGCACGTTGGTGCCGGTCGGCGTCCACTGCACCCGCGCCGGGCTGCGATAAAACTCCACCAACCCACCAAGTTTGGGCGCCAACTCGGTCATGGCCTGGGAGTTGATATCCGACTCACGAATCGGCGTCAGGCCGACGATGGTCTTTTTCAGCGACACGGTCTTGGAGGTGACGAACTGGGCATACAGCCACGCCGCCAGGCGCTGCTTCTCGGGGGTGGACTTGAAGAACGTCCACGAGCCAGTGTCCTGGTAGCCCAGTTTCATCCCCTCCTCCCAGTACGGCCCCTTCGGCGAGGGCGCCATGCGCCATTTCGGCGTGCCGTCGGCATTCACCACCGGCAAACCCGGCTTGGTCATGTCGGCGGTGAACGCGGTGTACCAGAAGATCTGCTGGGCGATGTTGCCCTGCGCCGGCACCGGGCCGGCCTCGGAGAAGGTCATGCCCTGGGCTTCCTTGGGCGCGTAGGCACGCATCCAATCCACATACTTCTGCGTGGCATAGACAGCGGCCGGCCCGTTGGTGTCGCCCCCACGCGTCACGCTGGACCCCACCGGATGGCAATCCTCCACGCGAATGCCCCATTCATCCACCGGCAAACCGTTGGGCAACCCCTTGTCGCCGCCGCCGGCCATGGAGAACCAGGCATCGGTGAAGCGCCAGCCCAGCGATGGGTCTTTCTTGCCGTAGTCCATATGCCCGTAAACACGCTTGCCGTCGATCTCCTTGACGTCTTCGGTGAAGAACTTGGCAATGTCCTCGTAGGCCGACCAATTCACTGGCACACCCAGCTCGTAGCCGTACTTCTCCTTGAACTTGGCTTTCAGCTCAGGCCGTTCGAACCAGTCGGCGCGGAACCAGTACAGGTTGGCGAACTGCTGGTCGGGCAGCTGGTAAACCTTGCCATCAGGGGCGGTGGTGAAGGAAATGCCGATGAAATCCTTCAGGTCGAGGGTTGGCGAGGTGTAGTCCTTGCCCTCGTTGGCCATCAGGTCGGTGATCGATTCCACCTTGCCGTAGCGAAAGTGCGTACCGATCAGATCGGAGTCGTTGACCCAGCCGTCGTAGATGTTTTTGTCCGATTGCATCTGGGTCTGCAGCTTTTCCACCACGTCGCCTTCCTGCAGCAGGTCATGGGTCAGCTGGATGCCGGTAATTTCGCTGAAAGCCTTGGCCAGCACCTTGGACTCGTATTCATGGGTGGTGATGGTTTCCGACACCACATTGATCTTCATCCCACGAAACGGCTCGGCGGCCTTGATGAACCATTGCAATTCGGCCAACTGCTGTTCAGGGGTAAGGGTCGAAGGCTTGAACTCGCTGCCAATCCATTTCTTTGCTGCCTCTTCGTACTGGTCGGCCCAGGCCGTGCCTTGCACGCTGGCCAGTACCAGCAACGCGGCCAGGGTCAAATGTCGCCTGTTGTGTTTATTGTCGAACATTGTGATCTCCCGTTTCAGTTATCCCACAGGGCCGCTCGCTCAGCCCCAGCGCAGCACCACCACCAGCCACGCCAGTGACAACAGCGAGGCTACCCACAATGGCCAGTCGCTGACGCCGACCACCAGCAAGTGCAGGTAGGCGCTGGCCAGCAGGCCGATGAACAAGTGGTCACCACGGCTGGTGACCAGCGGCAGGAAGCCCCGACGCTCCACGCAGGGGCGGCGCAGCTCAAGCAGGGTCATGCACAGCAGCAGCACGCCCACCGCGGCGAAGAACAGCGCTGTCGGCAGGGTCCAGGCCATCCACTCCATGCATTGCCCTCCTTACACCCGGCCCAGGGCAAAGCCTTTGGCCACATGATTGCGCACGAACCAGATCACCAGCATGCCCGGTAAAATGGTCAATACCCCCGCCGCCGCCAGCACGCCCCAGTCGATGCCAGATGCCGACACCGTGCGGGTCATCACCGCGGCAATCGGTTTGGCATTCACCGAGGTCAAGGTGCGCGCCAGCAGCAGTTCGACCCATGAGAACATGAAGCAGAAAAACGCCGTGACACCGATGCCAGAGCCAATCAGCGGAATGAAGATCTTCACGAAGAAGCGCGGGAAGCTGTAGCCGTCGATGTAGGCCGTTTCGTCGATTTCTTTTGGCACGCCCGACATGAATCCTTCCAGGATCCACACCGCCAGCGGCACGTTGAACAGGCAGTGGGCCAGGGCCACGGCGATATGGGTATCGAACAGGCCGATCGACGAGTACAACTGGAAAAACGGCAGCAGGAACACCGCCGGTGGCGCCATGCGGTTGGTCAGCAACCAGAAGAACAGGTGGCGGTCGCCGAGAAAGCGGTAGCGCGAGAAGGCATAGGCCGCCGGCAACGCCACCAGCAACGAAATCAGCGTGTTCAGGCACACGTAGTACAGCGAGTTAATGTAGCCGCTGTACCAGCTGGCATCGGTGAAGATCACCCGGTAGTTGTCGAGGGTGAACGCCTGCGGCCACAGCGTCAGGCCGCCAAGGATCTCGGTGTTGCTCTTGAACGACATGTTCAGCAACCAGTAGATCGGCACCAGCAGGAAAAAGAAGTACAGCAGCAGGGCCAGCGATTTGCGCGCGCTCATGGGCTAGTCCTTGTCGGCATGGGTCATGGCTGTGTAGAACAACCACGACACCAGCAAGATGATCAGGAAATACACCAACGAAAACGCCGCCGCCGGGCCCAGGTCGAACTGCCCCACGGCCATGCGCGTGAGGGTCTGGCTGAGGAACGTGGTAGCGTTGCCAGGCCCACCGCCGGTCAGCACGAATGGCTCGGTGTAAATCATGAAACTGTCCATGAAGCGCAGCATCACCGCGATCAGCAGCACGTTCTTCAGCTTGGGCAGCTGGATATGGCGGAACACCGCCCAGCCCGAGGCTCGGTCGATGCGTGCGGCCTGGTAGTACACGTCGGGGATGGCCCGCAGCCCTGAATAGCACAGCAATGCCACCAGCGAGGTCCAGTGCCACACATCCATCACCAATACCGTGAGCCAGGCGTCGAACGGGTCGCCGGCGTAGTTGTAGCTGACGCCGAGCTTGGCCAAGGTGGCACCAAGCAGGCCGATATCGGCACGGCCGAAAATCTGCCAGATGGTACCGACCACGTTCCACGGGATCAGCAACGGGATAGCCATGACGATCAAGCACACCGAGGCCATTCGCCCTTTGGTCGGCATGGTCAGGGCAATGCCGATGCCCAGCGGGATCTCGATCAGCAGCACGCAGGCCGAATAGATGAACTGGCGCAGCAGCGCATCGTGTAGTGCCGGGTCACGCAGCACCTGGCGGTACCAGTCGGCGCCGACGAAGTAGCGGTTGGACTGGTCGAAGATGTCCTGCACCGAATAGTTGACCACCGTCATCATCGGCACCACCGCACTGAACGCCACCAGCAGGAACACCGGTAGCACCAGCCACCAGGCCTTGTTGTTCGGTACCTTGTTCATGGCCCCGCCTCCAGCAGCACATCGTCGACGTACAGCATCAGCCACTGCGCCGGCAGGCTGACCCAAGCCTGGTCCACCGGTAACGGACGGTCTTCGCCCAACCGCGCCTTGAGCGCGACGCCCCCAAGCGCCAGGGTGACGATGCGGTAGGTGCCCAGGTCTTCGACATCCAGCACACGTGCTGGGTAGGCGTCATCGAACGGGCTGTCCCACAGCTGCACGAACTCCGGGCGGATGCCCACCTGCAGTCGCCCACCCGAGGTCGCAGCAAGGCGCTCGCGCAGGCCATCGGGCAACGCCAGGTGGATATCGCCGAACACCACCCCGTCCGCCTCGGCGCGCACGTCGATCAGGTTCATCCCCGGGCTGCCAATGAAGTAGCCGACGAACGTATGCCGCGGCCGCTCGAAGAGCTCACGCGGGGTGCCGAACTGGACGATGCGCCCGCCGTGCATCACGGCGATCTTGTCGGCGAAGGTGGAGGCCTCCAGCTGGTCGTGGGTGACGTAGATCATGGTGATATTGAACTGCTCATGGATCTGCTTGAGCTTGCGCCGCAGCTTCCACTTCAGGTGCGGATCGATCACCGTCAGCGGCTCGTCGAACAGGATCGCCGACACGTCATCGCGCACCAGGCCGCGCCCCATGGAGACTTTCTGCTTTTCGTCGGCACTGAGGTTGCGCGCTTTCTTGCGCAACACGCCCGCCAGGTCGAGCACCTCGGCAATTTCTTCCACCCGGGCACGCACCCGGGCTTCATCCAGCCCCTGATTGCGAAGGGGGAAGGCCAAGTTGTCGAACACCGTCATGGTGTCGTACACCACCGGGAACTGGAACACCTGGGCAATGTTGCGCGCTTGCGGCGACAACAGGTTGACCGGTTTGCCGTCGAACAGGACTTCGCCATGGGAGGGCGTCAACAGCCCGGAAATGATGTTCAGCAAGGTTGACTTGCCGCAACCCGACGGCCCAAGCAAAGCATAGGCACCGCCCTGCTCCCACACATGCTCCAGTGCGTGCAGGGCATAGTCCGCCTCGCTGGCGGGCTGGCGGCTGTAGCTGTGCGCCAGTTGGCGCAGGCGGATTTCGGCCATCACCCTCTCCTTGCCTGGCGCAGCCCCGGGGCCTGCACCAACAGCCCGGCGCTGTCGAAGACGAACAGCTTGTGCGTGGGGATGAACACGCGGATCGGCGTGTCCACTTGGTATTCATGCACCCCTGGCAGGTGCAGGACCATGCGCCAGTATTCGTTGCGCACGTGCAGAAAGGTTTCTGAACCACTGATCTCGGCCAGCTCTACCAGCACCGCCAGCTCCAGGTCATCGTCATGGGCCGGCACCAGGGTGAGATGACTGGGACGCACGCCAAAGCGGTAGTCGCCTTCGGCCAGCGGCAGCAGGTCAGCATTGCGGGCAAAGTGCACGGCCTGAGCCAGGCTCACCTCGTTGCCATGGATACGGCCGGGCACAAGGTTGATCGGTGGCTCGGAAAACAGCTCGGCAGCCAGCACACTGCCTGGACGCTGATACACCTCGGCGGTGGGCCCGCTCTGCACGATTCGGCCTTCGTGCACCAAGGTGGTGGTGCCACCCAATGCCAGCGCCTCGTTGGGCTCGGTGGTGGCGTATACCGCAATGCATTGGCGCGCCGCGAACAGTTCGCGCAGCTCTTGGCGCAGGCCTTCGCGCAACTTGTAGTCGAGGTTGACCAAGGGTTCGTCGAACAGAATCAACGAGGCATCCTTGACCAACGCCCTGGCCATCGCCGTGCGTTGCTGCTGGCCACCGGACAGCTCCAGCGGCAGGCGCTGCAGGTAGCTTTCAATGCGCAGCATCTCGGCGGTTTCCTGCACCCGGCGGCGGATCTGGTCCTCGGCCATGCGCGCCTGGCGCAGCGGCGAGGCGATATTTTCGTACACGCTCAAGGTTGGGTAATTGATGAATTGCTGATACACCATCGACACATTGCGCTGACGTACCGGCACACCGGTGACGTCCTGGCCGTCCATCAGCACCCGCCCTCGGTCCGGGCGGTCGAGCCCGGCCATCAAGCGCATCAGGCTGGTCTTGCCGGCCAGCGTGCGGCCCAGCAGCACGTTGAACGAACCGGGCTCGAAACGCAGTGAGGCATCGACGATCCAGGGCTGATTGTCGACGCTACGGCTGACCTGCTCCAGCACCAGAGACATGGCGTGGCCTTGTTGTGATGATTGTCTGCCGGGCACAGCCAGTTCCGTGCCAATCATTCTCCGAGGCTCTGGTTCGCGGCCTGGGTGCCAGCACGGGTCCATTGTGGGTTCACAAGTGAACACAATCACTGAACAACTGAACAGTTGCCGGTTTGACAATGAACACCCGTGAACAACACTGAACTGCGGTCGACCCATAACAACAACCACACAGGACATGGCCATGGCCACATCCGCTTCGGCCCACACCCAACTGATTCAGGCTTCCTGGGCCCGCTGCCGCGACCACGGCCTGCAGCCGCAACATGCGCCGGACTTCGACTGCCTGACCCGCGCCGAGCTCAACACCCTGCTGGAGCGGCGCCAGGCCCTTTTGCGCCTGACCCGCGAGGAAGTGCTGCCGCAATACGCGCACCTGCTGGGCAACGCCAGCTATCTGGTGATGCTGGCCGATGCCAGCGGCTGCCTGCTCGATAGCTGGGGCTCTCGACGTTTCGTCGAACCGGCCCAGCAGCATGGTTTCAGCGCTGGCGCCCATTGGCACGAGCGTGGCGTGGGCACCAACGCCCTGGGCACCGCACTGTTTTGCGCCGAGGCGGTTCACGTCGGCCAGGAGGAGCACTTCCTGCGCCAGAACCGCTACATGTCCAGCGCCGCCGCCCCCTTGTTCGACGCCGCGCGGCAACTGGTCGGGGTGCTCGACGTCGCGAGCGACGGCTACCTCCCGGCCAGCCAGACGCTTGGCCTGGTACGCATGATGGGCCAGAGCCTGGAAAACCGGCTGATCCTCGCCGAACATGCCAACTTGCACGGGCAACTGATCTTCAACAGCGCCTCCGACAACCTCGACAGCCCTTGGGCCGGCCTGCTGGTGTTCGACGAGCGCGGGCAGGTGCTGGCGGCCAACCACCGGGCAGACAGCCTGCTCGGTGGCAGCCCGCTGCGGCAGAACATCGAGCAGCTGTTCCAGCTACCCCTGCAACAACTGCTCAGCCATCCCCAGCAACAGCCATTCGCCCTGCAGGCCACAGGACGCAACCGCTTCCATTGCCAGTGGCAGCCCCCACGCGAAACCACCCGCCGCTCCGCAGCCAGCAGTGGCGAGCCACGCCTGGACAAAGCGCTGCAACAGGCCAGCCTGTTGCTGGAAAAAGACATCCCGGTGTTGGTGCAGGGTGAAACCGGCGTAGGCAAGGAAGTGTTCGTCGACACCTTGCACCGGGCCAGCAGCCGCGCCAACCAGCCGCTGGTTGCCGTCAATTGCGCGGCAATCCCGGCCGAGCTGGTCGAGTCGGAGCTGTTCGGCTACGACAAAGGCGCGTTTACTGGCGCCCACCACAAGGGCAACCCGGGGCTGATCCGCAAGGCCGACCACGGCATCCTGTTTCTCGACGAGATAGGCGACATGCCATTGCCCACCCAGGCCCGCCTGCTACGCGTGCTGCAATCGCGCAGTATCCAGCCGTTGGGCAGCGGCGAACCGGTGGCGGTGGATGTCCGCGTGGTATCGGCAAGCAACCGCGACCTGGCCGAAGAAGTGCGCGCCGGGCGCTTTCGCCAAGACTTGTATTACCGCATCGCCGGCCTGGCCGTGGTATTGCCAGCGTTACGCGAGCGCGGTGACCGGCGCCAGTTGATCGAGCAGGTGCACGCCCGCTACCGCGAACCCGGGCAACCTGCGCGGCTGCCTTCAGCCATTATCGACCTGCTCGATCAACATCCTTGGCCTGGAAACCTGCGTGAACTGGTGAGCGTACTGCAGGTGGCGCTGGCCCTGTCCGGCAATGGCCCGGTCGGCATCGAACACTTGCCTGCGGGTTTTCTGGCCGAATCGCAGGTGCCGGTGCCGGTGGCGGCCGAAGAGGCTGACCTGCTGATGCTGGTTGAGCAGGCCAATGGCAACCTGTCGGCCGTCGCACGCCGGCTGGGGATCAGCCGCACCACGCTGTACAAGCGGTTGCGTGAGCGATGACGGGCGCCCACAGGTACAGCACAAGCCGTCAAGGCATGCGCGGAATCTGTAGGAGCAGCCTTGTGCTGCGAAGAGGCCATTGCAGCCGAAGATGATCTTTAGCCCTGCCGGCCTCTTCGCAGCACAAGGCTGCTCCTACAAGTTGGCGCCGATCAGAAAGCCGATTCGGCTGTCATGCTAGCCAAATCAACCGGAGCGGCTGCCGTCATGGCCCATTACAGCCAGCATTCCCTCCCTGCCCAGCGCACACTGAACCCAGCACCCACTCTGGAAGCGTCGCCGCAGGGAGACCCCTCATGACCCGCTATATCGATGTGCAAGACCTGGCCCGCCTGGTCAACCGCAAAGGCCTGCCTACCTGCCTGCTGGAAATGGCCGAGTACATCCGCCAGGACTATCTGCGCTGGCCCGCCTTCGACAAATGCGCCCGGGTCGCCAACCATTCTGCGGACGGGGTGATCGAACTGATGCCGGTCGCCGATGCCAGCCGCTACGCCTTCAAATACGTCAACGGCCACCCGAAGAACACCCGCCATGGCCTGCCCACGGTGATGGCCTTCGGCGCCTTGGCCAGCGTCGATACCGGCGCACCGTTGCTGCTCAGCGAAATGACCCTGACCACGGCCATCCGCACGGCAGCCACTTCGGCCCTGGCCGCCCGCTACCTGGCGCGAGAAGACAGCCGCAGCATGGCGCTGATCGGCAATGGGTCGCAAAGCGAGTTCCAGGCCATCGCCTTCAACGCCCTGCTGGGTATCGATGAAATCCGCCTGTACGACATCGACCCCGCCGCCTCGGCCAAGCTGGTCGCCAACCTGGCCAACCGCCCCGGCCTCAAGCTGACCATTGCGAGCTCCGTGGCCAATGCGGTGCGGGGTGCCGATATCGTCACCACCGTAACCGCCGACAAGGCCTACGCCACCATCCTCACCCCGGAGATGATCGAGCCGGGCATGCACCTGAACGCCGTGGGCGGTGACTGCCCGGGCAAGACCGAGCTGCACCGGGCGATTGTCGAGCGGGCCCGGGTAATCGTCGAGTACGAACCGCAAAGCCGGGTTGAAGGCGAGATCCAGCAAATGCCGGCAGATTCACCGGTGACCGAGTTCTGGCAGGTGGTCGCTGGTGAAGCCATTGGGCGTGAAAGCGCCGAACAGGTGACACTGTTCGACTCGGTGGGGTTTGCCTTGGAGGACTACTCGGCGCTGCGCTATGTGCTGGATGCCGCGCAGGCGCTGGGTATCGGCAAGGACATCGGGCTGGTACCGGTGCTGGAGGATCCGAAGGATCTGTATGCGCTGTTGCAACCCCGGGTGGTGGAGTTGCGTGCGGTGCCCAAGGCCGATTCCGTTTGCGCCTGATCGATCCAGGGGCCGCGCAGCGGCCCCCTTTAACGCCTAACCTGTCCATGCCCACTTCTGAAAGAAGCCCACGCGCATGGACACCAACAGCCTCCCCCTGGACCGCATCGACGAAGCGATCATCGACATTCTGCGCCACGACGGCCGCATCACCTTCGAAAAACTTTCTACCCTCGTCCACCTCACCCCGCGCCCTTGCCTGGAGCGCGTGCGTAAACTGGAGCGCCGTGGCGTGATCCGTGGCTACGGGGCAATCATCGACCAGCAGAAGGTAGCGCCCGGGGTGTCTCTGCTGGTGCTGGCGGCCCTGTCCAACCAGAGCGGGCGCGCCGCGCAGAAGGCCTTCGAAGCCACCTTGCGCAGCTGTGCGGAGGTACATGAATGCCAGCTGATCAGTGGCCACTTCGACTACAGCCTGCGCCTGCGCTGCCGCGACATGGAGCACTACCGCCTGCTCAGCGAAAGCTGGATGAACGACGACGCCTTGCATATCGACAAGCTGGTAGCGCACCCGGTGCTGGCCGAGGTCAAGACCATGGTCCGCTGATGGCCACTCAAGGGCTACGCCATTCCAATGGCTGCCGGTAGGCCTGCGCCCAGGCTTGTACCTCATCCGCCGGCATCGGCCGGGCAATGCAATAACCCTGCGCCAGCTCACAGCCCAGGCCCATCAGCACTCGACCGTGCTCCACACTCTCCAGCCCCTCGGCAATCACTTCGCGGCCAAACGCCCGGGCCAGGCCGATCACCGCCGCCGTCAGCGCCAGGTCGTCCTGGTCGTGGAGGATGTCACGCACGAACGACTGGTCGATCTTGATCGTCTGGGTCGACAAGCGCTTCAAGTAACTCAACGATGAATACCCGGTGCCGAAATCGTCCAGCGAGAAGCGCACGCCCAGCGCACGGCAGGCGTCCAGACAGCGGCTGACATGCTGCAGGTTGTCGATGGCAACCGACTCGACGATTTCCAGATCCAGCCGCGCCGGGTCCACCTCCGGGTAAGCTGCCAACAACTGCTGCAGGCGCTCGGCAAAGTCGCTGCGCTGCAAGTGCCGCGCAGCGATATTCACGCTCAACGACCAAGGCCGCCCCTGGCGCTGCCAGGCCTGCAACTGGCTCAGCGCCTGACCGATCACCCACTCACCAATTTCGACGATCAGGTCGGTCTGCTCTACCCAGGGCAGGAATTCACCGGGCGGTACCACGCCACGGCCTGGCCGTTGCCAACGCAGCAAACCCTCGAAGCCCAGCACCTGACCGCTGCGCAGATTGACCTTGGGCTGGTAGTAAAGGCACAGCTCGTCGTTCTGCAACGCCCTGCGCACGCGCGCCACCGTCTGATGGGTGGCCTTGAGTTCCTGCTCCTGCGACACGTCGAACAGGTGGTAGCGGTTGCGCCCGCGCTGCTTGGCCACATACATGGCCTGATCGGCGTGGCGCACCAACGTGTCGGCATCTTCGTCATCCTGCGGGTACAGGGTCACGCCGATACTGGCGCTGAGCGACAACCGGTGCTCACGCACCACATAGGGCGCCGCCAATGCCCGCAGCACCCGCCGCAGGGCTGCATGCAGCTGGTCCTCGTCATCGACATCGCGCAGGATCAGCACGAATTCGTCGCCCGAAAGCCGGGCCACGGCATCACCACCGCGCAGGATGTTCTTCAAGCGCTGCGCCACTTCTACCAGCAGCAGGTCACCCACGGCATGCCCATAGCCGTCGTTGACCGCCTTGAATCCATCCAGGTCGAGCATGCACACCGCCAGCGGAATATCTTCGCGGCGCGAGTAGGCCAGGGCCTGGTTCAGCAGGTCGGACAGGTAGGCGCGGTTGGGCAGGCCAGTGAGCACATCGTGGCCCACCCGCCACTGCAAGGTATGCAGCAGCTGGCGTTTTTCGGTGACGTCGAAGCGGATCGACACATACTTGCGTACCTGTCCGGTCAGCGGGTCGACCAATGGCACCATGGTGCTGTCGACCCAATACAGCGAACCGTCCTTGGCCCGGTTGCAAATCTCGCCCTTCCACACCCGCCCGGCGGCCAAGGCGCGCCACATGCCGACGAAGAACGCCGGCTCGTGCAGGCCAGCGTTGAGGATGCGGTGGTTGGCGCCCAGCAGCTCCTCCCGGCTGTAACCCGAGATACTGCAGAACTGCTGGTTGACGTAGGTGATGTTCCCACGCAAGTCGGTTTCGGAAAAGATCGCGGCCGCGTCCACGGCCGCGCGATAGATATCATCCATAAAGCATCCTGCCTTAGCGGTTGAAGCGCTCCACCAGGGCGCGCAATCCGGCGCACACCTGTTCCAGTTCGGCGCCGCGCGAGGCGGCGGCGTTGGCGCTGTGGGCGCTGTGCTGGGCAATACCGGCCACGCCGTTGATCTGCCGCGAAACGTCTTCGGCCACCGCCGACTGCTGCTGCGAGGCGGTCGCCATCTGCTGGCTCATGTCGCTGATGCGCTGCACCGCGTCACGAATGCCATGCAGCGCCTGCCGAGCTTCCTGCACCTGGGCAACGCCCTGCTCGGCACCGTCGATGCCCTGGCTGGCAATTGCCACGGCTTCCTCGGCACCACTGCGCAGCGCGTCGATGATGGCCTGGATGTGCAGGGTCGACTGGCGGGTCTTGTCGGCCAGTGCCCGCACCTCATCGGCGACCACGGCAAAGCCGCGGCCTTGCTCGCCTGCACGCGCCGCCTCGATGGCGGCGTTGAGGGCCAGCAGGTTGGTCTGTTCGGCGATACCGCGGATCATCCCGGCAGCTTCGGCGATGGCTCCGGTCTGACCAGCCAGGTGGCTGACAGCCTGGTTGATCTGCGTCACGGTGCTGGCCAGGGTACGAATGGCCGCGCCGCTGGCATCGGCCACCTGGCTCCCCTGCTCGGCCAGCAGGTGCGCGGTGTGTGCCTCGGCGGCGGTCAACTGGACATGGTTGGCCACTTCGCCGATGGAGGCGGCCATCTGGTTCATCGCCGTGGCGCTCAGGTCGGTTTCGGCACGCTGCTTCAGCAATGCCGCCTCGGTACTGCGCGACAACTGCCCGGCATCGTGGGCGGCCACAGCCATTTGCCCGGCCAGGTCGCTGAGACGCGTCAATGCGGTTTTCAGGCGCGCCTCTTCGCTGATCAGCATCAGTTGCAACTGCCCGGCAGCACCCGGCAGGTCGCTGTAGGTCAAGGCTGCGATCGGGTCGGCGAAGGCGCCTTCGGCGCCCTGCACGACCTGCTGCAGCTGCCGCCCGAGCGCGTTGCGCGCCCACCAGCCATAGGCCAGGAACAGCCCCACGGTCAGCCCCTGGCCAGCCAAGCCAGGCCACAGCTGATTGGCGCCAAGTGCCAGCAGCCCACCGGCCAGCGGCAAGGCCAGGGCCTGCGCCAGCAAGCTCAGCCGGCGCGGCACCGGCAATGCCGCCTGACCGCTGCGCAGCCGCGCGTACAGGGCTTCGGCACGGGCCACCTGCTCCCGCGTGGGGCACACCCGCACCGACTCGTAGCCAACCACCCGCCCGCCTTCGAGGATGGGCGTGACGTACGCGTTGACCCAGTAGTAGTCGCCGTTGCGGCAGCGGTTCTTGACGATACCCATCCAGCTCTTGCCGGCTTTGAGGTAGCGCCACATCAACGCGTACACCGCCGGCGGCATGTCCGGGTGGCGCACCAGGTTGTGCGGGCTGCCGATCAGTTCGGCCTCGCTGTAGCCACTGATGGCGGCGAATTCAGGGTTGCAGTAGGTGATCAGGCTGGCGGTATCGGTAGCGGAAATCAGCCGCTGATCTGGGGGGAAACGTTGCTCGACCGGGGTTACCGGCAAGTTGAGGCGCACGATGAGACTCCATTCACTGACGAACCGGTACCCAGCTCATCGACAGCCACCGGAACCGATCCATGGCGATCCGCTCCAATTGGCAAATGCGCTTCCAGCCGTTGGGGCACGAGGCCGAACGAAGCAAGGAAGTTGACGATGACTGGCCAGTCAAGCCGTGAATTCTACGAAATTCATCACATAAATAAAACAAAGGTGATCAATCATGGCGTTGCGCCATGCTGATAGATATCGTTAAGTTCTTGATTCTAAATGGGAATTAAGTGATGACGAGATCAGCTTTGGGTTTCGCCCTGCGCCGCTACCGCAAGCTGGCAGGCCTGACCCAGGCACAGCTGGCCGAACGGACCGGCTTCGACCCCAAAACCATCAGCCGTTTCGAAACCAGTACCTACACCCCCAGCATCGATGCCCTGATGGTGTTTGCCCAGGTGCTGGGCGTCAAACCCAAGGACTTCTTCGCCGAACCGGACGACGAAGAGGAGCAGCGCGCCTACCTGTTCGGTGTCATCCACAACGCCCCGCCCAAAGATCTTGGCAAGCTGATTGCAGCAGTGGACCAGGCACTGGCCAAGCCCTGACCTGTTCACGCGCTCCCCTTCACGGTACGCACCGAACTAGAGCCTGGCAGGTTGGATTGCCCCATAACTGGTCAGACCGGTAAGGCCAAAAAACCTTGCAATCAGGGATTTTTCGCGCTTTTATGGCTTCGCGCTGAACAAACCGGTAAGACCACAATAATTAAGTCCTGCGCTCTTTCGCCCCGTGCGGCTACCGAAGCAAGGACACCGATCAGAGACTCCTCCCATGCTCAAATGGTGCTCGCGTTCGATTTTCCTGCAAGTCGTACTCGGCCTTGCCCTCGGCATCGCCTGCGGTCTGAGCTTCCCCGACCTTTCCCTACAACTCAAACCACTCGGCGACGGCTTCATCAAGCTGATCAAGATGCTCATCGGCCTGATCGTATTCTGCGTGGTGGTCAGTGGCATCTCGGGTGCCGGCGACCTGAAAAAGGTTGGGCGCATCGGCCTGAAGTCGGTGATCTACTTCGAAGTGCTAACCACCCTGGCGCTGGTGATCGGCCTGGTGTTCGCCTTCAGCAGTGGCATAGGTAGCGGTGCCAACATTCACCTGGACCAACTGTCCACCGCCGATGCCAACGGCTTGGCCGAGCGCGGCCAGCACATTCACGGCGCCACGGCGTTCTTCATGGACCTGATCCCCACCTCGGTGATCGGTGCCTTCGCCGACAACAACATTCTGCAGGTGCTGCTGTTCTCAGTGCTGTTCGGCAGCGCGCTGAACCTGGTAGGTGACTCGGCCGCCGGCATTTCGCGGCTGATCAACGAACTGAGCCATGTGATCTTCCGCATCATGGGCATGATCGTGCGCCTGGCGCCAATCGGCGTGTTCGGCGCCATCGCCTTCACCACCAGCAAGTACGGCCTGGAGTCGCTGCAGCACCTGGGCGGCCTGGTCGCGCTGTTCTACCTGACCTGCGCCGGCTTCGTACTGGTCGTGCTGGGCACTGTCATGCGCCTGTCGGGCCTGAAGCTGCTGCCGTTGATCAAATACCTGCGTGAAGAGCTGACCATCGTCCTGGGCACCGCCTCTTCCGACGCCGTACTGCCACAGATCATGCGCAAACTGGAGCACCTGGGCATTGGCAGTTCCACGGTCGGCCTGGTGATCCCGACGGGCTACTCGTTCAACCTCGATGGGTTCTCCATCTACCTGACCCTGGCCATCGTGTTCATCGCCAACGCCACCGGCACGCCACTGGAAATGACCGACCTGCTGACCATCCTGCTGGTGTCGCTGGTGACTTCCAAAGGGGCTCATGGCATCCCAGGCTCGGCATTGGTGATCCTCGCCGCCACCCTGACCGCCGTACCGGCGATTCCGGTGGTCGGCCTGGTACTGGTACTGGCGGTGGACTGGTTCATGGGCATCGGCCGGGCGTTGACCAACCTGATTGGCAACTGCGTGGCCACCGTGGCCATCGCTCGCTGGGAAAAGGACATAGACCTTGAGCGTGCGCAGAACGTGCTCGACGGCAAGCCTGGCTTTGCCCCCACGCCACGCAAGCAACCCAACGCCCATCAACAGGAATTCTGAGCGAACGTGGCCGGCATTGACGCCGGCCCTTCCAGGAGCGAAACGTGATCAGCTCATCGACCGTCGTCAACTCAGTGGTGGAAAAACTCCGCCAGGCCCTGGCCCGTGGCCAATGGCGTACCGGCGACATGCTGCCGGGCCAGCGCGAGCTGGCCGAACAACTGGGCATCAGCCGCCCCAGCCTGCGTGAAGCGGTGACCGTGCTGGAAACCCTGGGCCTGGTGCGCTCGTTGCCGGGCAAGGGCGTGCTGGTACTGGACGCCGATGCCCAGGAGCCGGGCCTGGAAACCAGCGCCGCAGCCAGCCTGGCCGACGTGCTGGAGCTGCGCTACACCCTCGAACCTTTCATCGTGGGCCTGGTGGCGCAATCGGCCAACAGCCAGGACATTGGCCAACTGCGCCTGACCCTGATGGACATGCGCGAAGCGCTGGAGGCCGAAGACAGCGAAGCCGGGGTCAAGGCCTACATCGCCTTCCATGAGGCGCTGTTCGCGCTGACCACCAACCCGATCTTCCAGAGCGTGGTGCAGCAGACCGGCAATGCCCTGAAGCAAAGTGCCGACATGTTGCGCAAGTCGCCAGAGCACCTGGCCGCGCGGCTGAAGGAAAACGAAGCGGTGGTACGCGCCATTCGCGAACGCAGCAGCGCCCAGGCCAGTGCCCAGATGCGTCAGCACATCGTGGCCGAAGGGCTGCGCATGGGCATCCCGCTGAACATCCCGGACGAACATCCGCATCCATGACCTCAGGAGAGCGACCATGAACGCCGCCCCTCACTTGCCTGCCCTGCTCGCGGCCGGCGAAACCCGCCTGTCGGCCGAGCAGATCTACCCGCGGCTGTTCGACGCCATTCTCGAACAGCGCCTGCCACCGGGTAGCCTGTTGCCCGAGCAGGCGCTGGGCCATGCCTTTGGCGTCAGCCGCACGGTGATCCGCCGCGTGCTCGGGCGCCTGTCCGACCAGCAGGTGGTGGTGCAGCGCCCCAGCCACACCGCGCACCTGGCCGCGCCCGACCCAGGCCAGGCACGCCAGGTGCTCAGCGCCCGGCGCCTGGCCGAAACCACGCTGATCACCCTGGCCGCGCAACGCGCCCGGCCGGCCCAGGTACGCCAGCTGCGGCAACTGGTGGAGCGCGAGCGCCAGCACCATGAAAGTGGCGAGCGCTGCGCGGCGATCCGCCTGGGCGGCGAGTTCCACCTGAAACTGGCACAGGTGGCGGCCAATGCACCACTGGCGCGGTTTCTCAATGGGCTGGTGCCGATGACCTCGCTGATCATTGCCCGCTATGAATCGCCATGCTGCGACCATTGCGCGTGGGAAGAGCATGCGGCGATCATCGATGCCGTGGAGCAAGGTGATGCCGAGGCGGCCTTGACACTGATGCACAAGCACCTCGACCGCCTGGAAGAAAAGCTCGACCTGGATTGAACGGGGCCGCAGCCGGCGATGGGCTGCACAGCAGCCCCAATAACCCCACCCTATACTGCGAGAACCACCCCAGCCTCTACCAGGGAGGCGGTCGCGTGAGTTCTCGCATCCTTCTGTTGCTGTGCCTTCTGCTGGCCCTCGGCGGTTGTGCCAGCAAGCGCCCTCCTGCCCCGCCGCCGCCCGCAGTCCTCACCCCCGCTGCCTGGCAGCGCATCGACCAAGAGCTGATCGATGCCTCGGTCGGCGCCGCCGGCTCGGCCAATGACTATGCCCGGCGCTCCATGCGGGTGTGGAAGGAGCAGGTACAACAACGTACCGAAAGCGATTTCATTCCCTGGTTCACTGGCTACTGGACCCAGCAGTGGCTGACCCTCAAGGTCGCCTGGTACAAGCTCGACAGCGGTGAAGGCCGGGAGCCGGCAGAAAAGCGCCTGGCCTTGTACCTGCAAGAGCAGTACCACGCGCGGGTGATCGAGCCGGTGGCCGAACAGATCAACCCCGAAGGCATCCGCGATCGGGCCTGCGAGCTGTACCTGCAACTGCTCGGCCAGCAACTGCCAGCCATCATCAGCCGTTACAACGCCCCACCCGAGCAGTTCAGCCAGCGCCTCAACCGCATCCCCGCCATTGCCCTGGGGCCGCCGGAGGCGCGCAATGCCAGCCTGTATCAGCTACTGCGGGCCAAGTCGCTGGACCAGCAACCAGCCTGGCAAGCCATGCGCCAGCACCTGCATCAGCAAGCCAGCAAAGGCCCCGGCAGGACCGATGTCGGGCTTAACTCGGTGGCCACCCAAGCTAGCGAGAAGCTCGGTGCCACCCTGGCCCCACGTGGTATCGCCAGTGCCGTGGCGTCGGCAGTGGGCAAAGTGGCGGGGGCAATGATTTCGATTGCAGCGGCCGGCTACGGGATGATGACCCATGACCGTGACCACCCACAGATGGTCGAGCAGTTACGGGTAATCCTCAACGTGGCGTTGAACCAGGAATGGCAGGAGTTGATGGAAAACCGCCAGAGCGGGGCCATGGCAGGGGTGTATTACCTGTCGGGGCAAGTTGAGGACAGCTTGCTGGCCAGTGCGCCGCGGCCGGTGGAGCAACCGGTGGAGCAGCAAGTGAAACAGCAGCAGGAGCCTTTGATCATTCGCCTGCCACCTTGATGGCTCGCTGTACCGGCCTCTTCGCAGCACAAGGCTGCTCCTACAGGCTGAACCACACTGCTCGGTCCCTGTAGGAGCAGCCTTGTGCTGCGAAGAGGCCGGTACAGGCTACATCAAGCTGTGGCCATGGCCGAGCTGGGCAACCCAAACACCCGATCAAACGCCCAGTTGTAGGCAAAGGTGTAGCAAGGCACCAGGATGATGAACGCCATGTCCACCAGCAATGCCTCCAGCAACGTCATGTCCAGCCACCAGGCAATCAGCGGGATCAAATACACCACCAAGGTCAGCTGGAAGCCGATGGCATGCGCCACACGCCGCGCCAGGCTGCGCCCACGCTTGGCCTGGCGGCTCTCCCAGTACTCGAACAGGCTGTTGTAGATCAGGTTCCAAAGCATGGCGATGGTGGTGATCATCACCGCCAGCGGCCCGGTATGCGACGCCTGCGTATCTGACAGGTAGGCCAGCCCGAGGGTCGACATGCACAGCCCGATCAGTTCATAGAAAGTCACGTAGACCAGTTTGCGTTTCAGTCCCTGCACGCGGGATACCTCCAATGACAAAAGCGATGGGCGCGATAATGATTCACCACACTTGACAGCAAAAGTCAGCAGCTATCAGATTTACTGACAGGAGGCTGCCATGAACTTTTCCAGCGACAACATCCAGCTGTTTCTTGCCGTGCTCGACCGAGGTTCGTTTTCTACCGCTGCGCGCACCCTCAAGCGCGTGCCTTCAGCCGTGAGCATGGCCATCGGCAACCTTGAAGCGGAACTTGGTTACAGCCTGTTCGAGCGCGGCACGCGTGAAGTTCGCCCAACCGTTCAGGCGTTGGCTCTGGAGCCACACGCCAGGCTGATAGCCGAGCAACTGGGGCTGCTGCAGGTACATGCCCTGGAGCTGTCCCAAGGGCTGGAGAGCAGCCTGACCCTGGCCGTGGTACCCGACATCGACCACCGCCCGCTGCTGGCGGCCATCGCCAACCTCGCCGAGCGCCACCCGTTGCTGGACATCGCCCTGCTCAGCGCCCCACAGGAAGAAGCCCTGCACTTGCTGGACAGCGGCCGTGCCGACCTCTGCGTGGCTTTTGCCGGCCTGCAGGTCGATGCCCGCCGTGGCTTCCAGCACATCGGCATGGAGGCGCTGGTGGCCACCCTGTCACCGAGCCACCCAGCCTTGCGGGAGGGGCGTATCCACTACCTTGAAGACTTGACCCAGGTGCGTCAGATTCTGGTGCGCAGCCGCGACCTGCCACTGGTCGACCCTCGCCCGCTGATCGGCGCCACGCACTGGTTCACCGACAGCTTCGACCTGGCTTTGCAGATGGTGGAAACCGGCCTGGGCTGGGGCGACCTGCCGCTGTCGCGGGTCGCGCCGCTACTGGCCAGCGGGCGCCTGGTCCGCCTGGATTTTCGCAATACACGCAACGAGTTGCAGTTGCCGGTGCACATCTTGTGGCGCAAACAACAGCCGCTGCAGCAGGCCGCACGGCTGTTGATCGAGCACCTGGCTGAGCAGTGATTGCCGTCTGTCGAATCGGCCGTAAGAATTTTCTGTAAGCGCTTCAATCTTTTACCCCTTGAGCCGATATCTCGGTCGACAGGCTCCGCATCGCGTCATAAGCGCGCTGCGCCCTCCCCTCATTGGCTCAAGGTCTCGAAACATGAACCTGAAATTTCGCCACAAGATCCTGCTCAGCGCCTGCGGCGTCGTGGTCCTGGCATTTGCCCTGTTCACGCTTTACAACGACTACCTGCAACGCAACACCATCCGCCAGAACATCGAAGCCTCGGTACAGCAGTCCGGTGCACTGACCGCCAGCAGCGTGCAGAACTGGATGAGCGGGCGCATCCTGGTACTGGAGAACCTGGCCCAGGACATCGGCCAGCAAGGCGCCGGCGACACCCTGGCCGGGCTGATCGAGCAGCCGTCCTACACGCGTAATTTCCTGTTCACCTACCTGGGCCAGGCCAACGGCGTATTCACCCAGCGCCCGGATACGCAGATGCCCGCCGGTTACGACCCGCGTCAGCGCCCCTGGTATGGCGCCGCCGCCAGCGCCGGGCAAACCGTGCTGACCGCCCCGTACCAAGGTGCGGTCGGCGGCCTGATGGTGACCATCGCCACCCCGGTGAAGAGCAAGAGCAATGGCGAGCTGATCGGTGTGGTCGGCGGTGACGTGACCCTCGACACCCTGGTCGAGATCATCAACTCGGTCGACTTCGGCGGCATCGGTCACGCCTTCCTGGCCGACGCCAACGGCCAGGTAATCGTCAGCCCCAACAAAGACCAGGTGATGAAGAACCTCAAGGACATCTACCCAGGCAGCAACCTGCAGGTTGCCGCCGGCATGCAGGATGTCACCCTCGATGGCCAGGACCGCATCATCTCGTTCGCCCCGGTGAACGGCCTGCCGTCGGCGCAGTGGTACATCGGCCTGTCGATCGACAAGGACAAGGCCTACGCCGCGCTCAGCCAGTTCCGCACCTCGGCGATCATTGCCATGCTGATTGCCGTGGCCGCCATCGCCGGCCTGCTCGGCCTGCTGATCCCGGTGCTGATGAGCCCGCTGACCACCATGGGCCGCGCCATGCGCGACATCGCCGAGGGCGAAGGCGACCTTACCCGCCGCCTGGCCGTGCAGAACAAGGACGAGTTCGGCGAACTGGCCACCTCGTTCAACCGCTTCGTCGAGCGTATCCATGCCTCGATCAGCGAAGTGTCCTCGGCCACCCGCCTGGTGCATGACCTGTCGGAGAAAGTGGTCAGCGCGTCCAATGCATCCATCAGCGGTTCCGAAGAACAGAGCATGCGCACCAACAGTGTGGCGGCGGCCATCAACGAACTGGGCGCCGCCACCCAGGAAATCGCCCGCAACGCCGCCGATGCTTCGCAACATGCCAGCGGTGCCAGCGAACAGGCGCACGGTGGCCGAGAAGTGGTTGAAGAAGCCATCAGCGCCATGACCGCCCTGTCGCAGCGCATCAGCGAGTCGTGCGCGCAGATCGAAACGCTCAACGCCAGCACCGACGAAATCGGCAAGATCCTCGACGTGATCAAGGGCATCTCGCAGCAGACCAACCTGCTGGCGCTGAACGCCGCCATCGAGGCGGCCCGTGCCGGTGAAGCCGGCCGTGGCTTTGCCGTGGTGGCCGACGAGGTGCGCAACCTGGCGCACCGTACCCAGGAATCGGCGGAAGAAATCCACCGCATGATCACCAGCTTGCAGGTGGGCTCGCGAGAAGCCGTGCACACCATGAACACCAGCCAGGTTTCCAGCGAGCAGACCGTGCAGGTCGCCAACCAGGCCGGCGAACGCCTGGCCAGCGTGACCCAGCGCATTGGCGAAATCGACGGCATGAACCAGTCCGTGGCCACGGCAACCGAAGAGCAGACCGCCGTGGTCGAGAGCCTCAACCTGGACATCACCCAGATCAACGCCCTGAACCAGCAAGGGGTGGAGAACCTCAACGAAACCCTGCGCCATTGCGACCAGCTGGCCCAGCAGGCTGGCCGCCTGAAGCAGTTGGTGGGCAGCTTCAGGATCTAAGTGCCTCGGGGGGCTGCTGCGCAGCCCCTCATGCCACCGCTGCTTTAACGCCCCTGCCCCGCCGCACCCAGGCCAGCAACACCGCCGCCATCAGCACAAAGCCCAGGTAGCCGAACAATGGGTACACCTCGCCCACCAGGCTGATGAACCCCACCAGGCTGCAGCCGAACGCCACCACACCGGTCACCACCGAGCCCCAGCGGAACTTCGCCGTGCCTGCCGGCAACAGCCGCGAGAGGAACGAAAACAGCGTACCCACCGCAGTGTTGACGATCATGCCGAAGATGATCAGGCACATCACCAGCCCCAGCAACGGTGACACTTCGTTGGCAATCGACAGCATGGGCATCGGCAGGTCGGCCACGCTGTCCAGGCGCGACAGCAGCCCGGCACTCATCACCAGCATCAGGCCGCCCAGTGCCGCACCACCGAGCAGGCCACCCCACACCGCGGTTTTCTCGCCCTTGGCCGAACCGCCCAAAATGGCCAGGATCGGCGCGCCAGCGACGATGTTGTACGACACATACAGGAACGCCCCCAGTAACCAATGGCGGGTACCGGCCTGTTGCTGGCTGGCCAACTGGTCGAGCGCGGCAAAACTCTGTTCGCGGGTGAATACGGCATACAGCGCAATCGCCGACGCCACCAGGATCAGCAAGGGCGTGATGGCGCCAATGGCCAGAATCACCCTGCGCACGTCCAGGCACACGATGCCGACCACCACCAGCGTCACCAGTACACTGCCGGTCAGCGCCGGTATGCCGAACTGCTGCTCCAGCAACGCACCACCGCCGGCCAGCATGACCACGGTGACGGCAAACATGAAAAAGGTGATCAGCCAGTCGACGAACAGGCCCAGGTGGCGACCGCAGATAGCCTGGATCACGTCCTTGTGGGAGGTGGCTTGCTGGCGGTTGCCCAAGCCCGCCAAGGCCATGCCGAGGAAGGTGAACAAGGCGGCGCTGACCAACGCGCCAACCAATCCCCATACACCGAAATCGACAAAGAACAACAACAGTTCCCGCCCCGAGGCGAACCCCGCCCCCACGATCACGCCGACAAATGCGCCGGCAATCTTCAGTTGCTCTTGCATGTGAACCTCTGGATTTATTGTTGTATTTCTAAGGGCCCGTTCGCGGGCCGGTCCTGTGGGAGCGGGCGTGCCCGCGAAGCAGGCGATGCGGTGGATGGCACGGGCTTCGCCCGTGTTCGCGGGCAAGCCCGCTCCCACAGTGATACAAGGCAGTTGCTCCCATAGTGACCGGCAATCATGCACAGCCCTCTGCCCGGTCAGGCGTCGCCGACGAACGCCTGCACTTCGATCTCCACATCCACCCCCAGCGCCAACGCCGAGGCCACGGTCGAACGCACCGGCAGCGCCGCGCCGAAGAATTCCTTGTACACCTCGTTGAAACCGGCGAAATGGCTCATGTCAGACAGCCAAACCGTGGCCTTGACCACCTGGTCGAAGCGCGCGTCGCAGGCGGCCAGGCTTTCGCCGATGCGCTCGCAGGCCGCACGGGTCTGGGCCTGGATATCACCGCGAACCACTTCGCCGCTGGCGCTCATCGGCACTTGGCCAGAAAGGAACAGAAAACCACCGGCCTTTACCGCGCGGGAGAACGGGAACGGCAGGCTGCTGGGGAAACGCTTGATGTCATTGCTCATGGGGTACTCCTCTCAGGATTGCTGGAAACGGGCCGGGGACAGGCGCTCGGGCGCCACCCCCTGGGTGACAAGGCTAGGACACATGGGCTGGCCAAGCAGCAGGTCGGCGGCCAGGCGCGAGGCGCCCGCTGCCGACTGAATGCCATAGCCTCCCTGAGCCGCCAGCCAGAAGAACGCTGGCGCGTGCGCATCGAAACCGATCACCAGGTCGCCGTCGGCGACGAACGAGCGCAGCCCGGCCCAGGTGTGACTGGGGCGGCGGATCGCCAAGGTGGTCATGGCTTCGATGTTGTAGATACCCAGGGCCACGTCGAGCTCCTCGGGTGCGGCGTCCTGCGGTTCGACCGGGTCGGCATTGGCTGGCGACCCCAGCAGCTGGCCGGCATCGGGTTTGAAGTAGAAGCTTTCGTCGACGCCGATCACGGCTGGCCAACGGGAAAAATCCTGATCCGCTGGGCCAGGGAAGGTGAAGGCGCTGCGTCGGCACGGTTGCAGGCCGATGCGACCTACACCGCATTGCTCGGCCACACGGTCGGCCCAGGCCCCCGCGGCATTGACCAGTTGGTGTGCCTGCACGCGGCTGCCATCAGCCAACTCCACCTGCCACAGGTCGTCCAGGTACCAGGCCTGGATCAGCTCGGCGTTGCAGCGCAGCTCACCACCGGCAGCGCGATAGCCGCGCAAGAAGCCTTGGTGCAGGGCATGCACATCCAGGTCCATCGCACCCGGCTCTAGCACCGCGCCGGCCAGGATTTCGCCACGCAGGCTGGGCACCAGGGCCAGGGCGGCGTCACGGTCAAGCAGACTGACGTCGGTGCCATTGGCCAGGTTCTGCGCGTGGGTCTGCTCAAGCAGCTCGCGCTGCTCCAGGCTGGCCACATACAGGCAGCCACGCGGCTCCAGCAGCGGGTGCTCGCTGAAGCCTGGCGGCGGTGCTTCGTAGAAGGCGCGGCTGGCGCGGGTCAGTGCCTGAATCTGTGGGGTGCCGTAGGCCTCCATGAACATGGCTGCCGAACGCCCGGTGGAATGGTAGCCAGGCTGCGATTCGCGTTCGAGCAACAGCACGCGCTGCTGGCCGGCCAGGCGATAGCCCAGCGACGCGCCGGCAATGCCGGCACCGATGATCAGAGTGTCGTAGGTCGGGGTCATGCATGCTCCTGCCAGGCAAATTATCATTTATGAGAATTCTAATATATGAGAATTTAGAAATGCGCAAGGGTCCAAGGTAAGATGCCCGACCAATGCCGTATGCCGAGAACCCTGAATGCCCGCTGCCCTACCCCTGCTTGACCGCGCCGTAGTCGGCCAGCGCCTGCGCCAGGTGCGCAAGGCGCGCCAGATGACCCTCAAGCAATTGTCCGAAGCCAGTGGCGTACCGCTGTCCACTTTGTCGAAGATGGAGCTGGCGCAGGTGTCGGTCAGCTATGAAAAACTCGCCGCCGCCGCGCGGGCGTTGAACGTCGACATCGCCCAGCTGTTTCGCGCCAGCGGCACGGTCAATGCCCCGGTGCCGGTGACCGTGGTGGTCGATTCATTGCCGGCGGCGGCAGGCTATTCGACCGGCACCTATGACTATCACCCGATTGCCGGCGATTTCCCCGAACGGCGCATGACACCCGCCTATGCCCGCATCATTGCCCGCGAACGCGGCCAGTTCGACGATTTTATCCGCCACCCTGGGCAAGAGTTCGCCCTGGTGCTGAGCGGGCGCGTGCGCATCGAGTTCGAAACCGGTGAAGCGGTGAGCATCGGGCCGCAGGAAACTGCGTATTTCGACAGCCAGGTGGGGCACATCTACCTCTCCGAAAGCGATGACGGCGGCGATGCGCATGTGATGGTGGTGATGACTGATCGTTGATTGAGTGGGGACTGCCTGGGCGCACCCAGTTATAACCTAATAACGAACAAGTCTATTTGGCTATAAAAAAATCTATATGCTGGCTGGCATCCGATAACGGGCAAAGTTGGGCAGTCGAGTAGCGTATGGATGTAGGTTCTTTCGGTTTCACCATTGCTGGCCTGGTCGTGGGTTTCATCGTCGGTATGACCGGCGTCGGTGGCGGCTCGCTGATGACCCCGATCCTGTTGTGGTTTGGCATCAACCCGGCGACTGCCGTCGGTACCGACCTACTCTATGCAGCCATCACCAAGGCCAGTGGCGTCTGGGTGCATGCGCGGCAAAAGAACATCGACTGGAAAATCACCGGCCTGCTCAGCCTGGGCAGCGTGCCTGCCGCGGCATTGACCTTGTGGTTCCTGAGCACCCTGCACACCGACACCTCGGCGCTGAACGCCATCATCAAGCAAGGCCTGGCGGTGGTGCTGATCCTGACCGCGCTGGCCATCCTGTTCAAATCGCGTCTGCAGGCCTTCGCCAGCCGCCATGCCGGTGACCACTATCACCTCAGCGACCGCAGCCTCAATATCCTGACGGTCCTCACCGGCGTGGTACTGGGGGTGATGGTTACCCTTACCTCCATCGGTGCTGGCGCCCTGGGTACCGTGGCGCTGTTCCTGCTGTACCCGTTCCTGGTTACCCGCCGCCTGGTCGGTACTGAAATTGCCCACGCCGTGCCACTGACCCTGGTCGCGGGCCTGGGCCACGCGGGCATGGGCAACATGGACTGGTCGCTGCTGGGCTACCTGCTGCTAGGCTCGCTGCCGGGCATCTACCTGGGCAGCCACCTCACCGGGCGCATCTCCGACCGCGTGCTGCGCCCCTGCCTGGCCGCCATGCTGCTGCTGATCGGTTACAAGCTGGCGTTCTAATCCTCAATCCAGACGCAGGCGCCACTGCCCGGTGAAGCTCAACGCCAGGCGTGACAGTGGCAGCACGTCGATACGTTGGCCGGCAGTCAGTGGGCCCCCGAGGACCTGCACCAGCACAGCGCGCATGACCATCGGATGAGTCACCGCCAGCCACTCACCCGGTTTGTCGAAGGCCGCCAGCCAGGCGGCCAGGCGTTGGTACAGCGCGGCGAACGACTCCCCACCATGCACCGCACTGGCCGGGTCTTGCAGCCATTGGGCCAATGCCTGCGGTTGTTCGGTTTGCAGCTGCTTCAACGACAAACCCTGCCAACGCCCCAGGTCGCAATCTGCCAATGCCGGCTCGATCTGCACCGGCCCCGTCAACAACGCTGACGTTTCGCGGGCACGTCGCTCTGGCGCACTCAGCAGTTGCACCCCTGGCAGATTGGCAGCGGGCGGTTGCGCCAACGCCAGGATGCCATCGTCCTCACGGTGTAGGCGCCCGGTCCTCTGAGCTTGAGTCAGGGCGTGGCAGATCAGGGTCAGGCGGATGGCTTTCACCAGGCATCACTCGCGGCAGGCTGGGGCGCATGGTTTAGCATGCTGCGGGGCTTTTGGCTGCAACAATATCGAAGCAGGCCGCCTTTACAGCAATTTGCCACCATTAATTCCAGCAACTGCGCTTCGTCCCTGATGTGACCAATGACAACAGGGACGTCGACACATGACCGATATGACACGTCGCTCACTGGTGGGTCTGGGCATGGCTTTGCCGCTGCTCGGGCAGATCAACTGGGCCAACGCTACGCTCCCCTCCCCGGCCGCCGAAACCGGTCCTGCGCGCATAAACTACAACGAAAGCCCCTGGGGGCCGAGCTCGGCCGCACGCGAGGCGATGCGCGAAGGCATCGGTCTGTGCGGGCGCTACCCCTACGACGCGCAGTATCGGCTGATCGATACTTTCGCTGCCGAGCATGGCCTGGCGGCGGACCAGGTGCAGGTGTTCTGTGGCTCGAAACTGGCGTTGCAGCACGCGGTGATGGCCTTCACCGGGGCACGCAGCCTGGTGGTACCGGAACCGTCCTACGAGGCGCCTGCCGAGGCCGCCGCCGGGCGTGGCACCCAGGTGCACAGCGTCGCCCTGAATGCGCACCACGCCCATGATGTCGACGCCATGCTGGCGGCGGACCGCACAGCCGGGCTGATCTATCTATGCAACCCCAACAACCCTACCGGCACCGTTACCCCGCGCCAGGACATAGAACGACTGCTGGCACGCAAGCCGGCCGGCAGCGTGGTGCTGGTGGATGAGGCCTATATCCACTTCAGCGATGCACAGAGCTGTATCGGCCTGGTCAAGGAGCACCCCGAGCTGCTGGTGCTGCAGACCTTTTCCAAGCTCTACGGGATGGCGGGCGCGCGCCTGGGCCTTGCCATTGGCCAGGCACCGCTGTTGCAGCGGCTGGAAGCCTACGACGGCCAGAACGTCGCCCCTGCGCCGACCCTGCTCGCCGGCCTGGCCAGCTTGCAGGACCGTCGGCTGGTGCCGCAGCGCAAGGCCGATAACGCCCGTTTGCGCGACCAGACCATCGCCTGGCTGACCGAGCGCGGCTGGCGCTGCACCGCATCGCAGGCCAACTGCTTCATGATCGACCTGCGCAGCCCCGGCCAGCCGGTGGTCGAGCGCCTGGCCGAGGAAGGCGTGCTGGTGGGGCGAATCTGGCCGAGCTGGCCGAACTGGGTACGGGTGAGTGTGGGCGATGAGCGTGACATGCAGCGCTTTCGCGAGGCGTTTGCCAAAGTGGCAGGCCGATAGCCGCAGCTTCTGCCCGGGCTCAGATAACCAACTGAACCATTCCCCATACCGGCAGCGCTAGCACCAACCCCACCGCCAGCCGTGGCCAGTACGCCAGCAACATCACCAGCAGCATCCCTGCCAGCGACAGTGCGGCGAACCAGGCCACCGGCCCCATGGCCCAACCCCAGGCCGTGCTACACAGCACCAGGCTGATCAGCAATGCCAGCCAGCCGGCACCACGCAAGCCAAGCCGCAGTATCCGTGGGCAGGGCCGGTTCCATACCTGCTTGTAATGCCGCTCCAGCCCTTGGCAAAGCCCAAGCATGCCGGCATAGGCGAACAGCACACCGCCCGTGATCCACATCATCATGCCTCGGCCTCCATGCGCCGCCCGGCCCTGACCTTCTGTGGCGACGGTTGCGCTTGCCGCACCCGCCAGGCCACCAGCCCAAGTATTGCCCCCAATGCCAGCCCGCAAGCCGCAACCCCCAGGCGCATGGTGTCGGCAAGGCCGCCAAACGCACCCAGGCCGATACACAGCAATGCCACCAGCAGCAGTTGCTCGACCCAGGCTCGACGCGCCGGCTTGACGCTGGCATGCAACAGCGCCAACACCCATATGCCAAAGAACGCGCGCACCTCCCAGCTTTCCCGCTGCATCAATTCCACCGGGAGCAAGCGGCTGGCCCACAACAGCCCCACGCACGCCAGCAACAGGCCGCTAGTGAAGCCCACGTTGCACACCTCGGCCAACCGGTACCCGCGTCGCGCCGAAGCATCGGCCGTGGCGCTGGCGTACTTGCGCCCGCGCTTCACGCAGAACAGCACCAGGCCGCTGGCGATCATCAGGCAACTGACCAACCCGCAGACGAAGTACAACCAACGCATCGGGTAGCCACCGAACTGGGCGAAGTGCAGGCCAACCATGACCCGCTGGGTCAGCGGCACCGCGCGCCACTCTGGCACGTCGCTGAGCAATTGCCCGCTGACGCCATCGAAGACCATGGCCTGCCCCTTGGCCAAGGCGATGCGGTTGCCCAGCTCGGGACGGACTTCGATACGCGCCGCCGCAGTGTTGGGGTTGCGAATGTTCAAGCCACCAATGGGCCCCAAACGCGCTTCGGCCTGGGCCAGCAACGGCGCCACATCGACCAGCTCGGCGGGCTGCCTGGCCAAACCACGGGGCTGTTCCAGGCGCGCATTGCCCTGGGCCTGGAAGTAGGCGCGCGTGTCGCCGGCGAACAACGCATCGACCCCGGCAGGGATGTAGATGAGCATGAAAATCACCAGGCCGGTGTAGGTGATCATCAAGTGGAACGGGAGCAACAGCACGGCGCTGGCATTGTGGAAGTCCAGCCACGAGCGCTGGCCCTTGTTCGGCCGGAAGGTGAAGAACTCCTTGAAGATTTTTTTGTGGATGACAATACCGGTGACCAATGCCGCAAGCATCACCAGCGCCAGCGCACCGACCACGAAAATGCCCCAGTTGCGTGGCAGGTCGAGGGTGAAGTGGAAGCGGAAGAAAAAATTGCCGCCGACACTGTCGCGCACTTCGATGGCCTCGCCAGTGCGCGGGTCGAGCTGCACGCCACCGCCATGGCGCCGTTCGCCGGTGGATACGCGCAACCCAGGTGATCGCTCGCTCGGCAGGCTGATGCCCCAATTGCCCGCCTGCGGCTCATGGGCCTGCAGGTAGGCGATGGCGCGCTGGGCGGCATCGGCCTGAGACACCTGGGTGGCCGGGATTTCCGGCTGCATCCAGTGGTTGAGCTCCTTGTCGAACACCGCCAGGGTGCCGGTGACGAAGATGGCGAACAGCAGCCAGCCGAAGATAAGCCCGGCCCAGGTGTGCAGCCAGGCCATCGACTGGGTGAAGGTGTTCTTCATGCCAGCCACCCCAGCACTTGCGGCCAGAAGCCGATTAGCGTGAAAGGCGCTGCCAGCGCCAGCGGCGCCCAGGCGCGCAGGGCATTACGGCTGGCAAACGCCCAGAGGATAGCCGCGGTATAGAAAATGAAGGCCGGCAGTGTTGCAACGATGACCGCGTCGGAGGCGGAAAGCGGCAGGACACGGGCCAGGCACGCGCTGGCGGCGTAGCTGAGGGCATAGCCGCCGAGCAGCGCGGCGGTACTGCGGGAGAGGATCTGTAGCCAGACGGGGGCCTTGATCATCGGAGAATTCCTTGAGACCAGCGAAGGGGCCGCTATGCGGCCCCATGGATCAGAAGTTGATGTTCAGCGCAGCGAACACCGCCCTGCCCGGCTGGTTGTAAGTGTTTGCCCCCGAGCTACTGGCATTGCCGCCACGCAGGATCTGCTTGTCGAACAGGTTGTTCACCCCCACGCGCACATCGTAGTTGGCGTTGAACTTGTACCCGGCACTCACGTCCACCAGGCCATACGCCTCGACGTCCTGCTGGGCGGTCTTGTCGTAGTCTTGCTGGGTGCGGTAGTTGTAGGTCGGCGATTTCTGCTTGCCGAAGTAGGTGCCCGCCACCTGGAACGACAGTTGCTCGGTGGCGCGCCAGTCGAGGGTGGTGTTGACGGTGTACTCCGGGATCACCGACAACGGCTCGCCCGTCTCGCGGTTGTCGTTGTCGAGCATCCAGGTCAGGTTGGTGTTCCAGTCCAGGGTCGGCGTCAGCTCGATGAAGAAGTTGCCTTCGACACCCTCCACCCGTGCCTTGCCGGCGTTGTCCCACTGGGTCACGCGGCTGCCGGTACCGATGGTGTAAAGCACATCGGTATCACCGATGATCTTGTTCTTGTAGTCGTTGCGGAAGTAAGTGGCACTGGTGCGCCAGGTGCCACGGTCGTACTGCAGGCCGATTTCCTTGTTGACGCTGATCTCGGGCTTGAGGTCGGCGTTGCCTTGCAGGTAGCAGCCACCGTTGTTGGTCTGCAGCACGCTGCAGCCGTTACCGCGGCTGTACAGCAGGTAGTTGGGGTTGGACTGGTACAGGTTCGGGACCTTGTAGGCGCGGGCGATACCGCCTTTTACCGACAGCGCTTCGGTCAGCTTGTGCGACAGGTTCAGGCTGGGGCTGAAGTTGTCTCCGAAGGTTTCGTGGTGGTCGAAACGCAAGCCCGGGGTAATGGTGGTGTCGCCAACAATGATGTTGTCTTCGACGAACAGCGCGTAGCTGCGAGCGGTCATCTTCGAGCTGCTGCGGTCGAAACCAACGAGCCCGCCATTGCTGGAGGGGTCGGAGCTTTGCGGGCGCAGCGACCCCTGGTCATTGAGGGCTTCGTACAGGTACTCGCCGCCCAAGGTAAGCACGTGCTCGGTGCTGCCCAGGGCGAACGGTAGGTTCACTTCACTGCTCAGGCGTGTGTTGCGCAAGCGTGACATGGCCCCGCCTTCGTCGCTTGGGGCACCCTCGGTGCGACCTGCCAGCCCCTCATTGAGGCGCCAGTTGCGTACGTACTCGTAGGCCAGTGTGGTCTTGCTGGTACCCCAAGTGAAATCACCGAGGTGGGTCAGGTCGTAGGTGCTGCGCTGCATCACGTTGGTTTCGTGGCCATACAGGCTGGAGACGAAATCGACGTCACCACCCCCGTTGCTGTTCATGGTGTCGCCGGCAAAAATGTTGCCCTGGCGGCTGTAACCGGCACTGGCTTCGAGGCGGTGCTCGTCGTTCAGTTTCCAGCTCAACAGGCCATTGATGTCCTTGTTGCGTACCCCTTCTCGCCCCGCCACCAAGGCACTGGTGGCATGCCCGGCATTGATGTCCAGGTCGTCGGCGTCAGTCTTGGCCAGGCCACCGTACAAACGGAAGCCGAGGTTATCGGTCAGGCCACCGCCGAGGTTGAAGTTGGCCCGGCGGCTGGCGCCTTCGGCGCTGTCTTCGGGCAGCTGCGTGTACAGGCTGACGCTGCCTTTGAGTTCGTCAGAGGGGCGCTTGGTGATGATGTTGACCACCCCGCCCATGGCACCGGAGCCATAGCGTGCGGCGGCCGGGCCACGCAGGATCTCGATGCGCTCGACCGCTTCGGCCGGCACCCAGTTGGTTTCGCCACGGGTATCGCGGTCACCGTTCCAGCCATAGCGCACGGCGTTGCGCGCACTGGACGGCTTGCCGTCGATGAGGATCAGGGTGTTTTCCGGGCCCATGCCACGCAGGTCGATCTGCCGGTTGTTGCCGCGTGCGCCACTGGCACTGTTGCCGGTCAGGTTGACTCCCGGCTCGCGGCGGATGATGTCGGACAGGTCATTGGCCGGTGGGTGGCGCTTGATGTCCTCGGCGGTGATGATCGACGTGCCCAGGGCCTGTCGCGCCTCGCGCTCGGCGGTGACTAGGGTGTCCTGGATCACCAGCGCATTGTCGGCGGCCGGCACTTCCAGCACCTCACCCACACGCCGCTCCTCGGTTTCTGCCGCGGTGGCCATCATGGCCGGCGACGCCAATGCGACGAACGCCAGGGCCAGGCTGTTGGGTGAAGTTCTGCAATGCATGGGTACATCTCCTGCGAGTCATGAGCAAAAAGGCACATCCCTGTCGGAGACCGGGAGCCTTCGCCCACCGGCCCCGCAAACACAGTTTGGCGGCCAACAGGGGTGGTAAATATAGGGACTCGCAAATGCGAGTAAATCTTATTTACGAACTTTACATGTTTGTAACGGAACTTTGCTGAACCTGGAGATAGAGCGCCGCATTCACTGAAATCGCGTGATCCGCAAGTAACGGGTTTCTGGGCTGTCTACAGTGATCACTTGCCCCTTATGCCCTGAGCCAGATCTTCATGTTGCCAGCCGCCCTGATCTTCCTGTTCACCCTGACCCTGGTCATCTGGCAACCCAGAGGCCTCGGCGTTGGCTGGAGCGCCTGCCTCGGTGCGATTTTGGCCCTGCTGTGCGGCGTGGTGTCGCTGCAGGACGTGCCTGCGGTCTGGGCAATCATCTGGAACGCCACCGCCACCTTCATCGCCCTCATCGTCATCAGCCTGCTGCTGGATGAGGCTGGTTTCTTCGCCTGGACGGCGCTGCACGTGGCACGTTGGGCACGTGGCGACGGGCGTCGCCTGTTCGCCTTCATGGTGCTGTTGGGGGCGGCGGTGTCGGCACTGTTTGCCAACGATGGCGCTGCATTGATCATGACCCCCATCGTCATGTCGATGTTGCTGGCGCTGCGTTTTTCCCCCACGGCAACCTTGGCCTTCGTGATGGGCGCCGGGTTCATCGCCGACACTGCCAGCCTGCCGCTGGTGGTGTCGAACCTGGTAAACATTGTGTCAGCGGACTACTTCGGGCTCGGTTTCAACACCTATGCCGCCGTGATGGTGCCGGTGAACCTGGTGGCCGTGGCGGCCACGCTGCTGGTGCTGTGGCTGTACTTTCGCCGCGACATTCCGCTGCGCTACGCGACAGCCGACCTGCAATTGCCAGCGCTAGCGGTTCGCGACCGCGCCACATTCCGTACCGGCTGGGTGGTGTTGGTGGTGTTGCTGGCCGCGCTGTTCGCGCTGGAACCATTGGGCATCCCGGTCAGCGCCGTGGCCTCGGCCTGCGCCGCGGTGCTGTTCGCCGTGGCAGCGCGTGGCCATGTAATCGCCACCCGCCGTGTGCTGCGCGAGGCGCCGTGGCAGATCGTGGTGTTTTCGCTGGGGATGTACCTGGTGGTGTATGGGCTGCGTAATGCTGGCCTGACCGACGCCCTTGCCGGCCTGCTGAACTGGCTTGCCGGGCACGGGCTATGGGCGGCGTCGCTGGGCACCGGGTTGATGGCTGCCTTGCTGTCATCACTGATGAACAACCTGCCCAGCGTGCTGATCGGCGCATTGTCGATCCATGCCAGCGAAGCGCAGGGGGTGGTACGCGAAGCGATGATCTACGCCAATGTCATCGGCTGCGACTTGGGGCCGAAGATCACTCCAATCGGCAGCCTGGCCACGTTGCTTTGGTTGCATGTGCTGGCACGCAAGGGGGTAGTGATCGGCTGGGGCTATTACTTCAAGGTCGGGGTACTGCTGACTGTGCCGGTGTTGCTGGTGACCTTGGCGGCACTGGCATTGCGGTTGAGTGTTTGGCCCCAGTAGCCGCGGGCTTGCCTGGGATGGGTCACTACTTTCATCTACAGCTCCTCCGACTTTCGGCACGATCGGCTGTCAGGACGGTACGAAACCAATTTTGCCTTCGATGGCACTAGCTATCCATCCGATTTGCATCCTACGCGCGGGCTCCTACAGTTTCGAACGTACACCTTTGCCGAGAGCCCAGATGCGCAGCAATGAAGACAGCAGCCCGGCAAGTACCGCCAGCAACCTGCCAAAGATCCCTCGCAGCGTTTGGGCGCTGGGCTTCGTGTCGATGTTCATGGACATCTCTTCGGAGATGATCCACGCCCTGTTGCCCTTGTACATGGTCAGCGTGCTCGGCGCTTCGGTGGTTGCAGTAGGCTTTATCGAAGGCATCGCCGAGGCGACCGCATCGATCACCAAGGTATTTTCCGGCGCCCTCAGCGACCGGCTGGGTAAACGCAAGTTGCTGACGGTGCTCGGCTATGGCCTAGGTGCGCTGACCAAACCGGTATTTCCCATGGCCTCGGGCCTTGAGTGGCTGACGGCGGCACGTTTCGTCGACAGGGTCGGCAAAGGCATTCGTGGGGCGCCGCGCGATGCGCTGGTGGCCGATGTTACGCCCGCCGAGTTGCGCGGCGCGGCGTTCGGCCTGCGCCAGACCCTTGACACCGTGGGCGCCTTTCTCGGGCCGTTGTTGGCGATCGTGTTGATGTGGCTGACCGCGAGCCATTTCCAGACCGTGTTCTGGGTGGCGGTGATCCCGGCCTTTGTGGCGGTGTACATCCTCATCGCTTTCGTTCGCGAGCCTGAAACCCCACCTGCGGGGCGGCCGGTACGCTCACCGTTGGCACTGCACGAACTAGGACGCCTCGGGCCGGCCTATTGGCGCCTGATCGGCCTGGCCACGTTGTTCACCCTTGCCCGCTTCAGCGAGGCGTTCCTGCTGCTGCGTGCTCAGGATATGGGCCTGGCGCCGCTGTGGGCGCCGGCGGTGCTGGTATTGATGGCACTGGCCTACTCACTGTCGGCCTACCCTGCCGGAGTGCTGTCGGACCGGGCGGGACGCCGTGGCGTGCTGATGGCCGGGCTGGGCCTGCTGATCACTGCCGACTTGCTGTTGGCCCTGCTACCGGGCTGGGTCGGGCTGGCCCTTGGCGTTACAGCCTGGGGCCTGCACCTAGGCTTCAGCCAGGGTATCTTCGCTGCAATGATCGCCGACAGCGCCCCGGCTAACCTGCGTGGTACCGCCTTCGGCCTGTTCAACCTGCTGACCGGCGTGGCGCTGCTGGTAGCCAGCGTAGTAGCCGGGTTGTTGTGGGATGGTGCGGGGTTTCAGGCAACCTTCCTGGTCGGCGCGGGGTTTTCAGGTGCCACCCTGGCGGGACTGACGCTAATGAAGGGACCGAGCTGATAGCGATGCTGGATGGCGATCGGCCCCTCAAACCGGACTAGGCCATCGCTGCTTGCTGCTCCAACAACGTCCAGCCGCCCTGCCCGTCTACCTCCAGCCGGTGGGTATGGAACCCTGCCAGCGTGCTGCGGTGGCCGACACTGACCAGCAGTGCACCCGGCATTTCCGAGCGCAACAGCGCATACAAGGCATGCTCGAGCCCCTCATCCATCGCCGAGGTGGACTCGTCGAGGAATACCACCTGCGGCCGGTTGAACAGCACCCTGGCAAACGCCAGGCGCTGCTGCTCACCCACCGAGAGGATATGTGACCAGTCGCTGCTGACGTCCAGGCGCTCAGCCAGGTGGGCCAGGTTGACCTGGCGCAAAGCCTGCTGCATTCGCGCCTCATCCTCTGGCTTGCCGGCTGCCGGGTAGGCAATGACGGTGTGCAAGTCACCCAGCGGCAAGTACGGGCGCTGCGACAGGAACAGAGCCTGATGGCCCGTCGGCCGCCTGACCTCACCCTCGGCATACGGCCACAGCCCTGCCAGGGCGCGCAGCAGCGTGGTCTTGCCACTGCCCGATGGCCCTTTGATCAACAGCGCCTGGCCGGCATGCAGGCTCAAGTCCAGGTCAGCGATAAGTGCGTGCCCGTCCGGGCGTAGCACCTGCAGACCGGCGATCTGCAGCGCATGCGCCTGGTCTTCGGTAGCGACGCGCGGCAACGCACTTGCCTGCTCGTTGGCATCGAGAAAGCCGGTCAGACGGTCGAGGGTAGCGCGATACTGGGCGAATGCATCGTACGACTCACGGAAGAAAGACAAAGAATCCTGCACCTGGCCAAAGGCCTGGGACGTTTGCATGACGTCGCCCAGCTTGATCGCACCACTGAAGAAGCGCGGCGCCTGGAGAATGAACGGAAACACCACGGCAACCTGACTGACACCCAAGTTGAAGCCACTGAACTTCAGGTTCCGGAACACCAGTGCCCAGGCATTGACTATCAAGGCAGCAAAGCGGCCCAGCAACGTGCCCCGCTCCACTTGCGCACCTTGGTAGAAGGCAATGTTCTCGGCGTTCTCGCGTAGGCGCATCAACGCGTAACGGAAGTTGGCCGTGAGTTTTTCGTTGAGGAAGTTCAGGCGGATCAGCGGGCGCCCGAGGCGGAAAGCGACCCAGGTGGCAACGATGACATACAGGTACACGGCAAATACCATTGCCCGAGGGATCTCCACCCCAGCCACTGTCAACGGTGCTGACAGCCCCCAGAGGATACCGGTGAACGCCACCAACGAAACCAGCGCACTGACCGCACCCAGGGCAAGGGTGACCGAGTTGGTGACGAAGGCGTTGACGTCCAGCTCGATACGCTGGTCGGGGTTGTCCACCGGCTCGGCGAGGAACTGGCCACGGTAGTAGGCATCGCCTTGCATCCAGTCGTGGGTCAGGCGTTCGGTCAGCCACACCCGCCACTTGATGCTGAAGGCCTGGCTCACATAGAAAGTGAACAGCGAGCGCAGCACGTGGATGGTGGCCAACACCGCGAAGACCCCGAGCAGGTACCAGAAAGCGGCTTGGTCTAGACCCTGCAGGGCGCTGTAGAAGCCGTTGTACCAGAATGAGAACAGCACGTTAAGACGAACCGAAAACAGCGTCAGGACCAATAGCAGGGCAAACACCAGCAACGGCCGCCAACTGCGCCGGAAGCTGAAATAGGGCCCGGCAAGCTGCCAGAACTGGCTACCCCAGCGTGTACAACGCACGGCCAGTGCCGCGGCTGCGGTGAAGCAGACAAGGGTGATGAACGAGGCGATTGCCAGCCAGCTCAGGCTCTCTTGCAAGGCCTGGTGCCAGTTCATTTCCATGGTAGTTATCCGTGCTGAGTATTTCCGCGAGCGTAGCATTACCTCACGATTCGTCAGGCATAGATGACGTACATTTCATGATTACTTTTGAGTGTTTGCAGAAGCAGGCGCGGTCACTGTAGGAGCAGCCTTGTGCTGCGAAGAGGCCCGTACGGCTGACAGTGATGTGTCGGCTATACGGGCCTCTTCGCAGCACAAGGCTGCTCCTACAGGGATCGCGTGGTGCTT
>NZ_JBLUPS010000019.1:0-100096 GCF_048068035.1 Pseudomonas sp. NY11955
GTGAGATCGAGCGCCGCCCGCGCGGCGCATCGCGAGCGAAGCTCGCTCCTACATTTGTTTCGGGCCAATCATGCCTGTGGGATTTGCGCGCGAACGCCTTGGCGCATGGCTCGATATCGCGTCGTACAAACAAGGCGGTCGCGCGCGCCTGTCACAGGCGTTACTGGCCAAAACAAATGTAGGAGCGAGCTTCGCTCGCGATGCGCCGCGCGGGCGGCGCTCGATCTATGCACCACCTCAAAACCCAAGGCGGGCACCTGGTGGCCTCGACCCTACCTCTCGGCGAGCACATCTGCGGCTAAACCAGAAAAGGGCGCCGAAGCGCCCTTTTGGTCGGCGTATCAGTGCTCAGAGGAACACGAACTTGGCAATGAAGATCGCGCACAGCACCCACAGGCTGGCGGAGATTTCCTTGTATTTGCCAGTGCCCGCCTTCAATGCCACATAGCTGATGAAGCCCAGGGCAATACCGTCGGCGACCGAGAAGGTCAGCGGCATCATGATCACCGTGACGATCGCCGGAATGCTGTCGGTGGCTTCATCCCAGTGGATATGCGCCATGCTGCCCATCATCAGCATGGCCACGTAGATCAGCGCACCTGCAGTCGCATAGGCCGGAATCATGCCTGCCAGCGGGGCGAAGAACATGGCGGCGATGAACAGGATACCGACGACCACAGCTGTCAGGCCCGTACGACCGCCTGCCGCTACGCCCGCGGCACTTTCCACATAGCTGGTCACGGGCGGCACACCCACCACCGCACCGAACACGCTCGATGCACTGTCGGCCTTCAACGCCTTCGACAGGTTCTCGATGCGTCCGTCCGGCGCCACCAGGTTGGCCCGTTGCGCAACGCCCATCAGCGTGCCGGCGGTGTCGAACATGTGCACGAACAGGAAGGCCAGCACCACGCTGATCATGCTGACATTGAACACGCCTGCCACGTCCATGGCCATCCAGGTCGGTGCCAGGCTCGGCGGCATCGACATCACCCCGCCGAACTTCACCAGGCCCAGACCCCAACCGGCCAGGGTGACGCCAATGATGCTGATCAGGATCGCACCGAACACCCGCTTGTAGCTGAGGATGGCGATCAGCAGGAAGCACACGGCCGCCAGCAGCGGCCCTGGCTCATGCAGCGAGCCCAGCTTGATCAGCGTGGCGGGGCTGTCGACGATGATGCCTGCCGTCTTCAGGCCGATCAGCCCGAGAAACAATCCGACGCCGGCCCCCATGGCATGGCGCAGGCTGACCGGGATGCTGTTGAGCAACCATTCGCGCACTTTCGACAAGGTCAGGAACATGAACAGCACGCCCGAGACGAACACCGCCCCCAGCGCCGTTTCCCAGTTGTAGCCCATGGTGCCGACCACGGTGTAGGTGAAGAACGCGTTAAGCCCCATGCCCGGCGCCAGGCCCACCGGCCAGTTGGCGTACAGGCCCATCAGCAGGCAGCCCAGCGCGGCGGCGATGCAGGTGGCGACGAAGGCGGCACCATGGTCGATGCCGGCGTCGGCCATGATGTTGGGGTTGACGAAGATGATGTAGGCCATGGTGATGAAGGTGGTCACCCCGGCGATCATTTCGGTTTTGACGGTGCTGCCGTGTTGCTTGAGTTTGAAAATCCGCTCCAGCCAGCTCGTTTCGAGCGGTGGGGCAAGATCCAGCGTAGGGGCTTCGGATTTGCGGCTTTCCACAGCGAGTACTCCTCAAGTCTTTCTTGTTGTTATGGAGCCAGTTTCCTGCGCAATGCACTTGGCGGCTCCGCGAGGGAAGGCAGACGTCCGACCGTTTTGTTGACTCATGGGTCAAGAAGTTGCTCGGTGGATTATGCTTTTGTGTACAAAGAATGCAAATAATGTTTTATGTTTTGTGTGCGCAATGCGTCGTACAACGGCTATATAGGTAAAACGCCCCCTGCGGAATCGCCTCAGCCTGTGTACAATGGCGCCATACTTTCTCTTCGTGCCTCGAGAGCCCATGAACGAACAGCTGCAACCTCTGAAGAAACCTGCACGTGTCGGCAAGGCCGGCCGCAGCGGTACCCAGGACGACATCGTCTACGCGCATATTTTCGAGGCGATCCTCGAGCAGCGGCTGGCACCGGGCACCAAGTTGAGCGAGGAAGCGCTGGGCGAAATCTTTGGCGTCAGCCGTACCATCATCCGCCGCGCCTTGTCGCGTCTGGCCCATGAAAGCGTGGTGCTGCTGCGGCCTAATCGCGGCGCGGTAGTCGCCAGCCCGACCGTGGAAGAGGCACGCCAGGTGTTCTTCTCGCGGCGCATGGTCGAACGCGCCATCACCGAGCTGGCCGTACAGCACGCCACCCTCGACCAGCTCAACGAGCTGCGGCAAATGGTGCGTGAAGAGCGCGACAGCTTCTCGCGCGGTGATCGCGGTGCCGGCATTCGCCTTTCCGGCGAGTTCCACCTCAAGCTGGCCGAAGCCGCGGGCAATGCACCGCTGGTGAGCTTCCAGCGCAGCCTGGTGTCGCAGACCTCGCTGATCATTGCCCAGTATGAAAGCGGCAACCGCTCGCATTGCTCATATGACGAGCACATGCAGTTGATCGATGCCATCGAAGCGCGCGATGCCGAGCAGGCGGTGAGCCTGATGATGCATCACATGGACCACATCGACAGCAAGCTGAACCTGGACGAGGAGAGCGCCTCGGACGATCTGCACGCGGTGTTCTCGCACTTGCTGAAAAAGCCCAAGGTTTCGGCCAAGGGTTGATCGTTTGCCTGGGGCTGCTTTGCAGCCCATTCGCAGCACAAGGCTGCTCCTACAGAAATCGCGTAACCCTGTAGGAGCAGCCTTGTGCTGCGAATGGGGCGCGAAGCGCCCCCCAGCCATTACTGGCCATCAGCCAAACGTCTGCTAAATTCTTGTGAGCAAACCTTCATCAAGCAGTTGGGCTTGCGCATTCGTTGCGTTCAACTTCTTGAGGAATGGATTCATGAGCATGTCCCTCGGTAAGCGAATGGGTGCCGAACTGGTCGGTACTTTCTGGCTGGTGCTTGGTGGCTGCGGCAGTGCGGTACTCGCAGCCAGTTCTCCTGTAGGCATCGGCGTACTCGGTGTCGCTTTCGCCTTCGGCCTCACTGTGCTGACCATGGCGTTCGCCATCGGCCATATCTCCGGCTGCCACTTGAACCCCGCCGTCTCGTTCGGGCTGGTGGTGGGCGGGCGCTTCCCGGCCAAAGAGCTGCTGCCCTACGTGATCGCGCAAGTAATCGGCGCCATTCTGGCGGCAGGAGTGATCTATCTCATCGCCAGCGGCAAGGCTGGTTTCGAGCTGTCCTCGGGGCTGGCTTCCAATGGCTATGCCGACCATTCGCCTGGTGGTTACACGCTGGGCGCGGGCTTTATCAGTGAAGTGGTGATGACCGCGATGTTCCTGGTGGTGATCATGGGCGCGACCGATTCCCGCGCACCAGCAGGCTTTGCGCCCATCGCCATTGGCCTGGCCCTGACGCTGATACACCTGATCTCCATCCCGGTGACCAACACCTCGGTCAACCCCGCGCGCAGCACGGGGCCAGCCTTGTTCGTCGGTGGCTGGGCCCTGCAGCAGCTGTGGCTGTTCTGGGTGGCGCCGCTGATCGGGGCTGCAATCGGCGGCGCGCTGTACCGGGGCCTGGCGAAAGAACCTTAGCGCTGGTGCACGCAGCGCCCGGCGGCGTAGGTTTCACGCACCGTGCGGTCATCGCCCAGGGTGGTGAGCACGAACAAGGTTTCTTCGATGCTGTTGGACTGCTGAATGCGGTAGTCCAGCAGCGGCGTGGCCTTGTAGTCCAGCACCACGAAGTCGGCGTCGTTGCCCGGGCGCAGGCTGCCGATGCGGTCATCCAGGCGCAGCGCGCGGGCGCCGCCGAGGGTGGCCAGGTACAGTGACTTGTAGGGGTGCAGGCGGGCGCCTTGCAGCTGCATCACCTTGTACGCCTCGTTCAGCGTGTTGAGCAGCGAGAAGCTGGTGCCGGCGCCCACGTCGGTACCCAGGCCCACGTTGACCTTGAAGCGCTCGGCTTGGGGCAGGTTGAACAGGCCGCTGCCCAGGAACAGGTTGGAGGTGGGGCAGAAGGCCACGGCCGAGCCGGTTTCGGCCAGGCGTTGGCACTCGTCGTCGCACAGGTGCACGCCGTGGGCAAATACTGAGCGCTCGCCCAGCAGTTCGAAGTGGTCGTATACGTCCAGGTAGCCTTTCTGCTCGGGGAACAGCGACTTGACCCAGTCGATTTCCTTGAGGTTTTCCGACAGGTGCGTGTGCATGTACACGCCGGGGTGTTCCTTGAGCAGTTGGCCGGCCAGGGTCAGCTGTTCCGGCGTGCTGGTGGGCGCGAAACGCGGGGTGACCGCATAGTGCAGGCGACCTTTGCCGTGCCAGCGCTCGATCAGCGCCTTGCTTTCGGCATAGCCGGACTCTGCCGTGTCGGTCAGGTAGTCCGGGGCGTTGCGGTCCATCATCACCTTGCCGGCGATCAGGCGCAGGTCCAGGCGCTCGGCTTCTTCGAACAGCGCATTGACCGATTCCGGGTGCACGCTGCCGAACACCAGCGCGGTGGTGGTGCCGTTGCGCAGCAACTCCTTGAGGAAGATCTTCGCCACCTGGTCGGCGTGCGCTTTATCGGCGAACTGCTTTTCGCAGGGGAAGGTATAGGTGTTCAGCCAATCCAGGAGCTGTTCGCCGTAGGAGCCGATCATGCCGGTCTGCGGGAAATGGATGTGGGTGTCGATGAAGCCTGGGGTGATCAGCGCATCCTGGTAGTGCTCCACCGGGATGCCGGCGCCCAGCGTCGGCAGCAGGTCGCTGGCGTGGCCAATGGCGCTGATGCGGCCATCGTCGACCACCAGCAGGCCGTCTTCGAAGTATTCATGGGAAGCCTCCAGGCCCACCTCGGCCGGGTCGGCGATGCTGTGCAGGATGGCGGCACGGTAGGCTTTGCGGGTAACGGTCATAACACACTCGTCAAATGGCTTGGCTGCGCCGGGAGGGCGGCAGCAACTGGGCAATGGGGCCGGCATTGGCACCAGCGTCGTGCTGGCCGAAGCAGGCGTTGTAGGTGGCGATGATTTCACCGGCAATGGACACGGCGATCTCGATGGGCAGCTTGCCCTTGACCTCGGCCAGGCCCATCGGGCAGCGCATGCGCGCCATCACGGCTTCGTCGTAGCCGCGCTCGCGCAGGCGGTGTTCGAATTTGACCCGTTTGGTTTTCGAGCCAATCAGGCCGAACCAGGTGAAGTCGTTGCGCTTGAGAATGGCGGCGGTCAGCTCCAGGTCGAGCTGGTGGTTGTGGGTCATGACGATGCAGTAGCAGCCTGACGGCAGCTCCGCGACTTCGTCGACCGGTTCCTCACTGACCACCTTGGTCACCCCGTTGGGGATGAGTTCGGGGAATTCCTGTTCGCGCGAGTCGATCCAGCGTACCCGGCAGGGCAGCGCGGCGAGCAAGGGTACCAGAGCCCGGCCGACATGGCCCGCGCCGAACACGGCGATCTGCGCCTGCACGGCGGCCATCGGTTCGAACAGCAGCACGGTGGCGCCGCCACAGCACTGGCCCAGGCTGGCGCCGAGGCTGAAGCGCTCCAGGTGCGGGGTGGTGCGTTGCTCTTCGAGCATTTGCCGGGCGATGTGCAGGGCCTTGTATTCCAGGTGGCCGCCGCCGATGGTGTCGAACAGGCCGCTGGTGCTGACCACCATCTTCGAGCCTGCGTTGCGCGGGGTTGAGCCGCGCTCCTCGATGATGGTTACCAGTACGCAGGCTTCGCCGCGGGACTGGTGGTCGGCGAGGGCGTTGATCCATTGGTGCATGATGCAACCTCTCTACGTTGCGCCGCAGATCCTGTGGGAGCAGGCTTGTCGAGGCGTCGAACCGCCGCGAACACCGGCAGAGCCGGTGCCATTCACGGTGTCGTCTTCTTCGCGGGCAAGCCCGCTCCCACAGGGTTCCTCGCTGTCAGTGGGTGACGGTTTCCAGCTCTTGAGCCGATGGTTTGTGTTGGGTCACCGCCTTGCGCATCTGCTCGCAGCCCCACAGCACCCGCTCCGGTGTCGCGGGTGCGTCGATGTTTGGCTGCACCCGGTAATCGGCAAGGCTGGCCACGGCATCCTTGATCGCACACCAGGCGGCGATGCCGAGCATGAACGGCGGCTCACCCACGGCCTTGGAGTGGAACACGGTGTCCTCCGGGTTCTTGCGGTTTTCCACCAGCTTCACCCGCAAATCCAGCGGCATGTCGGCCACTGCCGGGATTTTGTAGCTGGCCGGGCCGTTGGTCATCAGCTTGCCTTTGGCGTTCCACACCAGCTCTTCGGTGGTGAGCCAGCCCATGCCCTGGATGAATCCACCCTCCACCTGGCCGATGTCGATCGCCGGGTTCAGCGAATCGCCCACGTCGTGCAGGATGTCGGCACGCAGCATCTTGTACTCGCCGGTCAAGGTGTCGACGATCACTTCCACGCAGGCGGCACCAAAGGCGTAGTAGTAGAACGGCCGGCCGCGTGCCTGGCTGCGGTCATAGAAGATCTTCGGCGTGCGGTAGAACCCGGTGCTGGACAGCGACACCTGGGCGAAGTAAGCCTGCTGCACCAGTTGCTCGAAGCTGACGATCTGGTCGCGCACGCGCACATGGCCGTTGCGGAACTCGACGTCTTCCTCGGTCACCTGATAGTGCCGTGCGGCGAACTCGGTCAGGCGCCGCTTGAGGATTTCAGCGGCATTCTGCGCCGCCTTGCCGTTCAGGTCGGCACCGCTGGAAGCAGCGGTCGGCGAGGTATTGGGCACCTTGTCGGTATTGGTGGCGGTGATCTGGATGCGGCTGAAATCCACCTGGAAGATCTGCGCCACCACCTGTGCCACCTTGGTGTTCAGGCCCTGGCCCATCTCGGTGCCACCGTGGTTCAGGTGGATGCTGCCATCGGTGTAGATGTGGATCAGCGCACCGGCTTGGTTGAGGAACGTGGCGGTGAACGAAATGCCGAACTTGACCGGCGTCAGCGCCAGGCCCTTCTTCAGTACCGGGCTGTTGGCGTTGAAGCGGCGGATCGATTCGCGGCGCTCGGCGTAGTCGCTGCTGGCCTCCAGGTCGGCGGTCATCTCTTCGAGCATGTTGTGCTCGACGGTCTGGTAGTAGTGGGTGACGTTACGCTCGGTCTTGCCGTAGTAGTTGGCCTTGCGCACCGCCAGCGGGTCGCGGCCCAGGTGGCGGGCGATATGGTCCATGACCTGCTCGATGGCGACCATCCCCTGCGGGCCGCCAAAGCCGCGATAGGCCGTGTTGGACGCGGTGTTGGTTTTGCAGCGGTGGCCGTGCACGGTGGCATCGCCCAGGTAGTAGGCGTTGTCCGAGTGGAACATGGCGCGGTCGACGATCGAGCCGGACAGGTCGGGTGAATAACCACAGTTGCCGGCCAGGTCAAAATTGATGCCGTGCAGCCGGCCGTTATCGTCGAAGCCCACGTCGTACTCGACGTAGAACGGGTGACGCTTGCCGGTCATGGTCATGTCTTCGACCCGTGGCAGGCGCATCTTGGTCGGCTGGCCGGTCAGGCGCGCAACCACCGCGCACAGGCATGCCGGGCTTGCCGCCTGGGTTTCCTTGCCGCCAAAACCGCCACCCATGCGGCGCATGTCCAGCACCACCTTGTTCATTGGCACGTCGAGCACTTCGGCGACCAGTTTCTGCACTTCGGTGGGGTTCTGCGTGGAGCAGTAGACGATCATGCCGCCGTCTTCGGTAGGCATCACCGAGGAAATCTGAGTTTCCAGGTAGAAGTGTTCCTGGCCGCCAATGTGCAGGGTGCCCTGAATGCGGTGCGGGGCGCTGGCCAGGGCGGCAGCGGAATCGCCACGCTGGTGGGTGTGGCTGTCGAGCACGAAGTGCTTCTTGCGCAGTGCCTCGACCACGTCCAGCACGGGTTCAAGGTCTTCGTACTCGACGATGGCGGCCATGGCCGCGCGGCGTGCGGTTTCAAGGTCGCGGGCAGCGACGGCCAGCACTGGCTGGCCGAAGAACTCGACCTTGTCGATGGCCAGCAGTGGGTCGCCGGCCACCACCGGGCCGATGTCCTTCAGGCCGGGGATGTCTTCGTGAGTGATGGCGATGCGAACGCCGTCGAAGGCATAGCATGGCGTGGTGTCGATACGCAGGATGCGCGCATGGGCACGGTCGGCGGTGCGCGCATAGACATGCAGCTGGTTGGGGAATTCCAGGCGATCGTCGATGTACAGTGCCTCGCCAGACACATGCTTGTCGGCGCTGTCGTGCTTGACGCTGCGGCCCACCCCAGTGGTCAGGTCCTGTCTGAACAGCTCGGCCATCTCGGCCTGGCTCTTGGCTACGTGATGGTTAGACATAGGCGGTCACCCGGGTTTCGATGTACGGCGTTTGCTGTTCGATGAAGTACTTGCGCAACAGGTTCTGCGCGGTCAGCAGGCGGTATTCCTTGCTGGCGCGGAAGTCGCTGAGCGGGGTGAAGTCCTCGGCCAAGGCTTGGCAGGCACGCTCGATGGCGGCCTGATCCCACGGCTTGCCGCGCAGCGCCGCCTCGCAGGCGCGGGCGCGCTTGGGGATCGCCGCCATGCCGCCGAAGGCGATGCGCACACCGCTGACCACGCCGTTTTCGATGCTCAAGTTGAATGCCCCGCACACGGCGGAGATGTCATCGTCCAGGCGTTTGGACACCTTGTAGGCGCGGAATGCCCAGTCGCGGGTGGCACGCGGCACGATGATCTTCTCGATGAACTCGCTGTCCTGGCGGGCGGTGATGCGGTAGTCGATGAAGTAATCTTCCAGTGGCATCACCCGTTGGCGCTCGCCTTGGCGCAGGACGATTTGCGCATCCAGGGCGATCAGCAGGGGTGGCGAGTCGCCGATCGGCGAGGCGTTGCCGATATTGCCGCCGAGAGTGCCCTGGTTGCGGATCTGCAGCGAGGCGAAGCGGTGCAGCAGGGCGCCGAAGTCGGGGTATTCCTCGTTCAGTGCGCCGTAGCAGTCGGTGAGTGGCGTGGCGGCCCCGATTTCCAGGTGGCTGGCGGTTTTCTCGATGCGCTTGAGCTCCGCCACATGGCCGACGTAGATCATGACCGGCAAGGTCCTGTGGAACTGGGTGACCTCCAGCGCCAGGTCGGTACCACCGGCCAGCAGGCGGGCTTCGGGGTGCGAACTGTACAGGTCGGCCAGGTCGGCCACGGTCAGCGGCACCAGGCAGCGCTTGTCGCCACTGTTGAGCTCGCCGGTCTGGGTTGGGGCAATGGCTTTTAGGCGGCTGATGGTTTGCGCCTGCTGGGCATCGAACTGATCGCTGCACGGCTGGCGGCAGCTTTGCTCGGCGGCGTCGAGGATCGGCCGGTAGCCAGTGCAGCGGCACAGGTTGCCGGCCAGGGCTTCCTGGGCTTGGTGTAAGTCGGGGCCATTGCTGTTCTTTTGCAGGGCAAACAGCGACATGACGAAACCTGGGGTGCAGAAGCCGCATTGCGAACCATGGCAATCGGCCATGGCCTGTTGCACGCTGTGCAGCTGGCCCTGGTGCTTGAGGCCTTCGACGCTGATCAGTTGCTTGCCGTGCAGCGACGAGACGAAGGTCAGGCACGAGTTCAGGCTGCGGTAGCGCAGGCTGTCGTTGCCTTGTTCGTCCTGGGTCAGTTCACCGATCACCACGGTACAGGCGCCGCAGTCTCCGCTGGCACAGCCCTCCTTGGTACCGGGTTTGCCCAGGTGCTCGCGCAAGTACTGCAGCACCGTCATGTTCGGGTCCAGGGCGTGCTCACTACGCAGCTCCTGGTTGACGAGAAACTGGATCACGGGGATGGCCTCGCAATGGTTTTATTGTTGTTGGGCGGACTCTAAGCAAGACCTGTCTAGCAGGTCAATATTTTTCTGACTTTAAGGTCAAGAAATTGCTCATGTCCATGCCCGGCCGAACACATTGCCCATATCCCAAGCATAGATCGCGCCGCGCGCCTGGCTGTCTGGCAGGTCAAATAAACCGCTTGGCCCCTCTGCGCGATTACCGCCCAAGTACGCTACAATCCGCCCCTTGTGCCCAGTTCAATGATTTTGAAGGAAAACCATGACGTTCAAGGCCCCGGACAGCCTCTCCGAGCAGATTGCCGATTACCTGGCCGAACGCATCATCCGCGGCGAGCTGGCACCAGGCGAGCGTATCCAGGAGCAGAAGGTTACCCAGGCGCTCAACGTCAGCCGCGGTTCGGTGCGCGAAGCATTGCTGATCCTCGAACGCCGCCACCTGGTGGCGATCTTGCCGCGCCGGGGTGCCCATGTGACCGAACTGGATGAGCGCAGTGTGCGCAGCCTGTGCGCGCTGATGGGCGAGTTCTACATCCTGCTGGGCAACGCGGTTGCGCAAAAATGGCGCACCGAAGCCGACTTGCGCCCATTTCTGGAGATTCAGCAGCGCCTGCAGCGTGCCCATGACCAACTCGACATCAAGACGTTCGTCGCCGAAAGCTTTGCGGTCATGCGCGCGGCCTTTCCGTTCGCCGACAACCCGTTCCTGCAGGAAACCGTGGAAAACCTGCAGCCAGCCATGAGCCGTGCCTACTACCTGTCGCTGGACCAGCGCCAGGCCAACATGATCGACTATCTCGACCTGTTCGCCCGCCTGCTCGAAGCCGTGGTCGCCCGTGACCTGCCGCGCATTCGCGAGGTGCTCACCGCCTATGGCCAGCGCAGCTGCGAACTGGTGCTGGCGGCACTGGCCCGAGGCTGACCGATGCGCCTGAAGTGCATTCGTCTGGCCGGGTTCAAGTCGTTCGTCGACCCGACCACGGTCAACTTCCCCAGCAACATGGCAGCCGTGGTCGGCCCCAATGGCTGCGGCAAGTCCAACATCATCGACGCAGTACGCTGGGTGATGGGCGAGAGTTCGGCGAAGAACCTGCGCGGCGAGTCGATGACCGACGTCATCTTCAATGGCTCCAGTGGTCGCAAGCCGGTCAGCCAGGCCAGCATCGAGCTGGTGTTCGACAACAGTGAAACCACCCTGGTCGGCGAATATGCCGCCTACGCCGAGATTTCGATCCGCCGCAAGGTGACCCGCGACGGGCAGAACAGCTATTACCTCAACGGCACCAAGTGCCGCCGCCGCGACATTACCGACATTTTCCTCGGCACTGGCCTGGGGCCGCGCAGTTACTCGATCATCGAACAGGGCATGATCTCCAAGCTGATCGAAGCCAAGCCCGAGGAACTGCGCAACTTCATCGAAGAAGCGGCCGGCATCTCCAAGTACAAGGAGCGCCGCCGCGAGACCGAGAGCCGCATCCGCCGAACCCAGGAGAACCTGGCACGCCTGACCGACCTGCGCGAAGAGCTTGAGCGCCAGCTGGAGCGCCTGCATCGCCAGGCCCAGGCGGCCGAGAAGTACCGCGAATACAAGGCCCAGGAGCGCCAGATGAAAGCGCGCCTGTCGGCCTTGCGCTGGCGCGACCTTGACGAGCGGGTACGCCAGCGCGAGTCGGTGATCGGCGACCAGGACGTGTCCCATGAGGCGTTGGTGGCCGAGCAGCGCAATGCCGATGCCAGCATCGAACGCCTGCGCGACGGCCATCACGAATTGTCCGAGCGCTTCAACCAGGTGCAAGGCCGTTTCTATTCGGTGGCCGGTGACATCGCTCGGGTCGAGCAGAGCATCCAGCACGGCCAGCAGCGCTTGCGCCAGTTGCAGGATGACTTCAAGGAAGCCGAACGCACGCGCCTGGAAACCGAAGCGCACCTGGGCCACGACCGCACCCTGCTGGCCACCTTGGGCGAAGAGCTGGCCATGCTCGAACCCGAGCAGGAAATGACCCTGGCCGCCGCCGAAGAAGCCGCTGTCGCACTCGAAGAGGCCGAGCTGGGTATGCACGGCTGGCAGGAACAGTGGGACAGCTTCAATAGCCGCTCCGCCGAACCGCGCCGCCAGGCCGAAGTGCAGCAGTCGCGCTTGCAGCAGTTGGAAGCCAGCCTAGAGCGCCAGGCTGAACGCCAGCGCAAGCTGGGTGAGGAGCGCGAGCAACTGGGCAGCGACCCGCAGGACGCCGCCATGCTTGAATGGGCCGAGCAATTGGCCAGCAGCGAAATGTTGCTGGAAGAATTGCAGTTGTCCGAAGAACAGGTGGTCGAGCGCCTGGAAGACGCGCGCGAGCAATTGCAACAGGCCACCCAGGCCCAGCAGCAGGCGCAGGGCGACTTGCAGCGTCTGGGCGGTCGCCTGGCCTCGCTGGAGGCCTTGCAACAGGCTGCGTTGGAGCCGGGCGCAGGTGCTGCGCAGTGGCTCCACGGCCAAGGGCTGGAGCGACAGCCGCGGCTGGCCGAAGGCTTGCGGGTGGAGCCCGGTTGGGAGATGGCCGTGGAGACGGTGCTTGGCGCCGATCTGCAGGCCGTGCTGGTGGACGATTTCAACAATCTCGATTTTGCCGGTTTGGAGCAGGGCGAGTTGCGTTTACTGCTGGCCAGCGGCAGCAGCTTGCCCTTGCCCGGCAGCCTGCTGGAAAAGGTCGAGGGCGGTATCGACCTGGCGCCCTGGCTGGGCCAGGTCAAGCCTGTGGAGGACTTGGCCCAGGCACTGGCGCAGCGCATGTCGCTCGGCGAGGGCCAGAGCCTGGTCAGTCGCGATGGCTACTGGGTTGGCCGGCATTTCCTGCGGGTGCGCCGTGGTGGCGAGGCTGAAGGTGGCGTGCTGGCGCGCGGCCAGGAAATCGAACGTCTGGGCCAGGAGCAGCTGGAGCAGGAAGCGGCGCTGGAACAGCTCGATCAACAGCTGCAGGCCCTGCGCGAGCAGCAGTTGGGGCTGGAGGAACAACGCGAACAATTGCGCCGCCGCACCCAGGAAGAGAACCGCCTGCACGGCGAGCTGAAGGCCAGCCTTTCGGCCAGTCGGGCGCGTGCCGAGCAGGTCGAGCTGCGGCGTCGGCGCCTGCAGGAGGAACTGAGCGAACTGGAAGAGCAGCGCGCCCTGGAGCACGAGCAGCTGGGCGAAGCACGCCTGCTGCTGCAAGAGGCCCTGGAGCTGATGGCCCAGGATACCGAGCAGCGCGAACAGTTGATGGCTCGCCGCGACACCCTGCGCGAAAGCCTCGACCGGGTGCGCCAGGAGGCTCGCCAGCACAAGGACCACGCCCACCAACTGGCGGTGCGCCTAGGGTCGCTGCGGGCCCAGCACGATTCCACCCGCCAGGCCCTTGAGCGTCTGGAACAGCAGGCCGCACGCCTGACCGAGCGCCAGGAGCAACTGAGCCTGAACCTTGAGGAGGGCGAGGCGCCGCAGGAAGAATTGCGCCTGAAGCTGGAAGAGCTGCTGGAGCGGCGCATGAGCGTCGACGAGGAAATGCGCCAGGCCCGCCTGCACATGGACGAAGCCGACCGCGAACTGCGCGATGCCGAAAAACGGCGTACCCAGGCCGAGCAGCAGGCCCAGTTGCTGCGTGGCCAGCTGGAGCAGCTGCGCCTGGAGTGCCAAGGCCTGGATGTGCGGCGCAAGACCCTGCAGGAGCAATTGCTGGCCGATGGCTATGACCTGCAAGGCGTGCTCGCCACCCTGGAGGCCGAGGCCAGCGAGCAGGGTACCGAACAGGAGTTGGAGCAATTAGAGGCACGCATCCAGCGCCTGGGGGCAATCAACCTGGCGGCCATCGAAGAGTATGAGCAGCAGTCCGAGCGTAAACGCTACCTGGACGCCCAGGACGCCGACTTGGTTGAAGCGCTGGAGACGCTGGAAAACGTCATTCGCAAGATCGACAAGGAAACCCGCAACCGCTTCAAAGATACCTTTGATCAGATAAATGCCGGATTACAGGCACTTTTCCCAAAAGTTTTCGGTGGTGGCAGCGCTTATCTGGAACTGACGGGCGAAGATCTACTCGATACAGGGGTGACGATCATGGCGCGTCCGCCGGGCAAGAAGAACAGCACCATCCATCTGCTGTCTGGCGGTGAGAAAGCACTGACCGCCTTGGCGCTGGTGTTCGCCATCTTCAAGTTGAACCCCGCACCGTTCTGCATGCTCGACGAGGTCGATGCGCCGCTGGACGATGCCAACGTCGGGCGCTATGCGCGTCTGGTCAAGGAAATGAGTGAAAGCGTGCAGTTCATCTACATCACCCATAACAAGATTGCCATGGAGATGGCGGATCAATTGATGGGGGTGACCATGCATGAACCCGGTTGTTCACGTCTTGTTGCAGTTGATGTGGAGGCGGCAATGGCCATGGTCGACGCTTGAAGCGCGACGATGGGGGCACATTCTGTAGCGAAATGCCCCCGTCATGTGCGACAGACGGTGTAAAGTTGTCTTTGGTCGTGCTAGCTTAATGTCACTCGTTTTTTGCGTGGGTAAAACGCCTGTCAGAACATAGAGTTGGCGCCACGTGTTAAAGGGCTTTGAACCCTTTGTTTTCAAGCATATTTTTATAGAGGCACGGGATTACATGGAAATCGGTCTGCGCGAGTGGCTGATCGTCATCGGCATCATTGTCATTGCCGGGATTCTTTTCGACGGCTGGCGCCGCATGCGCGGCGGGAAAGGCAAGTTGAAATTCCGTCTGGATCGCAGTTATTCCAACCTGCCGGACGAAGAGGGCGGCAGTGCCGAAGTGCTCGGCCCGTCGCGAGTGCTGGACACCCACAAGGAGCCTGAGCTGGACGAAAGCGACCTGCCGTCGCTGAGCGCTTCTGGGCGGGATCGCGAGCGCGAGCCCAAACCGGCCAAGGCCAGCAAGCGTGGCAAGCGCGCCACCGCGGCTGCCGATGTGCAGCAGGGTGACCTGAACCTGAGCGCCGAGCCGCGCGAGCCCGACCTGTTTGCCGACAGCGATGATGACTTTGCCGCCGACAACACCCGCGGCAACGCTGCGCCGGCTGCCAGCAGCGTCAAGGACTTGCCGCCAGCCGAAGAAGTGCTGGTGATCAGCGTGATCTCCCGCGACGAGGGCGGCTTCAAGGGCCCGGCGTTGCTGCAGAACATCCTGGAAAGCGGCCTGCGTTTCGGCGAAATGGACATCTTCCACCGGCACGAAAGCATGGCCGGCCACGGCGAAGTGCTGTTCTCCATGGCCAACGCAGTCAAGCCTGGCGTATTCGACCTGGACGACATCGACCACTTCAGCACCCGCGCAGTGAGCTTCTTCCTGGGGCTGCCGGGCCCGCGCCATCCGAAGCAAGCCTTCGACGTGATGGTGGCCGCCGCGCGCAAGCTGGCCCACGAACTGAACGGTGAGCTCAAGGATGACCAGCGCAGCGTGCTGACCGCCCAGACCATCGAGCATTATCGCCAGCGCATTGTCGAGTTCGAGCGCCGTGCGCTGACCCAGAAACGCTGACAGATCCAGACGAAAGAGCAGCCTGAGGGCGTGCTGGTCGGTTCAGGTATCGTTGTTGCCTGTTCCGGCCTCTTCGCGGCACAAGGCCGCTCCTACAGGCGACCGCGTTCCCTTGTAGGAGCGGCCTTGTGCCGCGAAGAGGCCGGAACAGGCAACACCAATCCTGACCCCATGCCCTTCCTGGCTGCTCTTTTGCTTTGCAAGAGAAGACAACGCCCATGACCGCCGAAACCCGTATCCACGAACTGCGTGCCGAACTCGACCAGCACAACTACCGCTATTACGTGCTCGACGAGCCTAGCGTGCCCGATGCCGAATACGATCGCCTGTTCAACGAGCTCAAGGCGCTGGAAGCCGAACACCCACACCTGGTAACCCCTGATTCGCCCACCCAGCGCGTTGGCGGTGCTGCCTTGGCCGCGTTCAGCCAGGTGCGCCACGAAGTGCCCATGCTCAGCCTGGGCAACGCCTTTGAAGAAGCCGACCTGCGTGAATTCGGCCGCCGCGTGGTAGAAGGCCTCGACCAACCCGGCGCGGTCGACTACAGCTGCGAACCCAAGCTCGACGGCCTGGCCGTGAGCCTGCTGTACCGCGACGGCCAGTTGGTACAGGGCGCCACCCGTGGCGACGGCACCACCGGCGAAGACATCAGTGCCAACGTGCGCACCGTGCGCAACATCCCGCTCAAGCTGCAGGGTGAGGGCTGGCCAGCGATACTGGAAGTGCGCGGCGAGGTGTACATGAGCAAGGCCGGTTTCGACCGGCTCAATGCCACTCAGGCCGAAGCCGGTGGCAAGACCTTCGCCAACCCGCGCAACGCAGCTGCTGGCAGCCTGCGCCAGCTGGACTCGAAAATTACCGCCAGCCGCCCGCTGGAATTCTGCTGCTATGGCGTTGGCCAGGTGTCCGAGAGCATTGGCGATAGCCATATCGGCGTGCTCGAACAGCTCAAGGCCTGGGGTATGCCGATTAGTCGCGAGCTCAAGCACGCGGCGGGTATCGAAGAATGCCTGGCCTATTACCGTGACATCGGCGAGCGGCGTAATGGCCTGCCGTATGAAATCGACGGTGTAGTGTTCAAGGTCAACAGCCTGGCTGCCCAGCGCGAGCTGGGCTTCCGCGCCCGAGAGCCGCGCTGGGCGATTGCCCACAAGTTCCCGGCCATGGAAGAGCTGACCGAGGTCCTGGACGTCGAGTTCCAGGTTGGCCGTACCGGTGCGGTGACGCCTGTGGCGCGCCTGAAACCGGTCAAGGTGGCGGGTGTGACCGTGTCCAACGCCACGTTGCACAACATGGACGAAATTGCCCGCCTGGGGCTGCGCATCGGCGACACGGTGATCATTCGCCGTGCTGGTGACGTGATCCCGCAGGTGATGCAGGTAGTGCTGGAGCGCCGTCCGGACGATGCCCGCCCGGTAGAAGTGCCGAGCGAGTGCCCGGTGTGTGGTTCGCAGGTCGAGCGTACCCAACTGGTCAAGCGCAGCAAAGGCAAGGAAACCACCAGTGAAGGCGCGGTGTACCGCTGCGTTGGTCGCCTGGCCTGTGGCGCCCAGCTCAAGCAGGCGATCATCCACTATGTGTCGCGCCGTGCCATGGACATCGACGGCCTGGGCGAGAAGAGCGTCGAGCAGTTGGTGGACGAAGGCCTGATTGGCTCGCCGGCTGACCTGTACAAGCTGGAGTTCGAGCAGATCGTGGGTCTTGAAGGCTTCGCCGAGGTGTCCAGCAAGAAGTTGCTCGATGCTATCGAAGCCAGCAAGCGTCCGAGCTTGGCGCGGTTCATCTACGCGTTGGGCATTCCGGACGTCGGCGAAGAGACCGCCAAGGTGCTGGCGCGCTCGCTGGGTAGCCTGGCGCGTGTACAGCAGGCATTGCCGCAGGTGCTGACTTATCTGCCGGACATTGGCCTTGAAGTGGCATACGAGATCCACAACTTCTTCGAAGACGAGCACAACCAGAAGGTTATCCAGCAACTGCTCGATAGCGGCATGCAGCTACAGGACGAAGGCGAGCTGGCAGTTGAATTCGCTGCCAGCACCACCCTGGCCGGGATGATTGCCAAGCTCGACATCGCCTCGGTGGGCCCGACAGGTGCCGAAAAGCTGGTGGCCAAGCTCGACAGCCTGGACAAGATCATCGCGGCCGATGGCATTGACCTGCGCCAGGCTCTGGCGGCGAAGCAGGCCGACGCGGTGCGTGAGTTCTTCAAGGATGAAGCGAACCAGAAGTTGGCCCGGGACATCGAAGCGCAGTTGCTGGCGTTTGGCATGCACTGGAGTAGTGAGAAGAAGGTTGCCGAAGGCCTGCCGCTTGCTGGCCAGACCTGGGTGCTGACCGGCACCCTGGAGCGCATGAGCCGCGACATCGCCAAGGACAAGCTGGAAAGCCTGGGGGCCAAGGTGGCGGGTTCGGTTTCTGGCAAGACCCACTGCGTGGTGGCAGGGCCGGGTGCGGGCTCCAAGTTGGCCAAGGCTGCTGAGCTGGGGGTGAAGGTGCTGGACGAAGAGGCCTTTGTCGCATTCCTGGCAGGGCAGGGCATCACTGTCTAGAGGCACTTGCAGGTGCTGGCTTGCCGGCGATCACCGCGGCGCCTTCTTCGCGGGCACGCCCGCTCCCACAGGTCTTGTGCCGAACTTGCCATCGGCGCTAGCCCTGTGCCAGCTAAACCCGGACAAGTCATTGAGAAATGATGACTTTTTCTGCTTCAGAGGTTGTATCTGCCCTCAAGACCGGTACAATGGCGCCACTCGCTGCTCAGCGAGGCATGTAGTGGTGGCCCCATCGGTCCCCCCGCATTGATTACCCGTTAACCTGGTCAGGCCCGGAAGGGAGCAGCCATAGCGGGAACATCGAGTGCCGGGGTGTGGCTGGTGGGGCTGCCTCCATTCCAGGTCTTTGAATTTTCAAGGATTTCTCGCATAAGAATCTTGCAGTTGAACAGCGCTTGGGTATGCCTAAGTGGTGCGTTATCGCAAGTCTCGCCTTCTCTTCAGCTCTCTCAGTCTGTTGGCTTGTAACGGCCCCGAGGCCCCTGCTTGATCCTGCTTAGCTTGCTCCCTTTACTCCCGTTTGATTGGTAATTGCCATCATGGCGCAGTGCTACTAGGATGTGGCATCTGAGCGAGGAGCTAGAGATGGAATTCATAGAGCGACTGAACGCGTTATCAGCCAAAATCCGCCAGCAGGGCCCTGCTATTCAAACTGAAGAGGCAACCAAAATTGCCTTTGTCATGCCCTTCATCAACTCCGTCCTGGGCTACGACGTCTTTGACCCTTCAGAGGTGACCCCAGAGTACGTCTGCGACGTTGGAACAAAAAAGGGAGAGAAGATCGACTACGCCATCATGAAAAATGGCGAAATCCAGATTCTGATTGAGTGCAAGAAGATCGGTGAGCCACTGCACATCAATCATGCAAGTCAGCTTTTCCGATATTTCCATGTCACCACGGCCCGTATCTCGATCCTTACCAACGGCCAGGTTTATCGATTCTTTACTGATCTTGATGCTCCTAATAAGATGGATGAGAAGCCATTCTTGGAGCTGGATCTTCTAGATATAGATGAGCACGCTCTTCCTGAGCTGCAGAAACTGACTAAGTCCGCATTCGATGTAGACTCTATTATCAGTGCCGCTGGTGAGCTGAAGTACGTTGGGCAGATCAAAAAAGAGATGGCCTCGCAGTTCAGTCAGCCAAGCGACGACTTCGTTAAGTTTTTCGCTACTCGGGTCTACGACGGGATCATCACCCAGAAGGTTAGGGAGCAATTCACAACCTTGACCCGTAAGGCTGCAATCCAGTTTTTGGGGGATCAGATCAATGATCGGTTGAAGTCGGCTATGAGTGGCGCGGTTGAGCCGTCATATGCGATGGAGGTTGTCGAAAATAGCCCAGTTTCGGAGCCTGCTGAAGATAGTCCTGAAGACCAGATCCAGACGACGCTTGAGGAATTGGAAGGATTCCACATCGTCAAGGCAATCGTAAGGGCGGTTGTTGATGCGAAGCGAATCGTCCATCGAGATACGAAGAGCTACTTTGGTGTCTTGCTTGATGATAATAACCGTAAACCTATCTGTCGTCTGCACTTCAATCGAAGTCAGAAATACATTGGTCTATTTGATGCTGACAAAAATGAGACCCGCCATCCTATCACCTCATTGGATGAGATTTATGGGTTTGCAGAGCAGTTGAAAGGTGTCATCTCCTTGTACGAATAAGAATGCATGTCTCCTCATGCCGAGGGCAGATAGATGACCTCGGTATGGGGTGTTCAGCGAGTCTTGGGTTGGGACGCCATCAGCAATGCGATTTGTACTATTATTTCTTGGAATTTCCCTTCTTGCTTCCTGCAGCATGAAGTCTATTGATGAGTTGAGAGAATCGCTGCCTGCCGAAATTTACAAAAGTGAGCGCTCTCCGGAGTCACTGGCGGAGTGCGTCGTTGGTGTGTTCAACGGTAGTGCGCGGGGATTTGAAATGATCCGGTTCGATGGTGCCAAAAGCTACCGTCAGGGAAACAGGATTACTATTACGGCGATAACCGGGTATCCAATGTACTTCTTGGATGTCACACCAAATAGCCAGGATAATAACGGTTCTTTAGTTGAAGAGCGAAGTCTTGAGCGAATGCCAATTGGCTACCTCGAACGGTTTCAAGGTCTCACCAGGAGCTGCCTACTCTGAGAGATAATGCTTCTGCCAACCTTGGCTGGGGCCGGAGATGGCTGTGGTCGTTGAACCTGACGGTAAAATTTAGCACTTGGCTGAAAGACTCCAGTATCTTCAGTCTCGAAACCGTTGTTACATCGTTGATCAAAGGCCAAAGCGTTGGAATGTCTCGCCAAGGCCTTAGATCGAGTATTGCGCTAATCAGCAGAACCCTTACAGGTTGTACTTTTCATCGATCCTGCGTTTGTCGAGCGTGTATCGCTTGAGGTCGATCACGTCAGACTCCAACTTGGTATCAAGCTCGTCCATGTCATGCTTTTTAAGCGCTGCAACGTGAGCTTTGGTGGCTTGGTAGTTGATGAACTCTGCAGCGTCATGCCCACTCACTGGGTCCCAGAGAATGGAAAGCGGCCAGAACAACAGGTTCACCACGCCAAAACCGTAGGCGCGACCATAGAACGAACCGCCACCCGGAAGCAGGCCTAGGCCGGCAGCAAGCCCAGGGCTTTTTTCTTCAACCGCGAGGTTTTTGGCGCGGTAGCTGGCAAGTTCCGACTCTTGGGCCGAATTGAGGCCGGTAGCGCAACCGGTGGTCAGCGTTATAAGGGCGGCAGCGGTCAGATTTCTAATTGTGGACATGCAACATTTCCTAAGCGTAAGTGCTGTTCTCGCGCGCGGGAGGGCGGCGAGGCGCGTAACTTTACACTGAGTAGTGGCTTATTAGAATCATTTCGCCATCATTTCGCTAAGGTAGTGCAGCCCTTGTTTTTACCAAGCCCTGCAGCCGAGAGCTTCATTAGCCTTTGGAATTTCGGGCATGCCAAATGATCCTCTTCCGGACACTGTGCTGCGTGCCGCAAGCCCTTGCTCATCGCCTGCAACCGTCTGATACGCGCATCCAGTTCGTCCGCCTTGGCCATCAGCATCTGCCGGTCCACCTGCAGGTCCACCAACATCGCCCCCACTTCATCCAGCGAAAACCCCGCAGCTTGCCCCAGGGCGATCAGTGCTAAACGGTCTGCCACATCGGCCGCAAACTGCCGTCGTTGGCCACGCCCGGCCAGTGACTTGAGCAAGCCTTTCTTCTCGTAGTAACGCAGTGTCGATGCGGGTACGCCTGTGCGTTTGGCGACGTCGGCAATGTCCATTTCGGGCCCTTGACTTGAAGTTGACTTCAACTTCTATGCTGCGCGGCATGGTGATGAGCGTCAATCTTGGAGGGACTTTTCAATGACGTTAACTGCGATGTTTGCCGCTGCCTTGCCGATTGGTGTCGGTGCCACGGTGGTCATGGACCTGTGGGGGCTGCTGCTCAGGCGGCTGGGGGTTGCCACGCTGAACTTTGCCATGGTCGGGCGTTGGGCGGGGCATTTGCTGAGCGGGCGTGTGCGGCATCAGGCGATTGCCAGGGCGGAGCCGGTGCGGCATGAGCTGGTGTGGGGGTGGGTGATTCATTACGCGATCGGTGTGCTGTTCGCGATGCTGCTGGTTGCGGTCGTGGGGGAGGGCTGGTTGCTGTCGCCCACCTTGGTGCCCGCGGTCGTTGTCGGTGTGGGTACGGTCGTGGCGCCGTTGTGCTTCATGCAGCCGGTGATGGGGGCCGGGTTCTTTGCGTCCAGGACGCCTACGCCTGCTCGTAACTGCCTGAAGAGCCTGGTAACGCATTTTGTGTTTGGCGTGGGGTTGTACTTGAGTGCGGGTTTGCTGGCTTTGGTGTGAGGGCGGGAGCTCGGTCAGAGCGAGCGCACAATCAGCATGCCTGCTACCAGCAGTACCAGGGCAAACCCTGCACCTATGCTAAACGGGACCAAAGCCTCCCAAGGGGAGGATTCTCTGAGCTTGCGTATCTCCTCGGCAAGCATCTCGGCTTCGCTGTGTAACTGCTCGGAGTGGTTTTGGGCAGGCTGGGGCATTTGTAACTCCTAACATCCGGATTGATGAAGTTTCAAAGTTTGCTGGTCAACGCCATGATGCCCGCGACGGCCGTCACGACCGTCGCTCCAACCAACAGCGGGTACCAGAATGTCTCTCGCTTGAGCTTACGCGTTTCTGCCACGAGTTTGTGAGTCTCGGCGACAAGCTTGCTGTTTCCAATTTGTAACTTTTCAAGTTCGAGGTGTTCACGATCATCCTGAAGCATCGGCCTGTCTATTCGTTGCGGCGATGTGCCATGGGCTATGCATGATTGTGTGCGGTTTTGGGTTGGGGGCGAAATCGCCGTCTTCCCGTGGATGTTGTAGTCCAACTGCCCTCAGTATCGTCCTTCATCTCGCGGCTGAGGATTTTCTAGACGAATCTGATATCAATTTAAGAAAGCTCCTACGTATCAGTCAGGTGCAGCGAATTATCCTACGATCTCCGTCGACTCCCGTCTGATTGTCCCGGGAAACCCCGCCCACTAGGCTTTTGCGGTCGCTGTCAGTTCAGCGATCGGGTGTGGAAGCCTGGGTGGTTTGGTAGCTGTCTATATGACAGTTGTACGTGGGAGGTCTTCGGGCCTGCCAGGTTTGCCATACCCCTGGTCTTCCACCCCGCGTACAACTGTCACCCTAAGTGTGGAAGCGAAAGGGTGTCCTCAGCCTGGTATGGTGAAGTCATGAAAAAACTGGTCCCCGATCCACCCCACATTTTCGATCTTCCCAAAGGTAAATCTCTTTCCCGCGCCATCAGCGAAGGCATCGTGCCGATGGAGTTCGCGATGATGAATGTTTCCCATTACTTGATGTTCGCCTACAGCGATAGCCGCCGGGCGCTTGAGCGCATTCAGGATGAAGAAACCAGGCAGCTATTGGAGCATGGGCTGCGGGCCATGCAGATTGCCTGGGGGCAGGCGGATGCAGTGGCGTTGGCGGTTGAGCGGCGGTGAAGTTACCGGTGCTGAGCGTTGGCGTGTAATCGTGTGATGGCTGCTGGGTGCTTGGCTTGGGTTGTTTGGCGCCTGTGAGATCGAGCGCCGCCCGCGCGGCGCATCGCGAGCAAGCTCGCTCCTAAATCTGTTTCGGGCCAGTTAATCCTGGGGCAGATGCGCACGACCCTTTGGCGTCCACCCCGATTATAGTGCGGAGCAAACAAGGCGGTCGCGCGCGCAGGCGCAGGCGATACTGGCCCGAAACAGATGTAGGAGCGAGCTTGCTCGCGATGCGCCGCGCGGGCGGCGCTCGGTCTCACAGGCAACAAAAAACGATCGGCGTACACCTGTCAGCCCTAACCAAGATCAAGGCTGGGCCACCGGAGCATCCCAAACCCCCACCCCCCCATACCGCTGCAAAATCCGCTCAATCTCCCCCGACTGCTTCATCCGCACCAGCGCCCGTAGCACCCCCTGGGTGGGTATCGCCGGGTCATTGCGCACCATGCACCCCAGGTCCTGTTCTTCCAGCACCGCCAGCGCCTGCAATCGCTGCTCAGCTGGCAACCCCTGGTTGAACCACTGCAACGACAGCTGGTTGCTCACCGCATGTCTATAGCGCCCGGCCTGCAGCTTCTGCAGCACCAGCAACTGGCTGCGGCTGTCCTCACGGTGCAGCCGGCCTTGGTCCAGCAGCGGTTGCAGGGTCGAATAGGTGTACCCCAGCACCGTGCCGATGGCCTGGGGCGGCAGTTGCTCCGGCGGCATCGGCGCGCTGTCGCCGACACGCCCCACCAACAGGTCACGCTGATGAATCAGCGGGATACTCCAGACAAAATCCCCCGGACGATCATTGAACCACTGGGTGCTGACATAGCAGCGCACATCGATATCACCGCTATTCATGGCTTCCTGCAGGCGCAGGCGGGCCATCACGTGGTACTGGGGCCGCACGCCCACTTCCTTGGCCAGCGCCTCGATCAGCTCGAACACCAGGCCTTCCACGGGCTGGTCAGCTTCGATGCGCACCAACGGCATGCTCCAGCTCTCTGCGATAGAGAAACGCAGCACCGGCTGTTCAGCCAGGCTGTGGGCGGACCAGAGCAGCAGAAGGGCCAGCAATATTGGCAAAGGCGTATCCTCCTTGAACAACGCGCCTGCATCCAAGCTTAGACGACTCGCGCAGGGTGCAATTTTGCCCCCGCTCCGCTAGCATTAGCGATCTTCCGCTCTATCAGGCTACGATGGTTTTTCGATGAGTTATCAGGTTCTTGCACGTAAATGGCGTCCGCGCTCGTTCCGCGAAATGGTCGGCCAGACCCATGTGCTCAAGGCCTTGATCAATGCCTTGGACAACCAGCGCCTGCACCATGCCTACCTGTTCACCGGTACCCGAGGTGTGGGCAAGACCACCATCGCCCGTATCATCGCCAAGTGCCTGAACTGTGAAACCGGCATTACCTCCACGCCGTGCGGCACCTGTTCGGTGTGTCGGGAGATCGACGAAGGCCGTTTCGTCGACCTGATCGAGATCGACGCCGCCAGCCGCACCAAGGTCGAAGACACCCGCGAACTGCTCGATAACGTGCAGTACGCCCCCAGCCGTGGGCGCTTCAAGGTCTACCTGATCGACGAAGTGCACATGCTCTCGACCCACTCGTTCAACGCCTTGCTCAAGACGCTGGAAGAGCCGCCGCCCTACGTCAAGTTCATCCTCGCCACCACCGACCCGCAGAAGCTGCCCGCCACCATCCTGTCGCGTTGCCTGCAGTTCTCGTTGAAGAACATGAGCCCGGAGCGGGTGGTCGAGCACCTCAGCCACGTACTGGCCGCCGAAAACGTGCCGTTCGAGCCGGATGCCCTGTGGCTGCTGGGCCGTGCCGCCGATGGCTCGATGCGTGACGCCATGAGCCTGACCGACCAGGCCATCGCCTTTGGCGAAGGCAAGGTACTGGCCGCGGATGTGCGGGCCATGCTGGGTAGCCTCGACCATGGCCAGGTCTATGGCGTGCTGCAGGCGCTGCTCGAAGGCGACGCCAGGGCTTTGCTAGAGGCCGTGCGCAACCTGGCCGAGCAAGGGCCTGACTGGTCGGGCGTGCTGGCCGAAATGCTCAATGTGCTGCACCGTGTGGCCATTGCCCAGGCACTCCCCGAAGCGGTGGACAACGGCCAGGGCGACCGTGAGCGGGTGTTGGCACTGGCTTCGGCGTTGCCGGCCGAGGATGTGCAGTTCTATTACCAGATGGGCCTGATTGGCCGCCGTGACCTGCCATTGGCGCCGGACCCGCGTGGTGGTTTCGAAATGGTCCTGCTGCGCATGTTGGCGTTCCGCCCGGCCGACGCGGACGACGCGCCGAAACCGGTGCTAAAGCCAGTGGGGATCAGCCAGGCCACAGCTGATCCTGCAGCCCCGGTGGCAGCCTTGGCATCGGCCGAGCCTTCACCGCCTGCCGCGGTCGTGCCGCCTGAGCCTGTGGTGGCCGCTGCGCAGTTGGAAGTGCCTGCACCGGCCACGGCCGACCATGTGCCGGAGGCCGAGCCAGAGGTTGAACTGAAGGCCGAGATCGAGGCCATTTCCGTGCCCGAACCGGTCGCCGAGGTGGTCGACCTGCCGTGGGAAGAGCCTGCACCCGCGCCGGTACCAGTTGCAGCTGCGCCTGCCCCGGCACCGGCGCCTGTCGTTCCGGCAGCGCCCCCGCAGGCCGCGCCAGCGCACGATGAGCCGCCTTTCGACCCGTCCGCCTACGCCGCCGTAGGCATGGACCGTGACGATGAGCCGCCGCTGGATGATGACTATTACAGCGGCGAAAGCGACCCGGTCGGTTTCAGCTACCTCGACGAACTGGCGGAGCATGTCCAGGAGGAAGCGCCCAAGCCTGCGGCTCAACCGCTGCCAGCCGCCAAGCCGGCCACCGGTCTGGCCCTGCAATGGCTGGAATTATTCCCACAGTTGCCTGTGTCCGGGATGACAGGCAACATCGCCGCAAACTGTACGCTGATTGCCGCCGATGGCGACGATTGGCTGCTGCACCTGGACCCGGGCCAGGGCGCGCTGTTCAATGCTACCCAGCAGCGGCGCCTGAACGAGGCGCTCAACCAGCACCTGGGGCGTACGCTGAACCTGCGCATCGAGCTGATTCTGCCCGAGCAGGAAACCCCGGCCCAGGCTGCAGCGCGCAAGCGTGCCGAGCGCCAGCAGGACGCGGTCACTTCGATCGAGCAGGATCCGTTGATCCAGCAGATGATCAAGTTGTTCGGCGCCAAGGTGCGGCAGGATACTATTGAGCCTGTAGAAGCCCTGGTCGATCAGGGCCAGTAACGGATAACCATGCGGCCGGCCCAGTGCCAGGCCGCATCACATGACCCAATCGAGGTATACCCCCATGATGAAAGGTGGCATGGCCGGCCTGATGAAGCAGGCCCAGCAGATGCAAGAAAAGATGCAAAAGATGCAGGAAGAGCTGGCCAATGCCGAAGTCACCGGCCAGTCCGGTGGCGGCCTGGTGAGCGTGGTGATGACCGGTCGTCACGACGTCAAGCGTGTCAGCATCGACCAGAGCCTGATGTCGACCGATGAAGACGACAAGGAAGTGCTCGAAGACCTGATCGCCGCTGCGCTGAACGACGCGGTGCGCAAGGTAGAGCAAAGCAGCCAGGAAAAGATGGGCGGCATGACCGCCGGCATGCAACTGCCGCCGGGCTTCAAGATGCCGTTCTAAAGGCATTGCGATTGCCAAAACCGCCGCTGACAACAGTGGCGGTTTTTTTTGCAGAGATTTCAACCCAGGCGCGGTCTACTGATTTGACGGCAATGCCCCCGCTGGGTATAAACCGCCTCTTATTGAATTGTCAGGCCTTTCCCATGAGCTTCAGCCCCCTCATTCGCCAACTGATCGATGGCCTGCGCATCCTGCCCGGTGTCGGCCAGAAAACCGCCCAGCGCATGGCTTTGCAGCTGCTCGAGCGTGACCGCAGCGGCGGCCTGCGCCTGGCCCAGGCCCTGACCCAGGCCATGGAAGGGGTAGGCCATTGCCGTCAGTGCCGCACCCTGACCGAGCAGGAGCTGTGCCCGCAATGTGCCGACACGCGCCGTGACGATACCCAGCTGTGCGTGGTCGAGGGGCCGACCGATGTGTATGCGGTGGAACAGACGGGCTACCGTGGCCGTTACTTCGTGCTCAAGGGCCACCTGTCGCCGCTGGATGGCCTGGGGCCGGAGGCGATCGGCATTCCGCAACTGATGGCGCGGATCGAAGAGCAGGGCACCTTTACCGAGGTGATCCTGGCGACCAACCCGACGGTGGAAGGGGAGGCGACGGCGCATTACATTGCGCAGTTGCTGAGCGAGAAGGGGCTTGTGGCTTCGCGGATTGCCCATGGCGTGCCACTGGGCGGGGAGCTGGAACTGGTGGATGGCGGGACCTTGGCCCATGCCTTTGCCGGGCGGCGGCCGATTTCGCTCTGATTCATTGGGGCCGCTTTGCGGCCCATTCGCGGCACAAGGCCGCTCCTACAGGGGTTCGCGAAATATCCGAAAATTGCGCCGTCCCTGTAGGAGCGGCCTTGTGCCGCGAATGGGCTGCGAAGCAGCCCCAAAAGCCAACTCAATATTCGCTAAGCGAAAACTCGGTCAGGCAAAAAGTCGGCACACCCGCCGCTTGCAGCCGGCGCGACCCGTCCAGCTCCGGCAGGTCAATGATCGCCGCCGCCTCGAACACCTGCGCCCCGGTACGACGCACCAGGTTGGCCGCTGCCAGAAGCGTGCCGCCAGTCGCAATCAAGTCATCGAAGATCAGCACCGAATCGCCTTCGCACAGGCTGTCGGCATGCACTTCCAGGAAGGCTTCGCCGTACTCGGTCTGGTAACCCTCGCTCAGCACGTCAGCCGGCAGCTTGCCCTGCTTGCGGAACAGGATCAGTGGCTTGTTCAACTGGTGGGCGATGATCGAGCCGATCAGGAAGCCCCGCGCGTCCATGGCGCCGATGTGGCTGAACTCAGCCTCGACATAGCGCTCGATGAACTGGTCGGCCACATAGCGAAGCCCGCGTGGCGACTGGAACAGCGGGGTGATATCGCGGAAGATCACACCCGGTTTGGGGAAGTCCACTACCGGGCGGATCAGGGCTTTGAGGTCGAAGGCGTCGCTGTGCATCGTTGCGGGTATCCTGGGAAAACGAATGCCCAAGTATACCCGCTAAACACCGGCCTCAGGCCTCGATTGCACCACCGGCCAGCGCACATAGCTGGATCGGGTCGAGGATATGCACTTCCTTGCCTTCAGCGCGCAGCAGGCCGTTTTGCTGGAAGCGAGTGAACACCCGCGACACGGTTTCTACCGCCAGGCCCAGGTAATTGCCAATTTCGTTGCGCGACATGCTCAGGCGGAACTGATTGGCCGAATAGCCGCGGGCGCGGAAGCGTGCCGACAGGTTGACCAGGAAGGTGGCGATACGCTCGTCGGCGGTTTTTTTCGACAGCAGCAGCATCATTTGCTGGTCGTCGCGGATTTCCCGGCTCATGACCCGCATCAGCTGGCGGCGTAGCTGAGGCAGCTGCACCGACAGCTCGTCAAGCCGCTCGAACGGGATCTCGCACACCGAGGTTGTTTCCTGGGCCTGGGCCGATACCGGGTAGGCCTCGGTGTCCATGCCCGACAGGCCGACCAGCTCGCTGGGCAGGTGGAAGCCGGTGATCTGCTCTTCACCGCTGTCGCTGAGGCTGAAGGTTTTCAGGGCGCCGGAACGTACTGCGTAGACCGAGCCGAAATTGTCACCCTGGCGGAACAGGAACTCGCCTTTCTTCAGCGGGCGGCCGCGTTTGACGATTTCATCCAGTGCATCCATGTCTTCCAGGTTCAGCGAAAGAGGCAGGCACAGGGGGGCCAGGCTGCAATCCTTGCAATGGGCCTGGTTGTGTGGGCGCAGTTTGACTGGCTCGGACATTTGAATCGATCCTTGTGGGAAAGCACACATAAGTCGTAAGGGTAACCCACGACATAGGGTGTAGGCCAGTGTGCGCGATGATGGTGCGCGCTGGCGAAACCCCGACAGGTGGCCTGCCGGGAGTCCTTGTACGCCCATAGTGTGCTTGGCAAGGACACTTGTCCATGCGGTCGAACGCCTCGGTTTTCAGATCACCCGCGAGAAGCGCTGGCGGTTTTGCATCGCCAGGTAGGCGTCGAACACCATGCATACCGAGCGCGCCAGCAGGCGGCCGGCCGGCAGAATGCGAATGCCCTTGTCGTCCAGGCTGATCAGGCCGTCGCGCTGCAAGGTCAGTAGCTCAGGCCAGAGGTCGTTGAAGTAGCCACGAAAATCGATGGTGAAGGCCTGTTCGATGGGTTCGAAATCCAGCTCGAAATGGCAGATCAGCTGCTGGATCACCGCCCGGCGTACACGGTCGTCGTGGTTGCACAGCAAGCCACGCTGGGTGGCCAGCTGGGCGTTGGACAGGCTGTCCTGGTAGGTGTTGAGGTCACTGCTGTTCTGGCAGTACAGGTCGCCGATCTGGCTGATCGCCGACACGCCCAGGCCAATCAGGTCGCAGTGACCGTGGGTGGTGTAGCCCTGGAAGTTGCGCTGCAGGGTGCCTTCTTCCTGGGCAATGGCCAGCTCGTCGTCCGGCAGGGCGAAGTGGTCCATGCCGATGTAGCGGTAGCCGGCGGCGGTCAGTTGGTCGATGGTGGCGTGCAGCATCTCAAGCTTGGCAGTGGCGCTGGGCAGGTCGTTGCTGTCGATGCGCCGTTGCGGCATGAAACGCTCGGGCAGGTGGGCATAGTTGAACACCGACAGGCGGTCGGGCTGCAGGCGGATCACCTCGTCGACGGTGCGGGCAAAGCCTTCCGGGGTTTGCTTGGGCAGGCCGTAGATCAGGTCGAGGTTGACCGAGCGGAACTGCAGCGTGCGTGCCGCCTCGATCAGGGTGCGGGTCTGCTCCAGGCTCTGCAGGCGGTTGACCGCGCGTTGCACGGCCGGGTCAAGGTCCTGCACGCCCAGGCTGACGCGATTGAAGCCCAGTTCGCGGAGCAGGCCCATGGTCGACCAGTCGGCTTCGCGGGGGTCGATCTCGATGCCATAGTCGCCGGAGTCGTCGTCCAGCAAGTGGAAGTGCTGGCGCAGGGTGGCCATCAGCTGGCGCAGTTCCACATGGCTGAGGAAGGTCGGTGTGCCGCCGCCAAAATGCAGCTGCTCGACCCGCTGTTTAGGGTCCAGGTGGCAGGCGATCAGCTGGATCTCCTGTTCCAGGCGCTGCAGGTAGGGCGCGGCACGGGCGCGGTCCTTGGTGATGACTTTGTTGCAGGCGCAGTAGTAGCAGATGTTGGCGCAGAACGGCACATGCACGTACAGCGACAGCGGGCGCACGGCCCGACGGCTCTCGCGCAGGGCGTGGAGCAGGTCGAACGAGCCCACCTCGCTGTGCAGTTGCACGGCGGTCGGGTAAGAGGTGTAGCGAGGCCCGGCCAGATCGTAGCGGCGGATCAGGTCGGTATCCCAACGAAGGTCGTCGAGCATGAGGGCGGTCCCCGGAAAGAGCAGCAGTGCACCGGAGTCTATGGCTGTCTGTGGGGATCCGTGTTGACTTGTATCAAGGGCATTGGGGCTGCTCCGCAGCCCTTCGCGGGCTCGCCCGCTCCCACAGGGGGCGCATGTTCCTGTGGGAGCGGGCAAGCCCGCGAAGGGCCGCAAAGCGGCCCCCGTCAATGCCCCATCAACCAGTGCTGGTGTGGCCCTGGCAGGGTCCAGAGGCCAAACAGCATCACCAGCATCCCGCCAGCTACCCGCACGCTGCGCCGCCGCAACAACGCGTTCACCCGCTCCGCCGCCAGCCCCGTGGCCAGCAAAACCGGCCAGGTACCCACCCCGAACGCCAACATCAACGCGGCGCTGTGGCCGGCATTGCCCTGGCTGGCCGCCCACAGCAGCGTGCTGTACACCAACCCGCACGGCAGCCAGCCCCACAGGGCACCCAGCAGCAACGCCCGGGGCAGACTGGACACCGGCAGCAAGCGCGATGCCACTGGCTGGATATGCCGCCAAAGCCCGCGGCCCAGCGCTTCGATACGGGTCAGCCCGCTCCACCAGCCGGCCAGGTACAGACCCATGGCAATCAGCAGCAGCGCCGCCACCACCCGCAGCGCCAATGCCGCCGGGCTGCTGGCCACGGCCCAGCCGGCCAGGCCCAGCAACAAACCGGCACTGGCATAGCTGAGAATACGCCCCAGGTTGTAGGCCAGCAGCAGGCGCAGGCGCTTGCCCCGTTGTTCGGGTGGGATGGCCAGGGTCAGTGCACCCATCAGGCCGCCGCACATGCCCAGGCAGTGGCCGCCACCGAGCAGGCCAAGGACCAGTGCCGAGCCAAGCAGAGGAAGCAGGTCAGGCACGGGGTGGTGGTTCCTTGTCGGCGTCGGCCGGGGCGTCGTCGGGTTTCACCGCCGCTTGGTGGCGTGGGTCCTGGTCGTCGAACAAGATGCTGTGGGCGGGGCCTTCAAGGTCGTCGTACTGGCCGCTGTCCACCGCCCAGAAGAAGATGTACACAGCCACGCCGACCAGCAGCAGGGCTGCGGGGATCATGACATAGAGGGCGGGCATGGCGACTTCCTCCCAGGCAAGGGCGCATCGTGGGGCGGCGAGCCCGATACCAATGGCATGCGGGTCAGGCGCAGGGCGTTGAGCACTACGATCAGCGAGCTGACCGACATGCCGATGGCGGCCCATACCGGGGTGATCCAGCCGAGCGCGGCAAACGGCAACATCAGGCCATTATACAGGGTCGCCCACAGCAGGTTTTCGAGGATGTTGCGGCGGGTGCGGCGCGCCAGGTCGAAGGCTTGCACCAGCGCCTGCAGGCGGTTGGACAGCAGCACGGCATCGGCACTGGTTTTGGCCAGGTCGGTGGCGCTGCCCATGGCGATGCTGATGTCGGCGGCGGCCAGCACCGGCACATCGTTGACGCCGTCACCGAGCATCAGCACCTTGCACCCTTGTGCCTGCAGCGCCTTCAGCCGGTCCAGTTTGTCGTCCGGGCGCAGGCCGCCAATGGCCTGGTCGATGCCCAGTTGCGCGGCCACTTCGGCAACCATCGGTGAGCTGTCCCCCGATAGCAGCAGGGTGCGCCAGCCACGCGCCTTGCAGGCCGCGAGCAGGGCCGGGGCATCATCGCGCAGGCGGTCGTCCAGGCCGAACCAGGCCAGTGGCCCCTGGCGGTCGCCCAGCAGCAGCCACTGGCCGCGTGGCTCCGGCACGCCGGGGATTTCCGTGCCGCTCAAGGCGCAGACGAAGGTGGCTTGGCCTATGCGCAAGCGCTGGCCGTCCACTAGCCCCTCCAGCCCCAGGCCGGGCACGGTCTGGACATCCTCGGCAGGCGTGGCGGTACGGCCGAAGGCGCGGGCGATGGGGTGTTCGGAGCGGTTTTCCAATGCGGCGGCAAGGGCCAGGCAGCGGTCGGCTGGCTGGCTGCCGAGCGGGCGAATGCTGCGCAGGGTCAGGCGGCCTTCGGTCAGCGTGCCGGTCTTGTCGAAGATGACCGTGTCGATCTGGTTCAGGCCTTCCAGCACATGGCCGCGGGTCACCAGCAGGCCGAGCTTGTGCAAGGTACCGGTGGCCGCGGTAAGCGCTGTTGGCGTGGCCAGGGACAGCGCGCAAGGGCAGGTCGCCACCAGCATCGCCAGCACGATCCAGAACGCCCGCGTTGGGTCCAGGTGCCACCACCACAGGCCGATGGCCACGGCGGCCAGCAGTGAAAACAGCAGGAACCACTGCGAGGCGCGGTCGGCAATCTCCGCCAGGCGCGGTTTTTCGGTCTGGGCGCGCTCCAGCAGGCGCACGATGGCCGACAACCGTGAGTCGTGGCCGAGAGCTTCGACTTCCACGTTCAGGGTGCTTTCGACATTCAGCGTGCCACCGGTCACCCGTTCGCCAACCCGGCGCGGTTGCGGCAGGTATTCGCCGGTCAGCAGTGATTCGTCGACACTGGAGCGGCCCTCGACGATGCGCCCGTCGGCGGGGATTACCGCACCTGGCAGCACTTGCACGGTGTCACCGCAGTGCAGCTCGCTGAGCAGGATGCGTTCGCTGCGGCCGATGGCGTCCAGGCGCAGGCACGAGGCCGGCAGCAGGTTGACCAACTGCGCGGTGGCCGCGGCCGTGCGTTCGCGGGCACGGCGCTCCAGGTAGCGGCCAGTGAGCAGGAACAGGGCGAACATGCCCACCGTGTCGAAATACAGCTCGCCGCTGCCGGTGATGGCCGTCCAGATGCCGGCACCGAAGGCCAGGCCAATGGCCAGTGACACCGAAACGTCCATGGTCAGGTGGCGGGTGCGCAGGTCGCGCGCCGCGCCTTTGAAGAACGGTGCACAGCTGTAGAACACGATGGGAATGGTGAGGAACAGCGCCACCCAGCGCAGGATGGTGTGCAGCTCGGGCGACAGGTCGATGTTGAATTCCGGCCAGGTGGCCATGGTTGCCATCATCGCCTGGAACCACAGCAGCCCAGCCACGCCCAGACGACGCAGGGCGCTGCGGTTTTCTCGGGCCAGCTGTTCGGCGGCCTGGTCGGGCTGGTAGGGGTGGGCGGCGTAGCCGATCTGGCGCAGTTCGGCCAGCAGGCGCGAGAGCGGAATCTGCTTGTCGTCCCAGTTCAGCAGCAGCCGGTGGTTGGACAGGTTCAGACGTGCCTCGGCGACGCCGGGCAGGTTGCGCAGGTGCTTTTCGATCAGCCAGCCGCAGGCGGCGCAGCTGATGCCTTCGACCAGCAGGGTGGTTTCGGCCAGCGCGCCTTGGTGGCGGACGAAGGTTTGCTGCACGTCGCTGCGGTCATAAAGGGCCAGCTCGTCATGCAGTTGCCTGGGCAGGGCCTCGGGATTGGCGCTGTTGTCACTGCGGTGTTGGTAATAGTGTTCCAGGCCACCGGCGACGATCGACTCGGCCACCGCCTGGCAGCCGGGGCAGCAGAACTGTCGGGGCTGGCCGAGGACCACGGCGGTGAAGCGGCTGCCGGCGGGGACGGGCAGGGCGCAGTGGTAGCAGGGGGTGGGCTGGGTCATTACTTCATTGCCTTACACAAATCGGCCGGTCGGGCACGCATCCCTGTAGGAGCGGCCTTGTGCCGCGAAAGGGCTGCAAAGCAGCCCCAACAAACCATGCTGCGAAGCCGAGGTCGTGGGGCCGCTTCGCGCCCCTTTCGCGGCACAAGGCCGCTCCTACAAGTGCTCTGCGCCTTGAATGGCTTCATCACCCAGTTGCAATGTAACCCCGTGTTCGACTTTTTCCTCCTCGAACAAGCGCCACACCTGGCTCCCTTCGCTGCCCAGCAGTTCGACAAAGCGGCGCCCGTCGACCTTGTCTTCCAGTTGCCCCACGTAGCGCCCTGCCTCGACCCGGCTCAACAGCACCTTGCGGTCTTTCTCTGGCTGGGTGGGTGAAATCAGGTTCAACTCCAGGCTTTGCGGGTCGCTGCTACCGGTCAGGCGCAGGTCCACTTCGCCCGTCAGTTCGTCCAGGTGCACGCTGGCCTTAAGGCCCAGGTTCTGCGCCAGCAACTCACGGTCCAGCGAGCGGTTGATGCCCTTGCCGGCCTCGTAGTAGTTGTCGTTCACCAGGTTGTCCGGGTTGTTCACGGCGATGCTGACCATGGTCAGGCTCAGGCACACCGAAGTGGTGAGGATGCCAATGATGATCCAGGGCCAGAGGTGCTTGTACCAGGGGCTGGCGGCGGTGGCGGCAGGCATTGTGGGTTATCTCTCTTAGCGGATCTGTGGGCCGATGAACCGGCTCTTGGCTTCAACCTGGGCGTCGCTGTCGTCGGCGCTCTTGAGGATGAAGGTGATTTCATTGGTGGTCGATGGCAACTTCTCGGGGGCGACCGACAGTTGCACCGGCAAGCTGACGATATCACCCGCGGCCACGCGGATCTCGCGCTGGCCTTCGAGTTTGAGGTCCGGCAGGCCGGCGGCATCCAGCACGTAGACGTGGTCGCGCTGGTCCTTGTTCATCACCTTCAGGCTGTACACGTTCTCGATCCGGCCCTGAGCGTTTTCGCGGTACAGCACGCGGTCCTTGCTGACGTCGAAACCGACCAGCGAACGGGTGGCGAAAGCGGTGGCCAGGCCGATGATCATCACCAGCAGTACCACGGCATAGCCGATCAGGCGCGGGCGCAGCATGTGGGTCTTCTGCCCGGACAGGTTGTGTTCGGTGGTGTAGCTGATGAGCCCTTTGGGGTAGTTCATCTTGTCCATGATGCTGTCGCAGGCGTCGATGCACGCGGCGCAGCCGATGCACTCGATCTGCAGGCCGTCACGGATGTCGATGCCGGTAGGGCAGACCTGTACGCACATGGTGCAATCGATGCAGTCGCCCAGGCCTTGGGCCTTGTAGTCGGCGTCTTTTTTCCGTGGCCCGCGGGTTTCGCCACGGCGCGGGTCGTAGGACACGATCAGCGTGTCCTTGTCGAACATCACGCTCTGGAAGCGTGCGTAAGGGCACATGTAGACGCACACCTGCTCGCGCAGCCAGCCGGCGTTGCCATAGGTGGCGAGGGTGAAGAAACCGACCCAGAAGTAGGCCCAGCCATCGGCCTGGCCCGTGAAGAACTCGATCACCAGTTCACGGATTGGCGAGAAGTAGCCGACGAAGGTCATGCCGGTGACGAAGCCAATCAGCAGCCACAGGCTGTGCTTGGCGAACTTGCGCAGGAACTTGTTGCCGCTCATGGGGGCTTTGTCGAGCTTCATGCGCTGGTTGCGGTCACCCTCGGTGACCTTTTCGCACCACATGAAAATCCACGTCCATACGCTTTGCGGGCAGGTGTAGCCGCACCAGACGCGGCCTGCGTATACGGTGACGAAGAACAGGCCGAAGGCGGCAACGATCAGGATGCCCGACAACAGGATGAAGTCTTGCGGCCAGATTGTGGCGCCGAAGATGTAGAACTTGCGTTCGGGCAGGTTCCACCACACGGCCTGGTGGCCGCCCCAGTTCAGCCACACGGTGCCGAAGTACAGCAGGAACAGCACTGCCCCACCGACCATGCGCAGGCGACGGAACAGACCGGTAAAGGCGCGGGTGTAGATTTTTTCGCGGGAGGCGTAGAGATCGACGGAATCCTTCCCTTTGTTGGCAGGCGGGGTTACATCATGTACCGGAATTTGCTTGCTCATCATCAAGTCCCACGGCAGTGGAGAAACGCCGCGGCCAGTGCGTGCCGGCCGCAGTCTCGCGCAATCTGCTAGCGCTCTGCGGTCCATGATACGCCGCTGTTGGCGGTATGGGGCCGCACTGCGACGTTTAGTCGCGTTGGGTTCGTGGTGTGAATCGTGTTATGGCGGGTGTCAATTGATCCAGGTCATCAGCCTGTGAGAAATGCTTGACTGTACCGGCCTCTTCGCGGCTGAAGCCGCTCCCACAGGGGTCGTAGGAGCGGCTTCAGCCGCGAAAGGGCCGGGCCTGCTTACTCAGCCTTGGCCGGTTCGGCCTGGTGCGACAGGCTGTAGACATAAGCCGCCAGCAGATGCACCTTGTCATTACCCTGCAGTTGCTCCTGGGCCGGCATCTGCCCTTGGCGACCATAACGAATGGTCTGCTGCAGCTGGGCAAAGCTCGATCCGTAGATGAACGCCTGCGGGTGGGTCAGGTTCGGCGCGCCCATGGCGGGTGTGCCTTTGCCTTCCGGGCCGTGGCAAGCCACGCAGTTGGCGGCGAAGATCTTCTGCCCGTTCTCGGCATCGGCCTTCGCGCCTTCTGGCAGCGTGCGGCCATCGAGCTTGCTGACCACGAACGCCGCCACGTCAGCCACACCCTGGTCGCCGATCACCTCGGCCCAGGCCGGCATCACGCCATGGCGGCCGCCCATGATGGTGGTTTTGATGGTGTCTGGCTCGCCGCCCCAACGCCAGTCGTTATCGGTCAGGTTGGGGAAGCCGAAGGCGCCCTTGGCGTCGGAACCGTGGCACACCGAGCAGTTCGAGGCGAACAGTCGCGCGCCCATTTTCAGTGCTTGCGGGTCCTTGGCCACGTCCTCGATGGGCATGGCGGCGAACTTGGCGAAGATCGGCCCAAAACGGGCGTCGGCCTTGGCCATTTCCTTTTCCCACTCGTGCACGCCGGTCCAGCCCGGCTGGCCGTTGGAAAACTCGGTCTGCTTGTCGTTATCCAGGTACGAATAGCCCGGCAGGATGCCTTTCCAGTTGCCCAGGCCCGGGTACAGCACCAGGTAGCCGAGGGCGAAGATGATGGTGCCGACGAACAGCCAGAACCACCATTTCGGCAGGGGGTTGTCGTACTCCTCGATGCCATCGAAGGCATGCCCGACGGTTTCGTCGGTAACCTCTTCGCGCTGGCCCTTGCGGGTCGACAGCAGCAGCCAGGTCAACGAGAAGATGGTGCCCAGGGTCAGGACGGTAACGTACAGACTCCAGAAGGTTGTCATTGTTGTTTGCTCCCAGAAGCTTTTGCGTGCTCTTGCTCGACGTGGCGGCAGGCCTCGGGGTCATCCGCGAAGGGCAGTTGGGTCGCTTCGTCGAAGTCCTTTTTGCGCCGTGGGTTGAACACCCACAGCGCCAGGCCCACGAAGGCCACCATCACCACGACGGTGCCCAGGCCGCGAATCATCCCGATATCCATCAGCGTCACCGTTTGCTCTTGATGATGGTGCCAAGACCCTGCAGGTACGCGACGATGGCGTCCATTTCGGTCTTGCCCTTGACCGCGTCACGTGCGCCAGCAATGTCGGCGTCGGTGTACGGGGTACCGAGTGTGCGCAGCACTTCCAGCTTTTTCGCGGTGTCCTTGCCGTCGAGCTTGTTCTCGACCAGCCACGGGTAGGATGGCATCTTCGATTCCGGTACTACGTTGCGCGGGTTGTACAAGTGCGCACGGTGCCAGTCATCGGAGTAGCGGCCACCGACGCGGGCCAGGTCCGGCCCGGTGCGCTTGGAGCCCCACAGGAACGGGTGGTCCCACACGCTCTCGCCGGCCACCGAGTAGTGGCCGTAGCGCTCGGTTTCTGCGCGGAACGGGCGAATCATCTGCGAGTGGCAGCCTACGCAGCCTTCGCGGATGTAAATGTCGCGGCCTTCCACTTCCAGCGCGGTGCGCGGCTTCATGCCTTCCACCGGTTTGTTGGTAACGTCCTGGAAAAACAGCGGGACGATCTGGGTCAGGCCACCGACGCTCACGGCGATGACCATGAAGAAGGCCAGCAGGCCTATGTTCTTCTCGACGGCTTCATGCTTCATCAGTGCGCTCCCACAACGACGATCTTGGCGGCTTCCTCAGCCTGTGCCGGGTTGGCGGCACGCACGGTACGGAACACGTTGTAGGCCATCAGCAGCATGCCGCTGGCGAAGAACGCACCGCCCAGGGCGCGGACGATATAGCCAGGGTGGCTGGCCTGCAGGGCTTCGACGAAGGAGTAGGTGAGGGTGCCGTCATCGTTGATGGCGCGCCACATCAGGCCTTGGGTGATGCCGTTGACCCACATCGAGGCGATGTACAGCACGGTACCGATGGTGGCCAGCCAGAAGTGCGCGTTGATCAGGCCGATGCTGTGCATCTGCTCGCGGCCGTAGAGTTTCGGGATCATGTGGTACACGGCGCCGATCGAAATCATTGCCACCCAGCCGAGGGCGCCGGCGTGGACGTGGCCGATGGTCCAGTCGGTGTAGTGCGACAGCGAGTTCACGGTCTTGATGGCCATCATCGGGCCTTCGAAGGTGGACATGCCGTAGAACGCCAGCGAAACGACCAGGAAGCGCAGGATCGGGTCGGTGCGCAGTTTGTGCCAGGCACCGGACAGGGTCATCATGCCGTTGATCATGCCGCCCCAGCTTGGTGCCAGGAGGATGATCGACATCACCATGCCCAGCGACTGCGCCCAGTCAGGCAGGGCGGTGTAGTGCAGGTGGTGCGGGCCGGCCCAGATGTACAGGGTGATCAGCGCCCAGAAGTGCACGATCGACAGGCGATACGAGTAGATAGGCCGTTCGGCTTGCTTGGGCACGAAGTAGTACATCATCCCCAGGAAACCGGTGGTGAGGAAGAAGCCCACGGCGTTGTGGCCATACCACCACTGGATCATCGCGTCGGTGGCGCCGGAGTAGGCCGAGTACGACTTGAACAGGCTCACCGGCAGCGAGATGTGGTTGACGATGTGCAGCATCGCGGTCACCACGATGAAGGCGCCGTAGAACCAGTTGCCGACATAGATGTGCTTGGTCTTGCGCTTGACGATGGTGCCGAAGAACACCAAACCGTAGGTCACCCAGACGATGGCCAGCAGGATCGCCAGCGGCCACTCGAGCTCGGCGTATTCCTTGGTGGTGGTGTAGCCCATCGGCAGGGTGATCAGCGCGCCGACGATCACTGCCTGCCAACCCCAGAAGGTGAAGGCGGCCATGCTGTCGGAGATCAGCCGGGTCTGGCAGGTGCGCTGCACCACGTAGTAGCTGGTGCCGAACAGCGCACAGCCCCCGAAGGCGAAGATCACCAGGTTGGTGTGCAGCGGGCGCAGGCGGCCGAAGCTGGTCCAGGGCAGGTCCAGGTTCAGTTGCGGCCATACCAGCTGCGAGGCGATGAAGACGCCGAGGCCCATGCCAAGGATCCCCCAGACCACCGTCATGATGGCGAACTGGCGGACGACCTTATAGTTATAAGCAGTCGGACTGATTGCTGTGCTCATTCTAAGGTTCCACGGTTTTGATGTTCTTGTTGGTCGAAAAATCGGCGCCAGTATTGATAACCAGCACGGTTACCGCAACGCAACTTTGGTACGCCGACCCGTGTCCGAGCCCGTTCACTGATGTCCCGCAGTGATCGGGTCTGGACGATTGTACACAAATAAATATTTGTAATGTGTACCGTTTTTCATCTTTTTCTGATCGAACGGTCAAGCTTTTTCGGGGCGGCGACAGGCTATGCGCCGCGTCTGCTTCGGTCCTTTCGGCGCGAAGCCCACTGAGGCAACAAGCTTAGTTCTGTTCGGAGGGGGTGCAAGGGAGGGGGTGGAGCGGGAGGGGGGCTTGAGTGTTGTGGTGGGGCGGATATCGAGCGCCGCCCGCGCGGCGCATCGCGAGCGAAGCTCGCTCCTACATTTGTTTCGGGCCAGTAACGCCAGCGCCAACGCGCGCGCCCGCCTTGTTGGTACGACGTGATATCGAGCCATGTACCAAAGCGTTCGCGCGCAAATCCCACAGGACTAACTGGCCCGAAACAAATGTAGGAGCGAGCTTCGCTCGCGATGCGCCGCGCGGGCGGCGCTCGATCTCACAGACGCCGAACCTCTCTCGGCGAACTCACTTGGCAGTCACAGTTTCAGCAGCACCCTCCTGCGACAGGCTATACACGTAAGCCGCCAGCAGGTGCACTTTGTCATTGCCCTGGATCTCGGCCTGCGCCGGCATCTGCCCCTGGCGACCATAACGAATGGTCTGTTGCAGCTGGGCAAAGCTCGACCCATAGATGAACGCCTGCGGGTGAGTCAGGTCGGGCGCGCCCATGGCTGGGGTGCCCTTGCCTTCAGGCCCGTGGCAGGCCACGCAGTTACCGGCGAAGATCTCCTTGCCCTTGGCCGCGTCGGCCTTGATCCCTTCCGGCAGGGTGCGGTCATCGAGGTTGGTCAGCACGAACGCTGCCACATCGGCCACGCCTTGCTCGCCGATCACTTCAGCCCAGGCCGGCATCACGCCATGGCGGCCGTTCATGATCGAAGCCTTGATGGTCTCCGGTTCGCCGCCCCAGCGCCAATCCTTGTCGGTGAGGTTGGGGAAGCCGTAGGCGCCCTTGGCGTCCGAGCCGTGGCACACCGAGCAGTTGGATGCGAACAGGCGGCTGCCCATCTTCAGCGCCTGTGGGTCCTTGGCCACTTCTTCCACGGGCATGGCGGCGTACTTGGCAAAGATCGGCCCGAATTTGGCATCGGCCCTGTCCATTTCCTTCTGCCATTCATTCGCCCCGGTCCAGCCATTTTCATAGCCCGGCAGGATGCCTTTCCAGTTGCCCAGGCCTGGGTAGAGGATCAGGTAGCCAACCGAGAACACCAGGGTGCCGACGAACAACCAGAACCACCACTTGGGCAGCGGGTTGTCGTATTCCTCGATGCCGTCGAAGCTGTGGCCCATGGTCTGATCGGTGGTGTTCTTGCTCTCGCCCTTGCGGGTGGCGAGCAGCAACCAGGTCAGGCCAATCAGGCTACCGATGGTCAGTACGCTGATATACGTACTCCAGAAGGTGGTCATTGCCCGTTACTCCTTTTTGCAGCAGGTTCCTGTCCGGCAGGGGGCAGGCGGTCGTCGACGAAGGGCAGCAGGCGCGCTTCGGCGAAATCACGGTCACGGCGGCGGTTGAAAACCCACAGCGAGAGGCCAATGAAGGCGATCATCACCACCAGGGTGCCCAGGCCGCGGATCATGCCGATATCCATTTCCATCGCACTCACCTCTTGTTCTTGATCGCGGTGCCGAGCACCTGCAGGTAGGCGACCAGCGCATCCATCTCGGTCTTGCCCTTGACCGCGTCGCGGGCACCGGCAATGTCGTCGTCGGTGTACGGCACGCCCAAGGTGCGCAAGGTGCGCATCTTGACGTCGGTATGGCTGTTGTCGACCTGCTGGGCGACCAGCCACGGGTACGACGGCATCTTCGACTCCGGCACCACGTTGCGCGGGTTGTACAGGTGCGCACGGTGCCAGTCGTCCGAGTAGCGCCCGCCGACCCGGGCCAGGTCTGGCCCGGTGCGCTTGGAGCCCCACAGGAACGGGTGGTCCCATACGCTTTCACCGGCCACCGAGTAGTGGCCGTAGCGCTCGGTTTCGGCGCGGAACGGGCGGATCATCTGCGAGTGGCAGCCCACGCAGCCTTCGCGGATGTAGATATCGCGGCCTTCCAGCTGCAGCGCGGTGTAGGGCTTCATGCCTTCCACCGGCTTGTTGGTGACGTCCTGGAAGAACAGCGGGACGATCTGGGTCAGGCCGCCGATGCTGACGGCGAACACCATCAGCAGGGCCATCAGGCCGACGTTTTTCTCGATGACTTCATGTTTCATCAGGCGTTTCTCCTCAAGCCAACTGGGCGTTCGCAGGGGCGACGTCAAGCGCTGGCGAACGCACGGTGCGCCAGGTGTTCCAGGCCATCAGGAACATGCCGCTGAGGAAGATCGCGCCGCCGACGAAGCGCACGACGAAGCCGGGGTGGCTGGCCACCAGGGTTTCGACGAACGAGTAGGTGAGCGTGCCGTCGCTGTTGACCGCCCGCCACATCAGGCCCTGGGCGATGCCGTTGACCCACATCGAGGCGATGTACAGCACGGTGCCGATGGTGGCCAGCCAGAAGTGCGCGTTGATCAGCCCGAGGCTGTACATGCGCTCCTTGCCGAACACTTTGGGGATGGTGTGGTACAGCGCACCGATCGAGATCATCGCTACCCAGCCGAGGGCGCCGGCGTGCACGTGACCGATGGTCCAGTCGGTGTAGTGCGACAGCGAGTTCACGGTCTTGATGGCCATCATCGGGCCTTCGAAGGTGGACATGCCGTAGAACGCCAGCGAAACGACCAGGAAGCGCAGGATCGGGTCGCTGCGCAGTTTGTGCCAGGCGCCCGACAGGGTCATCATGCCGTTGATCATGCCGCCCCAGCTCGGTGCCAGCAGGATCAGCGACATCACCATGCCCAGCGACTGCGCCCAGTCGGGCAGCGCGGTGTAGTGCAGGTGGTGCGGGCCGGCCCAGATGTACAGGGTGATCAGCGCCCAGAAGTGCACGATCGACAGGCGATAGGAATACACCGGGCGTTCGGCCTGCTTGGGCACGTAGTAGTACATCATCCCCAGGAAGCCCGCGGTCAGGAAGAAGCCCACCGCGTTGTGGCCGTACCACCACTGCACCATGGCGTCGGTGGCGCCGGCGTAGACCGAGTACGACTTGGTCAGGCTGACGGGCAGTTCCAGGTTGTTGACGATGTGCAGCAGTGCCACGGTGAGGATGAAGGCACCGAAGAACCAGTTACCCACGTAGATATGCTTGGTGTTGCGCTTCATCAGCGTGCCGAAGAACACGATGGCGTAGCCCACCCAGACGATGGTGATCAGGATGTCGATCGGCCATTCCAGCTCGGCGTATTCCTTGGAGCTGGTGTAGCCCAGCGGCAGGCTGATGGCCGCCAGCACGATCACCAGTTGCCAGCCCCAGAAGGTGAACGCGGCCAGGCCCGGTGCGAACAGGGTGGTCTGGCAGGTGCGTTGCACCGAATAATAGGAGGTGGCGAACAGCGCGCAGCCGCCGAACGCGAAGATCACCGCATTGGTATGCAGGGGGCGCAGGCGGCCGAAGCTGGTCCAGGGGAGGTCAAAGTTGAGGGAAGGCCAGGCGAGCTGGGCGGCGATGAAGACGCCGAGCCCCATCCCGACGATTCCCCACACCACCGTCATGATGGCGAATTGGCGGACCACCTTGTAGTTATAGGCGGTACTGCTGGTTGTGTTCATGTATGGGTTCCCATCCACGGTTATTTGGCAGGCTTTACAGCGAGGCAAGCATGATTAATGGGCAAAGTGCCGGTATTGACGGGGATCAATGGGCGAAGGTCGCAAATGTCCCAGGCTTGCGCTGCGATCTTGCGCGGGGCGAAGGGAAAGATGGCTACAAGGGCTGTTTGATCCTGGCCCATGGCGCGGGTGCGCCGATGGACAGCGGGTTCATGGACGAAATGGCGCAAAGGCTTGCGGCGCTTGGGGTAGCGGTAGTGCGCTTCGAGTTTCCGTACATGGCCGAGCGCAGGGTTGGCGGCGGCAAGCGGCCGCCCAACCCACAGAAGGTGTTGCTGGAATGCTGGCGCGAGGTGTACCGGCAGGTGCGACCTTTGGTCGCGGGAAAGTTGGCCGTGGGTGGCAAGTCCATGGGCGGGCGCATGGCCAGTTTGCTGGCCGATGAATTGGGCGCGGACGCGCTGGTGTGCCTGGGGTATCCGTTCTACGCGGTGGGTAAACCCGAGAAGCCGCGGGTCGAGCACTTGGCCGCGTTGAAAACCCCGACGTTGATCGTGCAGGGCGAGCGAGATGCGCTGGGTAACCGCGAGGCGGTGGCAGGGTATGCGTTGTCGCCGGCGATCGAGGTGAGCTGGCTAGTGGCGGGTGACCATGACCTGAAGCCGTTGAAGGCCTCTGGGTTCAGCCATGAGCAACATATGCAGGCGGCGGCTGAGAAGGTTGCTGATTTCCTGGGGAAATAGTGCTGGATGCTTCGCGGGCGTGCCCGCTCCCACAAGGACTGCAGCGCAGCACCCTGTGGGAGCGGGTTTACCCGCGAAGAGGCCGGTACAAGCCGGCGCTTAGTCGCGGTACTCGCACAGGTAAGCGGTATCCACCGCCACCTTCAGCTGGAACTTGCTGTCGGCGGCAACATTGAACTTGTCGCCGGCATTGAAGGTTTCCCAGTTGTCGCTACCTGGCAGTTTCACGGTCAGTGCGCCCGATACCACGTGCATGATCTCGCGCTTGGCAGTGCCGAACTCGTATTCGCCCGGGGCCATGACGCCGACAGTGGCCGGGCCTTCTTCGCCCGCGAATGCGATCGACTTGACGGTGCCGTTGAAGTACTCGTTGACCTGGAACATGGGCGACTCCTGAAAAGGGGATGAAAAAGGGCTGGCCAGTATGCCCAAGCCCACAGGCCTCGTCATCTGCTTTCAGGGGCTGTTGGCGGGCAGGGTCAAGGGTAATAGCCGCGCCGTGTTGCGCGCATCTTCCAGGGCCCGGTGCTGCTGCCCGCAAAAGTGCATGCCGGCCAGCTGCAGGGCACCGTTCAGGCCGGTCGGGCGCTGCAGATGGCGGGCTTTGGCAAAGCGTTGCTTCAGGTTGATGTGAGGCAATGTGCGCAGCAGGCTGTCGAGCCCATGCTGCTGCCATTCCTGGTGCAACTGCTGGCGGTCGTAGTCGCCCCAGCTGACCCAGGCCTGAAGTTGCCCACGGTGGTGCCCGAGCCATCGTTCGAAGTTTGCCCATACCTCGCGAAATGGCGCGGCGCTGTCCACGTCTATCTGGCTGATATGGGTCAGCTCACGGCAGAACGGGGTCAGTTGCGGCCGCCGCCGTGGCCTTACGAAACGCTGGAAATGGTCGACCTCGCGGCCTTCGCGGGTGACCAGGCTTGCACCAATTTCAATGACTTCCATCTCTGTGACCGGCCACCCACCCTCGTCGGTGGTGGCTTCCAGGTCGATCACCAACCAATGGCCCATACCAGGCTCCCTTGCAGATCCTGCTAGAGCGTAGCCAATGTCTGGGCATACGGCACCCTATGGCATTTTGCCGCCTGCTTTGGCACAAAGAGCAGGCTCCGGCAGTTGTGCCGCCCCTGGAAAACGCCTAGCTTAAGCGAACCCAGGCATGAACCGTGATGAGTGTCCGTCTTGACTCCAGCGCCCGGCCAAAAGGCCTTGTCCACCCTGATGCTGCTGGCCGTGTTCTGGTTGGCGGCACCGGCATGGGCGGGCGATGCTGTTGAGGTGAAGATTGGCGCGGCGCATTTCCCGCCCTACACGGTGCGCCCCGAACAAGGCGCCGACACCGGCCTGTTGCCGCAACTGGTCGACGCGCTCAACCGCTTGCAGCAGGGTTATCACTTTGTCCTGGTGCCCACGTCCATCCAGCGGCGTTTCGGTGACTTCCAGCAAGGCCGCACCGACATGGCTATTTTCGAGAACCCGCAGTGGGGCTGGGAGCAAATTGCCCACCAGACCGTGGACATGGGCCTGGAGGATGCCGAAGTGTTCGTCGCCCGCCAGGCAAACGGCAGCGACCCGCATTACTTCGATGACCTGCGCGGTAAACGCCTGGCGTTGTTCAATGGCTACCACTACGCGTTCGCCAACTTCAACCCCGACCCGGGCTACCTGCGCAAGACGTACAACGCGACCCTGACCTATTCCCATGACAGCAACCTGCTGATGGTGCAGGCAGGCCGTGCCGATATCGCCCTGGTCACGCGCTCCTACCTCAGCGATTTCCTCGCACGCAACCCGGCGAGCAAGGCGCAGCTGGTGCCTTCGCAACGCATTGACCAGGTCTATCACCACTACGCCTTGCTGCGCCCGGGGGCGCCTATTGGCGAGCAATCGTTCGCCGGCCTGCTGCGAGACCTGCGCAACAGCGGTGAACTGGCGCGGATCTTCGAGCCCTACCGCATCACGGTCTCGGCCCCCGGCGACTAAATTCACGCAGCGCGGCAACGTTCACAGCAGTGAGCCTTTTCTTCATTTTCGTGAGTCAAGCCCATGCCGTTCGATGCCGCTTCGCAGCCCCAGTCACCGCCACGTTGGCGCAGTCTCAGTGCCGAGGAGGGTGACAGCTGGCTGAGCCTCACCCTTGAAGGCCGTCCACTGATTCAGGTTCGCCTCGAGGCGGGCGCCACCCTGCACGTCCACCTTGATCGGCTGTGCCCCGAGCGCCCTTATCAAGCCTTGTGGGCAGCCTGCTATTGGTTGCTGTCCCGCGACACGGCATGCCAGCGCCTGGTCTGGCATTTGCCCGAGGTGCAGCCCCAGGCGCTGGCCAGTGGCTTGCTGCTGGTGGCTGAGCAGCCCGGCCAGTATCTGTGCGAGCGGGCGCTGTTCTGGCAGTTGCCACAGCCTTGGCTGGGTGAGTCGATGGCGGCGGTGTACCCGCAGCAGATGCAGATCAGCCATGGCAAGCGCCACCCGCGTCGCGCGCCCAAACCCCGTGGCGAAGTGTATCGGCGCTTCGATGCGCGCCTGGGTAGCTGGGTGTCGCTGCGTACGCTGGAGATCGAACACGACCTGGAGCGCTTCAACCGCTGGCAGAACAACCCGCGTGTGGAAGCGTTCTGGCAGGAAGGTGGCACCCTTGCGCAACATCATGAGTACCTGAGCAAGCTCGAGGCCGACCCGCATACCCTGACGCTGATTGGCTGCTTCGATGATCAGCCGTTTGCCTACTTCGAGGCGTACTGGGCCAAGGAGGACCGCATTGCGCCGTTCTACCCGGCCGATGACTACGACCGCGGCATCCACATGCTGGTAGGGGAGGAGAGCCATCGCGGGCCGCACAAGGTGGCCAGCTGGCTATCGGCGCTGGTGCACTACCTGTTCCTGGATGACCCGCGCACCCAGCGGGTGGTGGCCGAGCCGCGCGCGGACAACGGCAAGATGATCGGCTACATGCACGACCAGTGCTTCCATTGCGACAAGGAGTTCGACTTCCCGCACAAGCGCGCGGCGCTGATGATTCTGGGGCGGGAGCGGTTCTTCGATCGTTGCAAGCTGGTTTGAGGGGTGTGGCAGCTCCTGCAGGGGATGGTGGTCTCTTGTAGGAGCAGCCTTGTGCTGCGAAGAGGCCGGCAAAACAAGCGATGTGTTGTGCCGGGTCTGGCCTCTTCGCAGCACAAGGCTGCTCCTACCTCGGGCCGGGCAGGTCTGCAGGACGTCGCAAAGGGGTTCAGGCCTGCCGATTGGCTGTCTTGCGGCAGTGCACCAGCGCATCGCGAATCATGAAGTTGACCAGTGTCGGCGACACCCCCAGCTCCTTGGCGATGTCTTTCTGTGGCACGCCATGCAGGCGGTACATCTCGAACGCATAGCGGGTACGCTGCGGCAGCTCGTTCAGCGCCTCGGCAATGTCGTCCAGCGCGGCAAGGTTGATATGGGTCGCTTCGGGCGAGGCGTTCTGGATGACCACATTCAGGCCTTCCTCCTCGGTGCCGGAATACTTCAGCTCCATCGCCTGCTTGCGGTAGTGGTCGATCGCCAGGTTGCGCACGATCTGGAACAGGTAGCTGAGCTGCGCCTTGAACGACGAAGTGATCTGCGGAGCTGCGCTGAGCCGGAAGAAGGCGTCCTGCACCACATCTTCGGCACGCGAGCGGCAGCCGGTGATGCGGGCAGCGATCTTGACCAGGATGCTGCGGTTGTCGACGAAGGCCTGCAGTAATGGTGAATCGCACTTACTTGTGGATAGTTGTTCCGCCATGGAAATCACCTTGTCACAGAGGGGAAAGGAGGCACCCGGGGCTGGGAAGCTTCCTACGACGTGCGACAAACTATTCATAATGATAATGATTGTCAAATACGAAACGTAATTAGTATCTGTATCTTTCAGTTCTAAGGCCGTCGTGTGAAACCGTTCACCCCTGGCCCCGGCTACACCCGCACAATCCCGCTAATTTCTGCACCCGCCCATCCGTTCCCCTGTGTACATCCTCGGCCGCCATTCGCTGTCCGCCCACGTTCGCGGAGCAGCCGGCACGCCCCAACAGACACTGGCAGGAACACCCCATGACGGACGCCTTCGAACTCCCGCACTCGCTGGTCCAGGCCCTGGCGCAACGCGCTGCGCAAACCCCGGACAAGATCGCCCTGCGCTTTCTGGCCGACGCCCCCGGCGAGCAGGCCGTGCTCAGCTACCGGGACCTCGACCAGCGTGCGCGCACCATCGCCGCCGCCTTGCAGGCCCGTGCCGGTTTCGGCGACCGTGCAGTGCTGCTGTTCCCCAGTGGCCCGGACTACGTCGCGGCGTTCTTTGGCTGCCTGTATGCGGGCGTGATCGCGGTGCCGGCCTACCCGCCGGAATCCGCGCGCCAGCACCACCAGGAGCGTTTGCTGTCGATCATCGCCGACGCCGAACCGCGCCTGCTGCTGACCGTGGCGGCCTTGCACGGCAGCCTGCAAGGCCTGGAGGCGCTGGCAACGGGCAACGCGCCCGAGCTGCTGGCCGTGGATGGCCTGGACCCGGTATTGGCCGCCAATTGGCAAGCGCCCACGCTCAAGGGCGATGACATCGCCTTCCTGCAGTACACCTCCGGCTCCACCGCGCTGCCCAAGGGCGTGCAGGTCAGCCATGGCAACCTGGTGGCCAACGAGCAACTGATCCGTTGTGGCTTTGGCATCGACCTCAACCCCGATGACGTGATCGTCAGCTGGCTGCCGCTGTACCACGACATGGGCCTGATTGGCGGCCTGTTGCAGCCGATCTTCAGTGGTGTGCCCTGCGTGCTGATGTCGCCGGGTTACTTCCTGGCCCGGCCGCTGCGCTGGTTGCAAGCCATCAGCGAGTACGGCGGCACCATCAGCGGCGGCCCGGATTTCGCCTACCGCCTGTGCAGCGAGCGGGTCAGCGAGGCCTCGCTGGCCGGGCTCGACCTGAGCCGCTGGCGGCTGGCCTATTCCGGCTCCGAGCCGATCCGCCAGGACAGCCTGTCGACCTTCGCCGACAAGTTCCAGGCTTGCGGCTTCGACCCGCAGAGCTTCTTTGCCAGTTATGGCCTGGCCGAAGCCACCCTGTTCGTCAGCGGCAGCCGCCGAGGCCAGGGCATCGCTGCACTGGAGCTGGATGCCGAAGCCTTCGCTGGCAACCGCGCCGAGCCGGGTAAAGGCAGCGTGCTGATGAGCTGTGGCTACCCGCAGCCTGGGCATGCGGTGCGCATTGTCGAGCCGCAGCACTTGCAGGTGCTGGGCGACAACCAGGTCGGTGAAATCTGGGCCGGTGGCCCGAGCATCGCCCTGGGTTACTGGCGCAACCCTGAAGCCAGCGCCCGTACCTTCGTCGAAATGGACGGCCAGACCTGGCTGCGTACCGGCGACCTGGGTTTCATGCGCGAAGGCGAAGTGTTCGTGACCGGGCGCCTCAAGGACATGCTGATCGTGCGTGGGCAAAACCTGTACCCGCAGGACCTGGAAAAAACCCTTGAGCGTGAAGTCGAGGTGCTGCGCAAAGGCCGTGTGGCGGTGTTCGCCGTCGAGCATCAGGGCGAGGAGGGCATCGGCGTGGCGGTGGAGATCAGCCGCAACGTGCAAAAGGCAATCAAGCCTCAGGACCTGATCAAGACCCTGCGCCAAGTCATCGCCGACGCCTGCCGCCAGGCCCCAGCCGTGGTCCTGCTGCTGAACCCCGGTGCGCTGCCGAAGACGTCCAGCGGCAAGTTGCAGCGCTCGGCCTGCCGCCTGCGCATGGACGATGGCAGCCTGGATTGCTATGCCCGTTTCCCGCAGGTGAGCGAAGCCGTTGCCAGTGAGGCTGCCGAAGACCCATTGCAAGCACGTATCGCCGCGGTGTGGCGCGACATCCTCAAGGTAGAGGCGGTGGCGGCAGACGACCACTTCCTGTTGCTGGGCGGTAACTCCATCGCCGCTACCCAGGCCACTGCGCGCCTGGCCGATGAGCTGGGCATCGATCTTGGCCTGCGTACCCTGTTCGAGATGCCGGTACTGGCCGACTACAGCAAGGCCGTGGCCGCGATCATCGCCGAAGGCGGCGCACAGGCAGGCCCAATCGCCACCCTTGAGCGCGCCCAAGCGTTGCCCCAGTCATTGGCACAAAACCGTCTGTGGTTACTGTGGCAACTGGAACCACAATCGGCGGCCTACAACATCCCGGCCGGCCTGCACCTGCGTGGCGAGCTGGATGAAAGTGCCCTGGAGGCGGCCTTCCAGGCACTGGTGACGCGCCATGAATCATTGCGCACCGTGTTCAGCGAAGTGAACGGTCAGGCCCTGCAGCACGTTCTGGCGCCGCAGCCATTCGGGCTCCAACGCCTAGATCTTGAAGGGCAGGCCCATGAGCAGGTGGCTGCGCTGCGTGAAGCCGAAGCGCGCCAGCCGTTCGACCTCACCCAGGGCCCACTGCTGCGGGTAACGCTGGTGCGCCTGGGCGACGAAGATCATCAGCTGTGGGTGACCCTGCACCACATCGTCGCCGACGGCTGGTCGCTGAACATTCTGCTCGACGAATTCGCCAAGCTGTACGCCGCTCGCTGCCAAGGCCTGGAGGCCAACCTGGCGCCGCTGACCCTGGGTTACGCCGACTATGGCACCTGGCAGCGCCAATGGCTGGCCGAAGGTGAAGCCGAACGGCAATTGCAATACTGGAAGGCCCAACTGGGTGATGAGCTGCCGGTGCTCGACCTGTGCACCGACCATTCGCGCGCCAGCCAGCGTGAGCACAGCGCTGCGCGCTTCAACCTCAAGGTGCCCGCCAAGCTCGGCGACGCGCTCAAGGGCCTGGCCCGCGAGCAGCAGGCTAGCCTGTTCATGGTCCTGCTGGCCGGTTGGCAGGCGCTGCTGCAGCGCTACAGCGGCCAGGCCGATATTCGCGTCGGCGTGCCCAACGCCAACCGCCCGCGCCTGGAAACCCAAGGCATGGTCGGCTTCTTCATCAACACCCAGGTGCTGCGCGCGCAGTTCGATGGCCGCCAGTCGTTCAACCAGTTGCTGGCCCAGGTACGCCAGGCCACTTTGCAAGCCCAGGCCAACCAGGACCTGCCGTTCGAACAGCTGCTCGAAGCCCTGCCCGAGGCGCGTGAACAGGGCCTGTTCCAGGTCATGTTCAACCACCAGCAACGTGACCTGTCGGCGCTGCGCCGCCTGCCGGGGCTGCTGGCCGAAGAGCTGCCGTGGCACAGCCGCGAAGCCAAGTTCGACTTGCAGCTGCACAGTGAAGAAGACCACCAGGGCCGCCTGAGCCTGGCCTTCGACTATGCCGCCGAGCTGTTCGACGCGACTACCGTCAAGCGCCTGGCCCAGCACCTGCTGGCGCTGCTGGAGCAAGTGTGCGCCATGCCGCAGCGGGCGCTGGGCGAGGTGCAATTGCTCGATGAGCCCGCCCGTGCACAGCTGCTGGGTTGGGGCCAGGCGCCAGCCGCCGCACCGCGGCACTTGCTGGTCGAGCAACTCAATGAGCAGGCCCGCCTTACCCCGCAGCGCACCGCCCTGGTGTGGGAGGGTGGCAGCCTGGACTACGCCGAGCTGCACCAGCAAGCCAACCGCCTGGCCCACTACCTGCGTGACAAAGGCGTCGGTCCCGACACCTGCGTGGCCATTGCCATCGAGCGCTCGCCGCAGTTGCTGGTCGGTTTGCTGGCCATTCTCAAGGCTGGCGGTGCTTACGTGCCGCTGGATGTCGACTACCCGGCCGAACGCCTGGCCTACATGCTGGCCGACTGCAACGCCGGCCTGCTGCTGAGCCACAGCAGCCTGCTGGGCAAACTGCCGCAGGTCGCCGGCGTCAGCGCCATTGCCCTCGACCAGTTGCACCTGGACAGCTGGCCCAGCCAGGCCCCCGGCCTGCACCTGCACGGCGACAACCTGGCCTACGTGATCTACACCTCCGGCTCCACCGGCCAGCCCAAGGGCGTGGGCAACACCCACGCGGCGCTGGCCGAACGCTTGCAGTGGATGCAGGCTACCTACGCCCTGAACGACAGCGACGTGCTGATGCAGAAAGCGCCGATCAGCTTCGATGTGTCGGTGTGGGAGTGCTTCTGGCCATTGATCACCGGCTGCAAGCTGGTGCTTGCCGGGCCGGGCGAACACCGCGACCCGCAGCGCATTGCCGCACTGGTACAGGCCCATGGTGTGACCACGCTGCACTTCGTGCCGCCGCTGTTGCAGGTATTCGTCCAGGAGCCGCAGGCGGGCGCCTGCAGCAGCTTGCGCCGGTTGTTCTCGGGCGGCGAAGCGCTGTCCGCCGCGCTGCGTGACCGCGTGCTGCAAGTGCTGCCGCAGGTGCAACTGCACAACCGCTATGGCCCGACCGAAACTGCCATCAACGTCACCCATTGGCACTGCCAGGCGGCGGACGGCGAGCGCTCGCCGATTGGCCGCCCGCTGGGCAATGTGCTGTGCCGCGTGCTCGACGATGAGCTTGAACTGACTGCGCCCGGCGTACCGGGCGAGCTCTACCTCGGTGGTGCAGGGCTGGCCCGTGGCTACCTGGGTCGCCCAGGCCTTACCGCTGAGCGCTTCGTGCCCCAGGCCGACGGCAATGGTCAGCGCCTGTACCGCAGCGGCGACCGCGCGCGCTGGCAGGTGCAGCATGAGGCGCTGGAGTACCTCGGCCGCCTCGACCAGCAGGTAAAGGTGCGTGGCTTCCGTGTGGAACCTGAAGAGGTGCAGGCCTGCCTGCTGGCGCAAACGGGGGTCGAACAGGCGCTGGTGCTGATTCACAAGGACGCCGTTGGCGCGCAACTGGTCGGCTATTACAGTGGCAGCGCCCAGCCTTCCGACTTGCTGGCCGTGCTGGCTGAGCAATTGCCCGCCTACATGGTGCCGGCGCAACTCATCGCGCTGGCGCAGATGCCGCTGGGCCCTAGCGGCAAGGTCGAGCGCAAGGCACTGCCGGCCCCGGTCTGGCAGCAGCGTGAACACGTCGAGCCGCAAACCGAGCTGCAGCAACAGGTTGCGGCCATCTGGCGCGAGGTGCTGAACCTGCCGCGCATCGGCCTGCAGGACGATTTCTTCGCCCTCGGCGGCCACTCGTTGCTGGCCACCCAGATCGTTTCGCGCACGCGCCAGGCCTGCGATGTCGAATTGCCGCTCAAGGCCCTGTTCGACGCCAGCGAGCTGGGTGCCTTCTGTACCGAGATCGCTCGCATTCGCGCCGCCGGTGAGCGCAACCTGCAAGGTGAAATCGCCCGGGTCGACCGCCGCCAGGCGGTGCCGCTGTCGTACTCGCAGCAGCGCATGTGGTTCCTCTGGCAAATGGAACCGAACAGCCCGGCATACAACGTAGGCGGCATGGCCCGCCTGCGCGGTACGTTGCATGTGGACGCCTTCGAGCGGGCGCTGCAGGCGCTGATCGTGCGCCACGAAACCTTGCGCACCACGTTCCTCAGCATTGACGGCGTGCCGTACCAGTGCGTGGCCGATGACAGCGGCCTGCACCTCGACTGGCAAGACTTCAGCGCCTTGTCAGCCGACGCCCGCCAGCAACGCTTGCAGCAACTGGCCGACGATCAGGCCCATCAGCCGTTCGACCTGGAGCGTGGTCCGCTGCTGCGCGCCTGCCTGGTCAAAGCCGACGAGCGTGAGCACTTCTTCGTGCTGACCCTGCACCATATCGTCACCGAAGGCTGGGCCATGGACATCTTCGCCCGCGAGCTGGGCGAGCTGTACGAGGCCTTCGTCGATGACCGCGAGTCGCCACTGGCGCCGTTGCCGGTGCAATACCTGGACTACAGCGTGTGGCAACGGCAATGGCTGGAGAGCGGCGAGGGCGCTCGCCAGCTGGCTTACTGGAAGGATCGCCTGGGTGACGAGCACCCGGTGTTGGCATTGCCCGCCGACCGCCCGCGCCCGGCGGTGCAGAGCCACCGCGGCGAGCTGTACCGTTTCGAACTCGACCCAGCGCTGGTCGCCCGCGTGCATGCCTTCAACAGCCAGCGCGGCCTGACCCTGTTCATGACCATGACCGCCACCCTGGCCGCCTTGCTGCACCGCTACAGCGGCCAGCGCGACCTGCGCATCGGTGCGCCGGTGGCCAACCGCATCCGCCCGGAAAGCGAAGGCCTGATCGGCGCCTTCCTCAACACCCAGGTGCTGCGCTGCGAACTGGACGGGCAGATGACCGCCAGCGAGCTGCTGGAGCAAATGCGCCAGGCCGCCATCGAAGGCCAGTCGCACCAGGACCTGCCGTTCGACCAGTTGGTCGAGGCCCTGCAGCCGCCGCGCAGCAGCGCCTACAACCCGCTGTTCCAGGTGATGTGCAACGTGCAGCGCTGGGCCTTCCAGCAAAGCCGCCTGCTTGCCGGCATGCAGGTGGATTACCTGGTCAACGATGCCAGTGCCACCAAGTTCGACCTGTACCTGGAGGTGACCGACCTCGACGGCCGCCTGGGCTGCTGCCTGACCTACAGCCGCGACCTGTTCGACGAGCCGCGCATCGCGCGCATGGCCGAGCACTGGCAGCAACTGCTGGTTGGCTTGCTCGACAACCCGCAACAGCGCCTGTGCGAGCTACCGATGCTGAGCAGCGCCGAACAGCAGGTGCTGGTGGGCCAGTTGCAGGGCGAGCACGATTTCGAGCTGGACCAGACCTTGCACGGCCTGTTCGCCGCCCAGGCGGCGCGCACACCCCAGGCGGGTGCGCTGACCTTCGCCGGCCAGCACATGACCTATGCCGAACTCGATCAGCAGGCCAACCGCCTGGCCCGCGCCCTGCGCGAGCGCGGCGTCGGCCCGCAGGTGCGTGTGGGGCTGGCGCTGGAGCGCTCGCTGGAAATGGTCGTCGGTCTGCTGGCCATCCTCAAGGCTGGCGGTGCCTACGTGCCGCTCGACCCCGAGTACCCGCTCGATCGCCTGCGCTACATGATCGAAGACAGCCGTATCGGCCTGCTGATCAGCCAAGCTGAGCTGCTCCAGACCCTGGGCGAACTGCCTGAAGGGGTGGCGCGCTGGAGCCTGGAGCAAGACACCGCCAGCCTGTCGGCCTACAGCGATGCGCCGCTGGACAACCTCAACCTGCCGCAGCACCAGGCTTACCTGATCTATACCTCAGGCTCCACCGGCAAACCCAAGGGCGTGGTGGTCAGCCATGGCGAGTTCGCCATGCACTGCCAGGCGGTGATCGCCGCATTCGGTATGCGCAGCGATGACTGCGAGCTGCATTTCTATTCGATCAACTTCGACGCTGCCAGCGAGCGCCTGTGGGTGCCGCTGCTGTGTGGTGCCCGCGTGGTGCTGCGTGCCCAGGGCCAGTGGGGTGCCGAGGAGATCTGCCAGTTGGTGCGTGAGCAGCGGGTGAGCATTCTGGGCTTCACCCCCAGCTACGGTAGCCAGCTGGCGCAGTACCTGGGCGGGCAGGGCGAGCAACTGCCGGTGCGCCTGGTGATCACCGGCGGCGAAGCGCTGACCGGTGAGCACCTGCAGCGTATTCGCCAGGCCTTTGCGCCGCAGCGGTTCTTCAACGCCTACGGCCCGACCGAAACCGTGGTCATGCCACTGGCCTGCCTGGCGCCAGAGACGCTGCCCGCGGAGCTTGGCAGTGTGCCGATCGGCCGCGTCATCGGTAGCCGTACAGCCTACATCCTCGACGAAGACTTGGCCTTGTTGCCGCAAGGCGGCATTGGCGAGTTGTATGTCGGTGGTGCCGGCCTGGCCCAGGGCTATCACGACCGCCCCGGCCTTAGCGCCGAGCGCTTCGTCGCCGACCCGTTCAGCAGCGAAGGGGGCCGCTTGTATCGCACCGGCGACCTGGTGCGCCTGGGCAGCGATGGCCTGGTCGAATACGTCGGGCGTGCCGACCAGCAGGTGAAGATTCGCGGTTTCCGCATCGAGCTGGGCGAAATCGAGAGCCGCCTGCAGGCGCATGCCGATGTCGACGAGGCCGTGGTGCTGGCCTTGGACTTGCCGGGAGGCAAGCAACTGGTGGGTTATCTGGTGTGCAAGCAGGCCACTGCCGCTAGCGAGGCGCAACAGCTGCTGCGCGAAGCAGTGAAAGCCGATGCTCGCCAGCACCTGCCGGACTACATGGTGCCTGCACACCTGGTGCTGCTCGACAGCCTGCCGCTGATGGGCAACGGCAAGCTCGACCGCCGTGCGCTGCCGCTGCCGGACCTGGAGCAGGCACGTCAGCAGTACCAAGCCGCTGGCAACGCGGTGGAGGCGCAACTGGCGCAGATCTGGCGCGATGTGCTCAACGTCGCCCGGGTTGGCGTGCAGGACAACTTCTTCGAACTGGGCGGCGACTCGATCCTGTCGATTCAGGTGGTCAGCCGCGCCCGCCAGGCCGGCCTGCAGTTCACCCCGCGTGACCTGTTCCAACACCAGACCATCCAGACCCTGGCGGCTGTGGTTCAGCACAGCGAAGCCGTCCCCCGCATCGAACAGGGCCAGCGCCAGGGCCAGAGCGGGCTGACGCCTATCCAGCACTGGTTCTTCGACAGCGAAGTGCCACAGCCACAGCACTGGAACCAGGCGGTACTGCTGAAAGCGCGTCAGCCGCTGGACGAAGCCGCACTGGCACAGGCACTGGCTGCGCTGGTGCAGCACCACGACAGCCTGCGCCTGCGTTTCAGCGAGGCCCAGGGCGGTTGGCAGGCTCAGTACGCGCAGCCCGCTGCCGAGCAACTGCTGTGGAGCGCCACCGTCGCCGACGTTGCAGACTGCCAGACGCTGTACACCGACCTGCAGCGCAGCCTCGACCTGCAACAAGGTCCGCTGCTGCGTGGCTTGTTGGTGCGTGACGGGCAGGGCGGCCAGCGCCTGTTGCTGGCGATCCATCACCTGGTGGTCGATGGCGTGTCCTGGCGGGTGCTGCTGGAAGACCTGCAGGCGCTGTACCGTGGCCAGCCGCTGCCGGCCAAGACCCACGCCATGGGTGACTGGGCCGCGCGCCTGGCCAGCTACGCCGGCAGCGATTCGCTGCGCGACGAACTGGGCTGGTGGCAAGGCCAGCTGGGCGGTGTGCGCCGCGAACTGCCGTGCGATCATCCGCAGGGGGGCAACCTGCATCGCCATGCCCGCACCCTGGCCATCGGCCTGGACGTGGAGCAGACCCGACAACTGCTGCAGCAGGCCCCGGCGGCCTATCACACCCAGGTCAACGATTTGCTGCTGACGGCGCTGGCACGCGCTTTGTGCCGCTGGAGTGGCGATGAAGAAGTGCTGGTGCAACTCGAAGGCCACGGCCGTGACGGGTTGTTCGAAGATATGGACCTGACCCGCAGCGTCGGCTGGTTCACCAACGCCTATCCACTGAGCCTGCGCCCACTGCCAGGCGAAGACGACGTGGCGCGCGCCGGTTCGATCAAGCGCATCAAGGAGCAACTGCGCCAGGTGCCGCACAAGGGCTTGGGCTACGGTGTACTGCGTTACCTGGCCGACTCGGCCGGGCGCGAGCAGATGGCGGCCTTGCCACAGGCACGTATCACCTTCAACTACCTGGGCCAGTTCGACCAGCAGTTCGACAGCGCGGCGCTGTTCCAGCCGCTGGAGGCACCGACCGGCCTGGCGCATGACCTCGATGCGCCACTGCCCAACTGGCTGAGCGTCGATGGCCAGGTGTATGGCGGCGCCCTGCAACTGCGCTGGACCTTCAGTGCCGAGCGCTACGACGAGCGCACCATCGCAACCTTGGCCGAAGCCTATCGCCAAGAGCTGCTGGCGCTGGTCGCCCATTGCCTGGCCGATGGCAACGGTAGTTTCACCCCGTCGGACTTCCCGCTGGCGCACCTGACGCAGGCGCAGATCGACGCCTTGCCGGTGCCGGCTGCGCAGATCGAGGATGTCTACCCACTGACGCCGATGCAGGAAGGCATGTTGCTGCACACCCTGCTGGAACCGGGCACTGGCCTCTACTACATGCAGGACCGCTACCGCATCAACAGCGCCCTTGACCCTGAGCGTTTCGCCCAGGCCTGGCAGGCTGTGGTGGCGCGCCATGAAGCGTTGCGCGCCTCGTTCAGCTGGAACAGCGGCGAGGCGATGCTGCAGATCATCCACAAGCCGGGCCACCTGGCGGTGGACTACCAGGACTGGCGCGGCCTGGCTGACGACGCCCAGGAGCAGCGCCTGCAGGCCCTGCACAAGCAAGAGCGCGAGGCCGGTTTTGCCCTGCTCAGCGAAGCCCCGTTCCACCTGCGTCTGGTGCGTGTGGCCGACGAGCGCTACTGGTTCATGATGAGCAACCACCACATCCTGATCGATGCCTGGTGCCGCTCGCTGCTGATGAACGACTTCTTCGAGGTCTACCAGGCCCTTGGCGAAGGTCGCCAGGCCCAGTTGCCGGTGCCGCCGCGTTACCGCGATTACATCGGCTGGCTGCAGCGCCAGGGCCTGGATGACGCACGCGCCTGGTGGCAGGCCAACCTGGCCGGTTTCGAACGCGCCACGGCCATCCCCAGCGATCGCCCGCTACGGCATGACCACGCCGGCAGTGGCATGGTCGTCGGCGACTGCTATACCCGCCTGGCGGTAAGCGATGGCGTGCGCCTGCGCGAATTGGCCCAGGCTCACCAGCTCACCGTCAATACCTTCGCCCAGGCGGCGTGGGCCCTGGTGCTGGCGCGCTATAGCGGCGACCGCGATGTGGCCTTTGGCGTGACCGTGGCGGGGCGCCCGGTCAGCATGCCGCAGATGCAGCGCACCGTCGGCCTGTTCATCAACAGCGTTGCCCTGCGTGTGCAACTGCCCGCCGGCGGTGAGCGCTGCAGCGTGCGCCAGTGGTTGCAGGGTTTGCTGCAAAGCAACATGGAGCTGCGCGAGTACGAATACCTACCGCTGGTGGCGATTCAGGCGTGCAGCGAACTGCCCAAGGGCCAGCCGCTGTTCGACAGCCTGTTCGTGTTCGAGAACGCGCCGGTTGAAACCGCCGTGCTCGACCACGCCCAGCACCTGAATGCCAGCTCTGACTCGGGCCGCACCCACACCAACTTCCCGCTGACGGCGGTGTGCTACCCAGGTGATGACCTGGGCCTGCATCTGTCGTTCGACCAACGCTACTTCGACTACCCGACCGTCGAGCGCCTTTTGGCGCAATTCAAGCGCCTGCTGCTGGCGCTGGTGCAGGGCTTCGATGGAGAGGTGGGCGAGCTGCCGTTGCTTGGCGACGATGAACAGCGCTTCCTGCTGGAAGACTGCAACCGTAGCGAGCGGGCTTATCCTCTGGAGCAAAGCTACGTCGCCCAGTTCGAAGCACAGGTGGCCGCGCATCCTGAGCGTACCGTGGCCCGCTGCCTGGAGGCGTCCTATGACTACGCCGGGCTGAACCTGGCGGCCAACCGGCTGGGCCATGCCCTGGTGGCTGCCGGCGTCAGCGTGGACCAGCCAGTGGCCCTGCTGGCTGAACGCGGCTTGCCGCTGCTGGGCATGATCGTTGGCAGCTTCAAGGCCGGCGCCGGCTACCTGCCGCTGGACCCGGGCCTGCCAGCGGCGCGCCTGCAAAGCATCATCCAGCTCAGCCGCACGCCGGTACTGGTGTGCAGCGCGGCCTGCGCCGAGCAGGGGCGACAGCTACTGGCCGAACTGGACACCGTGGGACGGCCACAGCTGCTGGTATGGGAAGACATCCAGGCCAGCCCGATTGCCAGCCACAACCCAGGCATTCACAGCGGGCCGGGTAACCTTGCCTATGTGATCTACACCTCAGGCTCCACTGGTCTGCCGAAAGGGGTGATGGTCGAGCAGCGCGGCATGCTCAACAACCAGCTGAGCAAAGTGCCGTACCTGGCGTTGAGCGAGCAGGACGTGATTGCCCAGACCGCCTCGCAGAGTTTCGACATTTCGGTGTGGCAGTTCCTTGCCGCGCCGCTGTTCGGGGCCAAGGTGGAGATCGTGCCGAATGCCATCGCCCACGACCCGCAAGGGCTGCTGGCGCATGTGCAGGCCACCGGCATTACCGTGCTGGAAAGCGTACCGTCGCTGATCCAGGGCATGCTGGCCAGCGATCACCAGGCCCTGGACGGGCTGCGCTGGATGCTGCCGACCGGCGAGGCGATGCCACCAGAGCTGGCGGCGCAGTGGCTGCAGCGCTACCCGCTGATCGGCCTGGTCAACGCCTACGGCCCGGCGGAATGCTCCGATGATGTGGCGTTCTTCCGTGTCGATGCCGCGTCGACCCAAGGCAGTTACCTGCCGATCGGCACCCCGACCGACAACAACCGCTTGTACCTGTTCGGCGAGGACCAGGCGCTGGTGCCGTTGGGCGCGGTGGGTGAGCTGTGCGTGGCCGGCACGGGTGTTGGTCGCGGCTATGTCGGCGACCCGTTGCGTACCGCGCTGGCGTTCATCCCTCACCCTTACGGTGCACCGGGCGAGCGCCTGTACCGCACCGGCGACCTGGCGCGGCAGCGCCCGGACGGTGTGCTGGAGTACGTGGGGCGCATCGACCATCAGGTGAAGATACGCGGCTACCGCATCGAGCTGGGCGAGATCGAAGCTCGCCTGCACGAGCAGGCGGAAATCCGCGACGCTGCGGTAGGCGTGCAGGAGGGTGTCAACGGCAAGCACCTGGTGGGTTACTTGGTGGCGCATCAAGGCATTACTGCCGACGCCGGATTGCTGGAACAGCTGAAGCAGCGTTTACGAGGCGAGTTGCCGGAATACATGGTGCCGCTGCACTGGGGCTGGTTCGACAGCCTGCCGCACAACGCCAACGGCAAGCTCGACCGCAAGGCGCTGCCGGCCATCGATATCGGCGGCCAGCACAGCCAGGCCTATCAGGCGCCGCGCAACGAGCTGGAGGAGGTATTGGCGGGGATCTGGGCCGATGTGCTCAATGCCGAGCGGGTGGGGGTGCATGACAACTTCTTCGAGCTGGGCGGGCATTCGCTGTTGGCCACGCAGATCGCCTCGCGGGTGCAGAAGCAGTTGCAGCTGAATGTGCCGTTGCGGGCGATGTTCGAGTGCAGCACGGTGGAGGAGCTGGCTGAGTATGTGCAGGGGCTACAGGGCAGTGCGCTGGATGATGACAAGGTCGACCGGCTCAGTGACCTGATGGCGGAGTTGGAGGGGTTGTAGGGCTAGGGTTCGCCTTGGGTTTTGCAGGGCGGCGCTCGATTTCCGCTCCACTGCAAAACTCAAGACATGCACTACCGCTTGCCGAGAATCTTCCCAAGCATCTCCGGCCGCGGCGCCCCTTGCTGGCTCTGCAGGTTGCCCTGCTCATCCTGATAAAAAATCGCCGGGGTCGCCTGCAACCCCAGCTCTTCCATCAACGCCATGTTCGCCGCCAGCTTCTGCTGCACGGCCTCCGGCACCTGCTCCAATGCCTTCAGCTTGCTGGCCTTGCCGGCCTTCTCATGCTCCTGCAAGGCCTTGGCCGGGTCTTTCGCCGCCAGCAGCGCCGCCGACTTGCCTGGGCTGTCCTCGCGGATGATGCCGACCATGATATGGCGCAACTGCACCTTGCCCGACTCCACCCACGGCCTTGCCTGCTCCCAGAACATGTTGCAGTACGGGCAGTTGGGGTCGCTGAACAGGTACACCTTGCGCGGCGCGTCGGCCTTGCCATCGGCGATCCAGGCGGTCTTTTCCATCTTGGCCCAGATTGCCTTGCTCATCGGCGCATACACCAGCTTCTCCAGTGGCTCGGCGCTAAGGTCCTTGCCCTGTTCGTCGAACAGGCTGCCGACCAGCACATGCTTGCCGTCGGGGGTGAGGTACAGGGCCAGGGCGTTGTTCTGGTATTCGGCAGCGTAGCCGCGCAGGCCGTTTGGCGCATCGAAGCTGCCTTTGATCACGGCCCCCTTGGCTTGCAGTTGCTGAACGGCCTTGGGCAGTTCTTCGGCCTGCAGGGCAGGGGCGGCCAGCAAGGCCAGGGACAGGGGCAGCAGTGCAGTCAATCGCATGTCAGTTTCCTTGTGCGGCAGGGGCAGGCGCAATGGCCCGGTCGAAGGGTTCCAGGGCGTGGCGCAGGCTGGCCCGGGACAGCTCGCCCAGGTGGCTGCCGACCAGCCGCCCGTCGGCGTCGTAGAACAGTGTGGTGGGCAGGGCCATGGAGCCGACCCGCTGGGCCAGCAGGCCGGTGCCGTCGAACAGCACGTGGGTCAGGCTCAGGCCGGTGGTGGCGAGGAAGGTGCTGACGTTTGCCGGGGTCTCGCCCTGGTTGACGAACAGGAAGGTCACGTGTGGGTAGTCGCTTTGTGCCTGTTGCAGCACCGGCATTTCGCGACGGCAGGGCGGGCACCAGGTGGCCCAGATGTTGATCACCAGCGGTTTGCCGCGGTAGCTGTGCAGCGCGACGGGTTGGCCGGCGGCGTTGCGCAGGCTCAGTTCGGGCAGCTCGGTGCCCTTGCTGTACAGGTGCCCGCCAAGGCTGGCCAGGCCCCAGAACAGTGCGCCGCTGAACAGCGCCCAGCCCAGTGGGCGGCGCAGGCCAGGGTGGCGCCAGCCTTGCCACAGGGCGCCAAGGACGATGCCGGCCAGGCCCGACCAGAACAGGAAGCCGCCATCGCGAATGTCGATGATTTGCAGCGGGTCGCCCTGGTACATCGGCCAGTAGGCCAGCACGAAGCCGGCGCGGGCACACAGCAGGCCGATCAGGAACAGGTTGAAAAGCGCCGATTCCGGGCTTTCGCCGCCACGCCGGGCGACCCACCAGCCGACCACGCTGGCGATCAGCAGGGCGCTGAGCATCAGCAGGTGGTTGAGGGCCATGGTCAGTGGCCCGAGTGTTACGGTCAGCATCAGCCTTGGCTCCTGGTCTGGGTCCAGTGCTGCTGGAACGCGGCGGCGTCCACTTCACCGGTGATGCGCCGTGCGCGGCGCTCTTCGCCTTCCGGGCCGATCCAGATGATGCTTGGCGGGCCAGGTACCTGGTAGCGCTGCAGCAGGGCTTTGCTGGCCGGCGTGTCGGCGGTCACGTCCAGGCGCAGCAGGTGTACGCCGGCCAGGCCGGCCTGCACGTCGCTGCGGGCGAACACCTGCTTTTCCATGACCTTGCACGACACGCACCAGTCGGCATAGTAGTCGAGCATCACCCACTGGCCACGGGCCTTGGCCGCATCCAGTTCACGTTGCAGGTCTTCGGGGCGGCTGACGGTGACGAAGCTGTCTTCGGCATGCTGGGCGGCGGCCGGTGCGGTACCCGTGCCGGCGAACGGGCGCAGCGGTTGCCAGAGGTCGTCGCCGCCGGCTGCCGCGCCTACCAGCAACAGGCCGCCCCACAGGGCGCCCAGCAACGGTACCGCGCGCAACGCCGGCAGCCGCTGCAGGGCCGGCCAGGCGGCCCAGGCCAGGGCAATCAACCAGGCGCCGCTCAGGGCCAGCAACAAGGTAGCAGGCAACAGGCTGCGCACGGTGTACAGCGCCATGGCCAGGAACACGAAACCAAATACACCCTTGACTCGGTCCATCCAGGCGCCAGGGCGCGGCAGGTAGCGGTTGCCCAGCGTCACCAGCAACAGCAGCGGCACGCCCATGCCCAGGCCGAGGCTGAACAGCACCAGCGCCCCTTGCAGCACATCACCGCTCTGCGCGATGTACAGCAGCGCGCCGGCCAGTGGGGCGGTCATGCACGGGCCAAGCAGCAGGCCGGACAAGGCCCCGAGCAACGCTGCGCCATACAGGTTGCCGCCACGGGTGCCTTGCCCGGCGCGGTCCAGGCGGTCGCGCAGAGCGGCGGGCAGTTGCAGTTCGAAGGCGCCGAACATCGGCAGCGCCAGCAGCACGAACAGGCCCGCCAGGCTGCCCAGTAGCCAGGGTTGTTGCAGCCAGGCCTGCAGGCTGGCGCCAAGCAGCGCGGCGACCACACCCAGGGCGGCGTACACCAGGGCCATGCTCAACACATAGACCCCGGCCAGCACCCAGCCACGGCGGGCGCTGGCGCCATTGCCCAGCACCAACCCGGCAAGAATGGGCAGCATCGGCAGCGAGCAGGGGGTAAAGGCCAGCAACAGGCCAAGGCCGAAGAATGCCAGCAGGCTCCAGGCCAGGTGGCCTTGTTGCAGGCCACTGGCCAAGGCCTGGTCGCTGGCTTGCTCGGCGGCCGGCGCCACGCTGCCGCCCAGGTCGATCTGCGTGGTTTGTGGCGGGTAGCACAGGCCTGCGTCGGCGCAGCCTTGCCACCCCAGGCGCAATTGCCCCTGGGCATTGGCCGGCAGCAGCAGTTCAAGCTGGTCGCGGTAAACCGCGCTGTCACCGAAGAACTCGTCATGGTGGTTGAGCGCTGGCGGCAGTTGGGGGTGCTGCTCGGAGGGCAGGCCGTCGAACTTCAGGCGCTTCTGGTACAGGTAGTAGCCCGGCTTGATCTGGAAGTAGAGCCGCATCTGGCCGTCGGCCTGGCGGTCGTGGGTGAGCACGAAGGCCTGGTTGACCGGCAGGAAGTCCGGTTTTACAGCGAACGGGTTGGCCTGCAACGGGCCGGCCAGTAGCAGTGTCAGGAAGAGCAGGAAAACGCGCATGTCTTCGCCTTGGCAGATCTAGAAATGGGGCCATGCTGGCTGGGGTCGATTAACCCAAGGTTAACCCGGTCCTACAACGACGGCGCGACGGATCCGTGCGTCAGTCCGGACACATTGCGACATATTGTCGGCTTGACTTTGCTTATGCCCATATTCTTGTTGTAAAGTTGACGTAGAAGTCAGTTTTTCCTGACTCGCGTGACAAGGTTCTCACCCTTCCGAGTCCCCCGCACAAGAATCAAAAAGATGGGCAGACCCCCTGCTGCCCAGAGGATCAAGCATGTCCAACCGTGATATTTCCCGGCGCGCCTTCTTGCAAGGCGGCCTGATCGCTGGTGTCGGCGTGACCATGGCGCCACTTGGCAGCCAGGCATTCGCTGCGCTGATGGAGGAACGCGTCACCACCTCGCCACAAAAGTGGATGAACCATGACGGCAAGGCGCGTTTCCGAAACGATGCCTTGTCCAAGGTCTGCGGCGAAAAGGTGTTCGCCCGTGACATCCGAGCCAAGGACATGCCCGGCTGGCCCACGCAGCAGGGGCATGCGCTGTTGCTCAAGGCAACCAAGGCCGACCGTATCTATGCCGGCCATGATCTGAGCCTGCTCGGTGCCGAGTTGCAGCCAGACCGGGTTGTCACCGCCGCCGACCTGGAAAAGGATGGCATCGCCTGGCCTGAGGCCCATTCGCCCGACCCGCTGTTGCCGCCCGGCAAGGTGCCGATGTTCATCGGCCACCCGGTGGCGATCCTGATCTGGCACGACTTCGAGCGTTTCCGCCAGGCCAAGCGCAAACTGCAGTTCAACGAGCAGGCGATCCGCTACGGTGCCCAGGCGCCGCTGTACCAGCGTGACCCTTATGGCAGCTTCCGCTTCGTGCGGGTGGGCGGTGCCACCCCGTTCGATGACGATGAATTCTCCAGCCTGAAGAATTCCATGCTGTTCCCCACCATCCTCAACCGGAAACCGGTGTGGTCGAAGCAGCCGAACCAGCATGGCGACCTGACCGAACAGGGGTTGTTCTACGCCAAGCGCATGGCCGAGCAACTGGACAACCCGCCCGAAAACTGGCTGGTGTTCGACGAGCGCTACAAGACGCCGTCCATCGAGCCTGCCGCGCTGGAGCCGGACAACGGCAATGGCTGGTACGACCTGGCCACAGGCACGCTGCATTTCGTGGTCGCGACCCAGTGCCCGTTCGAAGTGGCGCAGGAATGCGTGCACATGATCAAGCCGTCGCGCTTCGCCCTGAACACGCTGAACATGCACCCGGGCTACACCGTCGGCTACGGCTCGAAAGACAACAACATCTTCGTCTTCTACGCTGCCGTGGCCGCGCTGTATGGCGCTGGCGTGCCGATCCGCCTGGCCAACGACCGCTACGAGCAGTTCCAGAGTGGCATCAAGCGCCATGCCTTCGACATTCGCTACCAGTTGGCCGTGGACAAGAAGGACAACAGCTTCAAGATCTTCCGCGCCGACATGAGCTGCGATGGTGGTGGGCGCATCAACTACAGCCCGTCGGTGGCGGCGGTGGGGGCTACCGCTGCGCAGTCGATCTACTACATGCCGCAGAACGACCTGTCGGTCACCGCCTACCATTCCCGTGGTGTCGAAGCTGGCTCCATGCGCGGCTACGGCACCCTGCAGAGCATGGCGGCGACTGAAATGATGGTCGACGAGATCGCCGGCCGCCTGGGCGTCGATGCCATCGACCTGCGCCGCGCCAACGCGCTGAAATCGGGCATGAAGAACACCCAGGGTGCGGTGCCGGCAGGTGCCTTGCGTTTGTACGAAATTCTCGACAAGGCCGCTGTGCATGAGTGGTGGCGCAATCGCGACACGCGCAAGCAGCAGATGGACGCCCAGGACCAGGACCACTGGTACGGCGTGGGCTTTGCCATCTGCCAGAAAGACTTCGGCACCGGCTCCGAAGCGCCCATGGCCAGCATCGAATTCAGCCGCGACGGGCGCATCAGCCTGCGTCACATCGGCACCGAACTGGGCACTGGTATGTCCACCTCCCAGGCCCTGGTGGTCAGTGACTTCATGGGCCGCTCGGCTGACGAGGTGAGGACGGCGGTCACCGAATGGCCGGAGCTGCAACTGAGCACCAGCGGCAACCCGTACCTGATCAGCCAGGCCGAGCAGGACGCCGCGCTGCGCAACCCACGTTGGGTCGGCAAGCTGGCGTCGCCCTCGTCGGCGACCAACTCGGCCTTCTACTTCAGCCATGCCACCCGCGAAGCGGCGCGCGTGCTGTTCAACCACGGCCTGTGGCCGGCGGCCATGGCCATCTGGAGCCAGGGCCCGCATGGCGGCCAGGCCAACCCGCTGGTGGTGCGCCGCGAAAACGCGGTATGGGTCAACGGTGAGCTGACCGGCAACGGCCTGGCGCCGATCCCGTTCGCCCAGCTGGCGCAGAAGGCCCACGACATGGGCTTTGTCACCGGCGTGAGCGTGCACGGCTTCAACCGCTGGAGCTGGGCCGAGGCCGACTTCGTCATCGACGGCGTGCGAGAGCGCTTCCCGCTTGACGCCGTGGCGGTGAAGTACGGTGATGGCGCGGTGAACGCCAAGAAAGCGCAGATGAGCAGCCACGGCTACCACCTGCTCGACCGGCAGAACGCCGCCTACCCCGACACCCAGTTGAACAACGCCATGGTCACCTACTACAGCCCGGTGGCGACCATCATCGAGGTCAAGGTCAACAAGGGCACCCATGAGGTGCAGGTGCTCAACCACCACAGCTGGGTCGAGTGCGGCCGGGTGCTGGTGCCGGAACTGGTCAAGGGCCAGCTCGAAGGGGGTATCGCCATGGGCATCGGCCATGCGCTGACTGAAGAAATGCCCATGTACGAGGGCGGGCCCGGGGAGGGCGACTGGAACTTCAACCGCTACCGCCTGCCGCATGCGCGCGATGTGGCGGTGTGGAAGCAGACCAGCGAAATCCTCCCGCCGCTGTCGCCGACCGACCCATCCAAGGGCATCGCCGAGGTGGTGATGATTCCGGTCGTCGGTGCCATCGGCAACGCCGTTGCCCATGCCATCGGCAAGCGCGTGCGCGATCTCCCCATCACCCCAGCCCGTATCAAGGAGGCCCTCAATGGCTAACCGTCCACTGCAACTGACCCTCAACGGTCAACCGGTCGGCCCGGTCGAGGTCCCTGCTGACCTGGCGATGATCGACTACCTGCACGAACACCAGAACCTCACCGGTTCGCGCCTGGGCTGTGGCCAAGGCATCTGCCACGCCTGCGTGGTAATCGTCGACAACCCCGACGGCACCAGCGAGGAAGTGCGCACCTGCATCACCGGAGCTCATTACTTCGAGGGCAAGAAGGTGCGCACCATCGAAGGCCATGCCAAACCGGACCAGGCCGGCAACCTCACGCTGAACCCGATCCAGCAGAAGTTCGTCGACCTGTTCGCCTTCCAGTGCAGCTACTGCGCACCGGGCTTCGTCAACGCCGCCACGGTGCTGGTGGAAACCGCCCAGCGCCAGCCGCTGAAGAAGAGCGAAGTGGAAGACCGCATCGAGGCCAGCCTCGGTCACCACATTTGCCGCTGCACCGGCTACGTGCGTTATTACGACGCCACCCGCAAGGTGCTCAATGACCTCGGCCTGGTCAAGGAGGGTTGAGCATGGGCTTCGTACGTAGCGCATTGGCGCTGGGCTTGGGCCTGGCCGTCAGCTCGTTTGCCCTGGCCGCCGACGAGGCTCAGGTCAAACGTGGCGAATACCTGGCCCGCGCGGCCGACTGCATGGCCTGTCACACGGCCGAAGGCGGTGCGCCGTTTGCCGGTGGCCTGCCGATTCATTCGCCGTTCGGTACCATTTATGGCAGCAACATCACCCCGGACAAACAGTACGGCATCGGCAACTACAGCGCCGACGAGTTCTTTGCCGCCGTTACCGAGGGCAAGCGCAAGGACGGCGCCAACCTCTACCCGGCGATGCCGTACACCTCGTATCACCTGATCAAGCGTGAAGATTCGGACGCCATCCTCGCTTACCTGATGACCATCCCGCCGATCAACCGCCCGGCCCCGCAGACTGCGCTGCGCTTCCCGTTCAATGTGCGGATGGGGCTCAGTGGCTGGAACATGCTGTATGGCAAGAGCGTGCAGTTGCAGCCAACCGAGGGCAAAAGCCCGGCCTGGCAGCGTGGCCAGTACCTGGTCGAGGTCATGGGCCATTGCGGCGAATGCCATACCCCGCGCAACCCCATCGGCGCGTTGCAGCAGGACCTGCGCCTGACCGGCGGCCTGCTGGGTGGCTACCTGGCGCCGAGCCTGCTGGCCCAGGACCTGGCCGAGCGCGGCTGGACCCAGCCGGACCTGACCACCTTCCTCAAGCATGGCATCAGTGCCCAGGGCAGCATGTTCAACGAGATGTTCCCGGTGGTGCACCACAGCACCCAGCACCTGGAAGACGCCGACCTGGCGGCCATGGCCACCTACCTGCTGGGCGACCAGCCACCGCCGGCCAAGGCCATCCAGGCCGTTGCCCTGGAGCAGATGAGCGACAGCGCCAAGCGCGGCCACCAGCAATACTTGAACGTCTGCGCCGGTTGCCACGGGGTCGACGGCGAGGGCAAACCGCACATCGCCGTGGCCATGCGTGGCAATACCGTGTTGCGCCAGGGCGATTCGCGCAACCTGGTCAAAGTCATCCTCGAAGGCATCCGCGAACAGCAGTTCACCGGCTTCGAGCGCATGCAGCCGATGCCGGGCTTTGCCGACAAACTCGATGACCAACAGGTGACGGATATGGTCAACTACCTGCGCCAGGCCTGGGGTGGATTGCCCGGTGACCTGAACGTACAGCAGCTCGCCGAGCTGAAGGCGGAGTAAAGCGTGCAGCATCTCGATCTCCAGGTGATCCGCCAGGCCTTGCAGTGGTCCTGCAGCGGCCAGCGGGTGTGGTTGTGCACGGTGCTCGCCACCTACGGCTCGGCGCCTCGCGCGCCGGGCTCGCTGCTGGCGGTGAACGCCAGTGGCCAGTGGCAGGGTTCGCTGTCCGGGGGCTGTGTCGAAGACGACTTCCTGGAACGCGTAGCCCTGGGGGAATTCCCGGAACCGGTGGCCATCGTGCGCTACGGTGATGGCAGCGATCCGCGATCGAGCATTCGTCTGCCGTGTGGTGGCGTGCTTGAAGTACTGGTGGAGAACCTGCCGGCCGAGTGCGAGGTGCAGGCGCACCTGCGTGAGCTGGAAAGCGCACTGCTGGGCCAGCGCCGGGTGCTGCGCGAAGTGCGCCTGCCCGAAGGCGCGCGCCACCTGGTCGACGACCACTGCCAGGGCCCGCGTGTCGAGCGTGAAAGCGACCGCGTGCGCCTGCGTGTCGGTGCCGCTCAGCGCCTGCTGCTGGCCGGCTACTCCAGCGTCGCGCATTACTGCGCCGAGTTTGGCAAAGGGATGGGTTTTGAAGTCATCCTGTGCGACCCGCGTGACGAGGTGCTCGAAGGCGTGGTGCTGGACGGCATCGAGGTGCGCCGTGAGCTGCCGTCGGAATTCATCGCCAATGGCGGTTGCCATGCCGACACGGCGGTGGTTGCATTGACCCATGATCCGAAAATCGATGACCTGGCCATGCTTGAAGCCGTGCGTACCGAAGCGTTCTACATTGGCGTGATGGGCTCCAAGGCCACCTCCGACAAGCGTCGTGAACGCCTGCAGCGGATAGGTGGCCTGGGTGACGACGAGTTGGCGCGTATTCACGCGCCGATCGGCCTGAACCTGGGCAGCAAGACCCCGGCCGAAATCGCCCTGGCGGTACTGGCCGATATCCTGCGTTTGCGCAACGGCATCGGGCGGGCAGCGTTGTGAGTGTGGTGGCGTTGGTGCTGGCGGCGGGGCGCAGTGTGCGCTTCGGCGCTGACAAGCGCCGTGCACTGTTGGCTGATGGGCGCAGTTTGTTGGTGCACAGCGTCGAGCGGGCCTGTGCAGTGTTCGATGATGTGCGGGTGGTGCTACGTGAAGGGGAGCGGGGTGAGGACCTGGGGTTACCGGGCAAATGCCGGATCATTTCCAGCCCGGATTCGGGGTTGGGGATGGGCCATAGCCTGGCGGCCGGCGCCGCTTCGCTGGGCGACAGCGATGCGATAGCGGTGGCGGTTCTGTTGGGGGATATGCCTTGGCTAGCCCCGGAAACGCTCGCCAAACTAAGGGCCGTAGCGCAAGCCTCGTCCATCGTCCTGCCACTTCATGATGGGCAACAGGGGCACCCCGTGCTGTTTGGTCGCGATTTCTGGTCGGTGCTCACAGGCCTGACGGGCGATGAAGGGGCGCGCTCGGTGGTGAGAGCGCATCCGGCGAGTTGCATCAGGCTTGAAATGCAGGACCCCGGGATCTTGCAGGATGTGGACCGACGCCCATCCCCAATCACCCCGCAACAGTCCATAATCCGCCCTTAATCCCCCTATAGTGCAATGCCAGCCACACCACTGCGGGAGCCCCACCATGCACGTTCTGCTCTGCGAGGACGACGACCTGATCGCCGCCGGCATCTGCGCCGGTCTTACCGCCCAGGGGCTGACCGTGGACCGCGTAGGCAACGCCGCCGATGCGCGGGCGATGCTGCAGGCCGCGCAGTTCGACGTGATGATTCTCGACCTCGGCCTGCCTGACGAAGACGGCTTAAAGCTGCTGCGCCGCCTGCGTGAGAAGGGCGAGACATTGCCCGTGCTGGTGCTCACCGCCCGCGATGCCGTTACTGACCGTGTAGATGGCCTGCAGGCCGGCGCCGACGACTACCTGCTCAAACCGTTCGACCTGCGCGAGCTGGCCGCTCGCCTGCACACCCTGCTGCGGCGGGTGGCCGGGCGGGCGGTGAACGTGATCGAACACGGCCCGTTGCGTTACGACCCCAGCAGCTGCGAGGCGACCCTGGCCGGGCAACCGGTTGACCTGTCGCGCCGCGAGCAGGCCTTGCTCCAGGCACTGTTGCAGAACCCCGGGCGGGTGTTGTCCAGCGAGCAGCTCAAAGACTGCGTGTACGGTTTCAGCGACGAAGTCGAAAGCAACGCCCTGAACGTGCATATCCACCACCTGCGGCGCAAGCTGGGCAACGGCATCGTCGAAACCGTGCGCGGCCTGGGCTACCGCCTGGGCCCGGCGCAGGCACCGAACGAGGCCGCATCATGAGCCTGCGGGTACGCCTGAGCCTGATCCTGGGCAGTGCCTTCGTGATCATCTGGGTACTGGCCGCCGCGTGGATGCTGCGTGACCTGCGCCAGCAAATGATGTTTTCCCTCGACCAGCGCCTGGTGGCCTCGGCGCGCATGGTCGCCGGGCTGATCGACCAACTGCCGCAGCCGCTCACCGCCAAGGGCGGGGAGGCGCATTTTTCCGCCGACCAGTTCAGCGTACCGGACGGCATGGCCTGCCAGGTCAGCTCGCTGCGTGGCGAGATCCTGGCCAGCAACCACAAGCACGATGGCGCCATGGACGACGAGCGCAGCGGCTTCCGTGACCAGACCATCGACGACGCACTGTGGCGCACCTTCACCTACAACCACGGTGATGTGCGCATCACCACCGCCGACCGGCACATGGAGCGCGAAGCGCTGAACCAGTCAATTCTGCTGGCCGCTTCGGCGCCGGTGCTGATGGCCCTTCTTGGCAGCCTGGGGCTGCTGTGGATTGGCCTGGGTAAGGGTTTGGAACCGCTCAACCGCATGCGCGATGCGTTGCGCCGAAGACGCGCGGACAGTGTCGAGCCGCTGCAGGTGGCGGGCATGCCCAGCGAACTGCAGCCGTTGCTGGAAACCCAGAACCAGCTGTTCCTGCGTATCGCCCAGACCATCGAGCGCGAGCGGCGCTTGACCGACGATGCCGCCCATGAGCTGCGCAGCCCGCTGACCGCGATCAAGACCCACCTGCAGGTGGCGCGCATGACCGACGGCGCCGTGCGCGAACAGGCGCTGGAGCATGCCGAGCAGGGCACCGACCGCATGCACCGCACGCTGGAGCAGTTGCTGATGCTGGCGCGGGTGGAAGGCAGCCTGTCGTTCGAAGATGGTGTGCAGTGCAGCGCCGAGCAGGTGGCGCGGCAGGCGGTGCAGGACGCCGGTGGCGGCGACAACCGGCGCATCGTGTTGCGCCTGCCGGAAGAAGCGACGCAAATCTACCTGGGCATGCCGGCACCGCTGGCGGTGGCCGCGCTGCGCAATCTGTTGGACAACGCCCTGCGCCATGGCGGCGATGAGGCGGTGGAGCTGGAGGTGCAGATGGCTGATGGCCAGGTGGGCTTCATGGTGCGCGACCATGGGCCGGGGATTGCCGAGGCGGATCTGGAGCACCTGACCGAGCGCTTCTGGCGCAATGGGCAGAGTGGTGGCTGTGGGTTGGGGCTGGCGATCGTACAGGCGATCGTGCAGCGTTGTGCCGGTAGCCTGCGGTTCGACAGCCGTAGCGATGGGTTGCGGGTACTGTTGCAAGTGCCGGCGCGTTCGGCCACTTGATCATCGCTGCCAGTGCTGGCCCTTTCGCGGGCTTGCCCGCTCCCACAGGCAGGCTCTGTGTAGTACCTGTGGGAGCGGGCAAGCCCGCGAAAGGGCCGGCACAGGCAGAGTAAAATTCAGTAACAACCGCTAAATCCTCCCAGCACTCAAGCGTTTCCCAAGCGATAACCGCTCATTCGCTTGCTTGCGAGGATTCACCCATGTCCACCGCTTCCAGCCTTGCCCAGGTTCCGCCGGCCAGCGTGCCGCAGTCCTTGTACGAATTCACCGACTCGCCCTTGCTGCAACGCCAGCAGCAACAGGAATCCAATGCCCGCAGCTACCCACGGCGCATTCCGCTGGCGCTCAAGCGCGCCCGCGGTATTTACGTGGAAGATGTCGAAGGTCGCCAGTTCATCGACTGCCTGGCCGGTGCCGGCACGCTGGCGCTGGGCCATAACCACCCGGTGGTGGTCGAGGCGATCCAGCGGGTACTGGCCGATGAGCTGCCCCTGCACACCCTGGACCTGACTACGCCGGTCAAGGACCGCTTTGTCCAGGACCTGTTCGGCATCCTGCCCGAGGCGCTGCGCCGTGAGGCCAAGGTGCAGTTCTGTGGCCCGACCGGCACCGATGCGGTGGAGGCAGCGCTCAAACTGGTGCGCACGGCCACCGGCCGCAGCACCGTGCTGGCGTTCCATGGCGCCTACCATGGCATGAGCCAAGGGGCGCTGGCCCTCATGGGCAGCCATGGGCCGAAACAGCCGCTGGGCGCCTTGCTCGGTAACGGCGTGCAGTTCATGCCGTACCCGTACGACTACCGCTGCCCGTTCGGCCTGGGTGGCGAAGCCGGGGTCAAGGCCAACCTGCATTACCTGGAAAACCTGCTGCTCGACCCGGAAAGCGGCGTGCCGTTGCCGGCGGCGGTGATCCTTGAGGTGGTGCAGGGTGAGGGCGGGGTCGTTCCGGCGGATATCGCATGGCTCAAGGGGGTGCGCCGGATTACCGAGCAGGCCGGTGTGGCGCTGATCATCGACGAGATCCAGAGCGGCTTTGCCCGTACCGGGCGGATGTTCGCCTTCGAGCATGCCGGCATCGTGCCGGACGTGGTCACCTTGTCCAAGGCGATTGGCGGCAGCCTGCCACTGGCGGTGGTGGTTTACCGCGAATGGCTGGACACTTGGAAGCCGGGTGCGCATGCCGGCACGTTCCGTGGCAACCAGATGGCCATGGCGGCCGGTTCGGCGGTGATCAACTACCTGACCGAGCACCGCCTGGCCGAGCATGCCGAGGCCATGGGGCTGCGCTTGCGTCAGCACCTGTTGCAGTTGCAGCGGGATTATCCGCAGTTGGGTGATGTCCGTGGGCGCGGGTTGATGCTCGGGGTGGAGCTGGTAGACCCGCAGGGCAGGCTGGATGCCTTGGGTCGCCCGCTGGCCAACCGCGAGCTGGCGGCGAAGGTGCAGCGTGAGTGCCTGAAGCGTGGGCTGATTCTTGAGTTGGGTGGGCGCCATGGTGCGGTGGTGCGTTTTCTGCCGCCATTGATCATCAGCGCCGAGCAGATCGATGAAGTGGCACAGCGCTTCGCCGAGGCATTCATCGCGGCAGCTTGATCCATCCCGGGGGCGCAAAGCGCCCCCGGCTATCTCAACGTCAATCGAAGGTTCTTCCGGCTCGCCAGTACCCCATCAAGGTCAGGCATTCCCGCTGCAGCCCGCGCTCTTTGATCAGGTACCGGCGAATATCCATCACCGTCGCCGACTCACCCGCCACCCAGGCATGGAACGCACTGCTGGCGCTGCTCGCCTGCTCCCACAGAATGCGCGTCTCGATATCCACTTCTTCCAGCTTCGCCCGCGGCTCGGCATGCCCTTGCGGCAGGCTGGCCAGCTCGCGCACGGCATGCTGCATGGCCTGGCCGTGTTGGCACTGCAGCACTTCGCGTGGCAGCCAGTGCAGCGCGGTGGCGTTGCCATGGCGCAGGTCCAGGCAATCAGCCTCCAGCGGCACCTCGATGAACGCCTGCACCGCCAGGTCGGGCTGGTTGTCGGCCAGCTGCTCAAGAATGCCGGCGATTGCCGGCAGCGCCGTTTCGTCACCGACCAGCAGCACATTGCGTACACCCTGCGGCGGTTTCCATTCATAGCCGCCGGGGTCGCCTGCATAGGCCAGGTTGGGTGCGACCATCTGCAGGCCGTCACCCACTCGCGCGTGAGTGGCCCAGGCCGAGGCGGGGCCGTTGACACCATGCAACACGAAGTCGACCTCCACCTCCAGTGCCTCGCGGCGCAGGGCTCGGATGGTGTAGGTGCGCATCGGTGGGCGCTGGGCCGGCGGCAGGGCGCTGTGCGCAGCCTTCCAGTGCAGCGCGTTGCTCAGGTTGGGCAATGAGCCGTCGGGGGCGGGAAACAGCAGCTTGACGCGCTGGTCCGGCGCCAAGGTATGCATCTGGGCGACATCCGGGCCGGTGAACACCAGGCGGGTCAGCGACGGGCTGAGGTGGATGCGCCGGGCAAGCACCAGGTCGAAGATACGGTAGGCGGCGGTGGCCGGCGCGCGGCCTTTGATCAGGCGGCGCAGGCCTTGTTGCAGCGCTTGGGTGATGCTGGCGGAGCTGGACATGCGGGGGCTCTCTTGCAAGCGGTTTCCTCTAGGGACGAGCCGCTGGCGCCGCAAATTAAGCCCGCCTCGGCAGTTACCAGCCGCGCCCGGAGTTCACCCAGAAGTTCACCGACAGCGAGGTGGACACCGACTCCACCTGGTGGAACCAGCCCTCGGGCAGGAACAGCAGGTCGCCAGCCTGCAGCACCACGCGCAGGAACGGCACGTCGCGCGCCGCCGGGAAGCGCTGGTAATCCGGCGCATCGGGGTTGAAATCGCAGCCATCGAGGCCGCCCTTGGGGCTGGTCGACCAGGTGCCCAGGGCAGGGCGGTGATGGGGGGCGGCGAGGATGAACGACTTCTGCCCCCAGACCTGGGCGAACAGGTTGTCGGTATCGTCGCGGTGCAGGGGTGTCAGGGTGCCCTTGGGGCCGATCCAGATGCGCGGCGCGATGAACTTTTCGCGGCTGAAATACTGCGGGTGGCGGATCAACGTCAGCAGCTTTTCCGGCACGATGTTGTTGCCCATGTAGGCCGGGGTTTCTCCGGCTTTGGCCGGGGTGTCCAGCGAGGCGATGAACGCGGCCATGGAGGTGGAGCGGAAGTCGCGGTCGGTGGAGAAGGTTTTCTTCACGTAGTCACCGTGCCGGGTGATGCCCTGCAGTTCCGCGAAGTGCTCCAGCGAGGCCTGGCGGCCCATGGTGAACAGCGGCCAGTCCTGCAGGGCATCGCTGATGACCACCGGGGTGCCGTGCACCAGGTACTCGCTTTGGAAGCGTGACAGCGGCATGTCGCTGCGGGCAACGCGTGCCACCTCGCGCTGCACCGGCCGCGCGGCCGACACCCGCTCGCTGAGACGGGCCGGGGTCGGGTAGCGCTGGTTCATCGACACCTTGCCCGCTGCGGCACCGCGGCGGGCGTTACTGATGATCTGCGGCAGCAGGGTGGCCAGGCCCATGTTGCCAGTGATCTTCAGGCGTGCGCTGGCGAACAGTTCCTCGACGTTGGCGGTGCCGCCCATGATGCCCAGGAAGTCACGCTCAGCCACCTCGATGGTGACATCCGGCGCGTTGTGCCGGCCCGCGCCGGTGCGGCTGCTGTCGCGTACTTCCGACCAGAAGGCCTGGTCCTGGCCGAAGACGAACTGGAATACGCCTTCTATGCCGACGGCATGGGCGTTGGCGAACAGTTTGCTGAGGATGCTCTGAAGGTCCACGGTGTGCCTCTGGCGGTCTTTCGTTGTGCAGGGATAACGAGCGCCTGCGCCAACGATTTAGCCGTGTGGCGGGTAATTTTTCAGCGTGCTGCTACGTCCCGTAGGGATGTTCGAGTCACATTGTCCACCCAAGGAACCCACATGGCACTGCACCCTGATCTGGCGGCATTTCTGGAACTGGTCGAGTTTGGCCGGTTGACGGGCAGGAGCCTGCCCATGCACGCGATGGACGTGGCCCAGGCCCGGGCCGAGTTCGCTGGCAGCTCGCAGGTACTCGACCCGAGCCCGCCGGGCAACGTCACGGTCAACGAACTGCAGGTTACCGCGCGCGACGGCGCCCAGCTGGCCGCGCGCTTGTATCGCCAGGGTGAGGCCGGTGCTGCCTTGCAGCCGGTGATTTTCTACCTGCACGGGGGCGGCTATGTGGTTGGCAGCCTCGACTCGCACGATTCGGTGTGCCGCCGCCTGGCGGCCCTGGGCGATTTTGCGGTGCTGGCGGCGGATTACCGGCTGGCACCGGAACAGCAGTTCCCGATGGCCTTGCACGATGTGCTGGATGTCGCCAACTGGCTGGCCGAACAAGCAGCGGCACTGGGCCTGGACAGCCGCCGGGTGGTGTTGGCGGGGGACAGCGTAGGTGCCAGCCTGGCGGCGGTGCTGGCCATTACGGCGGTCGAGCATCCCGAAGCGCTGGCGTTCAAGCCGCTGGCGCAACTGCTGTTCTACCCGGTGACCGATATTTCCTGCCAACGCGCTTCGCATCGCGAGCATGCCGAGGGCTATCTGCTGGAGACGCCCACGCTGGAGTGGTTCTACCAGCACTATGCACCGCAGCCCGAGCAGCGCCTGGACTGGCGGGTATCGCCGTTGCTGTCGACGTTGCGTACACCGCTGGCGCCGGCTTACCTGTTCGTGGCCGAGTATGACCCGTTGCATGATGAAGGCATCGCGTACCGTGACTGGTTGCTGGCGGGGGGCACAGCAGTGACCTTTGCGCGGCAGGAAGGGCTGACCCATGACTTCTTGCGCATGTCGGGGATCGTGGGGCAGGTGGAGGGGATTTATCGGGATGTCGGGGAGTGGTTGCAGCGGGTCGCTGGCCAGTCCTGACTTGGGATCGCCGGGGCCGCAAAGCGGCCCCCACGGCTTCACCCGCGAACGCGCTTCTGCAACACCTCCACCAACCGTTCGATCTCGGCCTCGGTGTTCAGCAACCCAGGCGCCGTGCGCACCACCGGTCCCGCATCCCGCGATACCGCATCCACCACAATGCGCTGGCTGTTAAGGTGCTTGGCCACCTCATCGGCATCCTGCCCTTTGACCCGGAAGAAGCTGAACCCCGCCGAATAGCGGGCGCTGCGGGGTGTCACCAGTTCGATCCCCGGCAGTGCCTCCAGGCGCTGCTTGAGGGCGTCATTAAGCCCATGGATACGCGCCTGCACCGCCGCCTTGCCCAGTTGCAGGTGCAGTTCGAACGCCTTGCCCAATGCCCAGCGATGCTCGAACGCGTGGTAGCCGCCTGGTGTCATCACCGTGGCGAAGTCTTCATTCTCCGAGAACGTGGCGATGGTCGGGGTCAGCTGTTTCAACTCGGTCGATGCCGCGCAGATGATCCCGGTCCCTCGCGGCCCGAACATCCACTTGTGGGTGCCGGCAATGAAGTAATCGCAGTTGAAGTCGGCAAAACGCACGTCTTCGACACCAAAACCGTGCACGCCATCGATCACATAGATGATCTGGTCGTTCTCGTCACGCTGGCGGTTGACCTCGCGCACCAGCTTGCCAATTTCGCCCACAGGCAGTTTCACGCCACTGCCCGAGTGCACCCAGGTCATGCCCAGCACCCGGGTTTTCGGCCCGATGGCGGCTGAGATGGTGGCCAGCACCTGGTCGCTACTGACCTTGGCGGGGTCTTCGAACAGGCGCAGGCGCCGCACAGGCGTGCCGTCGCGCGTGGTGCGAAAACCCATGGTATGGCGCGCGGCCGAATGCTCGTGCACGGTGGTGAGAATTTCCTGCCCTGGCGCAATCTTCAGCCCGCCATAGATCAGCCCCAGGCCCTCGGTGGTGCTACCGGTCAGGGCGATTTGCCTTGGGCTGACTTCAAGATAGCGTGCAGCCCATTCACGCACGGCGGCTTCGTGCTTCCATTCCGACTGGCTGTCCCAGTCGACCATGCGTGCCGGTTGGCGGTCGAACTGGGCGCGCAGGGCCTCGATAGCTTCGCGCACGGGCCTTGGGTGCGAGGTGATCAGGAAATTGGCGAAGTGTGCGTAGGTCGGGTCCAGCTCGAACAGCCCGCGAAACGCGGACCAGTCATCGGCCGAGGCGGGTTTGACAGGTGCCGCGTGGGCGGCGGGCAGCAACGGGCCAGGGCCGGTCAGTGGCAGGGCGGCAGCCAGCAGGCCGGCCTGCTTGAGGAAGGTTCGACGGTGGTTCATCACAGTGCTCGAAAGTGTCAGGGAGACGAAGTGGCAACAGGCAGCGCGGCGCGCTGTACCTGCTCCCACACACGCAGGAAGTTGCCGCCCCAGAGCTTGGCAATATCCGCTTCGGAGTAGCCGCGACTGATCAGCTCGGCGGTGACGTTGCGTGCGTCACCGGCGTTCTGCCAGCCGTCGATGCCGCCACCTTCGTTGAAGTCCGAACTGAGGCCGACATGGTCGATGCCGACCTTGCGCACGGTGTAGTCGATGGCATCGCCATAGTCCTTGAGCGTGGCGGGCGGTTCTTCGTCGAGAATGCCGTACAGCTCGTTGGCGTACTGGCCGACCTTCTGCTCGGGCCAGCCGGCGATTACCGGGTCGCCGGGCATCAGCGCGTAGTTGAGATTGGCCAGCGGCGGCAGGTCGTAGCGGGCGCGCAGGGCGTTGAGTTTGTCCTGGGTCTTGCTGCTGAGCGGCTTGAGGTAGGTGGAGAAGGCTACCAGCTGGATCACCCCGCCGCTGTCCTTGATCAGTTGCAGCTCCTTGTCGGAAAGGTTGCGGTTGATGTCGACCATAGCCCGTGGCGCGGAGTGCGAGGCCACCAGTGGCGCGCGGCTGAGGGCGGCCACCTGGGCCAGCGCCTTGCTCGACATTTGCGACACGTCGATGATCACGCCCAGGTCATTCAGCCGTTGCACGGCGCGCTTGCCGGTCGCTGACAAGCCTTCCAGTGCATCGACGGTGTCATTGAAGAACGGCAGCGGGCGCGAAGAGTCGGCCCAGCTGTTGTTGCCCACGTAGCTGAAGCCGAACATGCGCACACCGCGCGCGGCCCAGCGGTCGAGCTGGTTGATGTCGTCACCCAGCGCATAGGCGTTGAGCATGCTGAGAAACACCGCGAACTTGCCTTCGCCGTGCAGGCGCCGCATGTCTTGCGGGGTATAGGCAATACCGACCTGCTGCGGAAAGTCGCGAACCATCGCGGCAATGGCGCTGTAGCGCACTTCCTGGGTGTGGCGGGCGGCCTCGACGAAGCCTGGGGTCGGGCGGTGCGGGCCATCGTTGCCGGTCCAGGATTCTGGCCAGGCGAAGATGGTCAGGGCGGCGCCCGACAGGCGCCCGCGTGCAGCTTTGGCCAAGTCGAAGCGGCCATCGCCATCCTTGTCGGCCTCGCTGCCTTCGGTGCCGAAGGTCAGCGGCAGGGTGATGTGGCTGTCGAACGAGATGATGCGTTCCTGCAGGTCGTTGGCCTGGCGGGTCACCTCGCGGGAATAGCCGGCTGGGGTGGCGAAGTAGTGCCAGGCGGCATACCCGGCGCCGGCGGCAAGCGCCGCGGCCAGGCTTATAAACAGGGCTTTCTTCCAGCGTGGAGTCGTCATCTTGGTCTCAGTTGGTTCACCGTCGAGGGATGGGCACAGAGGCCGCCGCTACCTGCAGTGAACGAGCTCGCCAGGCAAAAATTTAGCCAGTGCCATCGGCCGTGCGCCGCTAAATTTCGTGGGCTGTGCAACGTTCTAGCCTTGGACGGGCCGTGCTCCATGGCCGCAATGAATGCACAGGTATGCAATGACGATTTCCCGACGCGGTTTCATCGCCGGTGTGGCATTGACGGGTGTGGTGGTGCCTGGCGCGCTGGGTGCACTGTACGTGCAGCGCCAGCGGGAAGAAGCCGAGGCGTTCCCGGAAACCCCAGGCGAGGCCGTGGTCGAGCTGGCCGACACCCCCTTGCAGCAGTTAGGCGACACCCTGCGTGGTATCTGGCGCTGGACCCTTCAGGGCAAGGATGCGGGGTTGGACGGCCTGCCGGCAGGTGAGCTGGAGCTGTTCCTGGATGTGGCGGCCAGCGGTCGTGCCCTGCGTGGTTATCTGGATACCCCTGAGCGCCTGCGCGGGGACGAGGAACCGCGCTACCGGGTGGTCGGCGACCTGTTGGCGGACAAGCCGGGTACCTTGCGCTGGCGGCTGTTTTCAGCCCAGGCGCGCTATGAATGCCATATCGTGCTCGATGAAGTCTGGGGCCGGTTCGGCAATGCCGGCCCGGCCACCCTCAACGGGCGCATCGCACGCATGGACCGCGCGCTGACATTACCGGTTGAGGACAACCACTTCCTGGCGTTGAAACGCACCTTCCCCGAGGCGCGCGAGCGTACCCCGCTGAACCCGCAACTGCTGGCCTGGCTGATCGCCCCGGAGCATCGCTTGTTCCATCAGTTGTGGCACTCCTCGCGGGACAAATGGCACAAGCTGGACAAGAGCAAGCAGGGTGCCCTGCGAGGCCTGGGCTGGCAGCCTGGGCCGCGAGATCGCGAGCGTGACGCACGCGGTCGACACAAGGACCGCAATGGCTCGGGCGAGGACTTCTTTTTCATGCACCGGCACATGCTTGGCAGCGCCCGTGCCCTGCAAGACCTGCCGTCCTGGTCGCGCTTCCCGCTGCCGCAACCGGAGCTGGAGCGTGACCGCGCAGGCTTTGCCCGCTATTTCGACAACCACGACGGCAACGCCCTGCCACCTACCTGGCTGGCCAGTGGTGACGAGGAGTACACGCAGTGGGTGCGCGACATCAAGACACCAGATACCTATCACGGTAATTTCCAGGTCTGGGAGTCGCGCTATACCGATCCTGAGTACCTGAGCACTCTGACCCTGGGCCAGTTCGGCTCGGAGGTCGAGTTGGGCCTGCACGACTGGTTGCACATGCGCTGGGCATCGGTGCCACGCGACCCCGCCAACGGCATGCCGGTACCGACGGCGCGTACACCGGACGATTTTGCCGAGCGTTGGTTCGCGGCGGACAACGACTTCCTCGGTGACCCGTTTTCTTCCCATGTGAACCCGGTGTTCTGGCATTTTCACGGTTGGATCGATGACCGCATCGAGGACTGGTTCCGTGCCCATGAGAGGTTGCACCCGGGGGAGGTACGGCGCCTTGAAGTCAACGGTGTGCCATGGTTCGCGCCGGGGCGCTGGGTCGAGGTGGCGGACCCTTGGCTGGGGCCGGATACCCACGGCTGTTCCACCGTGCCGGGGCTGCGGCCTGGGCGCAGTGTGGAGATGGACCCGGAGACCATGAAGTTGGCGTTGCGTATCATCTACAGCGATGACGATCTGTTCGACAAGCTACGGCCCAAGGTGCCGCAGCGGCCTTGGTATGCACGTAACCTGTAGGAGCAGCCTTGTGCTGCGAAAGGGCAATTGCTGTCGAAGCGAAGAGGCCGGTAAGGCGAAAGACTGTAGTTGGCAGTTATGGCCTCTTCGCAGCACAAGGCTGCTCCTACAGGTACGGCGTCGACCAGTTGTCTTGCGCTGTACCTGTAGCTTGCGGCGATAGGGGCTACTGCCCCACCTGCCACCCACCCCCTAGTGCCTTGTACAACGCCACACTGCCTTGCAACCGGGCCAGACGCAGTTGCGCCTGCTGGTCCTGCGCCACATACAACGTGCGCTGGGTCTCCAGCACGCTCAACAAGGTCTCGGCCCCTGCGCCATAGCGCTGCTGTGCCAGCTCGAACGCCAATCGCGCCTGCTGCAGCTCCTCGTCCTGCCACTGCCGCTGGCGGTCTACGCCCTGGATCGCATTGAGCGCTTTCTCGACATCGGCAAAACCCGCCAGGATGCTGCCGCGATAGGTCTCCAGCAATTCCGCCTGTTCGGCCTCGGCCAGCTCATGGGCAGCGCGTAGCCGGCCGTTGTTGAAGATGGGGGCCACCAGGCCGCTGGTGAGGGTGTAGTAGGAACTGTCGAGCAAATGGGCAAAGGTGTTGGCGCCAGCGCCGACGTTGGCCCCCAGGGTCAGCTTGGGCAGCATGGCGGCGCGGGCAACCTGCACATTGGCACTGGCGGCGGCCAGCCGGGCCTCTGCCGCGGCAATGTCCGGGCGGCGAGTGAGCAGCTCGCTCGGTACGCCGCTGCCAATGCTTGGCCATTGCAGGGCTTCTATCGCTTCCTGGCTGGCGGGTAAGGACTGCACCGGGTCACCAAGCAGGGTCGCCAGGGTGACACGGCTGTCGCGCCACTTCTGTTCCAGCAACGGCAGCTGGCGTTGCTGGGTAGCCACCAGGCTGCGCTGCTGGGCCAGTTCCAGGCGCGTGGCGGAACCGCTGCGCTGACGTGCTGCGACCAGGCCCAGCACGTCCTCGGCATTGCGCAGGTTAAGGCGGGCAATGCGCAGTTGCTCTTCCAGGGCCAGGCCCTGCAGGTAACTGTCGGCGACGGCGCTGACCAGGGTCAGCTCGACGGTCTGGCGGTCGAAACGGCTGGCGTCGAGGCTGCGCAGGGCATTGTCGCGGGTAGCGCGCAGGCCGCCCCAGAAGTCGATTTCGTAGCTGGCGCTGAGCTGAGCGTCGAACGAGGTGCTGGTGCGCTCGCTGCGGCTGACGTCGAGCTGGTCATTGCCGTCGCCATGCAGCAGGCGCTGGCGGTTGCCGTTCAGGCCCAGTTGCACTTCTGGCAGCAAGGGGGCGCCGGCCATGACCGCGCGGGCCTGGGCCTGGCGCACCCGCGCGGTGGCGGCGGCCAGGTCGTGGGCGTTGTCCAGGGCATGCTGTACCAGGCGGTCCAGTTCACGGCTGGCAAAGGCTTGCCACCACTGTGCTGTCGGCAGGTGTGCCGAAGGCGCCGTGGCGTCGCCTTGCCAGGCGATTGGCGCGACGATGCCGCTGGTGGGTGTGGGTGGTGTGCTGCAGGCGGCAAGGGTTGCACACAGGGGCAAGCACAACGTCAACAGGCTGATGCGGCTAGGCAATGTCATGGGCTATTCGCTGGTAAGGGCTTTGACCGGGTCGAGGCGGGCGGCCTTGCGCGCTGGCATGAAGCCGAACACGATGCCGGTGACGACGGCGCAGGCGAAAGCGCCGAGCATGGCGGGCAGGGCGAAGGCGACGGCCACCTCGGCCAGCATCAGGCCGCCGCCGATGGCCAGGGCCAAGACGATGCCGGCCAGGCCGCCGACCATCGACAGCATCACCGCCTCGCTGAGGAACTGGCGCAGGATGTCGCGCTGGCGCGCGCCGGTGGCCATGCGTATGCCGATTTCTCGGGTGCGCTCGCGCACGGTCATCAGCATGATGTTCATCACGCCGATGCCACCCACCAGCAGCGAAATCGCGGCGATTGCCCCCAGCATCAGCGACAGGCTGTTCTGCGTGCGTGCCTCGGCCTGGATCAGTGCGGCGTCGTTGGTCAGTTCGAAGTCCTGGCGGCCGTTGTGGCGTTGGCGCAGCAGTTGGTCGATGGCGGCTTCGGCCTGGTTTACCCGGGTGGAGTCGAGGGCGGCGACGGCGATGTAGTCTGGGTCACGCTGGCCGAACAGGCGGATGGCGGCAGCGGAGTAGGGCACGGCGATGCGCCCGTCGCTGTCCTGGTCGCCGGAGCTTGCGCCTTTGCCTGCGAGAATACCGATCACCTGGAACGGCACATTGCCGATCAGAATGTACTGCCCCAGCGGATCGCGGCCAGGGTCGAGCATCTTCTCTCGGACTTTTTGGCCGATCACCGCCACGGCAGCCGCATTGGCCTCGTCGGATTCGCTGTAGAAACTGCCCTGCACCGCCGGCCAGTTGAAGATTTCCGGGAAATAGGTGTTGTTGCCGCCCACGTAGAACGTCTGGCTGTTGTTGCCATGGCGCACCATCAATTTTTCGCCGATCACCGGCATCACGTGCTTGACCTGTGGCAGTTGGCCGATGGCCGCCACGTCGTCGAGTGTGATGGTGCCGGCGGGCTCGCCCAGGGTTGCCGGCTTGCCGTTGAGGTAGAGGATGTTCGAGCCGAAGGCGGCCATCTGCGCCATGACCTGGCGCTTGCTGCCTTCGCCCACGGCCAGCATCACCACCACCGAGGCCACGCCGATGACGATGCCCAGCAGGGTCAGGGCGGTGCGGAAGCGGTTGACCCACATCACCCGCCAGGCGGCCTGCAGGGCTTCGAGCAGCTCGCCTTTCCATGCCCCGCGCAAAGTGGCGCCGCGGTCCAGGCGCTGGCGCAGTTGCTCGGCTTGCAGGCCTTGACCGCTGTCGATCACGGGCTGTTCGCTGGCCGAGTCACTGATGATCAAGCCGTCGCGAATCTCGATCACCCGCTGCGCCCGTGCCGCCACTTCGCGGTCATGGGTAATCAGGATGATCACATGGCCCTGGCTGGCCAACTCGTCGAGCAATGCCATCACCTCGGTGCCACTGTGGCTGTCGAGCGCGCCGGTGGGCTCGTCGGCGAGGATGATATGGCCGCCGTTCATCAGCGCGCGGGCAATCGACACCCGTTGCTGCTGGCCGCCGGACAACTGGTGCGGGCGGTTGCCGGTGCGGCTGGCCAGGCCCAGGCGGCCGAGCAGGGCGCTGGCGCGGGCATGGCGCTCGTCGGCGTCGATGCCGGCATAAATGGCCGGCATCTCGACGTTTTCCTGGGCCGAGCCCGAGGGGATCAAGTGATATCCCTGGAACACGAAGCCAAACGCTTCGCGGCGCAACCAGGCCAGTTCGTCGCTGTCCAGGTCGGCCACGTCCTTGCCGGCGAAACGGTAGCTGCCAGAGGTGGGGCGGTCGAGGCAGCCGAGAATGTTCATCAAGGTCGACTTGCCTGAGCCGGAGGCGCCGACGATGGCGACGAACTCGCCGGGGTGGATGCTGAGGCTGATGCCATGGAGGATGTCGACCTTGGGGGTATCGACACCGCCGTAGGATTTACGGATGTCGACCAGTTCGATCAGAGGTGCGCTCATTCAGCCTCCACTCACGGCGGGGGCGCCAATGACCAGGCGCTCGCCTTCGTTGAGGCCGTCCAGCACTTGTACCCGCAAACGGTCGCTGAGCCCGGTGCGCACCTGGCGCTGTTCCACCTTGCCGTCGCCGGTCAGCACACGCGCCAGGCGCAGTCCGTTGGCGTCGTCCAGCGCGGCCAGCGGTACGGTCAGCACCTGACTGGCGCTGCCTGCGACGAAGAATACTTGTGTGGTCATCTCGGCCATCAGCGCGCCGTCGGGGTTGTCGACGTCCAGCAGCACGCTGTACTGCACCACTTGGCTGCCGGTGCTGCCATTGCTGACGCTGGCCGGGCTGCCGCCACCTTGGCTGGCCTGCTCCAGGGGCTTGGGCGGGATTGGCAGCACCTGGCGCACGGTGCTGGTCCAGCGGCGCTTGCCGCCGGCCAGGGTGGTGAAGTAGGCGGTCATGCCCGGTTTGACCTTGCCGATGTCGGCCTCCGACACCTGGGCCCACACGGTCATCGGCGAGAGTTTGGCGATGCGCAGGATCAATGGGGTTTGCTGCTGGGCGTTGAGGGTTTGCCCTTCACGGGCATCCACCGCCACCACCGTGCCGTCCATGGGCGCGTAGATACGCGTGTAGCCCAGTTCGGCTTCATCGCTGCGCAGGCTGGCCTGGGCCTGGCGGATCTGCGCCAGGAACATGTCGATGCGCGCCTGGGTGACCTTCAGCTGCGCGGCGGCGGTTTGCACGTCTTCGTCACGGGTGGCGCCGGCCGCGGCCAAGTCGCGCTGGCGCTTGAGCTGTTGCTGGGCCAACAGGTATTGCGCGCGTTGTTCGGCTAGTTGGGCCTTGAGGTTGTCGATCGAGAAGCGCCCGGCATCCAGCCGCGCCTGCTGGGTGGAGGGGTCGATCTCGACCAGCAGTTGGCCTTTGCGCACGGTGTCGCCGACTTCGACGTGCAGCTTGTGGATTTGCCCGGAGGCCTGGGCGCCAACATCCACGTAGCGCCGCGGTTGCAAGGTGCCCAGCGCGGTAACGCTGCTTTCGATGTCGGCGCGGGTCACGGTGACCGTGCTCAGCGGCTGGGCGCCATAGGGCAGGGCCTTCCAGGCCAGCAGGCTGCCCAGGCCGAGCAGGCCCAGGCCAGTGAGCAGCACACGGCGACGGGTGTTGGTTAAAGGTCTCATGCAGACATCCAGCCAAGGGGTGTGGGCACGCGCACTCAGTGGCAGGCGCGAACCGGGTGCCAGATAGACGAAAGCGGTGAAGGGGGATTTAGCGGGAGCGGGCGAACGCAGGTCTTGCCTGCCCTTGTTGCTGAGAATAATTATAATTTGTAAGATCGCACGTTGACATCACTCGGTCCCGCGTCGCTGCCTGAAAGGGCTTTCTGGCAAGCGCTGGCAGGGCATCTCAGGTAACGTCGTGGAACATTACTATCGCGAACTGGTGGGCTTCCTTTCCGCGCGTCTGGGCAGTCGCCAGGCCGCCGAGGACGTGGCACACGATGCTTACCTGCGGGTGCTGGAGCGCACCGACGCCGAGCGCATCGAGCACCCCCGCGCCTTCCTCTACCGTACCGCGCTCAACCTGGTGGTCGACCGCCACCGGCGCCATCTGGTGCGCCAGGCCGAGCCGCTGGAGGTGCTGGACAGCGACGAGCGTTGGCACAGCCCGGCCCCCGCCCACGACATGCAACTGGATCAGCGCCTGGCGCTGATGCAGCGTGCGCTGGATGAGCTGGGCAAGGTATGCCGCGACTGCTTCCTGCTGCGCAAGCTCGAGGGCCTGTCGCACCAGCAGATTGCCGAGCACCTGGGCATTTCCCGCAGCCTGGTGGAAAAGCACATCGTCAATGCCATGAAGCACTGCCGGCTGCGCATGCGCCAGTGGGAGTGCTGATTGCCGAGTTAAAGGCAAATGCAAATTCCGTCAGTCAATCACTTGATTTATGCGCATTTCCCGACTTCTATCAAGTAAGACCCCTGCCGGGCTTGGTGCTGGCAGTAGCCGTAACTGGCGCAGTTTGGTCATGGAATGCACCCATTACCCCACTGCCCAGGTCCGACCATGGCAAACAAGACCCTGCGCATCCTCATTGCCGACGCACACCCGTGCCAGCGCCTGCAGCTGGAGCGGCTGCTCAATGGCCTGGGCTATTACCGGATAGCCCCCGTGGACAGCTTCGAGGAACTGCAGCGGCTGGTGCAGTGTGCCTTGCAGCCTTTTCACCTGCTGCTGGGCAATATCGAGCTGGCCAGCCATGCCGGGGTTGACCTGGCGCGTTTCTGCCGCGTCAGCACTCAGATCCAGCACGCCCTGCTTTACCACTCTGCCCAGTTGAAGGTGCCCGCGGTGCCGCAGGCCGAGCGCCAGGCAGTGAGCCTGAGCCTGCCACAGGTGCCCGATAACGAGGCGTTGGAGTCATTCATGGCGATCATCGATGCACCGCTGCTGCTCGGCAAGTTGCCGCTACCGGGAACCTTGCCGGCGAATACCGCGCGGCAGCGGCCGCGGGCCAACTTCGCGCATACGGTGTTCAACCGCTAGCGGCGCCGTAGTCGGGGCAACAGGGCGGCTATTTGTTATGCTCTTGCCCTTTGCCGATTTGCGGAACCTGCCATGACTGCCATCGATACCGCTCGCCCGCCCCGGTTCAGCCGCGGCGACCACCGGACCCTGGGCCTGGCGGCGCTGGGCGGCGCGCTGGAAATCTACGACTTCATCATTTTCGTGTTCTTTGCGCTGACCCTCAGTCAGTTGTTTTTCCCGCCCGAGATGCCCGAATGGCTGCGCCTGCTGCAAAGCTTTGGCATCTTCGTCACCGGCTACCTGGCGCGGCCGCTGGGCGGCATCTTGATGGCGCACTTCGCCGATCACCTGGGGCGCAAGCGGATATTCAGCCTGAGTATTCTGATGATGGCGCTGCCATGCCTGCTGATCGGGGTAATGCCGACCTACGCCGACATCGGCTATGCCGCGCCATTGATCCTGCTGGCCTTGCGTATCCTGCAGGGCGCGGCGGTGGGGGGCGAGGTGCCGAGCGCCTGGACCTTCGTCGCCGAGCACGCGCCTGCCGGGCGGCGCGGCTATGCCCTGGGCTTCCTGCAGGCTGGGCTGACCTTCGGCTACCTGCTGGGGGCGCTGACCGCGACCTTGCTGGCCCAGGTGTTCACCCCGCAGGAAATCCTCGATTACGCCTGGCGCTACCCGTTCCTGCTGGGCGGGGTATTTGGTGTGATCGGCGTGTGGCTGCGCCGCTGGCTCAGCGAAACACCGGTGTTTCTCGCCCTGCGTGCGCGTCAGGAGCAGCCAGTGAAGTTTCCGCTGCGGCGGGTGCTGGGCGAGCACCGTCAGGCATTGATCCCAGCCGCGCTGTTGACCTGTGTGCTGACCTCGGCTGTGGTGGTGCTGGTGGTGATCACGCCGACGGTGATGCAGCAGCGTTTCGGCATGAGTGCCGGGCACACCTTTGCCTTGAGCAGCGTAGGCATCGTCTTCCTCAACATCGGCTGCGTGCTGGCCGGGCTGTTGGTTGACCGCGTGGGCGCCTGGCGTGCACTGATGTTCTACAGCCTGCTGCTGCCGCTGGGGATCGGCGCGCTCTACGCCAGCCTGGTAGGGCAGTGGGGTTTGACCTGGCTGGCCTATGCGCTGGCAGGGTTGAGCTGCGGGGTTGTGGGGGTGGTGCCGTCGGTGATGGTCGGGCTGTTCCCGGCCGAGATCCGTGTTTCGGGCATTTCCTTCACCTACAACGTGGCCTACGCGCTGTGGGCCAGTACCACGCCGCTGGCACTGATTGCGCTGATGCCGTGGAGCCCGTGGGTGTGTGTCGGGTTTTGTCTGATCATGGGTACGGTGGGGCTGCTGACGGCCTTGTATTTCGGGCGTCGGGAGCCACTGGCGTTTTCGGCGGAGCCGATGCCGATCATGTGTGGTGACAAATGAGCCGATAACGGCCACAGGGCATTGAGGCATCCTTCCGGGCGGGGGTTATTGGAATAACCTATTAGCCAAATTTAACCTGGAAGGTTAATTTCTCATGGAAAAGAGAACACCTCATTGTCCGCTGGAGCGGGTAAAAGCCCTGGTTGCGGAAAGACGCATCAGCCCTACGGGTGCTGCATTGAGGGGCGCCAAGGCACTGGGGATGGATTATCCGGGCATCCTCGAGGTGATCGCCGGTTTGAAGCGAGATGACTTCTACAAGAGCATGACCAGCCACATTGACCATCGGATTTGGCAGGATGTGTATCGCCCGCTTACGGCAGTTGGGAACGTTTATCTGAAAGTTTCCGTGGTAGACGAAGTGCTCATCGTGTCTTTCAAGGAGATGTAAACATGAGATGTCCAATTTGCGGCGGTGCGGAGCTTGCACCTGACACTCAGGGTATGCCCTTTAGTTACAAAGGAGAGGCAACCGTAATCCCTGACGTCAGTGGCGATTATTGTTCCGCCTGTGGTGAGTGCGTACTTAGCCATGATGAAGCCATGCGTGTCAGCAGCCTGATGACGGCATTCGAGCGCCAAGTCAACGCGACTGTTGTGGACCCTTCCTTCATTGTCTCCATGCGCCGGAAATTCGACCTTGACCAGCGTCAAGCGGGGGAAATTTTCGGTGGTGGGGTAAATGCTTTTTCTCGCTATGAAAACGGCAAGACCACGCCACCCGTGGCGCTGGTGAAACTGCTGAAGCTGCTGGATCGCCACCCAGAGCTTTTCGAGGAAGTACGTACAGCCTGATGTTGGCGGCTAACAAAAAGCCCTTGGTTCGCGAAAACCAAGGGCTTTTTGTTAGCGCTAGGGTAGGGCCCCTTACATGTTCGGGTAGTTCGGCCCGCCGGCGCCTTCAGGGGTGACCCAGGTGATGTTCTGGGCCGGGTCCTTGATGTCGCAGGTTTTGCAATGCACGCAGTTCTGCGCGTTGATCTGGAAGCGCTTGTTGCCGTCTTCCTGAGTGACCACTTCGTACACGCCCGCCGGGCAGTAGCGCTGGGCCGGCTCGTCGTACAGCGGCAGGTTGCTGGCGATCGGAATGCTTGGGTCGGTCAGCTTCAGGTGGCAGGGTTGTTCCTCTTCGTGGTTGGTGCTGGAGAGGAATACCGAGCTGAGCTTGTCGAAGCTGAGCTTGCCGTCCGGTTTCGGGTAGTCGATCTTCTTCGAGTCCGCCGCGAGCTTGAGGCAGGCGTAGTCCGGCTTGGTGTCGTGCAGGGTGAACGGCAGCTTGCCGCCGAACCAGTTCTGGTCGATATAGTTGAACGCGCCACCGAGCAGCGGGCCGAACTTGTGCAGCGCCGGGCCGAAGTTACGGCTGGCGAACAGTTCCTCATGCAGCCAGCTGGCCTTGAAGGCATCGACGTAAGTATTCAGCGCATCGCCGCCTTCGCTGCCGGCGATCAGTGCGTCAGCCACGGCTTCAGCCGCGAGCATGCCCGACTTCATCGCGGTGTGGCTGCCCTTGATCTTGGAGAAGTTCAGAGTGCCCAGGTCGCAACCGATCAGCGCGCCGCCGTTGAAGACCATCTTCGGCAGCGAGTTCAGGCCGCCTTTGCAGATGGCGCGAGCGCCGTAGCTGATACGCTTGCCGCCTTCGAGGTACTGGCTCATCACCGGGTGGTGCTTCAGGCGCTGGAACTCGTCGAATGGCGACAGGTATGGGTTGGCGTACGACAGGTCGACGATCAGGCCGACCACCACCTGGTTGTTTTCCAGGTGATAGAGGAACGAGCCACCGGTGTTGTCCTTGGCCATTACGTCCAGCGGCCAGCCGGCGGTGTGCACCACCAGCCCCTGCTCGTGCTTGGCCGGGTCGATTTCCCAGATTTCCTTCAGACCGATGCCGTAGTGCTGCGCGTCGGCTTCGCTGTCGAGGTTGAAGCGCTTGATCAACTGCTTGCCGATATGGCCACGGCAGCCTTCGGCGAACAGGGTGTACTTGGCGCGCAGTTCCATGCCCGGGGTGTACAGGCCGTCTTTCGGGTTGCCTTCACGGTCTACGCCGAGGTCGCCAGTGACGATGCCACGGACTACGCCGTTGTCGTCGAACAGCGCTTCCTGGGCGGCGAAGCCCGGATAAATTTCCACGCCCAGGTTCTCGGCCTGCTGGGCCAGCCAGCGGCACAGGTTGCCCAGCGAGATGATGTAGTTGCCATGGTTGTGCATGGTCTTGGGCACGAACAGGTCAGGCACCTTGGTCGCGCTGCCGGCATCTTTGAGCACGTAGATGTCATCGCGCTTCACTTCGGTGTTCAGCGGCGCGCCGAGTTCCTTCCAGTCGGGGAACAGCTCATTCAGGGCGCGCGGTTCGAACACCGCACCGGAGAGGATGTGGGCACCGACTTCAGAGCCTTTCTCCACCACGCAGACGCTGATTTCGCTACCGGCTTCGGCGGCCTTCTGCTTCAGGCGGCAGGCGGCGGACAGGCCCGCCGGGCCGGCGCCGACGATGACCACGTCGAATTCCATGTATTCGCGTTCCACTGGTTCTCTCCTACTCATCAAGGCTCGTGCTGTTGCTTGGTCTTATGGGTGCTTGCGCGCAGTGGCTCGTCACGGGAGCGAAACTGTAGCTGCGCAAATGACGGACTACACCGTTTTGTCTTGGCCGCGCATTATATCTACACCACTTGGCGGGTCCAATACAAACGTTTGTTTGAATTTGCCGCAGGCCAGTAAAATCACAGGTACGCGGCTGGAGGGTGACCGATTTGCCGTATTGACCGGATTGGGTGTTACGGTCAAGATACGAGCGGTTTTACGTTCGCCGTAGGCTTGCAGCCGGGCGCAGGTACACCTCTAAAGACCAGGTGTGGAGCAGGGTTTTGCGGGCTTAGGCCGGTTTGTAGTGGAGTTTACACGCCACGACAGAAAATGACCCGTGAGTATTTATCGCGATGGTCCGAACAAGACTGTTCGGTCACTGTGAAGTTACCGCCTCCCGACACGTCTTTAGAGGTGCCCTTGTACCCACGCGCATCGCCGGGCTCAGCCCCAGGCGACTATCTATTCACCGGAGAGTAACGAGGAATCCATGAAGGTTCTTGTAGCTGTCAAACGAGTGGTCGACTACAACGTCAAGGTTCGCGTCAAGGCGGACAACTCCGGCGTCGACCTTGCTAACGTCAAGATGTCCATGAACCCCTTCTGCGAAATCGCCGTGGAAGAGGCCGTCCGCCTGAAGGAAAAGGGCGTTGCGACCGAGATCGTCGTCGTTTCCGTTGGCCCGGCCACTGCCCAGGAGCAACTGCGTACCGCCCTGGCCCTGGGTGCCGACCGTGCCATCCTGGTAGAAGCCGCTGACGAACTGAACTCCCTGGCCGTGGCCAAGGCGCTGAAAGCCGTTGTCGACAAAGAACAGCCGCAGCTGGTCATCCTCGGCAAGCAGGCCATCGACAGTGACAACAACCAGACCGGCCAGATGCTGGCCGCGCTGACTGGCTACGCCCAGGGCACCTTCGCCTCCAAGGTCGAAGTCGCTGGCGACAAGCTCAATGTCACCCGTGAAATCGATGGCGGCCTGCAGACCGTTGCGCTGAACCTGCCCGCGATCGTCACCACCGACCTGCGCCTGAACGAGCCGCGCTATGCGTCGCTGCCTAACATCATGAAGGCCAAGAAGAAGCCGCTGGAAACCGTTACTCCAGACGCGCTGGGCGTTTCCCTCGCCTCCACCAACAAGACCGTGAAAGTTGAAGCCCCGGCTGCCCGCAGCGCTGGCATCAAGGTCAAGTCGGTGGCCGAACTGGTCGAGAAGCTGAAGAACGAAGCGAAGGTAATCTAAATGACTATCCTGGTTGTCGCTGAATACGAGAACGGTGCCGTAGCACCTTCCACCCTGAACACTGTTGCCGCAGCCGCCAAGATCGGTGGTGATGTGCACGTGCTGGTCGCAGGCCAGAGCGTCGGTGGCGTTGCCGAGTCCGCTGCCAAGATCGCTGGCGTGGCCAAGGTGCTGGTTGCCGACAACGCAGCCTACGCTCACGTCCTGCCAGAGAACGTCGCGCCGCTGATCGTCGAGCTGGCCAAGGGTTACAGCCACGTACTGGCCCCGGCCACCACCAACGGCAAGAACATCCTGCCGCGCGTTGCCGCGCTGCTGGATGTGGACCAGATCTCCGAGATCATCTCGGTCGAGTCCGCCGACACCTTCAAGCGCCCGATCTATGCCGGTAACGCCATTGCCACCGTGCAATCGAGTGCGGCTATCAAGGTCATCACCGTGCGTACCACCGGCTTCGACGCCGTGGCCGCCGAAGGTGGCTCGGCTGCCGTCGAGGCTGTTGGCGCTGCGCACAACGCTGGCATTTCGGCCTTCGTTGGCGAAGAGCTGGCCAAGTCTGATCGCCCAGAGCTGACTGCTGCCAAGATCGTCGTTTCCGGCGGCCGTGGCATGGGCAACGGTGACAACTTCAAGCATCTGTACAGCCTGGCCGACAAGCTCGGCGCCGCTGTGGGTGCCTCGCGCGCCGCGGTCGACGCAGGCTTTGTGCCGAACGACATGCAGGTCGGCCAGACCGGCAAGATCGTTGCGCCGCAGCTGTACATCGCTGTCGGTATCTCGGGTGCGATCCAGCACCTGGCCGGTATGAAGGACTCCAAAGTGATCGTTGCGATCAACAAGGACGAAGAAGCGCCGATCTTCCAGGTAGCCGACTACGGCCTGGTTGCCGACCTGTTCGAAGCGGTTCCGGAGCTGGAAAAGCTGGTCTGATCCGCCTGCTTCACTTATAAAGAACCCGGCCCCTCACAGGGCCGGGTTTTTTTTGGCCTTTTCCGATGCGGCGCTTGGTGCGGTTCCTGTAGGAGCAGCCTTGTGCTGCGAAGAGGCAGTCACAAATGTTTGGTCATACCGGCCCTTTCGCAGCACGAGGCTGCTCCTACAGGTACGGCGTCTACCTGATGGGCCGGGGCCGAGCAATACAAGGAGTGAGCAATGGTGCTGCATAAAGCAGGCAGGGTGCTGGCATGCCTGGCAGTGTTGGTGTCGCCGCTGGCCATGGCAGCCAGCAAGTGCGAACGCCTGGTGGCAACCGGCAGTCCTGATGCGCCGCCCTATTCGTGGCAAGACCCGAAAGACCCGAAACACCTGATTGGCGCCAACGTCGACTTGTTGCGCCAAGTGGCGAGCGAACTGGGCGTGAAGGTCGAGGTGCTGAGCGCCGGCCGTCGTGAACAGGCGCTGGAGGAGGTGCGCAGCGGGCGCATGGACCTGCTGCTCGACACCCCCATGCAGGTGGAGCAGCTGACTGCGCTGGACTACCTGCATCCGCCGTTGCAGCTCAACGAGTACCTGGTGTGGACCCGTCACGACGCACAGTTGACCTTCGATGGCCCTGCGGACTTGGCAAAGTATCAGGGCAGTTTGTCCGAGCGTGCGCGCCTGACCCCGGCCTTCACGGCGTTCGCCAAGGCCCAGCTGAAACTGGTGCCGGCGCAGAACCTGACCCAGGCGTTCCAGAAACTGGTGCTCGGCCAGGTGGACTATGTGCTGGCTGGCCGATACTCCGGCATGGCCATGGTCCAGAGCCTGGGGATGAGCAATGACCTGATCGCCCGCGGCCTGCCGGTGGATCGGCCGGGCCTGTACCTGGCGCTGTCGCACAACTCGGCGTGCAATGACAGCTGGTTGCGTGGGCAATTGGCAAAAAAACTGACAGAATTGCCGATCTCCGGTGCGTCCGAGGCTGTGCTGCAACGTAATGTCGAGCGCTGGAAAGCGCAGTTGCAGGTGCCGGCGGACGCCCCCAAACACTAGGAAGATTGCGTGAGAACCCAACCACTAATCCTTGCCCTGGCCGTGCTCGGCCTGGCTGGCTGCGCCAACGACCCGGCCCCTGACGAGCAGATGCGCATTTCCGAACAGGCACTGGAACAGGCCAAGGCCGTCGGCGCCACCGAGCAGGTCGAAACGCTGAAACTGGCTGAAGATAAACTGGCCCGCGCCAAGACCAACATGCTGACCGAAGACTACCGCGACGCGCGCATGCGCGCCGAGCAGGCCGAGCTGGATGCGCGCCTGGCCGAAGCCCAGGTGCTGAACCAGAAGAGCGAAGAGCAGCTGCAACTGCTGCAGTCGCGGGTCAAGCGCCTGCGCAAGCAGTTGGAGGTGCAGCCATGATCCGTCGTATGCCATTGGCTGCGCTGGCTATGCTGGTATTGGCGGCGGGTTTGCAGGGCTGCGCCAGTCAGCGCAGCAGCGCCGCGCTGGATGAGGCCACCGCAGCCTTCCAGAAGGTCAAGGATGATTCCGATGTGCTGCGCAGTGCACCGCGTGACGTGATCCGTGCCGGCGAGTCGCTGGCCCGTGCCGAGCGCTTGTCCAGTTACATTGGCACCGGATCCGATGTGCGGCATTACGCTTACCTCAGCCAGCGCTACAGCGAGATTGCCAGCGAGCATGCCAAGCTGGCGCTGAATCAGGAGCGCCAGGCCAAGCTCGACCTGGAGCGCCAGCGTCTGCAGCTGGCTTTGCGCGAGGCCAAGTTGGCCAGCGTGCAGCAGCAGGGTAAGTGGGTCGAGTCGCAAATCGCCGCATTGGCTTCGGAGCAGACCGACCGTGGCCTGGTGATGACCTTGGGTGATGTGCTGTTCGATACCGGCAGTGCCGACCTGAAAAACTCGGCCAGCCGAACTGTGCTCAAGCTGGTGCAGTTCCTGCAACTCAACCCCCGTCGTGTAGTGCGTATCGAGGGCTATACCGACAGCACCGGCCTGGCCGAGGACAACCTGAAGCTGTCGCGCGACCGGGCGCAGTCTGTGGCCGACATGCTGGTGGACCTGGGTATCGACGAAAAACGCTTGCAGGTCGAGGGCTACGGCGACCAGTACCCGATCGAGGCCAATGCCTCGGAGCGGGGCAGGGCGCAGAACCGCCGGGTGGAGATCGTATTCTCCGACGACAAGGGCAAGCTCGCGCCAGCGCGCTGAGTCTTGCCAGCTCCCACAGGTGCGCGCAGCCTTGTGGGAGCTGGCGAGTCCGCGAAGGCGCGCAAAGCGTTCCCGCTTTTTGTCGGTCTAATCGTTTCGATAGCTATCACGCTGTTGTATTGTCGACTATGTTGCAATCTGTCCCAGTACACTTTGCAACTGTTACGGTATCCTCTACCGTCAGTGCCCCGTACAAGAACAACGAGCCTGTCGCCATGACCAACCTGCTGCTGTACCAGCGTATCGCCCAGCAACTGGCCGATGACATCCGTCGTGGTGTCTACCAGCCAGGCGAGCGGGTACCTTCCGTGCGCAAGATGAGCGCTCAGCTCAATGTCAGCCATGCCACGGTGTTGCAGGCCTATGCCAACCTCGAGGATCAGGGGCTTATCCGGGCACGGCCGCAGTCTGGCTACTATGTGCACCAGACCCCGGCCTTGACCGCGCAAACCCCGGACATCGCCCGGGTGGAGCGCCCTGGGCTGGTCACGCGCGCCAGCATCATTCAGCAGGTGCTGACCGAGGCGCGACGCGATGGCGTGTTCCCGTTTGGCGCCGCGGTACCGCATGTTGACTACCTACCCGTGCGCGCCCTGCATCAGCAAATTGCCAAAGTGACGCGTTTCCATAGCCCGCGTGCTTTCAGCTACATGTTCAGCCCAGGTTTCGAACCATTGCGCCGGCAGATCGCCATTCGCATGCGCGATGCCGGCGTGCTGGTTGACCCGCGTGAAGTGATCGTGACCCATGGGTGCGTCGATGCCCTGCAAATGTCGCTGCGCGTGCTGACCCGCCCGGGCGACCTGATCGCCGCCGAATCACCGACCTATTACGGTTTGCTGCAGTTGGCTGACCTGCTGGGCCTGAAAGTGATCGAAATCCCCAGTGATCCGTCCACTGGCATCAGCCTTGAGGCCTTGCAGTTGGCGGCCAACCAGTGGTCGATCAAGGCCTTGGTGCTGACGGCGCGCCTGAGCAATCCGCTAGGCGGCACGATCCCGGAAGAGCGGCAAAAGCAACTGCTGCGCCTGGCCTCGGACTTCGATATCCAGATCGTCGAGGACGATATCTATGGCGAGCTGATGTTCGAGCAGGGCAAGACCAAGGCGCTGAAGGCGTTCGACCGGTTGGACCGGGTGATCTACTGTTCGAGCTTCTCCAAAACCTTGTCCCCTGGCGTGCGCGTGGGTTGGATGATCGCTGGGCGTTACCAGGACGAGATTCAGCGCCTGCAGACCTTTACCACGCACTCGGCCTGCAGCGTGACGCAGATGGGTGTGGCAGCCTATCTGGAAAATGGCGGCTACGACCGGCACCTGCGCTACATACGCCAGGAATATCGCAAGAACCTCAGTGCCTATCAGCTGGCGGTGCAGCAGCACTTCCCCGAAGGTACCCAGATGACCCGGCCGACAGGCGGTTTCATCCTCTGGGTAAGCCTGCCGGGGCGGGTCAATACCCAGGAGCTGCATGTGCGTGCGCTAGAGCAAGGCATCAGCATTGCACCGGGTCTAATATTCAGTAACACAGAGCAGTTCAACCACTGCATCCGCCTCAATTGCGGCATCCCGTGGAACAAAGAGGCCGAGCGGGCGGTGATTACGCTCGGTTTGCTGGCGCAGCAGTTGTGCAGGGAGCCTGCGCTCACACCTTTGTAAGGCTTGCCAGCCGCCTGTGGAACAGGGAGCATACGCACCTTTCCTGTCAGCCTGTCCATTTGCCATGAATGCTTTACGCCATTTTGCTCTGATCTTGTGCCTGGCACCGCTCTGCTACCTGGGTAGTCCAGCCTTGGCTGCGCAGCCGGCAAGCCAGGCACAGGCCGCTCAGGGTAAGCAGGTGCCCAAAAAGGTGGCAGCCAAGCCTGTGCAGAAACAGGCGGCAAAACAGGCCGGCAACAAGAAGGCCAAGCCAGCGCACAAGCCAGTCAGCAAAGCTGTTGCCAAGCCCTTGCCCAAAGCAAAGCTGGACCTCAGCCTGCCGGTCGATATGGTCAACAGCCTTGAGCCGAATGTGGGCACGCCTTCGCCCATCCAGCGGCGCAAACCTTTGCTGCCGCCCATGTTCACTGAAAAGCCTGAGACCAATGACAGCCCGTTCCAGCTCAATGGTCGGCTGATCAACAACGAAATGCAGCTGCAACTGCGCAATGACAGCCGCCATGACGTGGAAGGGGCGGCCATCGATTTCGAGTACCGCCAATAGGTTTGAACTGACTGCTGGGTCACGGCGGATTTCATCGTGCCAGCAATTTCAAACGCCTGTTTGAGCGGTTACTATCCAGGGACGTTCGTCCCGTTTTGTTCCAGGGAGTCCTGATTTTGGTGAAAAGCCATGAATTGCCGTGAGGGCTGCGGTGCCTGCTGCATCGCCCCGTCCATCACTTCCGCGATGCCGCGCATGCCCAGCGGCAAGCCGGCGGGCGAACGCTGCCTGCACTTGACTGCGGCCAACCTCTGCGACCTGTTCGGCAAGCCTGAACGGCCCGCGGTATGTGGTGGTTTCAAGGCGGACATCGAGGTGTGTGGCAGTGACCGTGACGAGGCGATCAGGATTCTGGGTTGGTGGGAGCAGATGACGGCGGCGTGACAGGCTGGATCTTCGACAACAAGGATAAACATGATGAGATCGTTCAAGCGTATTGCACTGCTGTGTGGCGTGGGTGTTCTGCTGTCGCCTGCGGCCTGGGCCGAAAACTGGCAAGTGGCCAAGGACGAGGAGGGGATCAAGGTGTCCCTCAGCGAAGTGGCTGGTTCCAAGTACAAGGCTTACCAGGGGGTTACCCTGATCAAGGCGCCTTTGGCCAAGGTGCAGGCACTGCAGGAAGACGTGGTCGGGGCCTGCACATGGATTCATGAGTGCAAATCGCAGAAGTTGCTCAAGCATGAAGGTGACCAGAGCTGGACCTATACCCAGTTCAATACGCCATGGCCGGTGACGCCGCGTGATTCGGTGCTGCATGTGACCACGGTCAAGGGAGCTGATGGTAGCCTGACCCGTAACCTGATCGAAGAGCCGACCTATATCCCGGAAGAGAAGGGCTTTGTACGGGTGGCCAAGGTCGAGGGCTTCTGGAAGCTGGTGCCCAAGGGCGATAGCACGGAAGTGACCTACCAGGTGCACACCGAGCCGGGCGGTAGCGTGCCGGCGATGGTGGCCAACAAATTCGTGGTCGATGCGCCGTTCAATACCCTGAAAGGGTTGCGTGAGCGGGCTGAGAAGAACTGAGGTCTTCGGTTTACCTGTGCCGGCCTCTTCCGGGGGTGGCCCCCGGGGAGGCCGGGCCAGGATGGAAAAAAAAAGGGGCCCGAGGGGGGCCGTGTTGT
>NZ_JBLUPS010000020.1:0-93858 GCF_048068035.1 Pseudomonas sp. NY11955
CGTCGTACAAACAAGGCGGTCGCGCGCGTTGGCGCAGGCGTTACTGGCCCGAAACAAACGTAGGAGCGAGCTTCGCTCGCGATGCGCCGCGCGGGCGGCGCTCGATCTCACCGGCGCCGCAGCACTCAACCCCTACAAACCGTGACTTTGCACGATGCGCCGCCGCCACCCACGCAACCGTTGTTCCAGCTGCAACGGGCTGTCCAGTTGCTGGCGCCGGGCCTGGCTGAACAGAATCAGTGCCAGCTCTGCGGTTACCTGGGCATCGGCGCTGGCATGGTGGCGCTCTTCCACTTGCAGACCGAAGCGCGCCACCCAGTCATCCAGCCCGGCTTCGCGCAACACCGTGTCGGGGTTGAGCATCGGCGCAAGCTCGGCAACGTCGAGAAAAACAGATTGCAAGCGATGGCCAAGGCTCTCTTTCAACGCCCGTGCCAGCATGCGCTGGTCGAATGGCGCGTGGAACGCCAGCACCGGGCTGTCGCCAATGAAATCGAGCAAATCCAGCAAGGCCTCGGCCGGGTCGCAACCGGCAGCCAGGGCGCTGGGGCCCAGGCCGTGGATCAGCACGCTGGCGTTGGTCTTCTGCAACGGCCGGTGCAAGGTGCGCTCGAACTGCTGGGCAAAGTCGATGGCGCCGTCTTCGATGGCCACTGCCCCGATCGACAGCACCTGGTCACGGTTGGGGTTGAGCCCACTGGTTTCCAGGTCCAGCACCACCCAGCGCTGCTCGCGCAAGCTGCACACACCCAGTGGCGCGGGTTTTGGCTGCCGGGCCAGGCGCTGGCGCGTGGCATGGTCCAGTTCGGGCGCACTGGGGCGCAGCCAGGCGAACAGGCTCATAGCTGATACCGCAAGGCCAGGCTGCTTTGCAGGCGCTGGGCCTGGCGCAGGGACTCGCGCAGGATGCGCCGGTCCAGGTGATTGAGGCTGTCCGGGTCAAGCCGGTTGGAGTAAGGCAGGTTGTCGCGGGTCTGGCGCTGATGCTGCTGCATACGGGTTTGCTGGATGAAGTGATAGGCCTCTTCATAGGCAGCGCCATCCAGCGGTTCGATCACGCCCTTGGCCACCAGTTGGCGTAGGCGCTCCAGGGTATTGCAGGCACCTATGCCATTGGCCAGGGCCAGCAAACGGGCGCCATCGACGAAGGGCGTCAGGCCCTGGACCTTGAGGTCGAGGGTGGCGGCTTTGTCGTTACCTTGGCGGGTCAGCACGAACTCGCGCAGGCGGCCTACCGGTGGGCGTTGGCGCAGGGCGTTGTCGGCCAGCATGCGCTGGAAGATGCGATTGTCGGCTACCTGCTGAAGCAGGCCCTGGCGCAGTTGTTCGCAGCCCTGCTCGTCGCCCCACACCACCCGCAGGTCGAAGTAGATGCTCGAACCCAGCAGGTTTTCCGGGCTGGCTTCGCGAACGAAACCGGCAAAGCGCCGCGCCCATTCGCTGCGCGACAGGCACAGCTCGGGGTTGCCGGCCATGACATTGCCCATGCACAAGGTGAAACCGCACTGGGCCAGGCACTGGTTGATGTATTGCGCCAGCGGCAGCAGGCGGGCGCGGATGGCGTCGGCCTCGGCCTTGTCGACGGCTTCGAAGAGGATGCCGTTGTCCTGGTCGGTGTGCAGGGTCTGCTCGCGTCGGCCTTCGCTGCCAAAGCACAGCCAGCTGAAGGGCACGCCTGGGTCGCCACGCTCGGCCAGGGCCAGCTCGATGACCCGGCACACGGTATGGTCGTTGAGCAAGGTGATGATCTGGGTGATCTGCGTCGACGATGCGCCATGGGCCAGCATGCGCTCGACCAGTTGGCTGATTTCACCGCGCAGCGAGACCAGGGTGTCGAGCCGAGGGGCATGGCGGATGGTGCGCGCCAGGTGAACCAGGTCGACCCGTTGCAGGGAAAACAGGTCACGTTCGGAAACCACCCCGCACAGGCGCCGGTTTTCTACCAGGCACACATGGGCAATGTGTCGCTCGGTCATGGCCATGGCGGCGTCGAAGGCGCTGGCTTGGGGGCTTAGGTAGAAGGGTTTGGCGGTCATGTGCCGGTCGATGGGTGCACCCAGGTCGGCACTTTCCGCGGCCACCACCTGGCGCAGATCGCGCAGGGTGAAGATGCCGATGGGGTAGCGCTGCGGGTCGACCACCACGATGCTGCCGACCTGTTGCTCGTGCATCAGCCGCACGGCGTCACGCAACGGTGTATCGGCGCTGCACACCACCGGGTGACGCATGGCCAGTTCGCCCAGGGGGGTATTTAGCGAGTACTGGGTACCGAGGGTTTCCACGGCACGTTGGCGGACCTGCTGGTTCACCTGGTCCAGCAGGCTGCTGACCCCGCGCAGGGCAAAGTCTCGAAACACTTCAGACATCGAGAACACGCGGATGAACGCGGCCTTGTTCAACTGCAGGCAGAAGGTGTCCTCACCCGCCAGGTGCTCGGTGCGCGTTGCCCGCTCGCCCAGCAGGGCAGCCAGCGGGAAGCATTCGCCGCTGGTGATTTCGAAGGTGGTCTCGACACCCGGTTTGACGAGGTGCTGGCGCTCGCCGACCACGCGCCCCTGCTTGACGATGTAGAAGTGCTCGACTGGCCCGTCTGCAGGCTTGACGATGCTCTCGCCGCCCGCATAGAAACGCAGCTGGCACTGCTCGACCAGGTAGGCCAGGTGGCTGTGTTCCATCTGGTTGAATGGCGGGAAGCGCTGCAGGAATTGCAAGGTGCCCTGGATGTTCTGCAGCACTGCTGTCCTGCCCGCCTGGCTGTAGGCGTCCTTTTTGCTCATGAAACTGACCGTATCGCTACGCCGAACTATATATATCTATATATAGGTGCCGGCCCTGTTGTTCTCTGCCTCCATGGTCGGCTTGCGGCGGGGTGGTGCCCATTGGACGTAAGTCTATGGGCGCCCCTGTCAGAGACCCGACGAAAGGCGAAACGGGTTACGCAAGTAATGCGGTCCTACTGCTGAAGCGGAATTTTTTGACGAGACAAGCATGCCTGAGCACACCGACATCCTGAGCGACGCCGAACGCGAGGCATTGGCCGTGGTGAGTGCGCCTGTGGCGCCCAGGCCGCTGGTGTTGGTGGTGGATGACAACGCGGTCAACCGGGAGGCGCTGATCCTTTACCTGAAAAGCCGGGGCATCGATGCAGTCGGGGCGGACGGGGCGGAGGAAGCCAGGTTGTACCTGCATTACCAGCAACGGATCAGTTTGATGATCACGGATTTACGCATGCAGCCCGAGGATGGCCTGGAGTTGATCCGGAGGATTCGTGAGTCGGAGCGGGCGGCGTTGTCGATCATCGTGGTGTCGGGTGACACCGATGTGAAAGAGGCGGTGGATGTGATGCACCTGGGGGTGGTGGATTTCCTGCTCAAGCCGGTGGACCTGGGCAAACTGCTGGAATTGGTGAAAAAAGAATTGAAAATGCAGTGAGGCGGAAAGGGGCTGCTTTGCAGCCCATTCGCGGCACAAGGCCGCACCTACAGGGGTTACGCGTTCCCTTGTAGGAGCGGCCTTGTGCCGCGAATGGGCCGCAAAGCGGCCCCTTGCGGTTTACAACCCGTTACGCGCCTTGAACTCGCGGCGACGGCGGTGCAGAACCGGCTCGGTATAGCCGTTCGGCTGCTTGCCACCTTCCACCACCAGCTCCACAGCCGCCTGGAACGCGACGTTGTCGTCGAAGTTCGGCGCCATTGGGCGGTACAGGGCGTCGCCAGCGTTCTGCTGGTCGACCACCACGGCCATGCGCTTGAGGCTTTCCAGCACCTGCTCCTGGCTGACCACGCCGTGGCGCAGCCAGTTGGCCAGCAGCTGGGCGGAGATGCGCAGGGTGGCACGGTCTTCCATCAGGCCGACGTTGTTGATGTCCGGCACCTTCGAGCAACCCACACCCTGGTCGATCCAGCGCACCACGTAGCCGAGGATGCCCTGGGCGTTGTTGTCCAGCTCGTTGCGGATCTCTTCGGCCGACCAGTTGGTGTCGGCAGCCAGCGGGATGGCCAGGATGTCGTCCACCGAGGCCGGGGTACGCGAAGCCAGTTCACGCTGGCGCGCCTGTACATCCACCTTGTGGTAGTGCAGGGCATGCAGGGTGGCGGCAGTCGGCGACGGTACCCAGGCGGTGTTGGCACCGGCCAGCGGGTGGGCGATTTTCTGTTCGAGCATGGCCGCCATCAGGTCAGGCATGGCCCACATGCCCTTGCCGATTTGCGCGCGGCCTTGCAGGCCGGTGGCCAGGCCAACGTCGACGTTGTTGTTCTCGTAGGCGCCGATCCACTTCTCGTTCTTCATGGCGCCTTTGCGCACGACGGCGCCGGCTTCCATCGAGGTGTGGATTTCATCGCCGGTACGGTCGAGGAAGCCGGTGTTGATGAACACCACGCGCTCGGCGGCCGCCTTGATGCAGGACTTGAGGTTGACCGTGGTGCGGCGTTCCTCGTCCATGATGCCGACCTTGACGGTGTTGCGCTTCATGCCCAGCAGGTCTTCAACCTGGCTGAAGATTTCGGCGGCGAAGGCCACTTCTTCCGGGCCGTGCATCTTCGGCTTGACGATGTACACGCTGCCGCTGCGGGTGTTCTTGCGGCTGGTGTTGCCGTTGAGGTTGTGCAGGGCGATCAGGTTGGTGAACAGGCCGTCCTGGATACCTTCGGGAATTTCGTTGCCCTGGGCATCGAGGATCGCCGGGTTGGTCATCAGGTGGCCAACGTTGCGCACGAACAGCAGCGAACGGCCATGCAAGGTCACGCTGCCGCCGTTGGGCGCGGCGTATTCGCGGTCCGGGTTCATGGTGCGAGTGAAGGTTTTGCCACCTTTGCTCACGCTTTCGGCCAGGTCGCCTTTCATCAGGCCCAGCCAGTTGCGATAGACGACCACCTTGTCGTCGGCATCGACGGCGGCAACCGAGTCTTCGCAGTCCATGATGGTGGTCAGCGCCGACTCCATCAGGATGTCTTTGACGCCGGCGGCATCGGTGCTGCCAACTGGGGTGCTGGCATCGACCTGGATCTCGAAGTGCAAGCCGTTGTGCTTGAGCAGCACGGCGGTCGGTGCGGCGGCGTCGCCGTGGAAGCCGATCAGCTGGGCATCGTCACGCAGGCCGCTGTTGCTGCCGCCTTTCAGGGCGACGATCAGCTTGCCGCCTTCGATGCGGTAGCCGGTGGAGTCGACGTGCGAGCCGGCGGCCAGTGGCGCGGCTTCGTCGAGGAAGGCGCGGGCGAAGGCGATGACCTTGTCGCCACGTACCTTGTTGTAACCCTGGCCTTTTTCGGCGCCGCCTTCATCGCTGATGGCATCGGTGCCGTACAGGGCGTCGTACAGCGAACCCCAACGGGCGTTGGCGGCGTTCAGGGCGAAGCGGGCGTTCATCACCGGAACGACCAGCTGCGGGCCGGCCATGTGGGCGATTTCTTCGTCCACATTCTGGGTGGTGGCCTGGAAATCGTCGGCTTGTGGCAGCAGGTAGCCGATTTCCTGGAGGAATGCTTTGTAGGCTACGGCGTCGTGGGCCTGGCCTTTGCGTGCCTGGTGCCAGGCGTCGATCTTGGCTTGCAGCTCGTCGCGCTTGGCGAGCAGGGCTTTGTTCTTTGGAGCGAGGTCATTGATGATCTTCTCTGCACCCGCCCAGAACTGCTCGGCGACGATGCCGGTCCCTGGGATGGCTTCGTTGTTAACGAAGTCGTACAGGACCTTGGCGACCTGAAGGCCACCGACTTGAACGTATCCAGTCATTGCTTGCCTCACTCTGCTCAGCTATTTCGCTCTTCTGTATTAAGCCTGTAGCGCTTCTCTAAACACGGCACCAGTGCGTGCCCCGGATTGCGCCGGGCGCGGCTGGGTGCGGCCTGCCAGACAGGCTGGCGGACAATGTGCGTATTTTCACAGGCGCCTTGGCAGACATCCAAACGACGTTTTGTAGTCCGCGCCACGGGATACTACATGAAGCAGTAGGCGGGGCAAAATCAGACTAAAAGCGCCGTTATGCGACCCGTTGGTCGCGTATGGTCACGCTGGGAGTGGGTATGTTCGCAAAAAACAGGTGGATTGTTCCAGATAAATCTTGAAACAGTACACGATTCGTCGTGCGAATTGCCCTGCGGCAGGTTGCCGCGCCTTGCCTATACTGAGTCGATCCCCCGATTTTCTGCCGCCCGGCGCGGTCCGACACGAGGAAGGGCTTGTGGATCATCTTGTACTGACTGTTATTGCCCCTGACAAGGCCGGCCAGGTCGAACGCATTGCCCAGTGCATCGCCGACCACAGTGGCAACTGGCTGGAAAGCCGCATGTCGCGCATGGCTGGGCAGTTTGCCGGTATCTTGCGGGTGGCGGTGCCGGCAGAAAATTACACTGAGCTGGTGGCGTCGCTGCAGGGGCTGGCCCGGTATGACATTCGGGTGCTGATTGCCGAGAGCGGGATCGAACCGTCGCGTACCTGGAAGCCGATTGCCATGGAACTGGTGGGTAATGATCGGCCTGGGATAGTGCGGGATATCACTAGGCTGCTGGCTGATATGGGGGTGAATCTGGAGCGGTTTACCACTGAGGTGCGGCCAGCACCGATGAGCAGTGAGCCGCTTTTCCATGCTGATGCGTTACTGGCGTTACCGTTGACCCTGTCGCTGGATGAACTGCAGCAGAAGCTGGAGAGCCTGGCGGATGATTTGATGGTGGAGTTGCAGTTACGGGCGGAGGATTGACAACGCCGGGGGCTGCAAAGCCGCCCCCGCGGTTATCCCGATATCTCGGGGAAGGCCCTGTGGATAACCTGGGGGTGTACCCCTGCAGCCCAGGCACCCTGTGCCTTACCCAGCTTTGATCAAAAAACACCCAAATATCAGCAGCTTGTGCACAAAGCACGGGGACGAGGGTGTGGATAACCTTTGGAGATGTCTCTGCAGGCCGCGACCTACATGGCCTGCAGAGTTTTGGTTGTTTTTTGATCAGCTGCGCTTGCGCAAGCTCAACCAGGCATCGACGCTGTAAATCGCCAGGCCCGCCCAGATGAACATGAACGCTACCAGGTTGCTCGACGACAGGTGCTCATCGAACAGCAGCACTGCCTGCAGCAGCACCAAGGTCGGCGCCAGGTATTGCAAGAAGCCCAGCGTGGTGTAAGGCAGGTGCCGCGCCGCAGCATTGAAGCACACCAGCGGAACCAGCGTTACCGGCCCGGCAGCCATCAGCCACAGCGCCTCGCTGCTGGTGTAGAACGCCCCTTGGGCACTCATCGCCGCCGGGTGCAGCAGCAGCCAGCCAAGGGCCAGCGGCACCAACATCCAGGTTTCCACCACCAGGCCCGGCAGCGCCGCGACTGGCGCCTGTTTGCGAATCAGCCCATAGAAGCCGAAGCTCAGCGCCAGCACCAGCGAGACCCAGGGCAGGCTGCCCACTTGCCATACCTGCTGGGCCACACCCACGGCGGCCATGCCCACCGCCAGCCACTGCAGGCGGCGCAGGCGCTCGCCAAGAATCAGCATGCCCAGCAGCACGTTGATCAGCGGGTTGATGTAGTAGCCCAGGCTGGCCTCGAGCATACGGCCGTTGTTCACCGCCCACACGTAAGTCAGCCAGTTACCGGCGATCAGTGCCCCGCTCAGTGCCAGGATGCCCAGCCGGCGTGGGTTGTCGCGCAGCTCACGCCACCAGCCTGGGTGTTTCCACACCAGCAGCAGCAACGAGCCGAACAGCGCCGACCAGAGCACCCGGTGGACAATGATCTCCACCGCCGGGACGCTCTGTATCGCCTTGAAGTAAATGGGGAACAGGCCCCAGATGATGTAGGCGCTCAGGCCCAGTATGTACCCGCGACGCGGGTTTGCGGCGTGCATGCAGAATCCTTGCTTAGGTAGCTAAATAAAGCGACGCCTATTGTAGACAGAGGTTGGCGTGCTTCTAGAACAATTTCAGCGGTGCTTCATCCAGCGCCGCCATTTGTTCGCGCAGGGCGAGGATCTGGTCACCCCAGTAGCGGGGCTGGCCGAACCAAGGGAAGCTGGGCGGGAACGCCGGGTCATCCCAGCGCCGCGCCAGCCATGCGCTGTAGTGCAACTGGCGCAGGGCGCGCAGCGGCTCGATCAGGGCCAGTTCGCGCGGGTCGAAGTCGTGGAACTCGTTATAGCCGTCAATCAGCTCGGCCAGTTGCCCCAGGCGCTCTTCGCGGCTACCGGCCAACATCATCCACAGGTCCTGTACTGCCGGGCCCATGCGGCAATCGTCCAGGTCGACCACGTGGTACACCTCGTCACGGTGCATCAAGTTGCCGGGGTGCAGGTCGCCGTGCAGGCGGATGAGCTGATGGGGTGTGCGGGCGTAGATGTCCTCGACCCGCTTGAGCAGGTCGCGGGCCACGGATTCGAACGCCGGCAGCAGTTCACGAGGAACGAAGTCGCCCTCCAGCAAGGTGTTCAGCGAGGCATGGCCAAAGTTGTCCACAGCCAGGGCCTCACGGTGCTCGAACGGTTTGCTGGCGCCCACGGCATGCAGGCGGCCTAGCAGTTGGCCCAAGCGATACAGCTGGTCGAGGTTGCCTGGTTCGGGGGCATGGCCGCCGCGGCGGGGGAACAGTGTGAAACGAAAGCCCTGATGTTCGAACAGAGTGCGGCCGTCGTGCCGCATTGGCGCAACCACCGGTACTTCGCAGTCGGCGAGTTCGGCGGTGAAGGCGTGTTCTTCGAGGATGGCCGCATCGCTCCAGCGGCCTGGGCGGTAGAACTTGGCGATCAGCGGCCGCGCGTCTTCGATGCCCACCTGGTAGACGCGGTTTTCATAGCTGTTCAGCGCCAGCACCCTGGCATCGCTGAGAAAGCCCAGGCTTTCCACGGCGTCCAGGACCAGGTCGGGGGTGAGGGTGTCGAAGGGGTGGGACATGGGGGCTCCGGGGATAGGCGGCATGGAGCCCATGGTACAGCGTTATACCTGTGCCGGCCTCTTCGCGGCTAAAGCCGCTCCCACGGGTTTTGTGAACATCCCTCAGGCGGCGCGGTCCCTGTAGGAGCGGCTTTAGCCGCGAAGAGGCCCGCCCAGGCTATGCAGGAACCCCGATCAGCACAACGGACGGATGAAACTGCACCCGTACCGAACTGCCAGGCGCCACCTGCTGCCCTGCCAGCCATTCCACCTCGGCAATGGCACACAATGTCTGCCCATTGCCCAGCGCCAGGCGGACCTCGCTCGGTCCGTCTTCGGTCAGCACTTCTTCCACTGTTGCGCTCAAGCAGTTGCTGCCTGCTTCGGCCGCTTCACCTTCCGGCAATAACCGCACCCACCCAGCCTTGAGCAACGCCACCACCATCGTTCCCAGCGTCAGTTCCAGCCGCGCGGTACTGTCGTGCGTAATCAGCGCATCGATCTCCAGCCCACCGCCCAATGCCAGGCTGATGCGGTCATACCGGCCTTCGCGGCGCAGGCCGCTGACCTGGCCCTGCAGTTGGTTGCGCGCGCTGGTGCGCAGCATCAGGCGCCCTAGCAGGTCGAGATCACTGGACTCTTCGGCGGCTTCGAGGATTTGCGCCTGCAGGGCCTGCAGCCTTAGATACAGGCGCAGCACCCGCTCGCCCTCGGGCGACAAGCGCGCACCGCCACCGCCGCGGCCACCGGTACTGCGCTCGACCAAGGGCTGGCTGGCCAGGTTGTTGAGCTCGTCGATGGCATCCCAGGCAGCCTTGTAGCTGATGCCCGCCGCCTTGGCGGCGCGGGTGATCGAGCCTTGCTCGGCAATGTGCTGCAACAACGCGATGCGCTGGGGGCGGCGAGCGATGTGCTGGGTAAGCAGAGTGGGCAGCGGCATGGGCATTGAGTCGTTGTAGGTGAATGGCTTGAAGGTGAATTGTGGAGGACAGCACAGGGTCATGCATACCCCGGCATGGGGGTACGCGCCAGGCAATACACATCGACTCGCCGCGCGCCAGCCTTGCGCAGCACTTCGGCAACGGCCTGCGCAGTGGCACCGGTGGTCAGTACATCATCGACAATGGCGACATGCTTGCCCTCCAGCTCACCCGCCACCGCAAACGCCTGGCGCAAATTGCGCCGCCTTGCCTTGGCGCCTAGCTGTTGCTGCGTGGGCGTTTCGCGCGTGCGCACCAGCAACCGCTGGTCGCAAGTCAACCCCAGCTGCGAGGACAACCAACGCCCAAGCATCCCGGCCTGGTTGAACCCGCGCTCGCGCAGTCGACGCTTGGCCAAGGGCACAGGCAACAGCACGTCAGGTCGCGGCAGCCCTTCGGCAAAGCGGTGCAGCAAACCATGCCCGAGCAACTCTGCCATCAAACGCCCCAATGGCCATTGGCGATTGTGCTTGAAGCGGCTGATCAACGTGTCCACCGGAAAGCCGAAATGCCACAGGGCAATGACCTGATCGAAGGCCGGCAAGCGGCGGCAGCACTGGGCGCAGGTCAACCCAGCCATCGGCAAGGGCAGGGCGCAATACTGGCAGTGATCACCCAGCCAGGGGAGTTCTTGCTCGCAGGCGACGCATAACGGATAGCGCTGCTCGGCGGGCTCATCGCAGAGCGAACAAGCCTGGTCAGTAAATGAGCACTTGTAAACCAGCATTTTCCAGTGTGGTTGACAGTTCATAGGGCTTCCATGACTATGCGAGCTATCCGTGATGCGCTGGCGGGCTTTTCTGTCCCGGCGCCAGCTACAGCCTAAACAAGGAAACGCCGATGAGCGCCAGCACAACTGCAACAACACGTCACGACTGGTCCCTGGCCGAGGTCAAGGCGCTGTTCCAGCAACCGTTCAATGACTTGCTGTTCCAGGCGCAGACGGTACACCGCGCGCATTTCGACCCCAACCGCGTGCAAGTTTCGACCCTGTTGTCGATCAAGACCGGTGCCTGCCCGGAAGATTGCAAATATTGTCCACAGTCCGGCCACTACAACACCGGGCTGGAAAAACAGAAACTGATGGAAGTGCAAAAAGTGCTGGAAGAGGCCGCCCGCGCCAAAGCCATCGGTTCTACCCGCTTCTGCATGGGCGCGGCCTGGAAGCACCCGTCGGCCAAAGACATGCCCTACGTGCTGGAGATGGTCAAAGGCGTGAAGGCCATGGGCCTGGAAACCTGCATGACCCTCGGCAAGCTCGACCAGGATCAGACCCTGGCCCTGGCCCAGGCTGGCCTGGACTACTACAACCACAACCTCGACACCTCGCCGGAGTTCTACGGCAGCATCATCACCACCCGTACCTACAGCGAGCGCCTGCAGACCCTGGCCTACGTGCGTGACGCCGGGATGAAGATCTGTTCCGGCGGCATCCTGGGCATGGGCGAGTCGCTGGACGACCGCGCTGGCTTGCTGATCCAGCTGGCGAACCTGCCCGAGCACCCGGAGTCGGTGCCGATCAACATGCTGGTCAAGGTGGCCGGCACGCCGCTGGCCGAGGAAGAGGACGTCGACCCGTTCGACTTCATCCGCATGCTGGCCGTGGCCCGCTTGCTGATGCCCAAGTCGCACGTGCGCCTGTCCGCCGGCCGCGAGCAGATGAACGAGCAGATGCAGGCCCTGGCCTTCATGGCTGGCGCCAACTCGATTTTCTACGGCGAAAAACTGCTGACTACCGCCAACCCGCAGGCCGACAAGGACATGCAACTGTTCGCACGCCTGGGCATCAAGCCTGAAGCGCGGGAAGAGCACGCCGATGAAGTGCACCAGGCAGCCATCGAGCAGGCGCTGGTCGAGCAGCGCAGCAGCGAGATGTTCTACAACGCTGCATCGGCCTGATATGGCCTTCGACTTGGCGGCGCGCCTGGCCGAACGGCGCGCCGCAGACCTGTATCGGCAGCGGCCATTGCTGGAAAGCCCGCAGGGGCCGGAAGTGGTGGTCGACGGTCAGCGCTTGCTGGCTTTCTGCAGCAATGACTACCTGGGCCTGGCCAACCACCCCGAAGTGATCGCTGCCTGGCAGGCCGGCGCCGAGCGCTGGGGTGTGGGTGGCGGTGCTTCGCACTTGGTGGTCGGCCACAGCACGCCGCACCACCAGGTTGAAGAGGCGCTGGCCGAACTCACCGGGCGCCCGCGCGCGCTGTTGTTCTCCACCGGCTACATGGCCAACCTGGGCGCCATCACCGCGTTGGTGGGGCAGGGTGACACGGTGCTGCAAGACCGCCTGAACCATGCCTCGTTGCTGGACGGCGGGCTGCTCAGCGGTGCTCGCTTCAACCGCTATTTGCACAACGACCCGGCCAGCCTGGCCAGCCGCCTGGACAAGGCCATCGGCAATACCCTGGTGGTGACCGATGGCGTGTTCAGCATGGACGGCGACCTGGCCGACCTGCCAGCGCTGGCCGATGTGGCCCGGGCGCGGGGCGCCTGGCTGATGGTCGACGACGCTCATGGCCTGGGCACCTTGGGCGCACAGGGCGGTGGCATCGTCGAGCACTTCGGCCTGAGCATGGAGGATGTGCCGGTGCTCATCGGCACGCTCGGCAAGGCTTGCGGTACGGCGGGTGCCTTCGTTGCCGGCAGCGAAGAACTGATCGAGGCGCTGGTGCAGTTCGCCCGCCCCTACATCTACACCACCAGCCAGCCACCGGCGCTGGCCTGCGCCACGCTCAAGAGCCTGGAGCTGCTGCGCCGTGAAACCTGGCGTCGTGAACACTTGGCAGCGTTGATCGGCCAGTTCCGCGAAGGCGCGCGGCAGATCGGGCTGCAATTGATGGACAGCCCGACACCGATCCAGCCTATCGTTATCGGCGACAGCGCGCAGGCCTTGCGCCTGTCTCGCATGCTGCGTGAGCGCGGCTTGCTGGTGACGGCCATCCGCCCCCCTACCGTGCCGGCTGGCAGTGCCCGCCTGCGGGTCACCCTGAGTGCCGCGCACAGCGAAGCGCAGGTGCAGCTATTGTTGAATGCATTGGCCGAGTGTTATCCACAGTTGGAGAACGCCGATGCGTAATCGACTTGTTCTGTTGCCCGGCTGGGGCCTGGGCACTGCTGCCCTGGAGCCGCTGGCGGCTAGCCTGCGCGCCCAGGACTCTCGCCTGCAGGTAGAGCTGATGCCCCTGCCGGAATTGCCTCATAGCGACGTGGAAGCCTGGCTTGACCACCTGGACCGCAAGTTGCCGGGGGATGTCTGGCTGGGCGGTTGGTCGTTGGGCGGCATGCTCGCCAGCGCGCTCGCGCACAAGCGTGGCGACCACTGCTGTGGCCTGCTGACACTGGGCAGCAACCCCAGTTTCGTGGCCCGCGCGGACTGGCCCCACGGCATGGCCGAAGACACCTTCGGCACCTTCCTCGACGGCTGCCGCAGCCATACCCAGGTCACCCTCAAGCGCTTCCGTACTTTGTGCAGCGAGGGTGCCCTGCAACCGCGCACCCTGTTGCGCCAATTGGGTGTCGGCGTGCCGGACACCGACCCGCTGTACCTGGCCACCGGCCTTGAGGTGCTGGCCAAGCTGGACACCCGCGAAGCGCTGCAGGCCTACGGCGGCCCGCAGTTGCACCTGTTCGCCGGCAGCGATGCGCTGGTGCCGGCAGAGGCAGCGAAGGCGTTGAGCGAATTGCTGCCCGATGTGGAAGTGGGCCTGGTCGAAGACAGTTCCCACGCGTTCCTGCTGGAGTACCCGCAGGAGCTGGCGGCGGGCATCAAGAGTTTCCTGCATGAGAGTGGCGATGACTGACCTTTCCCGTCCGACCCTGCCCGGCGCATTGCCCGACAAACGCCAGGTAGCGGCTTCGTTCTCCCGCGCCGCGGCCAGTTACGACAGCGTGGCGGCCTTGCAGCGCGCGGTAGGTTCGAACCTGCTGGAGCAGTTGCCGGCAGGCTTGCAGCCTTTGCATTGGCTGGACCTGGGCAGCGGCACCGGGCATTTCAGCCGCATGCTGGCTGAGCGCTTCGCCCAGGCCAGTGGCGTGGCGGTGGATATCGCCGAAGGCATGCTGCGCCATGCTCGTTGTGAGCAGGGCGGGGCGCAGTATCACGTGGCCGGCGACGCCGAGCGTTTGCCGCTGCGTGACGGTTGTGTCGACCTAGTGTTTTCCAGCCTGGCGGTGCAGTGGTGCGACCAGTTCGCCAGTGTGTTGGCCGAGGCGCAGCGGGTGTTGCGCCCTGGCGGTGTTCTGGCTTTCAGCAGCCTGTGCGTGGGCACCCTCGACGAACTGCGCGCCAGCTGGCAGGCGGTGGATGGCCTGGTGCATGTGAACCGCTTCCGCCGTTTCGAAGACTACCAACGCCTGTGCGCAGCCAGCGGCTTCGAACAACTTGAGCTGCAGCGCTGCCCGCATGTGCTGCACTACCCGGATGTGCGCAGCTTGACCCATGAGCTGAAGGCGCTGGGAGCGCACAATCTGAACCCTGGGCGCCCCTCCGGCCTCACCGGCAGGGCGCGTATGCAGGGCTTGTTGCAGGCCTATGAGGCGTTTCGCCAGCCTGCGGGGCTGCCAGCCACCTATCAAGTGGTCTATGGTGTGTTGCGCAAGCCACGGGGGTAAGGGGAGCACGATGAGCCAGGCTTATTTCATTGCCGGTACCGACACCGATGTCGGCAAGACCACCATCGCCGCCGGGCTGTTGCATGCGGCGCGCTTGCAGGGCATGAGCACACTGGGCGCCAAGCCGGTGGCCTCTGGTTGCACGATGACGCCCAAAGGCTTGCGCAACAGCGATGCCCAGGCACTGATCGACGAAAGCACGATCAAGTTGCCCTATGAACAGGTCAACCCGTTTGCCTTCGAGCCGGCCATTGCCCCGCACGTGGCGGCACGCGAGGCGGGGGTGACGCTGGCCGTGCCGGCGCTGTTGGCGGCCATGCGTAATGTGCTGCAACAAAATGCCGACTTCACGCTGGTGGAAGGGGCCGGTGGCTGGCGTGTGCCATTGTCGGGCCTGGAGAACCTGTCCGACCTTGCCGTTGCCCTGCAGTTGCCGGTGATTCTGGTGGTCGGGGTGCGCTTGGGTTGCATCAGCCATGCCTTGCTCAGCGCCGAGGCGATCGAGCGGGACGGGCTGCAGCTGGCGGGGTGGGTGGCGAACATCATCGAGCCGAGAACTTCGCGGCTCGAAGAGAATCTGGCCAGCTTGGCAGAGCGTTTGCCGGCGCCGTGTCTAGGGCGGGTACCCAAGCTCAAGCAAGCCAGTGCCGACATGGTGGCTGAGCATCTGCAACTGGATCTGCTGGATTAGCCGTTTCCAGGCCCGGCCCTTTCGCGGGCTTGCCCGCTCCCACAGGTACAATACAGGGCGTGCCCGCGAAGAGGCCGGTGCAGATATACCCAAGGGCTATCGACTGGCACCAGGCCATTAGGGATTTAAACGGGCCTTTTCGCGCTTGGCCTGCTTTAATTGGGGCTGTTCGTCATCCAGCGTCAATGGAGTCCTGACATGGAAATCACCGGTAGCTCCGCCTATTACGCGGGCCTGAGCGCAATCCACACCGGCCAGAACCGCGTCGATCAGGCCGCCGGCCAGATCGCCAACACCACTGCCGAACGTACCGCCACCAGCCAGTCCAGTGACTTTCAGGCCGAGCGCCTGCGCGCGGTCGACCGCAGCCAGCAGATGGACCTGGCCACCAGCATCGTGCAACAGGCGGTGGGCAAAACCGAAGTCGAACTTGGCGCAAAAGTGGTCAAGGCATCCGACGAAATGCTCGGCCGGATCATCGATACCTACGCCTGATAGGCCGCTCACTCGAACTTTGCAGATGACCCCTGTGGGAGCGGGCTTGCCCGCGAATGCGTCAGGTCAGACATCTCAACTGTCTGGCCGGGCCCTTTCGCGGGCGCGCCCGCTCCCACAGGGGCATCTTTTTCCTGGGGATGACGTAAATGCCATTTTTCGCGGCGTAAATGGCACCATAGTCCATCCTTGACAGAACGCGGTGCTAAACGTAAGTTTCAAACAACTGTTTGATAGACGGCCGCCAAGAGCTGGTCACCCCCACAGAACTGACTCAGAGGTTCATCGCAATGCCTGATTACAAAGCCCCCTTGCGTGATATCCGCTTCGTTCGCGACGAGCTGCTTGGCTATGAGGCGCACTATCAGAGCCTGCCGGGCTGCCAGGACGCCACGCCTGACATGGTCGACGCGATCCTCGAAGAGGGTGCGAAGTTCTGTGAGCAGGTGCTGTCGCCGCTGAACCGTGTGGGTGACCAGGAAGGCTGTACCTGGAGCGAATCGGGCGTGAAAACCCCGACTGGCTTCAAAGCGGCCTACGAGCAGTTCGTCGAAGGCGGCTGGCCGAGCCTGGCGCATGACGTCGAGCATGGCGGCCAAGGCCTGCCGGAGTCGCTGGGCCTGGCCCTGAGCGAAATGGTCGGCGGTTCGAACTGGTCGTGGGGCATGTACCCAGGCCTGTCCCATGGCGCGATGAACACCATCTCTGCGCATGGCACCGCCGAACAGCAGCACACCTACCTGACCAAGCTGGTGTCTGGCGAGTGGACGGGCACCATGTGCCTGACCGAGCCGCACTGCGGTACCGACCTGGGCATGCTGCGCACCAAGGCCGAGCCACAGGCCGACGGCAGCTACAAAGTGTCGGGCACCAAGATCTTCATTTCGGCCGGTGAGCACGACATGGCCGACAACATCGTCCATATCGTCCTGGCCCGCCTGCCGGACGCACCGGCCGGTACCAAAGGTATTTCGCTGTTCATCGTGCCGAAGTTCCTGCCCAATGCCGAAGGCGGCGTGGGTGAGCGCAACGGCGTGAGCTGCGGGTCCATCGAGCACAAGATGGGCATCCACGGTAACGCGACCTGCGTGATGAACTTCGATGCGGCCACCGGCTACCTGATCGGCCCGGCCAACAAAGGCCTGAACTGCATGTTCACCTTCATGAACACCGCTCGCCTGGGTACCGCGCTGCAAGGCCTGGCCCACGCCGAGGTGGCGTTCCAGGGTGGCTTGAAGTACGCCCGCGAGCGCCTGCAAATGCGTTCTCTGACCGGCCCGAAAGCACCGGACAAGGCTGCCGACCCGATCATCGTCCACCCGGACGTGCGCCGCATGCTGCTGACCATGAAGGCCTTCGCCGAAGGCAACCGTGCGATGGTGTACTTCACCGCCAAGCAGGTGGACATCGTCAAGTACAGCCAGGACGAAGAAGCGCGTAAAAAGGCTGACGCCCTGTTGGCGTTCCTGACCCCGATTGCCAAGGCGTTCATGACCGAAGTCGGTTTCGAGGCCGCCAACCACGGCGTGCAGATCTACGGTGGCCATGGCTTCATCGCCGAATGGGGCATGGAGCAGAACGTGCGCGACAGCCGTATCTCCATGCTGTACGAAGGCACTACCGGTATCCAGGCACTCGACCTGCTCGGCCGTAAAGTGCTGATGACCCAGGGCGAAGCGCTGAAGGGCTTCACCAAGATCGTGCACAAGTTCTGCCAGGCGCAGGAAGGTAACGAAGCGGTCAAGGAGTTCGTCGAGCCGCTGGCTGCCATCAACAAGGAGTGGGGCGAGCTGACCATGAAAGTGGGCATGGCTGCCATGAAAGACCGCGAAGAAGTGGGGGCGGCCTCGGTCGATTACCTGATGTATTCCGGCTATGCCTGCCTGGCCTACTTCTGGGCCGACATCGCCCGCCTGGCGGCAGAGAAACTGGCAGCCGGCACCAGTGAAGAGGCGTTCTACACCGCCAAGCTGCAGACGGCACGCTTCTACTTCCAACGCATCTTGCCGCGTACCCGTACCCATGTGGCGACCATGCTGTCGGGTGCCAACAACCTGATGGAAATGGACGAAGAGCACTTCGGCCTGTCGTACTGATCCATCGGTTGTAACGAAAGCCCGCCTGCCCTTACCGGGGCAGGCGGGTTTTTTTTTCTGCAACCAGACGCCTATCCCTTGTAGGAGCAGCCTTGTGCTGCGAAGAGGCCATAACTGCCCAAAAAAATTTCTGTCATACCGGCCCTTTCGCAGCACAAGGCTGCTCCTACAAGGATCGCACCTGATCGGAAATTCAATTGTTCATGTGTGCTGCCGATGAAGTAAGGGCACAATGCCATTATTGATCTGCCGGGTTGGAGATTACCCTTGTTTCGTCTTAACGCTGTTCGCGCAAGCCACTTTCTGCCATCGCTGGTTCTGTTGTTGGCAGGGCTCGCCGCAGCCTATGTGAGAGACCTCAGCGTCTTTTTCACATCGCTGTTCAATGTCCTGCCTACCTTGGTCCTGCTGCTGGGCGGCGCCTACTGCGCGGTGTATCGCCGCCAGCGTGAGCTGTTCATGATGCTCACGGTGTACATCGCCTACTTCCTGCTCGATACCCAGACCGACTTCTACCGTGACCATGGCCGCGTGCGCGAGGACGCCGCAGTGATCTTCCACCTGGTGTGCCTGCTGCTGCCCGCGCTGTTCGGGCTGTATGGCGCCTGGCAGGAACGTACCCACCTGCTGCAGGACCTGATTGCCCGCAGCGCCGTGCTGTTTGCCGTGGGTAGCGTGGCGGTGGCCCTCGAACAAAGCTATCCCGAAGCACTGCTGACATGGCTGGCGGAAATCCGTTGGCCGGCCTTGCACGGCCAGTGGATGAGCCTGATCCAGATGGTCTACCCCTTGTTCATCGGCGTGTTCATCCTGCTGATAGTTCAATACCTGCGTGCACCGCGGCCTCTGCACGCTGCGTTGATAACGGGCCTGGTAGGTATTTTCTGGATGCTGCCGCAAACCTTCATCCTGCCATTCACCCTGAACATCATGTGCAGCCAGGTGATGCTGATGATCGCCGCGGCAGTAGCGCACGAGGCTTACCAGATGGCCTTCCGCGACGAACTGACCGGGCTGCCGGGGCGCCGGGCGCTGAATGAACGCATGCAGCGCCTGGGGCGCAATTATGTGATCGCCATGACCGATGTCGACCACTTCAAGAAATTCAACGATACCCACGGGCACGACGTGGGCGACCAGGTGTTGCGTCTGGTGGCCAGCCGCTTGTCCAAGGTGACCGGCGGCGGCCGAGCCTACCGTTATGGTGGCGAGGAGTTCGCCCTGGTGTTCGCCGGCAAGACGGCCGAGGAATGTGTGCCCCACGTGGAAGCCGTGCGCGAGGTGATCGCCAACTATGTGATGCACCTGCGCGACCAGAGCAACCGCCCGCAGGACGATACGGCTGGGCGTCAGCGGCGGGCGGGCAGCGGTGGCGGCACGGTATCGGTCACTATCAGCATCGGCGTGGCCGAGCGTCAGGCTGATCATCGCAACCCCGAAGCGGTGCTGAAATCCGCTGACCAGGCGCTGTACAGCGCCAAAGGCGCAGGGCGCAATTGTGTCATGGTGCATGGGCAACAATCGCAGCGTGGGGCGGTGCGCATGGCGTGACCGAACAAGACTGTATGGTCGAGTGATGACCCTATGTCTCGTAAAAGTTGTTCGGTTACACTGCCAGTAACCCCAGTGTCGCGGTTCCCCGAGACCGCCCCGACCCGACTAGCGAGAGGTTGTCATGGCTGACTATAAAGCGCCCCTGCGCGACATGCGCTTCGTACTGAATGAAGTCTTCAACGTGGCCGAGCAGTGGGGGCAATTGCCCGCGCTGGCCGAAGTTGTGGATGCCGACACGGCCATGGCCGTGCTGGAAGAAGCCGGCAAAGTCACCGCCAAAACCATCGCGCCGCTCAGCCGCGCCGCCGATGAAGAAGGGTGCCACTGGGACAACGGCGCAGTGCGCACCCCAGCCGGCTTCATCGAGGCTTACAACACCTACGCCGAAGGTGGCTGGGTGGGCGTGGGCGGCGACCCGCTGTTCGGTGGCATGGGCATGCCCAAGGTCATCTCGGCGCAGGTCGAGGAAATGGTCAATGCCTCCAGCCTGGCCTTCGGTCTGTATCCGATGCTGACCGCGGGCGCCTGCCTGTCGATCAACGCCCACGCCAGCGAAGCTTTGAAGGAAAAATACCTGCCGAACATGTACGCCGGCGTGTGGGCGGGTTCCATGTGCCTGACCGAGCCACATGCCGGTACCGACCTGGGCATCATCCGCACCAAGGCCGAGCCCCAGGCCGACGGCAGCTACAAGGTCAGCGGCACCAAGATCTTCATCACCGGTGGCGAGCACGACCTGACCGAAAACATCATCCACCTGGTGCTGGCCAAGCTGCCTGATGCACCGGCGGGGCCGAAAGGCATCTCGCTGTTCCTGGTGCCGAAGTTCCTGGTCAATGAAGATGGCAGCCTCGGCGCGCGTAACCCGGCCACATGCGGCTCGATCGAGCACAAGATGGGTATCCAGGCTTCGGCTACCTGCGTGATGAACTTCGACGAAGCGGTCGGTTACATCGTCGGCGAGCCGAACAAGGGCCTGGCGGCAATGTTCACCATGATGAACTACGAGCGCCTGGGTGTTGGCATCCAGGGCCTGGCGTCGGCCGAGCGTTCCTACCAGAACGCCGTTGAGTACGCCCGCGATCGTTTGCAGAGCCGCGCCCCGACCGGCCCGCAAGCCAAGGACAAGGCCGCCGACCCAATCATCGTCCACCCGGACGTGCGCCGCATGCTGCTGACCATGAAGGCGCTGATCGAAGGGGGCCGCGCTTTCTCCACCTACGTGGCCATGCAGCTGGACAGTGCCAAGTACAGCGAAGACGCCAATGTGCGCAAACGCAGCGAAGAGCTGGTGGCACTGCTGACGCCGGTGGCAAAGGCGTTCCTCACCGACCTGGGCCTGGAGTGTGCGGTGCATGGCCAGCAGGTGTTCGGTGGGCATGGTTATATTCGCGAGTGGGGCCAGGAGCAACTGGTGCGCGATGTGCGCATTACGCAAATCTACGAAGGCACCAACGGTATCCAGGCGTTGGACCTGATGGGTCGCAAGGTGGTGGCCAGTGGCGGGGCGTATTACAAGCTGTTCTCCGATGAGATTCGCCAGTTCATTGCCAGTGCGGGCAGCGAACTGCACGAATTCGCCAACCCACTGGGCGCTTCGCTCGATCAGCTCGATGGGCTGACCGAGTGGGTATTGCAACAGGCCAAGGGCAACCCGAATGAAATTGGCGCGGCTTCGGTCGAGTACCTGCATGCCTTTGGCTATGTTGCCTATGGCTACATGTGGGCACTGATGGCACGGGCCGCCAAGGCGGGTGAGGGTGATGAGGCGTTCTACTCCGGGAAGCTGGGTACGGCGCGGTTCTACTTTGCGCGGTTGCTGCCACGGGTGGACTCGCTGGTGGCTTCGGTGAAGGCGGGGAGTGAGTCGCTGTACCTGCTGGATGCCGAGCAGTTTTGACAGCGCTTGGCTTGTAAGCTTTTTCCTACACAACGTGGTGACTTTTCTCCACTGTTCTCAGATTGGATCCATGGTTAATCTTTACCACATGGACGTTGCGCAGGAAGCGCAAAGGACAGATCAAGGAAGACGACGAAGGACCACCTGCCAGGACGGCGGGATGATACGGATGTCACAGGGAAACAGTCTGGAAAACCCCGCTTCGGCGGGGTTTTCTTTGTGCGCGTGTTTTTTCAGGCCAGCACATCCAGCGGTGACGTCCCCAACAGGCGGGCATCGGTTTCTTCCTCCAGCAGCGTGCGTAGCAGCTCCACAGAGGCCTGCTGGCGCTGGGCATCGCGGAACACCAGGCCAACCTTCAGCGGCACGCGCGGCTCGCTCAGCGGCTTCCACAGCAGCCCCTGGTCATCCTCGGCAGCCTCCTTGGCCCGCCCCGGCAGAATGGTGGCCAGCGCCGTGTGCGCCAGGCTGTCGAGAATCCCCGCCATGTTGTTCATCTCTGCCTGCACCTGCGGCCGTCGGCCTTGGCTGGCCAGCTGTGCCTGCCAGATCTGGCGGATCTGGAACTCTTCGCCCAGCATCAGCATGGGCAACTCGGCGGCTTGGCGGATGGAGACCTTCTTGAAGTCCTTCAGCGGGTGGGTATCGGGTATGACCAGTTGCAGCTCATCTTCGTACAACAGCAGGCCATGCAGCCCTGGCTGGCGCGGCGGCAAGTAGCTGATACCGATGTCCAGGCTGCCATTGAGCAGGCGCCGTTCGATCTCCAACCCCGACAACTCGTAAATCTGCACGACCAGGTGAGGCTGAGCCTTGCGTAGCCGTTCGAGCAGCTGTGGCACCAGGCTAGGCCGCACGGTCTGCAGCACGCCGATGGCCAAGGTGCGCAGCGACTGGCCCTTGAAGTTGCGCATGGCCTCGTGAGCACGCTGCAGGCCGTCGAGCAACGGCAAGGCATGGTTGTACAAGGTGTGGGCGGCCAGGGTCGGCAACAGGCGCTTGTTGCTGCGCTCGAACAGACTTAGGTCGAGGCTGTGCTCCAGCTGACGGATTTGCTGGGACAGCGCCGGCTGAGACAGCGACAGGCGTTCGGCGGCACGGCCTACGTGCCCTTCTTCATACACCGCGACGAAATAACGCAGTTGGCGGAAATCCATAAGTAACACTTATCGAAAATGCTGGAAAAACGAAATGGTCGAAAACCCTCGCGGGGCCTAGTCTATCGCCGTATTCCAAAGGGTTACAGCGATGAATAGCTCGATTGTTACCCCGGATGAAAAACACTTTTGATAGGCAAGGCAAAATATCGAGTGACGGCAGCAAGACCGCACCGTGCCGCCCTTTACCGTGATTGGTTGGAGCCCTGATGAACCTGTTCAACCTGCGCCGCTCGGCCCCTGCCGCCGTCGCCGAGCCCAAGCGTGCGCCGGTGATCGTGCCGCAAGCAGCCGAGCTGTCGCGTGATCGCCTGATGCCCAGCGCCGAACGTGCAGCGCAGGTATTCGTGCGGGGCCAGGGCTCCTGGTTGTGGGACAACGAAGGGCACGCCTACCTGGACTTCACTCAGGGTGGAGCGGTCAATAGCCTGGGCCACAGCCCCAGTGTGCTGGTAAAAGCGTTGGGCAACCAGGCCCAGGCGCTGATCAACCCGGGCTCGGGCTTCCACAGCCGAGGCCTGCTGGGCCTGGTCAACCGCCTGTGCCAGAGCACCGGCAGTGACCAGGCCTACCTGCTCAACAGCGGTGCCGAGGCCTGCGAAGGTGCGATCAAGCTGGCGCGCAAGTGGGGCCAGCTGCACCGCAACGGTGCCTATCACATCATCACCGCCAGCCAGGCCTGCCATGGCCGCAGCCTGGGTGCGTTGTCTGCGTCCGACCCGCTGCCGTGCAATCGCTGCGAACCGGGCCTGCCGGGTTTCAGCAAGGTGCCGTTCAATGACCTGGCGGCGCTGCACGCTGCGGTGGATTCACGCACCGTGGCAATCATGCTTGAGCCGATCCAGGGCGAAGCGGGCGTCATCCCGGCAACCCAGGAATACCTCAAGGGCGTGGAAACGCTGTGCCGCGAACTGGGCATCCTGCTGATCCTCGATGAGGTGCAGACCGGTGTTGGCCGCTGTGGTGCGCTATTGGCAGAAGAGACCTATGGCGTGCGCGCCGACATCATCACCCTGGGCAAGGGCCTGGGCGGTGGCGTGCCGCTGGCCGCCTTGCTGGCCCGGGGCACGGCATGCTGCGCCGAGCCGGGTGAGCTGGAAGGCAGCCACCATGGCAACGCCTTGATGTGCGCCGCCGGCTTGGCAGTGCTGGAGACCGTGCTGGAGCCTGGTTTCTTCACCCAGGTGCAGGATAACGGCCGCCACCTGCGTGAAGGCCTGAGCCGTCTGGCCGGGCGCTATGGCCAGGGTGAAGTGCGTGGGCAAGGCCTGCTGTGGGCCCTGCAACTGAAAGAAAACCTGGCCCGCGAACTGGTAGCGGCAGCCCTGTACGAAGGCCTGCTGCTGAACGCGCCGCAAGCCGATGTGGTGCGGTTTTCGCCGGCGCTGACCGTGAGCAAGGGCAACATCGACGAGATGCTGCTGCGCCTGGCCCGCGCCTTCGCCCGCCTGCATGCCCAGCAGCAGGCCCGCCGCGAGGTGCCGGCGTAACTGTGTAGCAAGACCGAGAATTCTACGAACCGTCTGGCGTTCCTGCGCATCGCCCCTGGCCTGTTTCATTCGGCCTGGGGCGTTTTTTTTTGCCTGTGGAACCTCTAGGGCGGGCAGCTAGTCTTTGCTGTAACCCTTCAGGAGAGACTCGCATGGACTTTATCCGCATCATCATCGCCATCATCCTGCCGCCGCTGGGGGTGTTTCTGCAGGTCGGGTTTGGCGGGGCGTTCTGGCTGAATATTCTGCTGACCCTGCTGGGGTACATTCCGGGGATCGTGCACGCGGTGTACATCATCGCCAAGCGATAAGCGGTAACACGGTCCCTGTAGGAGCAGCCTTGCGCTGCGAAGAGGCCATTACAGGCACAGAAAGTGCGCTGCCGGTGACGATCCTTTCGCAGCACAAGGCTGCTCCTACAAGGGCCCGCTCGGCTTATTGCCCCAGCACCCGGCAATAGAACTTCCACTCTTCTTCCAACGCATGCGCCAGGTTCTGCGCCTTGCGAAAGCCATGCCGCTCGCCCGCATAGAAGTGCCCTTCAGCCTCTATCCCGTTGGCCTGTAGCGCCGCCAGCATCGACCGCGTCTGTTCCGGCACCACCACCGCATCCAGCTCACCCTGGAAGAAAATCACCGGCACCCTGATCTGCCCCGCATGCAGCAGCGGTGTGCGCTGGCGGTAGCGTTCAGCGTCCTGTTGCGGGTCGCCGATCAGCCAGTCCAGGTAATCGCCCTCGAATTTATGGGTGGCACGGCTCAGGGCAACCGGGTCGCTGACCCCGTACAGGCTGGCACCGGCGCGGAATACATCATGGAAGGCCAAGGCGCACAGGGTGGTGTAGCCACCGGCGCTGCCGCCACGAATGAACGCCTTGTGTTTGTCGATCAGGCCCTGAGCCGCCAGATAGTCGACCACCGCACAGGCATCGGCCACATCGCTTTGGCCCCAGCGCAGGTGCAGTGCCTGGCGGTACTCGCGGCCATAGCCGGTGCTGCCTCGGTAGTTCAGGTCGGCCACGGCAAAGCCGCGCTGGGTCCAGTACTGAATGCGTGGGTCCAGCACGGGGTAACAGGCCGAAGTCGGGCCGCCGTGGACGAATACCACCAGCGGTGCGGCGCCTTGCGACTGCGCTGGTGGGTAGAAGAAGCCATGGGCCTGTTCGCGGTCACTGCCGTAGTGGATGGGCTGCGGCAGGCTGATTTGCCCTGCCGGCAGCAGCTCGGCACCTCCCGCCAGTACGCGTACTTCATGGTTGCCACGGTCGATAGCCACCACTGCCGGCGGACTGATGGGCGAGGCGGCAATGGCATAGAGGTGTTCGGTATCCATGGCCAGGCTGCGAAAGCGCGTATAGGCACTGGCGAAACGCTCCATGCGGCCATCTTCGGCACGCAGCCCCAATTGCCCGAAGCCGTCCTCGAACCAACTGGCCAGGTAGCTTTGCGGCCCCATTGCCAACCAGGTGCAGGTGCCCAATTGCCAGGGTGCGGCCGCATGGTCCGCAGGCCCGGCGGGCAACGCCTGCCAGTGGCCAGCGACTTCACCCCAGGGTTGCCAGAAGCCCTTGCGGTCGGACAGGCAATACAGCCGGCCATCGGCATCGAAGCGTGGTTGCTGCAGCGACTCGTCAGCGGCGGCCATACACTGCGGCGGCCCCCAATGGCCGTTGGCATCCCGTGAGCGACACATCAGCCGGGTGACGGTCCAGGGCTGTGCCGGGCGGTCCCATTCGATCCACGCCAGGCGTTGGCCATCGGCGCTCACAGTGGGTGAGGCATAGAAGTCGGCGCCCTCGGCGAGCACTTCACGGCTGCTTTCAGCCACAGCGACCAGGCGATGCTCCACCTGTTCGGCATGGTGCTCCTCGACGGCCAGCACCTGGCCGTCATGCCACTGCACATCGCCGTAGCGGCAGCTGGCATCCTGGGTCAGCGCCCGTGGTTGCGAGTCGTCCAGTGGCTGGGTGTAGAGCTGCTGGTCCTTTTCGTTGACGAAGACCAGGCCGTCGCCACCCAGGCAGTAGCTGCCACCGCCATACTCGTAGACCCGGCTGCGCACGCTGAAGCCATCCGGGGTCAGGCAGCGGGCCTGGTAGTGCAGCCAGTGCCAGATACGGCAAGCACCATCGGCCGGGCGAAATTCGATCCAGAACAGCCCGTCGGCACTGACTTTGAGCTCGGTGAAGTCGGTGCCGGCGGCAACCGCCTGGGCCGCGCTGAACTCAGCCGCGGGCGATGACACGGGAGTTTCGATCATTGCGGAAGGTCATCTGTTCAATGGCGAGCTTGGCGGTTTCCGCTTCCTCGCGGGCCTTGAGGATGATGCCGTGGTCAGCCGACTTGGCGCACACCGGGTCGGCGTTGCTGGCATCGCCGGTGAGCATGAAGGCCTGGCAGCGACAGCCGCCGAAGTCCTTTTCTTTTTCGTCGCAGGAACGGCACGGTTCGCGCATCCACTCATAACCACGGAAGCGATTGAAGCCGAACGACTCGTACCAGATATGGTGCAGGCTGTGGTCGCGCACGTTGGGGAATTGAACCGGCAGTTGGCGTGCGCCGTGACAGGGCAGTGCAGTGCCGTCCGGGGTGATGGTGAGGAACAGGTTGCCCCAGCCATTCATGCAGGCTTTGGGACGCTCCTCGTAGTAGTCCGGGGTGACGAAGATCAGCTTGCACGGGTTGCCCTCGGCCTTGAGCTTGTCCCGGTATTCGTTGGTGATGCGTTCGGCCCGCTGCAACTGCGCGCGGGTGGGTAGCAGCCCCAGGCGGTTGAGGTGCGCCCAGCCATAGAACTGGCAGGTGGCGAGCTCGACGAAGTCGGCCTCCAGAGCAATGCACAGTTCGATGATGCGGTCGATCTTGTCGATGTTGTGCCGATGGGTGACGAAGTTGAGCACCATCGGGTAGCCGTGGGCTTTCACCGCACGGGCCATTTCCAGCTTTTGTGCAAAGGCCTTTTTCGAGCCGGCCAGCAGGTTGTTCACCTGCTCGTCGCTGGCCTGGAAGCTGATCTGGATATGGTCCAGGCCGGCTTTCTTGAAGTCGGCGATGCGCGCCTCGGTCAGGCCAATGCCCGAGGTGATCAGGTTGGTGTAGTAACCCAGTCGGCGGGCTTCGCCGATCAGCTCGGCCAGGTCCTGGCGTACCAGTGGCTCGCCGCCGGAAAAGCCGATTTGCGCGGCACCCATTTCCCGCGCTTCGGCCATCACCCTGAACCACTGTTCGGTGCTCAGTTCCTGGCCCTGGGCGGCGAAGTCCAGCGGGTTTGAGCAGTACGGGCACTGCAGCGGGCAGCGATAGGTGAGCTCGGCCAGCAGCCACAGCGGCAGGCCGACCTCGGGCGTGGGCGGCAATTCAGGCGAGGACGATCCAGTGTTCGGCACGGGCCACCTCCATGAACTGCTCGATGTCGTCGGCCACTTGCGGGACATCGGGGAATTGCTGTTCGAGTTCGCTGATGATCGCTGCCACGTCACGCTGGCCGTCGATCAGGCCACCGATCAGGCTCGCGCTGTCGTTGAGCTTGATCATGCCTTCGGGGTACAGCAACACATGGCCCTTTTGCGCCGGCTCGTACTGGAAACGGTAGCCGGGGCGCCAGTTAGGCACCTGGTTACGGTCGAAACTCATAGGGTGATCCCCTTGTGCCACACCCGTTCCTGGGTGACTGAATGATAGGGCGGGCGGTTCAGCTCGTAGGCCATGCTCATGGCATCGAGCATGCTCCAGAGGATATCCAGCTTGAACTGCAGGATCTCCAGCATACGCTCCTGTCCCTCGCGGGTGGTGTAGTGCTGCAGGGTAATCGCCAGGCCGTGCTCCACATCGCGTCGGGCCTGGCCCAGGCGGGTGCGGAAGTATTCGTAGCCGGCCGGGTCGATCCATGGGTAGTGCTGCGGCCAACTGTCCAGGCGTGACTGATGGATTTGCGGGGCGAACAGCTCGGTCAGCGAGCTGCTGGCCGCTTCCTGCCAGCTGGCACGGCGGGCGAAGTTGACGTAGGCGTCCACGGCAAAACGCACACCGGGCAGTACCAGCTCTTGCGAGCGCAGCTGGTCTGGGTCGAGGCCGACGGCCTGGCCCAGGCGCAGCCAAGCTTCGATGCCGCCATCCTCGCCGGGGGCGCCGTCATGGTCGAGCAGGCGCTGGATCCACTCGCGGCGCACTTCGCGGTCCGGGCAGTTGGCCAGGATCGCGGCATCCTTCATTGGGATGTTGACCTGGTAGTAGAAGCGGTTGGCCACCCAGCCCTGGATCTGCTCGCGGGTGGCGCGGCCCTGGTACATCGCCACATGGTAGGGGTGATGGATGTGGTAATAGGCGCCCTTGGCGCGCAGGGCCTGCTCGAATTCGGCAGGGGACATGGGCAGTGCGTCGCTCATGGGGCCTCCTTACAACTCGATGCTCATGCCGTCGAAGGCAACTTCCACACCGCGGCGCAGGACTTCGGCGCGCTCGGGGGAGTCTTCATCGAGAATCGGGTTGGTGTTGTTGATGTGGATAAGTACCTTGCGCTGACGCGGGAAACCGTCCAGCACTTCGAGCATGCCGCCGGGCCCGTTCTGCGCCAGGTGGCCCATCTCGCGGCCGGTGCGGGTGCCCACGCCACGGCGCTGCATTTCATCGTCTTCCCACAGGGTGCCGTCGACCAGCAGGCAATCGGCGCCGTGCATCATCGCCAGCAGCTTTTCGTCGACCTGGCCCAGGCCTGGGGCGTAGAACAGCTTGCCGCCGGTACGGGTGTCCTCGACCAGTAGGCCAAGGTTATCGCCTGGGTGCGGGTCGAAGCGGTGCGGCGAATACGGCGGTGCTGCGCTGCGCAGGGGGAAGGGGGTGAACTTGAGGTTGGGGCAGGCCTCGATGACGAAGCTCCCTTCCAGCTCGATGCGGTTCCACTGCAGGCCACCGTTCCAGTGGCTGAGCATGTTGAACAGTGGGAAACCGGTGGTGAGGTCCTGGTGAACCATGTCGGTGCACCACACCTGGTGCGGGCAACCTTCGCGCAGGCTGAGCAGGCCGGTGGTGTGGTCGATCTGGCTGTCCAGCAGCACGATGGCGTTGATGCCGGTGTCGCGCAGGGCGCGGGCCGGCTGCATCGGCGCAAAGGCCTGCAGTTGGGCGCGGATGTCGGGCGAGGCATTGCACAGCACCCAGTGCACGCCGTCGTCGGACAGGGCAATGGACGATTGGGTGCGTGCCGTGGCCCGCAGGGTGCCGTCACGATAGCCCTTGCAGTTGACGCAGTTGCAGTTCCACTGCGGGAACCCGCCACCGGCGGCGGAGCCGAGAACCTGGATGTACATGGCCACTCTCTATGCGGAAAACCGGATCGAAAAAACGAAAACGCCCCGGCAGGCCGAGGCGTGGAACCCTAAGCCGGGCTTAGCGGTTAGCGAAGTACATGGTGACTTCGAAGCCGATACGCAGATCAGTGTATGCAGGTTTGGTCCACATGGAATTACTCCTTCCGAATGAGGGTTGGGTTGCTCAGCTACTACTTGGGTACCGCCATGGGTCGGCAGTTCCCTGAAACTGGGATTGCGCTATCTTACAAGAAAAACTTGTACCGAAAGGTTAATTATTCGATAAGCGCCATTGCAGCTCGCGTAACAATCATTGCTTTGCGCCCTGCCAGGAAGGGTCTGGCGCGGCAGCGTTGGCCAAGCATAGCCAAGTGGAACCTGTATCGAGCAGGTTGCTCAGCAGGTGGTCCAGATCCGTCTGCCGCGTGGTCAGGATAGCCCTGCGCAGCGCATCCAGCCTGCCGGGTTGTGTAGCCAGGTGTGTCTGCCACGCCCATTCGGCGACATCGGCATTGGCCATGGCCGTCTCGTTGAATTGCCCGGCCAGCGCGTCGCGAGCGGCTGGGTCCAGGGTAACGCCCAGGCGCAGCAGGGTGAGCAGGTGATCGAGGATCTGCGTTTGGCTGGCGTGGGGCGACTGCACGCCGAACAGCAGGCCGCCGACACCTTCAACCTGACGAAAGGCGCTGAACACCGCGTAGCCGAGTTGCAGTTCTACCCGCAGGCGTTGGTAAACCGGCCCCTGCAGCAACTGAGCCAGCAGGCGGCCTGTGGCTTCGTCGGCCGCAGGTAGTGGGCAGAACAGCAGCAGGGCATGTTCACTGCCCGGAACTTGGGCATGTTGCCAGCGGTGGTTGCCCCATGTAGGCAGCGGGCCAGGCAGCGAACCTTGCCCTGGGCAGCGCTGCAATGCAGTGCCCAAGGCGCTCAGCGCTGCATCGTCGAAGCCCACGGCCAGGGCATGCCAGTGTGCCTGCTGCCACAGGCTGTTGAGTTGCCGCTGCTCCAGCGTGCCGGCCAGCACCGTTGTGGGCGGGGTACCCAGCACCGCGTCTGGCAGTTGCTTGAGCAGGGCCCTGATGGGTATCAGTGCCGGGGATGACGCTGCACAGGGCAGCCAGCAACTGGCTGGGGGCTTGAGCATCGAAGCCAAGGCCTGCTCCACTGCCCGCAGCACTGCGGCCGGCAGCCCGGTGCAGCGCAACTGCCAGTATTCCCCAGCAGTGGTGTACTGCAGTTGTACCGAGGCGCGTTCACAGCGCTCCTGCAGCGGTGCGAGGGCCTGTTCGAGCACACCTTGCAAACGCTGGCGCAAAGGCGAAGGCACATGCCAGCGCAGATAGAGAGCTGCATATTGGCGGGTGCCAGGGAGCTGGTCGCTAATCTTCAGTGCTGCCGGCAGAGGCTGTGCGTTGGTTACGGGCAGATCAGCCGTCAGCAACGGATCGGTTGGCGGCAGGTGCCACTGGCCATGCTCGCTGCCTGGCAGGCTTTCCAGCACAGCTTGCAGGGCCTGCAAACCTTGCGTATCCAACTTGGTGAACGGCTGCTTCGTGCTGTCTCGGCGGGCCAGTTCAAGTGCGCTGGCGCTGCGCTCGCGGCTGAGCTGCAGCAGGCCGAAGTCACGGTTCAGTTGCTCAGGATCGGCCTGTCGGATAAAGCTGAACCAACCGTGCAGCAGGGCGCTGGCCGCGTCTGGGCAGGCGTCGGCGCTGAGCTTCAGGTCAAGGTGCCACAGCAACTGCCCGGCGAAGGCATACAGCGTTTCGGCTTTGAAACTTTGCAGCCAGCCACGTTCGCGCAGCGCATTCAGCCAAGTACCAGGGCGGCTGTCAGCCAGGCAGGCGATCAACAGTTCCAGCGCCTGCTCGGCACCCGCCGGGAGGTTTTCGTGGGTGAAAGCCAGTGGCGTAGTCGTCACTGACAGGGGCGGAGGCTGAATGTGCGGCACTGGCTGGCCTGTGGCGAACTGCTCGGCATGCTGCCGGCCAAGTTGCTCCAGTTCATCCAGTGGCTGCGGGCCGCACAGGCTCAAGACCATCTGACCGCCTTGGTAAAAACGCCGGTGAAAGCCCCCAAGCGCTTGCTGGAAGGCCGGGTCGTGCAGGGCCAGGGTGTATCGGTTGCCGGCATGAAAAGCGCTCAGTGGATGGCCAGGCGATACCGACTGCAGCAAGGCGAACTGCTGCTGGGCCTGTGGGTTGCGCGACCAGGCGATGAACTCGGCGTGGATCACCTCACGTTCGCGATATTGGCGCGCGATGCCCAGGTCAGGCTCGGCCAGCATCTGGCACAGGCGGTCGAGGCCTCCGGCCAAGGCATTGGGCGGGACTTCGAAGAAAAAATCGGTGGTGCGTTCGCGGGTGCTGGCGTTGACCTGGCCACCGAGGGCCTGCACATAGCGCATCAGGCCGTCGTCCAAGGGATACCGCGTGGTGCCGAGGAAGAACAGGTGTTCGAGGAAGTGGGCCAGGCCTGGCCATTTTCCCGGCGCGTCGTGGCTACCCGCGTGCACCCGCAGTGCGGCGGCCGAGCGCTTCAGGCGCGGGGCATGGCGCAGGGTGAGCTGCAGGCCGTTGGCGAGGGTGAGGTGGCGGGTGGCGTCAGACATGGGGGGCTCCGGTTGCTGCTGGCCATGCTAACCCATTTGTTTGCAGGCCCGGACTCTTCGCGGGCATGCCCGCGAAAGGGCCGTCAGCCTTTACGCAGGTACAGATCCTGGCGCAGGTCGGTCAGGTAAGGAAATGCCTCCCGGCCCTGTACCACCCGCTCATGCTCCAACTCCGCCAGCAACTGGCACTCACCTCGCCCGGCCATGGCCAGCAAGCTCCCATCCGGCCCGATGATGCTGCTCTGCCCGCAATACTGGATCTCTTCTTCCGCGCCGCAGTAGTTGGCATACACCAGGTAGCACTGGTTTTCCTGTGCCCGCGCCCTCACGGTCACCTGGCAGGTAAAGTCGTACGGTGCCATGTTCGCCGTCGGCACCAGGATCAGCTCGGCGCCTTGCAGCGCCAGGCGCCGGGCGTTCTCCGGGAACTCGATGTCGTAGCAGATCAGCAGGCCGACTTTCCAGCCATCCAGCTCCACCACCGGGAAGTGGTCGGCGCCTGGGCTGAACATCGAGCGATCCAGTTCACCGAATAGGTGGGTTTTGCGGTAGTTGCTCAGGCTGCGGCCATGCGCATCGATCAACTGCACACTGTTGTAGATTGCCCCGTCATCGCCGCGCTCGGGGTAGCCGTACACGATAGCGATGCGGTGCGCCTGGGCGATTTCCACCACCGCCATCGCCGCCGGGCCATCGTCGGCTTCGGCCAAGCGCTCGACCTGGGCCAGGCCAATGTTATAGCCGGTCAAAAACATCTCCGGGCACACCAGCAACTGGGCGCCACGTTCGGCTGCCAGTTGCGCCTGGTGGCGCAGCCGTTGCAGGTTGCCGGCTACGTCCAGTGGCTTGGGTGCGCCCTGGAACAGAGCGATGCGCATGGCGCCTCCTTGTCTCAATCCGCCAGCGCGATCGGGCCGATTTCGTCGAACACGTCGCCTGGGCCGGGGTTGTCCGGGTGGGTGTGGCCACCGAAGTGGTTCATGATACCCCACACCGCATTGAGCGATGTTTGCACCGCGCCTTCCACCCAGGCAGGGGTCCACGACACGTCGTCACCGGCAATGAACATACCGCGCTGTTCGGCAGGCATGTCCTGCTGCATGAAGTGCGCGTACATGCGCTGGTTGTAGCGATAGTGGCCCGGCAGCGCGCCCTTGAAGGCGCCAAGGAAGTGCGGGTCGGCTTCCCAGGAAATGGTGATCGGGTCGCCGATGATGTGCCCCGCAATGTCGGTCTTCGGGTAGATCTTTTTCAGCGCATCCAGGGCCAGTTGCACGCGTTTTTCCACCGGGTGCGGCAGCATCTTCAGCGCATCGCTCATCCAGGCGTAGGACAGGCAGATCACGCCCGGTTTGTCGTCACCGTTGTCGAACAGGTAGGTACCGCGGGTGAGGCGGTCGGTGAGGGTCATGCTCATCAGGTCGCGGCCGGTTTCCGGGTCCTTGTCCTTCCAGAACGGCCGGTCGACCATGACGAAGGTCTTGGATGACTGCATGTAACGGGTGCGGTCCAGGGCCATCCACATCTTTTGCGAGAACAACGATTCCTCGCAGTCGATCTGGGTGGTCAGCAGCCAGGTCTGGCAGGTGGCGAGCACTGCGCTGTAGTGGCGGGTGTCGCCCCAGTTGTCGGTGACCGCCAGGCGGCCATCGGCAGCGCGGGCGATGCGCTTGACCCCGGTACGCGGCGCGCCGCCGTGCAGCGCGCTCAGGCTGGTGCCCTGCGGCCAATGCACGCAGCGCTCCGGTACATGACGCCAGATGCCTTGCGGCACTTGTTCCACCCCGCCGACCACCAGGTGCTGGTGGTCGTCGCAGTTGGTCATCACCACGCGGAAGATTTCCAGCATTGAGTTGGGGAAGTCCGAATCCCAACCGCCGGTGCCGAAACCGACCTGGCCGAACACTTCGCGGTGCTGGAAGCTCAGCTTGGCGAAAGAGCGCGAGGTGGCGACGAAATCGTAGAAGGTGCGGTCATCCCACAGCGGCACCAGCTTGTTCCACAGCTCCTTCAGGCGCGGTACGTCACGGTCGCGAATGGCTTGCTGGATATCCGCGAATTGGGCGCCGCTTTCCAGCGCGTCGGCCCAGGCGTCGGCCACCTCATGGAACAGCGCGGGCAGGTCGGTGGGCTTTTCGGCGTAGTAGGTCTGGCCTTCCAGGTCGATCACCGTGCTGCCCGAGGCTGGGGTCAGCGGGTTGGGGAAAGGCTTGGTTTCCAGGCCCAGCTTGTCCACGTAGTGATAGAAGGCAGTGGACGACACCGGGAAGCGCATGCCGCCCAACTCGGCGATGATCCCATCGGTGCCATTGAAGGCTTGCGAGCGCAGCCGGCCGCCCAGCTTGGAGGCCTCGTACACCACTGGCTTGAGGCCCAGCTTCATCAACTCGTAGGCCGCCACCAGGCCGGCGATACCGGCACCCACGATGGCCACTTCCTCACCATGGCGCTCAGCCGGGATGCTGCCCAGGCCTGCCGGGTGTTCCAGCCAGTCGTCGAAGGCAAACGGGAAGTCCGGGCCGAAGATGGTGATCGGCTTCTTGCCGTCGGCGGGGTGGCGGTTTTTCTTGTTCATGAAGTGACCTTGCCAGAGAGGCTGCGCGGGGAGCGGAGCCTGAGTATAGGAGATGCCTGGGGGTCATTTTAGGGAGTGGGATGTTCGTAATTAAGATGCAGAGTGGTGTCTTAATGTAGCCGTGTTCGTCATATTTGCAGGTAAATTATAAATAGTGACGAATCAAGTCAGCGATGCCAGGTGATCCACTGTCTCGGGGTACTTCTGCACCAAACGAATGAGTGCAACAGCCTGCGCGTTAGGCCTGGAACGGCCTTGCTCCCAGTTCTCCAGCGTTCTGGCGTTGGTTCGCAGATACGTAGCGAAGAGAGCCCTGGACATGTTGAGGCGCTGGCGTAGCTCTAGCAATTCATTCGGGGCCAAGGGGGTCAGTTCGATGAAACTGACTTTGTGCGAGCGCAGGGTCTTCTTGCCTTGGCGTTCTTCGGCCAGGGCGTCGAAACCTTCAGTAAGCTCAGTGAACAGGTTGCGTGGCATGATGGGTCCTCGACAGGTATTCGCGTTCGAGCATGGTTCTCAGTGCTTTTCGCTGGGAGTCGGTCAAGTCATCCTGTATGTCTTTGCCGTATAGAGTAAACAGCCAGAACTGAGTCCCCGGAAGCCAGAAGTAGTAGATGATGCGGATGCCGCCGCGTTTACCCTTCTGCCGTTGGGAATCGGGAAACCGCAGCTTCCTGAGCCCTCCTGTGCCTTGAATCAAATCTCCAGCAAGCGGGTTCTTCAACAAGAGTTGTTGCAAGGAGCGAAAGTCTTCGTCGCTCAGGTAGCTGAGGCGATGACGTTCAAATGAGGGAAGCTCAACAAAAACGGCGTCCATGCGCTGTACGTTATCTGCGTATAGTTTGGGAGGTGTGGTGAGGTGTGTCAATCCTGCCTCTACCCAGCCTATTACGCATTGAAGCTGCGCTTAAGCACGAATGAATTGCAGCAAGTAACGCAGAAGGAAGCTCGGCACGCTGATACGGCATTTCGCTTTTCACTTGCATGGCAGCCCTGCTGGGGGCTGCTCAGATTGGCTGCCCGCGATCTACCTTGCTGCTGAGAATGATCGACGTGGTGGTTTTTTCCACCCCGTCGACACTGCCAATCTGGTCGAGCAACTGGTCAAGTTGCTCGGGCGAGTCCGTACGCAGCCAGGCTACATAGTCGAACTCGCCGCTCACTGCACACAGCTGTTGCACTTGCCCCATGGCACTCAGGCGGCGCACCACTTCCTTGCCGGAGCGCGGCTGCACCTTGATCCCCACGTACGCCTGCAGCCCGCCGCCCATCACTTGCTGGCCAAGACGCACGCCGTAGCCGGAGATGACCTTGTTCTTCTCCAGCCGCTCCAGGCGCGAGTTGACCGTGGTGCGGGCGATGCCCAGCTGGCGGGCGAGGGTGGCGACGCTTTCGCGGGCGTTGATCTGCAACAGGGCGATCAGCTGGCGATCGATTTCATCCAGTGTGATGGAGCGGGAATCCGACATGGCGAGTCTCTACGGTTGGCCCGCTAGCCTAGCCAGCCAATGCCGATGAGGGCAAGGGCAGTCAAAGCGGGCGGCGCTGGCCCGATGGCTTTGCCTTCGGCATGATGAAGCACTCGTCCAACGGGAACCTCAGTGTGAATCTCGATCAACTCCTCGAATGCTGGCGACTGGAAGTCTCCAACAAGAAAAGGCCCGGACGCCGTATCAGCCTGCTGTTCAACGTGCTGCGCCGCGCACGCAAGGACAACAAACTGCGCTTTCTCTTCGCCTACCGCCTGGCCCAGTATCTCGACGCCCGTGGCGGGCTGGCCCGGCGACACGCCCGGCGCATGCAGCAGCGGCTCAACCTCAAGTACGCCGTGGACATCGACATCGGCGCACACATCGCGCCCGGCCTGCGCATCGCGCACCTGCCGGGGGTAGTGATCACCCGGCACGTGAGCATCGGGCGTAATTTCTTCATCCGGCAGAACTGCTCGATCGGCATCAAGACCCTTGGCCTTGAGGAATATGCGCTGCGCATTGGCGACAACGTGAGCATGGGCGCCAATAGCTGCATCGTTGCTGACCGCATCGATATTGGCGACAGCGTGGTGATTGGCGCGATGTCGCTGGTTACGCGGGATATTCCGACTGGCATGACCTTTTACAACCCACGACAGGTCGAGATGCGGGGTTTCCCAGCGCGGGATGAGTGATGCGCCTGAATGGGCTTTGTGCACGAGCAGCAGGCGCCGGCAAATGGCGTGCTTTGTCGCACCTGCGCACTCAACGGGATTGGTTGGGGCAGGGCATGCATTGAAGAGCGAGCGTAATGGCTCGGCTGATCGACAGGCATGAAAAAGCCGCGCATTTGCGCGGCTTTGTCGTATCTGGTGGGCCCACACGGACTCGAACCGTGGACCAAAGGATTATGAGTCCTCTGCTCTAACCGACTGAGCTATAGGCCCTCAGTGAGTGGCCGGATTATAACGAGGGTTTCGCACCTGTGCCATCTGAAAGATCTGATAGTGCTATGCGAAGGAACGCGGCCGCGAACTCATCCGGTGGCAGTGGCAGGCTGACGATGTAGCCCTGGATCTGTTCACACCCTTCCGCTGCCAGAAAACGCTGCTGGGCCTGGTTTTCCACACCTTCGGCAATGATCGTCAACTGCATGCTGCGGCCCAGGGCGATGATTGCGCGGGCGATGGCGGCATCGTGCGGATCATCGGGCAGGCCGCGGATGAATGACTTGTCGATCTTGAGAATGTCCAGCGGCAGGCGCTTGAGGTAGCTCAGCGAGGAATAACCGGTGCCGAAGTCGTCGATGGCCAGCTGCACGCCCAGTTTCTTCAACTGGTACAGCACGGCCAAGGCCTCTTCTGCCTGGCTCATGATGAAGTTTTCGGTGATTTCCAGCTGCAGGTCGCCGGCCTTCAGCTGGTAGTGCTTGAGCAGTTGCTCGATGCGCCGGGCCAGGTGTGGGTGGCGCAGTTGGGCCCCGGCAAGGTTGATCGACAGCGGGCCGAAGGGTTCGTAGTGCAGCTTCCAGGCCTGCATCTGCCGGCAGGCTTGCTCCAGTACCCAGTCGCCGAGCTGGAGGATGGTGCCATTCTCTTCCGCCAGGTGGATGAAGTGCTCCGGCGGTACCTCGCCAAAGGTCGGGTGGCTCCAGCGGATCAGCGCCTCGGCGCCCACCAGGCGCTGGGTCTTGAGGCTGAGCTTGGGCTGGAAGCACAGGCTCATTTCGTTGCGTTCGATGGCGCGGCGCAGTTCATGCTCCAGGGCGATGCGCTCGCTGGCCTGGGCAGTGAGGTCGCGGGTGTAGGCTTCGACACGGTTGCGGCCTTTGGCCTTGGAACGGTACATGGCGGCGTCGGCGTTGCGGATCAGTGTGGCAACGTCGGTGCCGTCCTGTGGATAGAGGCTGATGCCGATGCTGGCGCTGGTGAAGAACTCATGCTCACCCGCCTGGAACGGGGCGTTGAAGCACGCCAGCAGCTTGTTGGCGATCGTGCTGGCGTCACTGGGTTTGTGCAGGCCGGGCAGCAGGATGATGAATTCGTCGCCACCCAGTCGGGCAACGGTGTCCACATCCCGCACCTGCTCCTTCAGGCGCTGGGCGATGCCCTTGAGCAACAGGTCGCCTACTGGGTGGCCGAGGCTGTCGTTGATGTGCTTGAAACGGTCGAGATCGAGGAACAGCACCGCGCCCTGGCGGTTGGACACCTGCGCGCAGGTGAGCACGGCCTGCAGGCGGTTCTCGAACAGGGCGCGGTTGGGCAGGCCGGTCAGCGGGTCGTGGTGGGCCTGATAGTCGAGTTTGGCCTGGGCGTGCTTGATGCTGGAGATGTCTGCGAAAACCGCCACGAAGTGAGTGATCTCGCGTTCGCTGTTGCGCACGGCACTGATGGTCAGCCAGCTTGGGTAAAGCTCACCGTTCTTGCGCTTGTTGTAGATCTCGCCCTGCCAGTGGCCTTCGTCGGTCAGTTGGTGCCACATGGCCGCATAGAATGCGCTGTCGTGCTGGCCGGAGGCGAGCAGGCGCGGGGTCTGGCCGAGGGCTTCGATTTCGCTGTAACCGGTGATTTCGCTGAAGGCTCGGTTGACGGCACTGATGTGCTGGTCGATGTCGGTAATCAACACGCCTTCGGCGGTGTTCTCGAACACGGTAGCGGCCAGCTGCAGTTTCTCCTGCATCAGGTGGCGCTCGGTGATGTCGCGGGCGATGGTCAGCATGCAGTCGACGCCGGTAATCGGCAGGGGCCGGGCGGACAGCTCGCACAGGCGGATCTGGCCGTCGCTGCGGCGGATATGGCAGGTGAAGTCGCGCACGAAACCGTCGCGGTTGAGCTGGTCGACCAGGCGCTTGCGCTCGTTGAGGTCTACCCAGATACCCAGGTCCAGCGAGGTCTGGTCGATGGTCGGGTTGAGGTCGTAGCCGGTGAGGCGGCAGAAGCCTTCGTTCACCTCAAGCAGCAAACCGTCACTCTGGCGTGAAAGCAGCAGGCCGTCGGGCGAGGCGTGGAAGGCTTTGGCGAACTTCTCTTCCGAGGTTTGCAGCTGTTGCTGGGTCTCTTTGAGCTGGCTGATGTCGCGTACCGCCACTACCAGCGCGGGGGTGCCATCGAGTTCAAAGGTTTCGGCCGAAGTCAGGCCGGTGAACAGCTGGCCATTGCTGCGGCGGAAGCTCATTTCCAGGTTGCGGATGCCGCCCTGGTGCAGGCGTTCGAGCACTAGCGGGCCGCTGCCTTCGACGCCCCATAGCTTCAGGTCGGTTGCGGTGCGGCCAATCACCTGGCCTGGGGTCAGGCCGATCTGCTCTTCGAAGGCTTCGTTCACCTCCAGCAGGCAGCCATCGCTGTGGCGGGCGATCAGCAGGATGTCTGGGCATTGTTGGAACACCGAGGCGAACTTCTGCTCGGACAGGCGCAGGGCGTCTTCGGTGCGCTTGGTTTCGCTGATGTCGATCATCAGGCCACGCATCACCGGTAGGTGGCCGTGTTCGATCATGCTGACGATATTGCGTACCCACAAGGGTTGGCCGTCGGCGCGGATCACCCGGTAGTCCAGGCTGTGGTCGCGCCCAGCCGCGGTTTCGCTGTCGCAGTAGGCCTGGGCCCAGAGGGCGTCCTCCGGGTGCAGGATGCTGCGCCAGAAGCCGGGCCGCAGCCAGTCGCTCAAGGGGTAGCCGAGCAGGTCTTCGGCGTGGGGGGAAACATAGCTGTAGGTGAAGTCGTTGGCATCGGCTTCCCAGGCGATGGCAGACAGGCTCTCTACCAGACCGCGGTAGTGGTATTCGCTGCTGCGCAGTTCTTGCTCCAGGGCGATGCGCCGGGAAATTTCCGAGCTGAGGCGGCGGTTGATGCGGATGACCACGGCCAGCACGGCCATCAGCAACAGCACCGTGGGCAGGCCATACACCAGCAAGTCGGACCAGAACATCCGTTGGTCGACCACATTGCCCACCCAGCGCTGCTGGATATGGCTGATTTCGCTGCTGCTCATGTCGGCCATCACTTTGTCGAGGATGCCGACCAACACGGCCTTGTCGCGGGGGACGGCCATCGCCAGCTGGTAGCGGTAGGGTGTTTCGCCGCTGACGTAAAGGCCGTCGAGCTTGAGCTGGCGCAGGCTCCAGATGCTGGACGCCAGGTCACCGACCACGGCATCCACCTGGTCGGTGGCCAGGGCCTGCAGTGTGGAGCTGACATTGGGCAACGCCACCAGGTTGAGGTCGGGGTGGTGGGTGCGCAGCAACTCGTGCGGGGCGTAGTTCTCGACAACGGCGATTTTCAGGCCGTACAGGTCCTCCAGCTTGCGCGGTTGTGCGCCGCCTTTGTGGGCGAGGATGACAATGGGGAAGTCGAGGTACGGGCGAGTGAAGGCCAGGTAGCCCTGGCGTTCGGGGGTGGACATGATGCCGGGTAGCAGGTCGATGCGGCTTTCTCGCGCCTGTGCCAGTACCTCGGTCCAGCTGCTGGGTTCGACCGGTTTGAGCGTCACGCCCAGGCGCTGCTGGATCGTGGCGATGTAGTCGGCGGCCAATCCCTGGTACCGGCCCTCCTGGTCGCGAAACTCGAACGGTGGCCAAGAGGCGTCTACGCCCAGGCTCAGCTGCGGGTGGGCAGCCAGCCAGGCTTTTTCCTCGTCTGTCAGGGTCAGGGCGCCGGCCGTTGTGTTCCACAACATCAGGAGCAGCAACAGAATGGCCGGCTTCAAGGACATGGCAGCCTCGCATTCAGGTGGTCTGAAGTCGAGTGTAGACGGGCATTGCTGCAGGTGTGCAGTGGAAGACGGGCTTTATGTTACGGACCACTAAAGAAAAACCCCGGCCTGGGCCGGGGTTTTGTCATCACTCGTCGAGGAAGGAGCGCAGGTGCTCGCTGCGAGTCGGGTGGCGCAGTTTGCGCAACGCCTTCGCTTCGATCTGACGAATCCGCTCACGGGTTACGTCAAACTGCTTGCCCACCTCTTCGAGGGTGTGGTCGGTGTTCATATCGATACCGAAACGCATGCGCAGCACCTTGGCTTCGCGTGCGGTCAGGCCCGAGAGCACGTCACGGGTGGCTTCCTTGAGGCTTTCGACCGTGGCCACGTCGATCGGGGACTGCATGGTCGAGTCCTCGATGAAGTCGCCCAGGTGCGAATCTTCGTCGTCACCGATCGGGGTTTCCATGGAGATCGGTTCTTTAGCGATCTTCAGTACCTTGCGGATCTTGTCCTCAGGCATTTCCATGCGTTCGCCCAGCTCTTCCGGGGTCGGTTCGCGACCCATTTCCTGCAGCATCTGGCGGGAAATACGGTTGAGCTTGTTGATCGTCTCGATCATGTGCACCGGAATACGGATGGTGCGCGCCTGGTCGGCGATCGAACGGGTAATCGCCTGGCGGATCCACCAGGTGGCATAGGTCGAGAACTTGTAGCCGCGACGGTATTCGAACTTGTCCACCGCCTTCATCAAGCCGATGTTGCCTTCCTGGATCAGGTCGAGGAACTGCAGGCCACGGTTGGTGTACTTCTTGGCGATGGAGATCACCAGACGCAGGTTCGCCTCGACCATTTCTTTCTTGGCGCGGCGGGCCTTGGCTTCACCGATCGACATGCGACGGTTGATTTCCTTGATTTCCGCTACGGTCAGGCCGGTTTCGGTCTCAAGGTCGATCAGTTTCTGCTGGCAAGCGACGATGGCAGCGTCCTTTTCACCCAGGGCGGCAGCCCACTTGGTGTTGCGCTTGGCCAGGTCACCGCTCCAGGTCTGGTCGGTTTCGTTGCTCGGGAACATGCGCAGGAAGTCGGCACGCGGCATGCGGGCGTCACGCACGCACAGCTGCATGATGGCGCGTTCTTGCTGGCGCAGACGGTTCAGGGCGTCACGTACGCGCTCGACCAGTACCTCGAACTGCTTCGGTACAAGTTTGATCGGCATGAACAGGTCAGCCAGGGCCTGCAGGGCCTCGATGCTTTCCTTGTGGCTACGACCGTTTTTCTTCAGGACCTTGGAGGTTGCCTGAAGCTGGTCGGATACCGCACCGAAGCGTTGGGCTGCAACGATTGGGTCCGGGCCGCTCTCGGCCTCTTCCTCGTCGTCACCGCTTTCGGATTCTTCCTCGTCGTCGTCGGACTCTTCCTTCGCGGCAGCGGCCTTGGTGCCCGGGATCGGCACTTCTTCGGTTGGCGCGGCGATGTTGTCGTCAGGGTCGATGTAACCGCTGAGAACGTCCGACAGGCGGCCACCCTCGGTGGTGACGCGGTCATATTCGCCGAGAATGTAATCGACAGTGCCCGGGAAGTGGGCGATGGCGCCCATGACTTCACGAATGCCTTCCTCGATACGCTTGGCGATTTCGATCTCGCCTTCGCGGGTCAGCAGCTCGACGGTACCCATTTCGCGCATGTACATGCGCACCGGGTCGGTCGTGCGGCCGATATCGGTTTCAACTGCCGCCAACGCAGCAGCGGCTTCTTCGGCCGCGGCTTCGTCGGTGTCGGCTTCCGCCAACAGAAGGGCATCCGCATCCGGAGCACTCTCGAATACGTTGATCCCCATGTCGTTGATCATGCGGATGATGTCTTCCACCTGTTCCGGATCTGAAATATCCTCAGGCAGGTGGTCGTTGACCTCCGCGTAAGTCAGGTAGCCCTGCTCACGACCGCGGGTGATCAACTCTTTGATACGAGACTGCTGTTGCGCTTTTCCGGACATAACACCCTATCCACTGAAGGTCTTGGCGGGCAAAAAACAAGCCGAGGATTATACCCGAGCATGGGCCTCACGCGCCAGATGAGGTCGGCGTTTGTGCGGGAACATTCCGGCTCAGCAGGGCGAGGAGCTGGGTTTTTTCCTCGCTGGTCAATTCGCTTTGACGTGATTTCCTGAGCAGTTGTTCCAGGCTGCGCTCGCGTTGGCGGGCGGACAAGCTAGTTATAGTGTCGAAAAACTGTTGTTCAAGGCTGTCGGCCACGATCAGCCATTCCTTTTCCGCCAGCGCCCGCAGCAGGCGGCCCTGTTCGGTGCCATGCCAACGAGCGATCAACTGCATTGAGCTTAGCCCAGGATTTTTCTGTGCGGCTTCGATCAATGCCACCAGCAGCTGGCTGTACAGGTGTTCTTCGTCGGCGAAATGGCTAGCATCTTCTACCTTGCCGGCCAGCAGCGGGTGGTGCAGCAGGGTGCGCAGGGCGGCCAGCGTTGGCGGCTCGACCGGGGCCGGTACGCGGGGTGGCGCTTCGTCACGTTGCTGCCAGGGTTTGCCGCCCTTGCGGTTCTTGTCCCAGGGCTTGTCGCTCCATTGCTTCTTGCCGCCGCCCTTGTTGGGTTTCCACGCCTGCTCCTGATGAACGGGGGCGTAGTCGTGCTGCGGCATGTCGCCGTAGTCGGGGGTGTAGCTGGCCATGGCGTCGTAGTCGTAGCCAGGGTCGTAGTCTGGCACGCTGCTGGCCGCTGGCGCTTGTTGCGCCAACTGCTCGACCTGCTGTGGGTCCAGGCCGGTGATTTCCTTCAGGCGGTTGCGCATCAACTGGCGCAGGTTGGCGCCGGGGATCTTTTCGATCAACGGTGCGGCCAGGGTCGCCATGTGCGCCTTGCCCTCCAGCGAGCGCGGGTCGGCTTCGACGCCCAGTTGCTCGAAGAAGTAGTCCGCCAGCGGCTGGGCATGCTGGTTGATACGGGCCATGAACGCGTCGGTGCCTTCGGCGCGCACGAGGCTGTCCGGGTCTTCGCCTTCGGGCAGGAACAGGAAGCGTGCGCGACGACCGTCCTGCAGGTTCGGCAAGGCCGATTCCAGTGCGCGCCAGGCGGCCTTGCGCCCGGCCTGGTCGCCGTCGAAGCAGAACAGTACGCTGGGCACCACGCGGAACAGGCGTTTCAGGTGCTCTTCGCTGGTGGCGGTGCCGAGGGTGGCAACGGCATTGCGCAGGCCTTGCTGGGCCAGGGCGATGACGTCCATGTAGCCCTCGACTACGATGATCTCGTCGAGGTTACGGTTGTGCTTGCGTGCCTCGTACAGCCCGTACAGTTCCTGGCCCTTGTGGAACACCGGGGTTTCCGGGGAGTTCAGGTACTTGGGCTTGTCGTCGCCGAGCACCCGGCCACCGAAGGCAATGATGCGCCCGCGGCTGTCGCGGATCGGGAACATCACCCGGTCGCGGAAGCGGTCGTAGCGCTTGCCGCTTTCGGCGTTCTCGATCAGCAGGCCGGCATCGATCATCACTTTCTGCTGCAGGGTGTCGGCACCCAGGTGCTTGAGCAGGTTGTCCCAGCCGGGCGGGGCAAAGCCCAAGCCGAAGTCGCGGGCAATTTCCCCGGACAGGCCGCGGCCCTTGAGGTAATCCACCGCCGCCTTGCGGGTCGGGTGGCTGCGCAGGGCTTGGCGGTAGAATTCCGAGGCGGCATCCAGCAGCGGGTACAGCGGCGAATCGGTGGGCTGGCGCGGCTTGTGGTCGCGGCGGCCTTGTTCGCGGGGCACTTCCATGCCGGCGGCGCGGGCCAGTTCTTCGACCGCCTGGGGGAAGTCCAGGTTGTCGTGGTCCATGACGAAACCCAGGGCGTTGCCACCGGCGCCGCAGCCGAAGCAGTAATAGAACTGCTTGTCGGGGCTGACCGTGAAGGAAGGGGTTTTTTCCTTGTGGAACGGGCAGCAGGCGGAGTAGTTCTTGCCGGTTTTTTTCAGCTGGACGCGCGAACTCACCACATCGACAATGTCGAGGCGGTTGATCAGGTCGTCAATGAAACTCTGGGGAATCAGCCCGGCCATGGCAGTCTCGTCATCTGGCAACTGGCAAGTCTAATCGCTCACGCGCCGAATGGGGCGAGTGTTGCTTGGGGAAGTGCGAGGGAATGTGTGCTCGTCGCCAGCCCCGAAGGGCCCGTCAGTCGGACGTGCACGTCTGGTCATACAGCAAGGAGGACCAGCTCTGACGTTTCAGGCAGGTTGCCCATGATGCAGTTCGCATGAAGCTTGTGCAGGGCCTTGAGCTAGCTGCTCAAGTGTGAAGCGACCACTGCCATCGCCCGGCGGTTAGCCGGGCAGGGCAGAAGCTTTGCGTTGAACGCCTGTATTAGTACAGACGAACGGCGCGGCGCTGTTCGCGCTGAACTTTCTTGGCGTGACGCTTAACAGCAGCAGCTGCTTTGCGCTTACGCTCTGCGGTCGGCTTCTCGTAAAACTCGCGGCTACGAACTTCAGCCAGTACACCGGCTTTTTCGCAGGAGCGCTTGAAACGACGCAGAGCTACGTCGAAGGGTTCGTTCTCTTTAACTTTGACGGCTGGCATCCAGGGCTACCTTAATTCATTACCGGGGTAGACGTGCTCCTGGCAAAACAAAGGTGTGCTGGAGAACGTCGGTTTTCAAGGGTTGCGGATGTTAACCCTTAGCAAGCAGGAATGCAAAGCCTCTGATCGAAAACCGCTGGTCGGCATCCGACACGGGGACTATCATGCGCGGCTTCGAATTCAGCCCCCACAAGGGACGAACCCATGCTAGTACTGGGATTGGAAACATCCTGCGACGAAACCGGCGTCGCATTATACGACAGCGAGCGCGGTTTGTTAGCCGACGCACTGTTCAGCCAGATCGACCTGCACCGCGTGTTTGGTGGGGTGGTGCCCGAGCTTGCCTCGCGTGACCACGTCAAGCGCATGCTGCCGCTCATCCGCCAGGTGCTGGATGAGGCGGGTTGCGTTGCCACAGAGATCGACGCCATCGCCTACACCGCAGGCCCTGGCCTGGTCGGCGCGTTGCTGGTGGGCGCTTCCTGCGCCCAGGCGCTGGCTTTTGCCTGGGACATTCCGGCAATAGGTGTGCACCACATGGAAGGCCACCTGTTGGCGCCCATGCTGGAAGAAAACCCGCCCGAGTTTCCGTTCGTCGCCTTGTTGGTTTCCGGCGGCCATACCCAGCTGGTTCGGGTCGATGGCATCGGCCAATACGAACTGCTGGGCGAGAGCCTGGACGACGCTGCCGGCGAGGCGTTTGACAAGACCGCCAAGTTGATCGGCCTCAACTACCCAGGTGGGCCGGAAATCGCGCGCCTGGCAGAGCAGGGCGTGCCTGGCCGTTTCGTGTTCCCAAGGCCGATGACTGACCGTCCGGGCCTGGAGTTCAGTTTCAGTGGCCTCAAGACCTTCGCCCTCAACACCTGGCAGCAATGCAAGGAGGCTGGCGACGACGGCGAGCAAACCCGTAGCGACGTGTCCCTGGCGTTCCAGCAGGCGGTGGTGGAAACTTTGACCATCAAGTGCAAGCGTGCCCTCAAGCAGACTGGCCTCAAGCGCCTGGTCATCGCTGGCGGCGTGAGTGCCAACAAAGCGCTGCGTGCCTCGCTGGAAGAGATGCTGGTCGGTATGAAGGGCAACGTGTATTACGCGCGTCCGCAGTTCTGCACCGACAATGGCGCGATGATCGCCTACGCCGGTTGCCAGCGCCTGTTGGCCGGGCAACAGCAAGACCTGGCGATCAGCGTGCAGGCGCGCTGGCCGATGGAGCAGTTGCCGCCGCTGTAAGGTTTGGCTGCAAGGTTCAGAAGTGCCGTTCGCGCCCGGCGAACAGGTCGCGCAGGTTGTTGCGGTGGCGCCACACGATCAGCACGGTCAACACGGTGATTGGCAGCAGCGCCTCGGGCTCGCGCCAGGCCAGCAATGGCAAGGTCAGTGGTGTGGCGATCAGTGCCGCCAGCGAGCTGGTGCGGGTGAGGTAGAAAGTTAGCAGCCAGGCGCCGATGGCCAGCAGCGCGGCCGGGAAATACAGGCCCATGAGCATGCCGGCAGCCGTCGCCACGCCCTTGCCGCCTTGGAAGCGGAAGTACAGCGGGAACAGGTGGCCAAGTACCGCGCATACGCCCACCCAGGCCTGCGCGTGCAGGTCCAGCCCGGCGGCGCGGGCGAGCAATACCGGCAAAAGGCCCTTGCACAGGTCGCCAAGCAGGGTCAGGATCGCCAGTTTGCGCCCTGCCAGGCGTAGCATGTTGGTGGCGCCGGCATTGCCTGAGCCGCTGGAACGCGGGTCCGGGCTGCCCGAAAGGCGGCTGAGGACAATGGCGAAGGACAGCGAGCCGAGCAGGTAGGCGAGCAACGCCAGTAACCAAAACATGCTAACTATTCCGGGCGAGGACGCCCTGATTCTAACGGCGCCAGTCGCCCTTGTCGTGCTGTGGAGAAAAGTGCTTGGACAGAGTGTTCATCGAAGGCCTGGAAGTCGATACCGTCATCGGTGCCTATGACTGGGAGCGGGATATTCGCCAGTGCTTGCGCCTGGACCTGAGCTTTGCCTGGGACAACCGCCCGGCTGCCGCCGGTGACGACCTGAACCTGGCGCTGGACTATGCCAGTGTGTCGGCCCGCATCCAGGCGTTTGCCGAGCAGGCTCGGTTCGAGCTTGTGGAAACCTTTGCCGAGCGCCTGGTGGCAACCTTGATGGAAGAGTTCCACATCCCCTGGGTGCGGTTGAAGCTGACCAAACCGGGTGCGGTGCCGGCGGCCCGTGGCGGTGTAGGTGTGGAGATCGAGCGCGGATGTCTCTGAGCACGGTTTACCTGGGGCTGGGCAGTAACATCGACCGTGAGGCGCATTTGTGCGCCGGGCTCGATGCGTTGGCCGGCATCCTGACGGACATGCATTGTTCGCCGGCGTTCGAAAGCCAGGCGGTAGGGATCAAGAGCGGGCCGTTCATCAACTTCGTGGTCACTGGGAAAACGGCGTTGCCCTTGATCGAGCTGGACCGCCGGCTGAAGTTCATCGAGGCCGACAATGGCCGCTATGCGCCGGACCGCAAAGGGTTGCCGCTGGATATCGATGTGCTGATGTATGAAGACCTGCACGGTACGTTCGATGGGCTGGTACTGCCCAGGGCCGAAATCCTGAAGAACGCGTTTGTGCTGTGGCCGTTGTCGTTGCTCGCGCCAGAGTTGGTACATCCGGGGGCGGGCAAGACCATGGCGCAGTTGTGGCATGAGGCGCAGATCGACCAGGTGCTGGCCCCGGTAGCCTTCGAATGGCGCGGGTTGCAGCTGACCCCGGCCTGACAGATGTTCGCGGTGATTTGTGGGAGCGGGCATGCCCGCGAACACCGGCACAGCCGGTGCCATCCACCGCATTGGCTTCTTCGCGGGCACGCCCGCTCCCACAGGGTCAACTGCGCTTGTAAGCCTCGACAGCCTTCAGTCGCTCACCTTTGAGCGCTTCGCCCAGCGCCTGGCCTGTCAGCCCTGCCTGCACCAGTGGCCTTACATCCACTGCCCGCGTCGCTGCTGCTGCGCCACGTAGATACTTGGCTTGTGGATAACTCGACTCGCCATCGGCCTGCACCACCATCTCGCACACCGTAATAAAATCCTCGAACCGCTGCGGTCGCCGATACACATCGAACTTCTGCAGTAGCTCCAGCAATGCCGTGGGTGGCAGCTCCAGCGCCTGATTACCCTGCGCCAGGCACTCTCCGGTCAGTAAGGCCAGTTCCTGGCATTCCCGTGGTGCCTTGAGGCGCTGGTTGACGGCTTTGATCGATGCCAGTGCCAGCCCATGCAGCAGGCAAGCCCAGCGTACGTGGAGGGGTTGCTCGTGCGCCGCTGCTTGGTCCAGCGCCGCCAGGGCCTGTGCATCGTCGACAAGCTCCGGGAGCAGCTCGTGAAGGGCGCCGCAAGCGCCCAGCACATGGAAGAACACCTGGGGTCGAGCCTCCATCAGCGCGCGTTCGATTTCCTTCCAGCTGCGCTCGGCGGTCAGTGCCTGCAGTTCGCCCGAGGCACTGATCTGGCGCATCAGTTCCAGGGTCTCGTCGGCAACCCGGAAACCCAGTGGTGCATAGCGCGCAGCAAAGCGTGCGACGCGCAGTACGCGCAAAGGATCTTCGGCGAACGCCGGGGAAACATGGCGTAAAAGGCGTTGATCGAGATCATCCTTGCCATGGTAGGGGTCGTATACCGTGCCCGTCTCATCCTCGGCCATTGCGTTGATGGTGAGGTCGCGGCGGATCAGGTCTTCTTCCAGGGTGACGTCGGGGCTGGCATGAAAGGTGAACCCGCCGTAGCCGCGCCCGCTCTTGCGCTCGGTGCGTGCCAGGGCGTATTCCTCGCCGGTTTTCGGGTGCAGGAACACTGGAAAATCGGCCCCGACCGGCCGATAGCCCTTGGCAAGCATGTCTTCGACGGTAGCGCCAACCACCAGCCAGTCGATATCGCTGACCGGGCGGCCTAGCAGGCGGTCGCGCACGGCGCCGCCGACTTTGTAGATGTGCATGTGCAGCTCTCCATAACTACCGACAGGATACCCTGTCGGTAGTTATGGCGTTGCATCAGAGATGGTGGATGACGGCCAGGTCCATGCGGCCATAGTCGGCGCTTTCGCCGTGCTCGCCGCGCGGGGGCATGTGGTGGGTCTTCATCACTTGCTCGCCCTGTACGGTCTCCAGGTGGATATCGAAGCCCCACAGGCGATGCAGGTGCTTGAGCACTTCATCGGTCGAGTCGCCCAGCGGTTTGCGGTTATGTTGCTGGTGGCGCAGGGTCAGGGAACGGTCGCCGCGGCGGTCGACACTCCAGATCTGCACGTTCGGCTCGCGGTTGCCCAGGTTGTACTGCGCTGCCAGCTGTTCACGAATCACCCGGTAGCCGGCTTCATCATGAATGGCGGGCACCAGAAGGTCGTCGCGCTGGTCGTCATCGAGGATGCTGAACAGCTTGAGGTCGCGCATCACCTTGGGCGACAGGTACTGCAGGATGAAGCTCTCGTCCTTGAAGCTGCTCATGGCGAACTTGATGGTAGAAAGCCAGTCGCTGCCGGCAATGTCGGGGAACCAGTGGCGATCTTCCTCCGTTGGGTTTTCGCACATGCGGCGGATGTCGGTGTACATCGCAAAGCCTAGTGCGTAGGGGTTGATACCGCTGTAGTACGGGCTGTCGAAGCCGGGCTGGAACACCACGCTGGTATGCGACTGCAAAAACTCCATCATGAAGCCTTCGGTGATCAGCCCCTCGTCGTACAGGTCGTTCATCAGGGTGTAGTGCCAGAAGGTTGCCCAGCCTTCGTTCATCACCTGGGTCTGGCGCTGCGGGTAGAAGTACTGGGCGATCTTGCGCACGATGCGCACCACTTCACGCTGCCAGGGTTCGAGCAACGGTGCGTTCTTCTCGATGAAATACAGGATGTTTTCCTGCGGTTCGGCGGGGAAGCGCCCCTCATCGCGGTCGCTGCCCTTTTCGGCGCTTTTCGGAATGGTCCGCCAAAGGTCGTTGATCTGGCGCTGAAGATGCTCTTCGCGTTCCTGTTGCCGGCGCCGCTCCTCTTCGGCGGAGATAGGGTAAGGCCGCTTGTAGCGATCGACGCCGTAGTTCATCAGGGCGTGGCAAGAGTCGATCAGGTCTTCCACAGCATCGATGCCGTGGCGCTCTTCGCACTGGGCGATGTACTGCTTGGCGAACACCAGGTAGTCGATGATCGAACTGGCATCAGTCCAGGTGCGGAACAGGTAATTGCCTTTGAAAAAGCTGTTATGGCCGTAGCAGGCGTGGGCGATCACCAGTGCCTGCATGCACATGGTGTTCTCTTCCATGAGGTAGGCGATGCACGGGTCGGAGTTGATCACGATCTCGTAGGCCAGCCCCATCTGGCCACGGCTGTAGGACTTTTCCGTGCTGAGGAACTGCTTGCCATAGGACCAGTGGTGATAGCCCAGCGGCATGCCGACCGAGGCGTAGGCGTCCATCATCTGCTCGGCAGTGATCACCTCGATCTGGTTGGGGTAGGTGTCCAGGGCGTAACGCTCGGCCAGGCGGCTGATTTCCCGGTCGTAGGTCTGGATCAGCTCGAACGTCCACTCGGACCCGGTGGAAATGGGTTGGCGTCTCTGTGCTCTGGCGGTCATGTGGCTAACCTGCGCTGGAAGAGTTCACGGAAGACCGGGTAGATGTCGCCGGCCGATACCAGCTGCTGCTGGGCGAACGTGTCGGGGTAGGCTTCGCCGATGCGCTCGTATTCATACCACAGCGCCTGGTGTTCACGGGGGGTGATCTCAACGTAAGTGTAGTACTGCACATGCGGCATGATCTGCTTGGAGAGGATGTCGCGGCAGATCGGCGAGTCGTCGTTCCAGTTGTCGCCGTCGGAGGCCTGCGCGGCGTAGATGTTCCAGTCGCTGGCCGGGTAGCGTTCGGCCATGATCTCCTGCATCAGCTTCAGGGCGCTGGACACGATGGTGCCGCCGGTTTCCCGCGAGTAGAAGAACTCTTCCTCATCGACTTCCCGGGCACTGGTGTGGTGGCGAATGAACACGACTTCGATGCGATCGTAGTTACGCTTGAGGAACAGATACAGCAGGATGAAGAAGCGTTTGGCGATGTCCTTGGTGGCCTGGGTCATCGAACCGGATACGTCCATCAGGCAGAACATCACCGCTTTCGAGCTTGGGTTGGGCTGCTTGACCAGCAGGTTGTACTTGAGGTCGAACGTGTCGAGGAAGGGCAGGCGGTTGATGCGCGCCTTCAAGCGCTCGATTTCCTGTTCGACTTCCTGGATATCGGTGAAGTTGTCCGGCTCCTCGACCCGCAGGCGGTCCAGTTCCTTTTGTGCTTCGCGCAGCAGGGCTCGGCTGCTGCCGGTCAGGGCGATACGCCGGGCATGGGCCGAGCGCAGGGTGCGCACGATGTTGATACGCGACGGGTTGCCTTCGTTGGCGATACCGGCACGCACGGTCTTGAAGGTATCGGCGCCCGTCAGGTGACGCTTGACCAGGTTGGGCAGCTCGAGGTCCTCGAACATGAATTCGAGAAACTCTTCCTGGGTGATCTGGAAGACGAATTCGTCCATGCCCTCGCCGGAATTGCCCGCCTTGCCGCGACCGCCTCCGCCACCTCCACCACCTTGCGGGCGTGGGATGTGTTCACCGGCAGTGAATTCCTTGTTGCCCGGGTGCACGATGGTCTGCTTGCCTCCGCGACCATGGTGCAGCACCGGTTCGTCGATATCGCGCCCGGGAATGCTGATCTGCTCGCCATGTTCCATGTCCATGATGGAACGGCGGCTCACCGCCTCTTCGACGGCCTTCTTGATGTGTTCGCGGTACCGCCGCAAAAAGCGCTGGCGGTTGACCGTGCTCTTGTTCTTGCCGTTCAGGCGTCGGTCTATAACGTAGCTCATGGTCCCTCCGGTAGCTGGGAGCAGCTGCAAGCCACAAGCTTCTGGCTGCAGGAAAGAGCAGCCACCGCTGCTGCAAGCTACGGCGCCGGGCTTGCGCTCGGCGCTGGGCAGCTTGAAGCCTGCGGCTTGTAGCTTGCCGCTTTATTGCGATTTCCTGACCCGCAGGTACCATTCCGACAGCAGGCGTACCTGTTTGTCGGTGTAGCCACGCTCCACCATCCGGGTGACGAAGTCGTTGTGTTTCTTCTGGTCCTCTTTGCTGGCCTTGGCGTTGAAGCTGATGACAGGCAGCAGGTCTTCGGTGTTGGAGAACATTTTCTTCTCGATCACTACCCGCAGCTTTTCATAGCTCAGCCAGCTTGGATTCTTGCCATTGTTGTTGGCGCGTGCGCGCAATACGAAGTTGACGATTTCGTTGCGGAAATCTTTCGGGTTGCTGATGCCGGCCGGTTTCTCGATCTTCTCCAGCTCCTCGTTGAGGGCGATGCGGTTGAGGATCTCGCCGGTTTCCGGGTCGCGGTACTCTTGGTCCTGGATCCAGAAGTCGGCGTACAGCACGTAGCGGTCGAAGATGTTCTGACCGTATTCGCTGTAGGACTCCAGGTAGGCTGTCTGGATTTCCTTGCCGATGAACTCGATGTAGCGCGGTGCCAGGTATTCCTTCAGGTAGCGCAGGTAGCGTTCGCGCACTTCAGCCGGGAATTGTTCCTGTTCGATCTGTTGTTCGAGCACATACAGCAGGTGCACCGGGTTGGCCGCAATTTCGTGTGGGTCGAAGTTGAACACCTTGGACAGGATCTTGAAGGCAAAGCGAGTCGAGAGGCCGTTCATGCCTTCGTCGACGCCGGCCGAGTCCCGGTATTCCTGGATCGACTTGGCCTTTGGATCAGTATCCTTGAGGTTTTCCCCGTCGTAGACACGCATCTTCGAATAGATATTGGAGTTTTCAGGCTCTTTGAGGCGTGACAGCACCGTGAACTGAGCCAGCATCTTGAGCGTATCCGGCGCGCAATGGGCCTTGGACAGCGAACTGTTGACCAGCAATTTGTCGTAGATCTTGATTTCATCGCTGACGCGCAGGCAGTACGGCACCTTGACGATGTAGATCCGGTCGATGAACGCTTCGTTGTTCTTGTTGTTACGGAAGGTGTGCCACTCCGATTCGTTGGAGTGCGCCAACAGGATACCGGTATAGGGAATCGCCCCAAGGCCTTCGGTGCTGTTGTAGTTGCCTTCCTGGGTGGCGGTGAGCAAGGGGTGCAGGACCTTGATCGGCGCCTTGAACATTTCGACGAATTCCATCAGGCCCTGGTTGGCCCGGCACAGCGCGCCCGAGTAGCTGTAAGCGTCGGCGTCGTTCTGTGGGTATTCTTCAAGCTTGCGGATATCGACCTTGCCGACCAGGGCCGAGATGTCCTGGTTGTTCTCATCGCCAGGTTCGGTCTTGGCAATGGCGATCTGGTTGAGGATCGACGGGTAGAGTTTCACCACCTTGAACTTGGAGATATCGCCGCCAAACTCCTGCAGGCGCTTGGTGGCCCATGGCGACATGATGGTATTCAGGTAGCGCCGTGGGATACCGAACTCTTCCTCGAGAATGGCCCCATCTTCAGTGGCATTGAACAAACCCAAAGGCGACTCGAATACCGGCGAGCCCTTGATCGCGTAGAACGGTACCTTTTCCATCAGCTGCTTGAGTTTTTCCGCCAGCGAGGACTTGCCGCCGCCTACCGGGCCCAGCAGATAGAGGATTTGTTTCTTCTCTTCCAGGCCTTGGGCGGCGTGGCGGAAGTAAGACACGATCTGGTCGATGCACTCTTCCATGCCATGGAAGTCGGCAAAGGCCGGATAGCGGCGAATAACCTTGTTGGAGAAGATTCGCGACAGCCTGGAGTTGGTAGAGGTGTCGATCAGCTCTGGCTCACCGATGGCCAGCAACAGCCGTTCGGCCGCCGATGCGTAGGCACTGCGATCCCCTTTGCACAGCTCGAGGTACTCCTGCAGCGAGAGTTCTTCCTGGCGCGTAGACTCGAAACGTTGTTGGAAGTGGCTAAAAATACTCATGACGTCACCTCGCTCGATACGTGGAGACGACGCCGGATCAGTCAGCTGATGCTGGCATGCAACCGGGTTGGCCGATTGCTGTATACCCCCCAGAACACCCTGTAACGCTACCGATGACCCGCACGCCGGTGTACCGGCTCTCCCCTTTTTTGGATGGCCTGAGCTTAAGCGTAGTTGGTTATCCGCAAGGTCAAGGGGCGAGGAGGGTAGAAGTTACCAACTACCGTTCGTCAGATAACCCGCAAGCCCGCACGGGGCGCGGGCTGCAGGGAAAATGAAAAATTATTCGGCGGCGCCTTGGGCGGTCTCGGCCGGGTAGGTCGCGCGCCACAGCTCGAAGCCGCCGTCCACGCTGTACACGTCGGAGAAGCCCTGGCCTACCAGGTAGGCGGCAGCGCTCTGGCTGGAATTGCCGTGGTAGCAGACCACCAGGGTGGGGGCGTCGAGGTCGGCGCTGCGAATGAAATCGGCAACCGAATGGTTATCCAGGTGCCGGGCGCCGGTGATATGGCCGGCGGCGAAGGCCTGCGGGTCGCGAATGTCGACGACGACCGCACCTTCTTTCTTGCGAAGCTCCAAGGCCTGCTCGGGAGGGATGCGCTTGAATTCGCTCATGGGTACTACTTCCTTCAGGTGTGGTCGTTGAGTGTAGTGGGTTGCGCCGCTTGGCGCAGGGTGCCGTCGTCGGCGCAGTCGCAGCGGTGGTATTCGCCGCTGTCGACGTTGTACAGGGTCATGGCGCCGCCCCACACGCAGCCGGTGTCCAGGGCGATGATGCCCGGTTCGTCGACGCGGCCTTCGAGGGCGGCCCAGTGGCCGAAGATGATGGTCACGTGCCGGGAGCGGCGGTCCTTGTGTGCGAACCAGGGCTTGTAACCTTTGGGGGCGGTACCCAGGCCTTCCTTGCTCTTGAGGTCGAGTTTGCCCTCGGCGGTGCAGAACCGCATGCGGGTCAGGTAGTTGGTGATGACCCGCAGGCGCTCGACACCGGTGAGGTTCTTGCTCCACTTGTTCGGCTCGTTACCGTACATGCCATCCAGGTAAAGCTTCAGGCGGCCATCGTCGCGCAGCACTTCTTCCACCTCCGCCGCAAGGCCCAGGGCCTGGCCGAGCGTCCACTGTGGCGGAATGCCTGCGTGTGCCATGGCGATGCCGCGGGCCTCGTCGTAATGCAGCAGCTTTTGCTGACGCAGCCAGTCGAACAGCTGGTCGGCGTCCGGGGCTTCGATGATTTCGCGCAGGGTGTCGCTTTTCTTCAGGCGCTCAACGTTGTGCCAGGCGGCCAGCAGGTGCAGGTCATGATTGCCTAGTACGCAGACCAGCGACTGACGGATCGAATACAGGAAACGCAGGGTTTCCAGTGACTCGGGCCCACGGTTGACCAGGTCGCCGACCAGCCACAGGCGGTCGACGGCAGGGTTGAAGTTGACACGCTCCAGTAGGCACTTGAGTGGCTGCAGGCAGCCCTGCAGGTCACCGACGGCGTAGGTGGCCATCAGTGCAGTGCCCCGGGCACCGCCAGGCGGAAGGGAGCGATCTCGGCGTCGAAGCGTTTACCGTCTTCGGCGAACATCTGGTAGCTGCCCTGCATGGTACCCACGCGGGTGCTGATGACGGCACCACTGCTGTAGGTGTGGCTCTGGCCAGGGTCGATATTGGGTTGCTGGCCGACCACGCCGGCGCCGCGTACTTCCTCGACCTCGCCGTCACCGTTGGTGATCAGCCAGTGGCGCGACAGCAGCTTGGCCTTGAGCGAGCCGTTGTTCTGCACGGTAATGGTGTAGGCGAAAGCGAAACGACTGTTTTCGGGGTCGGATTGTTCTTTCAGGTAGCGGGTCACGACGCTGACGTCGATCTGATAGCGGGGGTCGGACATGCAAGGGCCTTGGGCGAACTGACGCAATAACGCAGTCTAGGCCATTGGGAGGGGGGAGGGCCAGCGGCGTGGGGGCTTGGGGATTTGCGTTTTTGGTGCCGGCCTGTTCGCGGGCTTGCCCGCTCCCACAGGATCTCACCACATTTGCAGGGGGTGATTTACCTGTGGGAGCGGGCAAGCCCGCGAATAGACCGGTACAGGCGATATCAGGCTTGCTGATCAGCCAGTTGGTCGGCTAGGCGCACGAAGGCCGCCAGGTCGAGCTGTTCGGGGCGCAGGCTGCCATCCACGCCGGCAGCCTCGATGGCTGCGCTGTCGAGCAGGCCTTTCATGGTGTTGCGCAGGGTCTTGCGGCGCTGGTTGAACGCCTCGCGTACCACCTGCTCCAGCAGTTTCGCGTCCTTGGCCGGGTGTGGCAGCACTTCGTGCGGCACCAGGCGGACGATGGCCGAATCCACCTTCGGCGGCGGGTTGAAGGCGCCAGGGCCGACATTGAACAGGTGCTCCACGCGGCAGTGGTACTGCACCATGATCGACAAGCGCCCCCAGTCACCACCGCCAGGGCCGGCGGCCATGCGCTCGACCACTTCTTTCTGCAGCATGAAGTGCATGTCGCGAATCAGCCCGGCATGGCTGAGCAGGTGGAAGATCAGCGGGGTGGAGATGTTGTAGGGCAGGTTGCCCACCACCTTGAGGCTGCGCGGCGGCACGCCGAGCTGGTTGAAGTCGAACTTCAGCGCGTCGCCCTGGTGCAGGCGGAAGTTGCTGCGGCCGGCAAACTTGTGCTGCAGGATCGGCACCAGGTCCTTGTCCAGTTCCACCACGTCCAGCTGTGCACCGCTGCCCAGCAGGCCTTCGGTGAGGGCGCCCTGGCCCGGGCCGATTTCCAGCAGGTGTTCGCCAGCCTTGGCATTGATGGCACGCAGGATGCGGTCGATGACGCCGGCGTCGTGCAGGAAGTTCTGGCCGAAGCGCTTGCGCGCCCGGTGTTGGTATTGCTCGTTCATGGTCGGTTCTCGGCCATCTGGTAGGCGGTTTCCAGCGCGACGCGCAGGCTGCCGGTGTCGACCTTGCCGGTGCCGGCCAGGTCCAGGGCGGTGCCGTGATCGACCGATGTGCGGATGATCGGCAGGCCCAGGGTCACGTTCACTGCAGCGCCAAAGCCTTTGTACTTGAGTACGGGCAGGCCCTGGTCGTGGTACATCGCCAGCACCGCATCGCAGTGCTCCAGATATTTGGGGGTAAACAGGGTATCGGCCGGCAGCGGCCCGCGCAGGTCCATGCCTTCGGTGCGCAGGCGGGCCAAGGTCGGCTCGATGATGTCGATTTCCTCGCGGCCCAGGTGGCCGCCCTCGCCCGCGTGCGGGTTGAGGCCGCACACCAGGATGCGCGGGTCGGCAATGCCGAACTTGTCGCGCATGTCGGCATGCAGGATACGGGTTACGCGCTCGATGCGCTCGGCAGTGATGGCATCGGCAATATCGCGCAGCGGCAGGTGCGTGGTCACCAGGGCCACGCGCAGGCCATGGGTGGCCAGCATCATCACCACTTGCGCGGTGTGGGTCAGTTCGGCAAGGAATTCGGTATGCCCGGAGAAGGCGATACCGCTTTCGTTGATCACACCCTTGTGCACAGGGGCGGTGATCATCCCGGCGAAATGCCCGTCCAGGCAGCCTTGGCCTGCGCGGGTCAGGGTTTCCAGCACGAACGCGGCGTTGGCCTTGTCGAGCTGGCCAGCCGTTACCGGGGCCGACAGCGGGGTATCCCAGACGTACAGGCTGCCCGCTGGCGCCGGCTGCTCGGGCCATTGGCCCGGCGCTACCGGCAGCAGGTCGACAGCCAGCCCCAGCTGCGTGGCCCGCTCGGCGAGCAGGTCACGGCTGGTGATGGCGATCAGGGGGTGGGGCTGGGCGTCTGCGGCGAGCAGCAGGCACAGGTCGGGGCCTATGCCGGCTGGCTCGCCGGGTGTGACGGCGAAGCGCAGGGGCTTCACTGGGCGGCCTGGTCAGCGCCAGGCAGCTTGATTTCAACGTAAGCTTCGTCGCGGATCTGGCGCAGCCAGGTTTGCAGCTCTTCGTCGTACTTGCGGTTGCGCAGTACGCTCAGGGCCTGCTGTTCGCGAGCCTGCTCGGTGCTGTCGGTGGCGCGGCGGCCCAGCACTTCCAGAACGTGCCAGCCGTACTGGGTCTTGAACGGTTTGGTCACGACGCCTTGCTGGGCGTTGGCCATCTGCTCACGGAACTCCGGTACCAGGCTGTTCGGGTCTACCCAGTTGAGGTCGCCGCCGTTGAGCGCCGAACCCGGGTCTTCCGAGAAGCTCTTCGCCAGCTCGCCGAAGTCTTCGCCGTTCTTGATGCGGTCGTACAGGCGCTCGGCCAGTTGCTCGGTGGCCGCTTCGCTGCGGATCTCGCTTGGCTTGATCAGGATGTGGCGTACATGCACTTCGTCACGCAGCACGTTCTCGCTGCCACCGCGCTTCTCCTCGAGCTTGAGGATGATGAAGCCGTTGGGGATGCGAATGGGCTGGGTGATTTCACCCACCGGCATGCTGCTGAGCATCTTGGCGAAGTCAGGTGGCAGCTGGCCGGCTTTACGCCAGCCCATCTCGCCGCCTTCCAAGGCGTTTTCGCTGGCCGAGTTGGCAATCGCCATCTGGCCGAAGTCGGCGCCCTGGCGCAGTTGCTGGTACACGTCACCGACCTTGCGCGCGGCCTTCTGGATATCATCCGAGTTGGCGGCTTCCGGAGTCGGGATGAGGATGTTGGCCAGGCGGTACTCTTCCGACATCTGCATCTTGCCCATGTCGGAGTTGAGGAAGTTCTTCACTTCCTGCTCGGACACCTGAATGCGCTCGGCCACGCGGCGCTGACGCACGCGGCTGATGATCATCTCGCGCTTGACCTGCTCGCGAGCGTCGTCGAACGACAGGCCGTCATGGGCCAGGGCGGCGCGGAACTGGTCCAGCGACATGCCATTGCGCTGGGCAATGGTGCCGATGGCCTGGTTCAGCTCTTCGTCGGTGATGCGGATGCCGGAGCGCTCGCCGATCTGCAACTGCAGGTTCTCGACGATCAGGCGTTCCAGCACCTGCTGTTCCAGGGCGCCAGTGGGCGGCACGCCGCCGCCACGTTTGGCGATGGTCTGCTGCACCTCGTGGACGCGCTGGTCCAGCTGGCTTTGCATGACCACGTCGTTGTCGACGATGGCCACCACGCGATCAAGAGGTTGTACCGCGGCATGCACCGCGCCACTCAGCAAAGCGGCGCCCAGCAACACTGGGCGCAGACGATCAATAAGCTTGGTCTTCACGTTCACGGTAACCTTGAATGCCTTGGTCGAGGAAAGATTCGACCTTGTTGCCAACTACGCCACCGAGGCCTTTCAGGACGATCTGAAGGAAGACACCGTGGTCGCCTTTTTCGTTCTGCGGAAGTGCCTGGCTGAAGTCGTCGTAATCGATCCAGTAGCGGTTGATCAGGCGCAGCTTCCAGCAGCAGTTGTCGTACTCGAAACCGCCCATGGCTTCCAGGGTGCGGTTGCGGTTGTAGTCATGCTGCCAGCGAGCGATGACGCTCCACTGCGGAACGATCGGCCAGATGACCGAGAAGTCATGCTGCTGGATCTTGTAGTAGTCCTTGATGTAGTTCGGGCTGCCCGGGGTACCGTAGTCGCCGCCGCCCACTTTCCACGTACCGGTCGTGGAGTCGTAGGAAATGGTGTCGTTGCGGTAGCGATAACCCAGGTTGACCACCTTGTTCGGGTTGTCTTCAGGCTGGTAGTGGAACATCGCGCTGCCCGAACGGGTGCTGCGGCTGTCCGGGTCCCAGTTGAAGTCCGAGTTGAAGCGCCAGTCGCGGTTGAAGTAGTAGTTGTACAGCAATGCGTATGGCGATACGTCGGACTGCGAATCCTTGCGGGTACGGTAGTCGATACCTGGCAGTTGGACTTTGCGATCCTTGAAGTAGTACGCCTGACCGATGCTGAAGTTCTGGCGTTCGAAACCGTTCTCTTCGATCCAGCGGGTAGTCACGCCCAGCGAAAGCTTGTTTTCGTCGCCGATACGGTCGGTACCGCTGAAGCGGTTGTCGCGGAACAGCGAGTCATAGCTGAACAGGGTTTCGCCCGAGTCGAACAGCGGGATGTCTTTCTGATCCTTGTACGGGACATTGAGATAGAACAGACGCGGCTCAAGCGTTTGCTTGTAGTTTGTGCCAAACAGCGAGGTGTTGCGGTCGAAGTACAGGCCGCTGTCGACGCTAAAGATCGGAACATCGCGGTTGAGCGAACTGTTGTAGCTACCGTAGGCAGGGTTAGCCGATTGAGTAATGGCCTGCGCTTTGCCTTGGCTGTCCAAGTCCAGGTCGTAATGGGTGTACGCGTACTTCAGCTTGGGTGTCAGATAGCCATAGCTCGCTTGCATCGGCAAGCTGATCGAAGGCGCGAAATTCAGGCGAGTGCCGTTAGCGCGTGCAATACCCGAAACGTTCTGGTCGATCCTGCGGCCATCTTCGCCAGCAGAGGTATCGAGTTCGCCATCTTTATTTCTTACAGTCCCGCTCTTCAGGTCCCGTTCAAAGCGAACAGCTTCAGTCTCGTAGGCGAGGTTCAGGCCGCCCGGCTCAAACGGCAACGTACCGTTGAAGGTAACCTGCGGCAGACGATCATACGGCGTGATCTGCGAGATGGTCGCCATCTCGTAGGCATGCACGTTCAGTCGTGCGGTGTAGCTGTCGCCACGGTAAGTCAGCGCACCCTGCTGGTTCAGCAGGTCGCGGCTTTCCACGCCGATCTGGTCGGACTCCAGGTCCTGGAAGTAGAACGGGTCGCTGATGTCGGTGTAGTCCACCTCGGTCATCAGGCGCTCGTCCAACCCGCCCTTGTGCTGCCAGTTGACCATCCAGCGCTGATCTTTGTAGTCAGTCTGGTCTTTACGATCATCGTCTTTGTCGTTCAGGTAGGCACCGCCAAACTGACCTTCGCTCGAAGGCGTCAGGTAGCGGAACTCGCCTTCCATCAGCAGGCCGCGCTTGGCCATGTAACGCGGGTACAACGTGGCGTCGTAGTTCGGCGCCAGGTTGAAGTAGTACGGCGTGACCAGCATGAAGCCGGTGTCGCTGCTGGTGCTGAACGATGGCGGCAGGAAGCCGGACTGTCGACGGTCGTCGATCGGGAAGTAGATGTACGGTGTGTAGAACACCGGGAAATCTTTGACCCGCAGCGTAACGTTGGTCGCGGTACCGAAACCGGTGGCCGGGTTCAGGGTGATGTTGTTGCCCTTCAGCTGCCAGGCGTTGCTGCCCGGTTCGCAGGTGGTGTACGTACCGTCCTTGAGGCGGATGATGGCGTTTTCGCCACGCTTGGCGTACAGGGCGCTGCCGCGAATGTGCGACTTGTGCATCACATATTCGGCGTTGTCGACCTGGGCTTCGCCCGTGTCGAGCTGGATCTGTGCCTCGTCACCGACCACCAGCGAACCGTTGTCACGGATCTTGACGTTGCCCTTGAGCTCGCCACGGTTTTCGGTCTGGTAGAGGTTGGCCTCGTCGGCCTCGGCCTGCATGCTGCCCTGGCGCATCACCACGTCACCGGCCAGGGTAGCGATCTGCTGCTCCTGCTGGTACTTGGACACCTTGGCGTTGATGTAGGTCGGCGACTCGTCCTTCGGCGTGGTGTCGGCCATGCCCGGGCGGGTTGGCTCGACATAGGCGCCACCGCAGTACGGGCCGGTTTCGGCCAGTTGCGCGGCGGTGAGCTTTTCACGCGGTACCCAGTCCAGGTGGCTGTAGTCTTCGCTGCGCGACTTCAGGGCACGGCCCTTGGCCTCGGTAACCAACATTGGCCGGTCCGCGGTTTCGCTTTCGCTCGCGGCTTCGCTGCCGGCGCTTACGGCCGCACCTTCGTGCACCGGGCGCGGTGGCAGGTTGTTGACTGGGGCCTTGGGCTTGCAGTCCCAGCCACCGGCGGCGGACACTTGGCAGTCGAACTGTTCGGCTGCCACTACGTATGAGCTGGCCAGAGGTTGCAGGGCCAGCAGACCGCCGGTTACCAGCAACGGAAACTTTCTACGAAACGCGGGGGATTTCAATGCCATCTTATTAGTCCGGGCTTCCTGCGTGCCATCTGCCCGCGTGTGGGGCCGCACGCCTCTCGATGGTCTGAAAAAGATGCTGGATAATAAAGCATGACCCGCTTGACGGCTAGGGCCGTCGGAGACCCTTGTAATGCCTGAACACGATGTACGCCTGCAACAACTGACCGCCTGGCTCGATGAGCAGCTCGATGAGCTTTTCCGCAACAACGCCTGGGGCGAAGTGCCTGCAGGCAGCTTGACGGCTGCCAGCAGCGACGCCAGCTTCCGCCGCTATTTCCGCTGGCAGGGCGCTGGCCACAGCTTCGTGATCATGGATGCGCCACCCCCGCAGGAAAACTGCCGACCGTTCGTCGCCATTGACCACCTGCTGGCCAGCGCCGGCGTACACGTGCCGCTGATTCACGCCCAGGACCTGGAGCGCGGCTTCCTGCTGCTGGGCGACCTGGGCCACCAGACATACCTGGACATCATTGATGCCGACAACGCCGACAGCTTGTTCGCCGATGCCATCGATGCCTTGCTCAAGTTCCAGCGTTTGCCAATGGATGCGCCGCTCCCCAGTTACGACGACGCCCTGCTGCGCCGTGAAGTGGAACTGTTCCCCGAGTGGTACGTGGGGCGTGAACTGGGCCTGGCCTTCACCGATGCCCAGAAGGCCACCTGGCAGCGCGTCAGCCAGTTGCTGATAGACAGCGCCCTGGCCCAGCCCAAGGTGCTGGTACACCGCGACTACATGCCACGCAACCTGATGCAGAGCACCCCAAACCCCGGCGTATTGGACTTCCAGGACGCGGTGTACGGCCCGGTCACCTACGACATCACGTGCCTGTTCAAGGACGCCTTCCTCAGCTGGCCGCAGTCACGGGTCGAAGGTTGGCTGCGTGACTACTGGCACAAGGCGCAGGCGGCCGGTATTGCGCTGCAGGCCGACTTCGAGGCGTTCCAGCGTGCCAGCGACCTGATGGGTGTGCAGCGCCACCTGAAAGTGATCGGTATTTTTGCCCGCATCTGCCACCGCGACGGCAAACCGCGTTACCTGGGCGACGTGCCGCGTTTCTTCGCCTATATAAATGAAGTGATCGGTCGCCGGCCCGAATTGGCGGAGCTGGGTGAGCTGATTGCGCAGTTGCAGGCCGGAGCGCGTGCATGAAGGCAATGATCCTGGCTGCGGGCAAGGGCGAGCGCATGCGCCCGCTGACCCTGCACACCCCCAAACCGTTGGTTCCGGTCGCCGGCCAGCCGCTGATCGAATATCACCTGCGCGCCCTGGCGGCGGCGGGCGTCACCGAAGTGGTGATCAACCACGCCTGGCTCGGTCAGCAAATCGAAGATCATCTGGGTGACGGCAGCCGCTTCGGCCTGAGCATCCGCTATTCGCCGGAAGGCGAGCCGCTGGAAACCGGCGGCGGCATCTTCAAGGCCCTGCCTTTGCTGGGTGACGCGCCATTCCTGTTGGTGAACGGCGATGTCTGGACCGACTACGACTTCGCCCGCCTGCAGGCTCCGCTGCAAGGCTTGGCTCACCTGGTGCTGGTCGACAACCCTGGCCATCATGGCCGTGGTGACTTCCGTCTGCTGGGCGAGCAAGTGGTCGATGGTGACGACGCGCCCGGCACCTTGACCTTCAGTGGCATTTCGCTACTGCGCCCGGCGCTGTTCGAAGGTTGCCAGGCGGGTGCCTTCAAGCTGGCACCGTTGTTGCGCCAGGCCATGGCCGCCGGCAAGGTCTCGGGTGAACACTACCGAGGGCACTGGGTGGATGTCGGCACGCTCGAACGCTTGGCCGAGGTTGAGCGTTTGATTGGCGAGCGCGCCTGACATGTGGTGGCCAGGCACGGTGATTGGTGTAGGTGCCGGCTTTGCCGTCGCGAGCATTCCGGGTGCCTTGCTCGGTGCCTTGCTTGGGCAGGCCATGGACCGCCGGCTGCGCTTGCAAGGCTGGGACGACATGCGCGAGCGCCTGGGCGGGCGCTCGGCCTTGCGCGACGACGAGTTGCTGTTCGTGATGCTCGGGCGCCTGGCCAAGTGCGATGGCCGGGTGGGGGAGCAGCATATCCAGCAGGCGCGTCAGGAGATGGTGCGCCTGGACCTGGCCGAGGCAGCTCGGCTGCGCGCTATCAATGCGTTCAACCGTGGCAAGGCGGGCAAGGACCGGCTGGGCGGGCACCTGCGGCGTATCCGCCAGCAGCCCCATGCTGCCGAAGGCACCTTGCGGGCCTGTTGGCGCATGGTCTGGGCTGACGGCAAGATGGGTAACAAGGAGCGTGAGTTGCTGCTGGACTGGGGGCAGAAGCTGGGCATGAGCCGGCGCCAGGTGCAGGCCATGTCGCTGGAGTACGAGCCGCGCAAGGCCCCGACAGCAGAAGGCGTACCCATGACCTATGCGGCAGCGTTGCGCTTGCTGGCGGTGGAGGCCGATACCGATGCTGACAAGGTCAAGCAGGCCTACCGCCGATTGGTCAGCCGGCATCATCCGGACAAGCTGGCGGGTACCGGCGCCAGCGAGGCGCAAGTGCGTGAAGCGACCGAGCGTACCCGTGAGTTGCATCAGGCCTATGCCATGATCCGCAAACGGCGGGGCCTGTAAAAAACGGGCCGCTTTGCGGCCCATCGATTTCAGCTCAACCCTGTGGGCTCATCCACCCTCGCACGCGGCGGAACAACTGCTCTTGCTCCGCAGCCTTGTTCCCCGGCATGGCAATCAACGACAGCTGCCGGTACTGGCTATCCTTCTGCCGTTTGCTGGCCTGCAGGCGCTGCTCGGCGGCATTGCGGTCAGCGCTACGGGTGACGTAGTAGATATCGGCCGTGGGCACCTTCAAGGTTGGGGCCAGGCTTTGCAGATCATCTTCTACCCGTGCCGGCGTCTGCGCAGCCACCATCACCAGTTTCTGCACCTGCGGCGGTTGCTTCTCGCTCAGGTAGCGGGCCGCCCAATAGGCGCCACTGCCATGGCCGACCAGCACGATACTACGGGCGTTGTGTTGCTGGGCAAAGGCCACGGCGGCGTCCAGGCGGGCGAAAATACGTTCGGCGTCGGCCGGGTCGTTCTGTTCGCTGACCTGTTCGGCGTCGGTGCCTTGCGCCGTGTCGGCATCGGCCGCAGTGGCCTGGGCGACATTGGCATTGGCGTCGGCAGGTACGTCCTTGGCCGGAGCGCTTTCTCCCTTGGGCTTTTCCGGCTCGGCAGAGGGCTTGGCTTCGGCTCGCGCCTGTGGGCTGTCGGCCAGCAGGTCGGGTAGGCTGATGCTCAGGCTGTGCCAGCCGACATCCGGGAATTTCTGCCGCAGCGGGCCGACGGCATTCGGCCAGTCGGCCGTTTCGCCAGCACCCGGGACAATGATCACCGCGCCCTGCGGGTCGCTGTCGTTGGCCGGTTTCCACAGGGCCAGGAAACTCTCGGCACCCGCCTGCAGGGTCTGTTGCTCGGCTTTGGGCACCAGCCGTTCGAGCGCCTGGGCATCCTCTTGGCTGCGTTCCAGCAGCGGTGGTCGCGGCGCTTCAGTCGCCGGTGCGGCGCTGCTGACAGGTGGTGTTTCGGCATCGGCGGCCAGGGCGCCGAGTGGAAGGAGCGAGGCCAGGCAGCACATTGCCAGCGTCGTGCGATAAAGTGTGGACATGAGTCGACCCAAGGCCAGAATGATACCGGCAGCCTAATAGTATTTGCCCGTGGCGGCCATGCTGCATGGCCGCCTTTGCCAAGACGAGCGTGTAGATGAAGCGAATGCGTCGCCTGTTGGTTATCGGCTGCTTGTGGCTGCCCTTGATGGCATTGGCCAGGCCCGAGGCGCAGCCCTCCGTGGTGCTGGAGCCTGCCCAGCAGCAGTGGCTGGACACCCACCGCAGCTTGCGTGTCGGCCTGGTGCTGCAGGCGCCCTACGCCCAGTTCGATCGGCGCCTGCAGCAACTGTACGGGGCCAATGTGGAGTTGGTGAACAGCCTGGCACAGGCGCTGCGGCTGGACCTTACCTGGCGCAACTTCAGCGACCAGGCCAGCCTGGAGCATGCCCTGCAGAGCGGCGAAATCGACTTCGCCCCTGGCCTTACCCAGACGCCAGCCAGCCTGCGCCTGTGGTTGTTCAGCGACCCGTACATGCGCGTGCCGCAACTGGTGGTGGGGCTGCGCACCGGGGCCATGGCGGTGGAGCTGGAAAAGCTTGAACCCGAGCAGCGTGTGGCGGTACGCATGCCCAGCCCGTTGGCGGACTACCTGCGCGGTAACTACAGCAACCTCAACGTGCAGGGGGTACCCAACGAGCGTGAAGCGCTGCAGTTGGTCGTGGGCGGCCAGGCCAGTTTCGCCGTGCTGGATGAAGCACAGCTCAGCCGCTTGTCACGCGAGAGCGAGTTCGGCGAACTGGCAGTGGTCGGCGATATTGGCCTGCCGCAGCTGCTGCGCATCGGTTCGCGGCGCGACTGGCCTGTGTTGGCCGATGTCCTTGAGCGTGGTTTGCAGGCGCTGCCGGCCAAGGAGCTGGAACAGCTGCACCAGCGTTGGTTGCAGCCCAAGTACCCACGCCTGAGCGAGTCGCCTGGCTTCTGGCAAAACCTGGCCTTGTTGTTTGGCATGCTGCTGTTGTGCGCGCTGGCCACGCTGGTGTGGCAACGCCGGCAGCAGCGCCAGCTGGAGCGCAGCCTACTGGCCACGCGGGAAAACCTGGTGGAGCGCCAAGTGCGTGAGGAGGCGCTGCGCCTGAGCCAGTTCGCCATCGACCAGAGTACGGTGGGTATCCTCTGGGTCAATTGGGACAGCCACGTGCGCTACGCCAACCACGCTGCCGAACGCATGCTGGGGTACGCCGAGGGCGAGCTGCTGGAGCGGCCGCTGAGCGACTTCGAGCCAAGCCTGAACATGGACCGCTGGCTGGAGCTTTGGAAGGGCGCGCGTACGGGGGCGGGCGGTGTGGGTCAGTTCGAGGCGCAGTGCCGGCGGGCCGATAACAGCTTGCTGCCGGTGGAGCTGTCGCTGAGTTTTCTGCGCTTTCGTGATTCCGAGTACCTGGTGGTCTACCTCGCCGATGTCACCGAGCGCCATCGCGCGCTGGCGGCGCTGCGCGAAAGCGAGGCGCGGCTCAAGGGCATAGCCGGCAACGTGCCGGGGCTGGTGTTCCGCCTGGAGCGCGACCCGGCCGAGGGCGACCTGGAGTTCCCCTATATCAGTGAGGGCAGCGAGGCGCTGGTGGGCTACACACCCGGCGAGATCCAGCACCCGCAGATGGGCCTGCGCAACCTGGTGCACCCCGAGGACCGCGCCGATTACCATCGGGTGCAAGACCTGGCCCTGGCCAGCGACCAGGATTGGTCCTGGCAGGGGCGCATCCTCACCCGCCAGGGCGAACAGCGCTGGGCCGACATCAAGGCCAGCACCCGGCGCCTGGTTAGCGGCCAAGTGGTGTGGGACGGTGTGGTGTGGGACATCACTCAGGGCAAGCGGGCCGAGCTGGCGTTGGCCAAATCCCAGGAGCAACTGCGCGAACTGTCGGCCCACCTGGAAAGCGTGCGTGAAGAAGAAAAGGCGCGTATCGCCCGGGAAGTGCACGATGAGCTGGGGCAGATGCTGACCGTGCTCAAGCTGGAAGTGTCGATGTGCGAGTTGGCATTCGCCGAGCTGGACCCAGGCCTGAACGAACGCCTGACCAGCATGAAGCGCCTGATCGCGCAGCTGTTCCAGCTGGTGCGCGATGTGGCCACCGCCTTGCGCCCGCCGATTCTCGATGCCGGCATAGCCTCGGCCATCGAATGGCAGGCGCGGCGCTTCGAGGCCCGCACGCAAATCCCCTGCCTGGTACAAGTACCGGATAATCTGCCAGCATTGAGCGATGCCAAGGCCACCGGGCTGTTTCGTATTCTTCAAGAAGCGCTGACCAACGTGATGCGTCACGCCCAGGCCCACAGCGTGGAGATCGAACTGGTGCATGAGGACGGTCAGTTGCGCATGACGGTCAGTGACGATGGCCAGGGTTTCTGCCGCGAGCAGACCCGGCCCACCTCGTTCGGCCTGGTGGGGGTGCGCGAGCGCGTGCTGATGCTGGGTGGCAGCATGGCGCTGGACAGTCAACCGGGCGAAGGCACCAGCCTGAGCGTGGCCATTCCGTTGGAGTAGGAGAGCGAGCGTGATTCGAGTGCTGGTGGCCGAAGACCACACCATTGTCCGTGAAGGCATCAAGCAGTTGATTGGTCTGGCCAAGGACATGCAGGTGGTGGGGGAGGCCGGTAATGGCGAGCAGTTGCTCGAAACCCTGCGGCACACGCCGTGCGAGGTGGTATTGCTGGATATCTCGATGCCGGGGGTGAATGGCCTGGAAGCGATCCCGCGGATCCGCGCATTGCAGGATGCACCGGCCATCCTGATGCTGTCGATGCACGATGAAGCGCAGATGGCGGCGCGGGCATTGAAAGCGGGCGCCGCCGGTTATGCCACCAAGGACAGCGACCCGGCGCTGTTGCTGACGGCGATTCGCCGGGTGGCCAGCGGCGGGCGCTACATCGACCCGGCGCTGGCTGATCGCATGGTGTTCGAAGTCGGCCTGACCGAGTCGCGTCCGTTGCACACGCTGTTGTCGGAGCGGGAGTTTTCGGTGTTCGAACGCCTGGCCCAAGGTGCCAACGTCAACGACATCGCCCAGCAGCTGGCGCTGTCGAGCAAGACCATCAGCACGCACAAGGCGCGCTTGATGCAGAAGCTGAAGGTGAACTCGCTGGCGGAGCTGGTGAAGTACGCCATGGAGCACAAGCTGGTCTGATTGCGACATCCCCGTTGTGGGTGCGGCATGCCCGCGAAAGGGCCTGGCCTGCTGATCTCTATGGCTGAACCGGCCTCTTCGCGGGCATGCCCGCTCCCACAGGTTTAGTGGGTGACTCGGAAGGGCATTCCAATCCCGCCATCCTTGTAGGGCATTCCCTACAGCGAATCTTCCATCTGGATGATGGCATTCTCTCAGCCCCCCCGATTTTCGGGCGCTTGCGCCTCTTCTACTCTTTTGCCTACGCAGTCATCCAACAAGAAGGTGCAGGCATGAGCGAGGCGAAGTCGAACGCTGCAACCGGCGAAACGCTGGTCAGCTTCCGTGGTGTGCAGAAGAGCTACGACGGCGAGTCGCTGATCGTCAAAGACCTCAACCTGGATATCCGCAAGGGCGAATTCCTTACCCTGCTTGGCCCGTCCGGCTCTGGCAAAACCACCAGCCTGATGATGCTGGCCGGTTTCGAAACCCCCACCGCCGGCGAAATCCAGCTGGCCGGGCGCTCGATCAACAATGTGCCGCCGCACAAGCGTGACATCGGCATGGTGTTCCAGAACTACGCGCTGTTCCCGCACATGACCGTGGCCGAGAACCTGGCCTTTCCGCTGACCGTGCGCAACCTGAGCAAGACCGACATCAGCGAGCGGGTCAAACGCGTGCTGAACATGGTCCAGCTCGATGCCTTCGCCAAGCGTTACCCTGGGCAGCTATCCGGCGGCCAGCAGCAACGTGTGGCGCTGGCACGGGCACTGGTGTTCGAGCCGCAGCTGGTGCTGATGGACGAGCCACTCGGCGCACTGGACAAGCAGCTGCGCGAACACATGCAGATGGAGATCAAGCACATTCACCAGCGCCTGGGCGTGACCGTGGTGTATGTGACCCACGACCAGGGCGAAGCGCTGACCATGTCTGACCGCGTGGCCGTGTTCCACCAGGGCGAGATCCAGCAGATCGCCGACCCGCGCACGCTGTACGAAGAGCCCTGCAATACCTTCGTCGCCAACTTCATCGGCGAGAACAACCGCATCAACGGCACCCTGCTGGCCAGCGATGGCAAACGCTGCCAGGTGCAGTTGCCGCGTGGCGAGCGGGTCGAGGCGCTGGCGGTGAACGTCGGCCAGGCCGGCGAGCCGGTAACCCTGTCGATTCGCCCGGAGCGTGTGCGCCTGAACGGCCACAGCGAAAGCTGCGTCAATCGCTTCTCTGGCCGGGTGGCCGAATTCATTTACCTGGGCGACCACGTGCGGGTGCGCCTGGAAGTTTGCGGCAAGGGCGACTTCTTCGTGAAACAGCCGATTGCCGAGCTCGACCCGGCATTGGCCGTGGGCGATGTGGTACCGCTGGGCTGGGAGGTGGAGCACGCCCGCGCGCTCGATCCAATTGCCGAAGCCCATTGATGGATTGCTTCACCAACCCTGTACTGTGGAGAGAATAATAATGCGCAAGCAGTTGAAACTGACCGCCCTGGCCCTGGGGCTGTTCGCCGCTGGCCAGGCCATGGCCGCAGACCTCACCGTGGTCTCGTTCGGCGGTGCCAACAAGGCAGCCCAGGTAAAGGCGTTCTACGAGCCGTGGGAAAAGGCCGGCAAGGGCAAGATCGTCGCGGGTGAGTACAACGGCGAAATGGCCAAGGTCAAAGCCATGGTCGACACCAAGAGCGTGTCGTGGAACCTGGTGGAAGTGGAATCGCCGGAGCTGGCTCGTGGCTGCGACGAGGGCATGTTCGAGGAGCTCGACCCGGCCCTGTTCGGCAATGAGGCCGATTACGTGCCGGGTGCCATCCAGCCTTGCGGCGTGGGCTTCTTTGTATGGTCCACGGTGTTGGCCTACAACGCCGACAAGCTGAAAACAGCACCCACCAGCTGGGCCGATTTCTGGGACACCAAGAAATTCCCGGGCAAGCGCGGCCTGCGCAAGGGCGCCAAGTACACCCTGGAGTTCGCCCTGATGGCCGACGGCGTGGCGCCGAAGGACGTTTACCAGGTGCTGGGCACCAAGGAGGGCGTGGACCGCGCCTTCAAGAAGCTCGACGAACTCAAGCCAAGCATCCAGTGGTGGGAAGCCGGCGCCCAGCCGCCGCAGTACCTGGCGTCGGGTGATGTGGTCATGAGCTCGGCCTACAACGGTCGCATTGCCGCCGTGCAGAAGGAGAGCAATCTGAAGGTGGTGTGGAACGGTGGCATCTACGACTTCGACGCCTGGGCCATCCCGAAAGGTGCCAAGGATGCCGACGAAGCGAAGAAATTCATCGCCTTCAGCGTGCAACCCGAGCAGCAGAAGACCTACTCCGAGAACATCGCCTATGGCCCGGCCAATTCCAAGGCTGTGAGCCTGCTGTCGGATGAGGTGAAAAAGGACATGCCGACCACGCCTGAGAACATCGCCAACCAGGTGCAGATCGACGTGGCCTTCTGGGCCGACAACAGCGAGCAGCTGGAGCAACGCTTCAACGCCTGGGCGGCGAAGAAGTAAACGTCCAGTATGCGGGGCCGCCAAGCGGCCCCCATTTCAGCCTGTATTGCGGAGTTCGCCATGGCCATTGCAGTGCCCCTCAAAGAAGGCGCAGGTCCAAGTCTCAAGCAGCGCCTCAAGCACGCCGAGCGGGTCAACCGCTGGAAGGCGCAGGCGTTGATCGCGCCGCTGGCGCTGTTTCTTCTGCTGGTGTTCCTGGTGCCGATCGCGGCGCTGCTGTACAAGAGCGTCGGCAACCCGGAAGTGGTCGGCGGCCTGCCGCGCACGGTCGAGGTCATCAGCCAGTGGGATGGCAAGAGCCTGCCCGGCGAAGACGTGTACAAGGCGCTGAGCCAGGACCTGGCCGAGTCGCGCAAGAACCAGACCCTTGGCGACCTGTCCAAGCGCCTGAACATGGAACTGGCCGGTTACCGCAGCCTGTTGGCCAAGACCGCGCGGGCGTTGCCATTCAAGAGTGAACCGGCTTCCTATAAAGATGCCCTGCAGGCCCTCGACGAGCGTTGGGGCGACCCGGCTTACTGGCAGGCAATCCGCCGTAACACCAGCACGGTGACCTCGTTCTACCTGCTGGCTTCGCTCGACCACCGTATCGACGACCTTGGCGAACTGGCCAAGGCCACCCCGGACCAGGCCATCTACCTGGATATCTTCGCCCGCACCCTGTGGATGGGTGTGGTGATTACCGCCATCTGCCTGGTGCTGGCCTACCCGTTGGCCTACCTGCTGGCCAACCTGCCGACCCGGCAGAGCAACCTGCTGATGATCCTGGTGCTGCTGCCGTTCTGGACCTCGATCCTGGTACGGGTGGCGGCGTGGATCGTGCTGTTGCAGTCGGGCGGCCTGATCAACAGTGCGCTGATGGCCATGGGCATCATCGACCAGCCACTGGAGTTGGTGTTCAACCGTACCGGCGTGTACATCTCGATGGTGCACATTCTGCTGCCGTTCATGATCCTGCCGCTGTACAGCGTGATGAAGGGCATTTCGCCAAGCTACATGCGTGCGGCAATCTCGTTGGGTTGCCACCCATTCGCCAGCTTCTGGCGGGTGTACTTCCCACAGACCTACGCAGGTGTTGGCGCGGGTTGCCTGCTGGTGTTCATCCTGGCCATCGGCTACTACATCACCCCGGCGCTGCTGGGTAGCCCGAACGACCAGATGGTCAGCTACTTCGTCGCCTTCTACACCAACACCAGCATCAACTGGGGCATGGCTACCGCGCTGGGCGGGCTGCTGCTGCTGGCGACCGTGCTGTTGTACCTGATCTATAGCTGGCTGGTCGGCGCCAGCCGCCTGCGCCTGAGCTGAGGAGCCTGTCATGCTGAGCCCATACATGTCGCCCGTGGAGCGGGTCTGGTTCTATAGCCTGCGCATTCTTTGCGGCCTGATCCTGCTGTTCCTGATCTTGCCGGTACTGGTGATCGTGCCGCTGTCGTTCAACAGTGGCAGCTTCCTGGTGTATCCGCTGCAGGGGTTCTCGCTGCAGTGGTATCAGGACTTCTTCGGCTCGGCCGAGTGGATGCGGGCGTTGAAGAACAGCATCATCGTTGCCCCGGCAGCCACGGTGCTGGCCATGGTGTTCGGCACCTTGGCGGCCATCGGCCTGACCCGTGGCGACTTCCCCGGCAAGTCGCTGGTGATGGCGCTGGTGATTTCACCCATGGTGGTGCCGGTGGTGATCATCGGGGTCGCCAGCTACCTGTTCTTTGCCCCGCTGGGTATGGGCAACAGCTTTACCTCGTTGATTCTGGTGCATGCGGTGCTGGGTGTGCCGTTCGTCATCATTACCGTGTCGGCAACGTTGCAGGGCTTCAACTACAACCTGGTGCGTGCGGCGGCCAGCCTGGGTGCCTCGCCGCTGCTGACGTTCCGCCGGGTGACCCTGCCGCTGATCGCGCCCGGTGTCATTTCAGGTGCGCTGTTCGCATTTGCCACTTCGTTTGACGAGGTGGTGGTGACACTGTTCCTGGCCGGGCCGGAGCAAGCGACCCTGCCACGGCAGATGTTCAGCGGTATTCGCGAGAACCTGAGCCCGACCATTGCCGCGGCGGCGACCTTGCTGATCGCCTTTTCGGTGGTGTTGCTGCTGACCCTGGAGTGGTTGCGTGGGCGCAGCGAGAAGCTGAGAACCCAGCAGCCAGCCTGAGTGAGTCACTGTAGGAGCAGCCTGGTGCTGCGAAGAGGCCGGTAAGGCAAAATTTGTTCTCAAGCCCTACTGGCCTCTTCGCAGCACCAGGCTGCTCCTACAGCCGCGAAGAGGCCCGCACAGGTTGCAGCAGCTGGTCGACACCGATTGATACCAATCAGCCTCTACCCGTTCGCCTGAGTTACAATGCGCGCCACCGTGATTCTGCCAACAGGTGCGCCATGCAGCCCTACGCTATTGCCCCCTCCATTCTCTCCGCCGATTTCGCCCGTCTGGGTGAAGATGTCGACAAGGTATTGGCTGCGGGTGCAGACATCGTCCACTTCGATGTCATGGACAACCACTACGTCCCCAACCTGACCATCGGTCCGATGGTTTGCACTGCCCTGCGCAAGTACGGCGTTACCGCGCCGATCGACGTGCACCTGATGGTCAGCCCGGTCGACCGCATCATCGGCGACTTCATCGAAGCCGGCGCCACCTACATCACCTTCCACCCGGAAGCCACTCAGCACATCGACCGTTCGCTGCAGTTGATCAAGGACGGTGGCTGCAAGGCCGGCCTGGTGTTCAATCCGGCCACCAGCCTGGATGCCCTGAAGTATGTGATGGACAAGATCGACATGGTGCTGTTGATGAGCGTCAACCCAGGCTTCGGCGGGCAGAAGTTCATCCCCGGCACCCTCGACAAGCTGCGCGAAGCGCGCGCGCTGATCGACGCCAGTGGCCGTGATATCCGCCTGGAGATCGATGGCGGCGTCAACGTCAACAACATCCGTGAGATCGCTGCCGCTGGCGCCGACACCTTCGTGGCCGGCTCGGCGATCTTCAACGCCCCGGACTACCAGGAAGTCATCGCCAAGATGCGCGCCGAACTGGCCCAGGCCCGCCCATGAGTGGCTTCGAGCAGCTGTTCCCGGGGACGCTGCCCAGGCTGGTGATGTTCGATCTGGACGGTACCCTGATCGATTCCGTGCCAGACCTGGCCGCCGCCGTGGACCGTATGCTGCTCGAACTGGGGCGCCCGCCTGCTGGCCTCGAAGCGGTGCGCCACTGGGTTGGCAATGGCGCCCAGGTGCTGGTGCGCCGGGCATTGGCAGGAAGCATCGACCACACCACTGTGGACGATGCGCTTGCTGAGCAGGCGCTGGCGTTGTTCATGGATGCTTACGCCGAAAGCCATGAGCTGACTGTGGTGTATCCCGGCGTGCAGGACACCCTGCGCTGGCTGCGCAAGCAGGGTGTGGAGATGGCACTGATCACCAACAAGCCTGAGCGTTTTGTTGGCCCGCTGCTGGATCAGATGAAGATCGGCCGCTATTTCCGCTGGATCATTGGCGGCGACACCCTGCCGCAGAAAAAGCCCGACCCGGCGGCGCTGCTGTTTGTCATGCAGATGGCTGGCGTTACCCCGCAGCAGTCGCTGTTCGTCGGCGATTCGCGCAGTGACGTGCTGGCCGCCAAGGCGGCTGGCGTGCAGTGCGTGGGCCTGACCTACGGTTACAACCATGGCCGGCCGATCGATGACGAGTCTCCCAGCCTGGTGATCGACGACCTGCGTGCTTTGCTGCCCGGTTGCGCAGACCCGGCCACTGGGATAACGTTGGCGGACCTTCAAGCCTCACAAGACAGAGAGCCCACCGTGGTGGTTACTGGCAAATTCTGGATGAAAGTCATCAAGGCCCTGGCCCGTTGGCGTTGGCGCGCCTGACTTTTGCCTGCCGGCGCGTGCCGGCCCGTCCGTTTGCCTGACCTATTGCTGCTTGCCCCGAGGCTACTCATGAACCGCGAAGAATTTCTGCGCCTGGCCGCTGCCGGCTACAACCGCATTCCCCTGGCCTGCGAAACCCTGGCCGACTTCGACACGCCGCTGTCGATCTACCTGAAACTGGCCGACCAGCCCAACTCGTACCTGCTCGAATCGGTGCAGGGCGGCGAGAAGTGGGGCCGCTATTCGATGATCGGCTTGCCATCGCGCACGGTGATGCGTGTGCATGGCTACCACGTCAGCATCCTGCAGGATGGCGTGGAAGTGGAAAGCCATGATGTCGAAGACCCGCTGGCGTTCGTTGAAACCTTCAAGGACCGCTACAAGGTTGCCGACATCCCCGGCTTGCCGCGTTTCAACGGCGGCCTGGTCGGCTACTTCGGCTACGATTGCGTGCGTTATGTTGAAAAGCGCTTGGGCGCGAGCCCAAACCCGGACCCGCTGGGCGTACCGGATATCCTGCTGATGGTGTCCGATGCGGTAGTGGTGTTCGACAACTTGGCGGGCAAGATGCACGCCATTGTGCTGGTCGATCCGGCTGAGGCACAGGCTTTCGAGCAGGGCCAGGCTCGCCTGCAGGGCTTGCTGGAAACCCTGCGTCAGCCCATCACCCCGCGCCGCGGCCTGGACCTGAGCGGCCCGCAGGCTGCCGAGCCGGAATTCCGTTCCAGCTACACCCGTGAGGATTACGAAAACGCCGTCGGCCGCATCAAGGAATACATCCTGGCGGGTGACTGCATGCAGGTGGTGCCGTCGCAGCGCATGTCCATCGACTTCAAGGCTGCGCCTATAGACCTGTACCGCGCGCTGCGCTGCTTCAACCCGACGCCGTACATGTACTTCTTCAACTTCGGTGACTTCCACGTGGTCGGCAGCTCGCCCGAGGTGCTGGTCCGTGTCGAGGACAACCTGGTCACCGTGCGCCCGATTGCCGGCACCCGCCCGCGTGGCGCGACCGAAGAGGCCGATCGCGCGCTGGAAGACGACCTGCTGTCGGACGACAAGGAGATTGCCGAGCACCTGATGCTGATCGACCTGGGCCGCAACGACGTGGGCCGTGTGTCTTCGACCGGTAGCGTGCGTCTGACCGAAAAAATGGTGATCGAGCGTTATTCCAACGTGATGCACATCGTCTCCAACGTTACCGGCCAACTGCGTGAAGGGCTGACGGCGATGGATGCACTGCGGGCGATCCTGCCGGCGGGCACCTTGTCGGGTGCGCCGAAGATCCGCGCCATGGAAATCATCGACGAGCTGGAACCGGTCAAGCGTGGGGTTTACGGTGGTGCTGTCGGCTACTTTGCCTGGAACGGCAACATGGACACCGCAATTGCCATCCGTACTGCCGTGATCAAGGACGGTGAGCTGCATGTGCAAGCCGGTGGCGGCATCGTTGCCGACTCGGTGCCGGCGCTGGAGTGGGAAGAAACCATCAACAAGCGCCGGGCGATGTTCCGTGCCGTGGCGCTGGCTGAGCAGACTTCGGCCAAGTAAACAGAGTGGGGCTGCTTTGCAGCCCTTCGCGGGCACGCCCGCGAAGGGCCGCAAAGCGGCCCCGTCAATTCAGAAGTCCAAGCTGACCGCCAGGCTCACACCCTGCTGCGTCAACTCATCACTCTTGCGCCAGTTGTAGTTGCCGCGCACATGCACCCCCGCCACCAGTTCATGGCTCACCCCCAGGCTCGCTCGGGTCAGGTCGCTGTGCGGCGTATACCCGGTCAGGGTGAAATCATTCGCCGGCAAGCGGGTCAAGTGCATCGTCACATCCTGCTGGTCGTCTTCGAACTCATGCTCCTGCGCCACTTCGGCAAACAACCGGATACTTGGCAGTACCTGCACACTGCCCAACAGCCCCACGCCCAGGCGGCGTGAGGTGCGTTCCTGGTCATCGAAGCCCAGCGCCGTTGAGCGCCCGCTGTTCTCGGCGTAGCCATCCACCTTCACTCGGGCATAGTCGGCACTGATGAAGGGGGCCAGCTGCCAGTCGCTACCGTCGGCCGCCAGGTTGTAGCCCAGCCGCCCGGACATTGCCCAGGCCTCGCCGTCGGTGTCACCTTTTTCGCTGCGGTCATTCACGCCCAGGGTGAACGTGCGTTTGAGGTCACTGTAGTCCAGGTGCCCGGCGGTCAGCGCCGCATCGGCCCACCAGCGGTCCTGGCGGTATTGGGCAAAGGCACTGGCCAGATAGCTGTTCAGCTTGTAGTCCGAGTCCTGTTCGCCAGCTTCCAGCTTCTGCCGGTATGCACCGCCAGCCAGGCCAAGGCGCCAGGCGTCGTTCAGGCGATAGCTGCCGCCCACGGTCAGGTTGTAGCCGCGACCATCGCCGCTGGCCGCGCTGTGCTGGTCGTCGAAGTCCAGGTCCTGGGCGCCGCTGGCGACGAAGGCTTGCCACTGGCCAACGGCCTGCCAGGGTGTCTGCCACTGGTTGCGCAATTCATCCTGATGCGCGCGCAGGCTGGCATGGGCCATTTCCGGCAGCAGGGTCAGTTCCCACGGTGCGGAGAGGATCGAGTAGGCGTAGTCGGCAATCAGTTGCTGGCCAGCGATGGTCGGATGCACCGCGTCGTTGAACAGCAGTTTGCTTGGGTCGGGTGTGGTACCGGTAATGCCATATACCGGGTTGGCCACACAGCCTTCGCCGCTGTAGCAAGTGCCGACCAGGTTCTGGTCGCTGGCCAAGCCGAACTGGCTGGGGCTGGCCAATGCTTCGCTCAGCAGCAAAGGGACGTTCAGTGGGATGATCTCGGCATCGATCTGCCCCAGTTGGCCGAGCAGCGACTGGTTGAAGGCGCCGGACAGTAATGACAACGGGTTTTGTTGTGGCGTACCGCTGAAGTTAGGTGTTTGGCCCAGGTCAGGCAGCAGCCAGACCATGATGTAGCGGGCACCGCCTTGTTGCAGGGCCTGGGCGCTGGCGGCCAGGCGGGCACCGGCGGCGATGGCATCGGCCGGGCTGTTTACCAGGCCTTGCAGGAAGTCATTACCGCCGCCGGTCAGGTAGTACAATGCGTTGGGGTCGGCGCGCAGGCCATTGGCCAGGTAGCCCGGTTTTTCCCTTAGAACCTGCCCGGCGCCGGGGCGGCCCGGCGGGATGACCGTCTCGGACGTGCTGGTGATCGAATCGAGGACCTGTTGGGTGGTGTAGCCGCCGACCGCCCAGTTATTGCCGTCGGGAAGCCCCAATGCCGGTTTGAGCGGGGAGGTGGAAGGGCCAAGCTCCGTCGGGCTCACACCCAGTCGCCCACCCAGGATCATCGGTGACACTGGTGCATAGTTGCCATCGGCATCGCGGTTGGTGAAGCGTACGCCGCCAAACTGCCCGGCGTCGCTGAGGCTGTCGCCGAACACGATCAGGCTGGAATAGGGTGAGGGTGCCGCGAAGGCCTGGCTGCAGGCAAATGCCAGTGTGGCGAGGGTAAAACGCAATAACGGGGCTTTTCGCATCAGGGAACATCCTTTTCTTTGTTTTTATTGGGACAACCCCATCGACCTTAGCAAATCGCTGTGCATCCCTCCCAAGTCCATTCGTTTCCCCGTGTTTACAGGCATATTGCGCCCGTGGCCCCGGTAGGCTACTGTGCCGGGACGTATGAGCGAGACCTATCCTGTGTTGATCGTCAGCAAACTCTTGATGCGCGTAATCAAGGCCCACGCCCGTTGGCGTTGGCGCGCCTGACTTTATCTCCTGCCGGCCTGCCCGGCCCGCCCCCGTTTGCCTTCCCGTTTACCGCCCGTTGTGGCAAAGCCGCGCCTGTGGCTGGTGCTGGAAGGTTCGAATTCTGAAGTCAGTAGATTCAAGAGGTTTAACACCATGTTACTGATGATCGACAATTACGACTCATTCACTTACAACGTCGTTCAGTACCTTGGCGAGCTGGGTGCCGAGGTCAAGGTCATTCGCAATGACGAAATGACCATCGCCCAAATCGAGGCCCTCAACCCTGAGCGCATCGTCGTTTCCCCAGGCCCGTGCACGCCGAGCGAGGCAGGTGTGTCCATCGAAGCCATCCTGCATTTTGCCGGCAAGTTGCCAATCCTCGGTGTGTGCCTGGGCCATCAGTCCATCGGCCAGGCCTTTGGCGGTGACGTGGTTCGCGCACGGCAGGTCATGCACGGCAAGACCAGCCCGGTCCATCACCGCGACCTTGGCGTGTTTGCCGGCCTTAACAACCCGCTGACCGTGACCCGTTACCACTCGTTGGTGGTAAAGCGCGAAACCTTGCCCGACTGCCTGGAAGTGACCGCCTGGACCGCCCATGCGGACGGCTCGGTCGATGAGATCATGGGCCTGCGCCACAAAACGCTGAATATCGAAGGGGTGCAGTTCCACCCCGAGTCGATCCTGACCGAGCAGGGCCACGAACTGTTCGCCAACTTCCTCAAGCAGACCGGCGGCCGCCGCTAAGGATCGAAGATGGACATCAAGAGCGCGTTGAGCCGTATCGTCGGCCACCTGGACCTCTCCACCGAAGAAATGCGCGACGTCATGCGCCAGATCATGACCGGCCAATGCAGCGAGGCGCAGATCGGCGCCTTCCTGATGGGCATGCGCATGAAAAGCGAAAGCATCGACGAGATTGTCGGGGCGGTGTCGGTGATGCGCGAGCTGGCCGACAAGGTTGAACTGAAAAGCCTCGATGGCGTAGTCGACATTGTCGGCACCGGCGGTGATGGCGCCAATATCTTCAACGTGTCCACTGCCTCCGCGTTCGTCCTGGCGGCGGCGGGCTGCACGGTTGCCAAGCACGGTAACCGCGCGGTATCTGGCAAGAGCGGCAGTGCCGACCTGCTGGAAGCCGCAGGCATCTATCTGAACCTGACGCCAACGCAGGTTGCGCGCTGCATCGACAGCCTCGGTATCGGTTTCATGTTCGCCCAGAGCCATCACTCCGCCATGAAGCATGCCGCTGGCCCGCGTCGTGATCTGGGGTTGCGTACCTTGTTCAACATGCTTGGCCCGCTTACGAATCCGGCCGGTGTGAAGCACCAGGTGGTTGGCGTATTCAGCCAGGCGCTGTGCCGCCCGCTGGCCGAGGTGCTGCAGCGCCTGGGCAGCAAACATGTGCTGGTGGTGCACTCGAAGGATGGCCTGGACGAGTTCAGCCTGGCCGCACCGACGTTCGTCGCCGAACTGAAGAATGACCAGATCAGCGAATACTGGGTCGAGCCGGAAGACCTCGGCATGAAAAGCCAGAGCCTGCATGGCTTGGCAGTCGAGAACCCACAGGCCTCGCTGGAGCTGATCCGTGATGCGCTGGGCCGGCGCAAGACCGAAAATGGTCAGAAGGCTGCGGAAATGATTGTGCTCAACGCGGGCGCGGCGCTGTATGCCGCCGATCATGCAATGACCCTGGCACAAGGTGTCGAACTGGCCCACGACGTCCTGCACACCGGACTGGCCTGGGAGAAGCTGCAGGAGCTGGGTGCCTTTACAGCGGTATTCAAGGTGGAGAACGAAGCATGAGTGTACCGACGGTGCTGGAAAGGATCATTGCCCGCAAGTTTCAGGAAGTGGCCGAGCGCAGTGCGCGCGTCAGCCTCGCCGAGCTGGAAGGGCTGGCCAAGGCCGCCGATGCCCCACGCGGCTTTGCCAACGCGTTGATCGAGCAGGCCAAGCGCAAGCAGCCGGCGGTCATTGCCGAGATCAAGAAGGCCTCGCCGAGCAAAGGCGTGATCCGCGAGCACTTCGTGCCGGCGGAAATCGCTGTCAGCTACGAGAAGGGCGGCGCTACCTGCCTGTCGGTGCTGACCGACGTCGATTATTTCCAGGGGGCCGATAAGTACCTGCAGCAGGCCCGCGCGGCGGTTTCGTTGCCGGTGATCCGCAAGGACTTCATGGTCGACCCTTATCAGATCGTCGAGGCTCGGGCCTTGGGTGCGGACTGTGTGCTGTTGATCGTGTCGGCGTTGGACGATGTGAAAATGGCCGAACTGGCTGCCACTGCCAAGGATGTCGGCCTGGACGTGCTGGTGGAAGTGCACGATGGCGATGAGCTGGAGCGCGCGTTGAAAACCCTGGATACGCCGCTGGTCGGGGTGAACAACCGCAACCTGCACACCTTCGAGGTCAGCCTGGAAACCACCCTCGACCTGCTGCCGCGCATTCCGCGTGATCGCCTGGCGATCACCGAGAGCGGGATTCTCAACCGGGCCGATGTGGAGCTGATGGCGATCAACGAGGTTTACTCGTTCCTGGTGGGCGAGGCGTTCATGCGAGCGGAGCAGCCTGGCCTGGAGTTGCAGCGGTTGTTCTTCCCCGAGCAGGTGAAGAAGACTGTTCAGCCACTGGACTGATCAAACGAAGCCGGCGTTTTTGCCGGCTTTTTTGTAGGCCTGCAATGGCCTCTTCGCGGGCACGCCCGCTCCCACAGTGACACCACAATATCAAAGGTGGATCAATGACCGATCAACCCCTGGCCCTGACCGTCGAACAAGGGCTACACGCCGAGCAGGAACTGCTGGCCGCCGTCTGCCGTGGCGAATGTGGCAGCGGCGTGCTGTTCTGGCGCCCGACCGACCATGCCCTGGTCATGCCTCGGCGCATGAGCCGGTTGGACAACTTCGAGGCCGCCTGCGCGGAACTGGCGATTGCCGGTTGGCCAGTATTGTTGCGCGAAACCGGCGGTGAGCCGGTGCCGCAGTCGCATTCGACGGTGAACGTTGCACTGGTCTATGCCGCCCCGCGCAGTGAAGGCGACCACGGTCGCATCGAAAATGCCTACGAACGGTTGTGCCTGCCGCTGTGCGATGTACTGCGCGAGTGGGGCGGGGTGGCGTCGGTGGGGGAAATCGACGGCGCCTTTTGCGATGGCCGCTACAACGTCAACCTCAATGGCCGCAAACTGGTGGGCACAGCCCAGCGCTGGCGCCAGGGCTTGGGTGGCAAGCGCCCGGTGGTGCTGGTGCACGGGGCGCTGCTGCTGGACAACGAGCGTGAGTCGATGGTGGCGGCGGTCAACCGCTTCAACGAGTGCTGCGAACTGGAACAACGCTGCCGCGCCGATGCGCACATTGCCTTGCATGAAGTGGCGCCCGCGGCGCCGTGGTTCGAGCGGCTTTCACAGGCTTACGCCAAGGTACTGGCGGAGTTGCCCAAGGACTAGCGGGTACCGTAGACCACCATGGTCTTGCCTTTGACCTGCACCAGGCTGCGTTCCTCGAGGTCCTTGAGGACGCGGCCGACCATTTCCCGCGAACAGCCGACGATACGGCCGATTTCCTGACGGGTAATCTTGATCTGCATGCCGTCGGGGTGGGTCATGGCATCGGGCTGTTTGCACAACTCCAGCAGGCAGCGGGCAACCCGCCCGGTCACGTCAAAAAATGCCAGGTCGCCGACTTTACGCGTAGTGTTGCGCAGGCGCTGGGCCATTTGGCTGCCCAGGGCGTAGAGGATTTCCGGGTCCTGGCGCGCCAGTTCGCGAAACTTCTCGTAGCTGATTTCGGCCACTTCGCATTCGGTCTTGGCGCGTACCCAGGCACTGCGCTGCTGTTCGCCTTCAACCGGCTCGAACAAGCCCAGCTCGCCAAAGAAATCGCCATTGTTGAGGTAGGCGATGATCATTTCATGGCCGTCGTCGTCCTCGATGAGGATGGTGACCGAACCCTTGATGATGAACGACAGTGTCTCGGCCCGGTCACCGGCGCAGATGATGTTGCTTTTGGCGGTGTAGCGACGGCGCTGGCAGTGCACCAGCAGTTTGTCGATGTTCTTGATCTTGGCGGGTAGGGCGGAGGCAACCATCACGAAATCCTGTTCGATACGAGGCAAAGGCTTTTTTTTGAGGTTGGCTGACGGAAAGCGCCAGTCATTTGGCGCCAGCTTATCAGACACTAGCGGATGTTTCGGTATTAAACCGACACGTCTCGTGCTTTTCCCACAGGCGCACAAGGTCTAAGCTGACACCCTTTTTCGAAAATCAGGAGTCCGGGTAGATGAAGGCACGTATCCAGTGGGCCGGTGAAGCAATGTTCCTCGGCGAATCGGGGAGCGGCCATGTCGTCGTGATGGACGGCCCGCCCGAGGCCGGCGGTCGCAACCTGGGTGTGCGCCCGATGGAAATGCTGCTGCTGGGCCTGGGTGGCTGCAGCAGCTTTGACGTGGTGAGCATTCTGAAGAAGTCGCGCCAGGCGGTGGAAAGCTGCGAGGCCTTCCTGGAGGCGGAGCGCGCCAGCGAAGACCCGAAAGTCTTCACCAAGATTCACATGAACTTCGTGGTGAAAGGGCGTGCGCTGAAAGAAGCACAGGTCAAGCGTGCGGTGGAGCTGTCGGCAGAGAAGTACTGCTCGGCTTCGATCATGCTGGAGCGTGCCGGGGTTGAGATTACCCATGGGTATGAAATCGTAGAGTTGGCCTGAAACTGAGGTTCTGGGGCTATTTCGCTCCGTTGCAGGCCAGCGCCGTACCTGTAGGCGCTGGCTTGCCTGCGATGGGCTGCGAAGCAGCCCCGGCAATTTCAGCTCCGAAGCGCTGGCAGTGCAGCCCGCACCCACCCTGGCAACCATCCCCGCAACACTTGGCTCAACCGCTCCCGCCGTTTCTGATAAACCAACCCCAGCCCGATAACCCCCAGCCCGATCAAGGTCACCACCACCGGGAACAGCAGCGACTCGGCAAACACCTCGTACGACAGGTAGCCCAGGTAAGCCGCCACCCCCAGCGCACCAAACACCATGAACACCGGCCGGCGTAACAGCACCGCCATGCCCATCAGTGCAATGTTGACCAGGCAGTACATGGCCTTGCCCAACTCACTGCCGCTATCCAGCAGCGTCAACCCGCCCCAGAATGCCGCCAGCCCGGCCAGGTAGCCCCAGCGGGCATAGTCTTCGCGTGTGCGGCCATCTATCACAAGGAACACCACCAGCAAGCCAAGCCCGAACCACAGCGAGACCTGGCGGCGTTGCTCCCAGCTGAACGGCGAGCCGAAGAACCACTCGCTCAGGTCCATCGACATGAACCACAAGGCCACGGCTATCGGCATGACCACGAACGGGTAGGGGATTAGCCGCAGCATCAACAGCCCGGCAAGCACCGTGGCGGCTTCCATCGCCAGCCAGCCGCCCTGCACGTAGGTGTAGTACTGGTGGTAGTTGGCCTGGGCGTCGTCCAGTGGCCACCAGCCTGCCAGGCGTTCGATGGCGAACACTGCCAGTGGCACGATGCTGACCGCGACAGCCGCCAGCACCCCGGCGGCGACTGGCTGGGCGCGGCGCTGCAGGTTGAGGGCGAACAAGGTGATCAGCAGGATATACAGGCTGGCGATGATCAATAGCGCGCCGTCACCGATGCTCATCCAGGCTTGGGTGAGCAACCAGCCCATGGCTGCCATGATCAGCATGGCGCCAAAGTAGAACGCCACATGGGCCAGCTGAAAGCTGCCGCGTGGTGCCGGCTGCTGGCGCAGGAATGCCAACAGGCTCTGGTCCTGGCCTGGCTGGAGAATGCCGGCTTGCACGGCGCGCGCCAGGTCCTTGGCGTCGAAACGGTCCGTCATGGCGATGCCTTCAGATGCGGTAGGTGCTCTTGGTCATGACCTTGGCCAGCAAGCTCATGCCAAAGCGGACCGGGGCCGGGAAGCGATAGCCACCGGCTTCCAGTGCGGACTCGGCGTGCTGCTCTTCGTCGATGCGCATTTGCTCGAGAATGGCCCGGGACTTTTCATCTGCCTGCGGGATCTGCTCCAGGTGTTCGTCGAGGTGCTTGCACACCTGGTGCTCGGTGGCGGCGACGAAGCCCAGGCTGACCTTGTCGCTGACCAGCCCGGCGAGTGCGCCGATGCCGAAGGACATGCCGTAGAACAGGGGGTTGAGCACGCTCGGGTGGCTGTTCAACTGGCGAATGCGCTGTTCGCACCAGGCCAGGTGGTCCACTTCTTCCTCGGCGGCATGCTCCATGGCCTTGCGCACTTCGGGCAGCTTGGCGGTCAGGGCTTGGCCCTGGTACAGCGCCTGGGCGCAGACTTCGCCGGTGTGGTTGATACGCATCAGCCCGGCAATGTGGCGGCTCTGTTGCTCGTCCAGATCGGCGTCTGGCTGGATGATGGCCGGCGATGGCCGGGCGGGTTGGCCGCTGAAGGGCAGCAAGGTGCGCATGGCGGTATCGGCCTGCAGCAACAAGCGGTCGAGCGGCGAGTAGTGACGTTCGGTAGCCATCGGGCACCTCCGCAAGAATGTGCCCGACAGTTTACCGCAATAGCGGCGGGGTCGCTTGCCGTGGATCAGCCCGGTGGCCAGTTCATCTGGCGCTGGCCAAGCACGTGCATATGGATGTGGTAGACGGTTTGGCCGCCTTTCGGGTTGCAGTTCATGACCACGCGGAAACCTTCCTCGCAGCCTTGCTCGACAGCCAGGCGCTGGGCGGTGAACAAGATGTGGCCAGCCAGGGCCTTGTCTTCTTCGGTCAGGTCATTGAGGGTACGGATGTGCTTTTTCGGAATGACCAGAAAATGTACCGGCGCCGCGGGTGCAATGTCCTTGAAGGCCAGGATCTGGTCGTCTTCGTAGATGATATCCGCCGGGATTTCCCGGTTGATGATTTTGAGGAATAGATCGTCCACAGCACTTGCTCCATGGTGAGGGTCGGGCCGAGTGTACTCAGCCGTGCGCCGCTCGCCCAGTGGCTATTCCATGCCAACTGGGCAATAGCGGCGGTGGATGGCCCCGGCCAGCTTGCGCACCAGCCAGCGCGGCAGTAGGCGGGGGGCGAACGCCAGCCAGCGGTTGCGCCGGCCGGGCATGATCAGCGCGCGGTTCTTGTCCAGTGCGCGCACGGTGTACAGCGCCACTTCCTCGGGGCTGAGGCAGCGCGGCTTGCCATCGAGCCGCGCAATGCGCCGGCGCGTCGAGCGCACTGGGCCGGGGCACAGTACCGAAACCTTGATGCCGGTGCGCTTGAGCTCCTCGCGCAGGGCTTGGGAAAAGCTCAACACGTAGGCCTTGCTGGCGGCATAGGCGGCCATCCACGGGCCGGGTGCCACGCCAGCCAGACCGGCGACGTTGAGGATCTGCCCGCCACCCTGTACGGCCATCAGGTTACCGATGGCGTGGCACAGGCGGCTCAGGGCCAGCACGTTGACTTCCAGCAGGTCTTGCTCGTCGGCCCACTCATGGGCCAGGAACGGCCCGTAGGTGCGTAAACCCGCGCAGTTGACCAGCAGGTCGATGCGCCGTTCGCCTTCTTCCAGCTCCAGCACGAAGCCTGAAAGGCGCAGCGGCTGGCTGAGATCACAGGCGCGGAACAGCACCTCGACACCGAAACGCTGGGTCAACTCGATGGCTACAGGTTCCAGGGTTTCCCGCTGGCGTGCCACCAGGATCAGGTTGCGCCCGCGCCGTGCCAGCGCTTCCGCCAGGGCCAGGCCCAGGCCGCTGGAAGCACCGGTGATCATGGCGTAACGGGTCATGCAAGGCTCCTGGGGACGGAAGAGGGCGCCTAGTGTACAGCTTGCCCAAGCAAGGTGTTGCCTTTTGCTACAAGGTGCGGGCGCGCAAAACCTGGCAGCGTTCCAGGGCTTCCCGGTACTCGCTATGCAGCCGTTCGATCAATGCGCAGGCGTCGGGCAGGTCGTGAATTGCGCCGACCCCCTGGCCCGCTGACCATACGGTCTTCCACGCTTTGGCTTCGTCATCGATCGGCTTGAGCTTGCCTTGCTCATGGCCCCCCTTCAGGGTGTTCATGTCATAGCCGGCCTGCTCGAGGCTTGGGCGCAGGAAGCTGGCGGGAATGCCGGAGACCGCTGGCGTGTGGATGATGTCGGCGGCATGGGCATCCAGCAGCATCTGTTTGTAGGCGTCCTGGGCTTGGCTTTGCGCGGTGGCGATGAACCGCGTGCCCATGTACGCCAGGTCGGCGCCCAGCAGTTGCGCGGCCAGGATCTCATGGCCGTGGTTGATGCAGCCGGCCAGTAGCAAGGTTTTGTCGAAGAACTGGCGAATTTCCGCAGCCAGGGCGAACGGGCTCCAGGTGCCGGCATGGCCACCCGCGCCTGCGGCGACGGCGATCAGGCCATCGACACCCGCTGCGGCGGCCTTCTCGGCATGGCGGCGGGTGGTGACATCGTGGAACACCAGGCCACCGTAGCCGTGCACGGCATCGACCACTTCCTTTGCCGCGCCCAGGCTGGTGATGACGATCGGTACGCGGTGTTCCACGCACAAGGCCAGGTCGGCCTGCAGGCGTGGGTTGGTCGGGTGGACGATCAGGTTGACGGCGTAGGGCGCTGGTGCCTGCAGTTGGGCCAGGCCTGCCTCGATCTCTTCCAGCCAGGCCCTGAAACCGGCGCTGTCGCGCTGATTTAGGGCCGGGAAACTGCCGACCACGCCGCTGGCGCAGCAGGCCAGCACCAGTTGGGGGTTGGAGATGAGGAACATCGGCGCGGCAACCACGGGCAGCCGCAGGCGTTGTTCGAGCGAGGCAGGTAACGACATGGCAAGGCTCCTTGAGCGGGTGGCTATGTCAGAACGGTTTGACCACCACCAGAATTACGATACCCAGCAGGAACAGCACGGGCACTTCGTTGAACCAGCGATAGTAGACGTGGCTGCGGGTGTTGGTGTTGCTGGCGAAGCGCTTGCGCTGGGCGCCACACACGTGATGGTAGCCGGTCAGCAGGATCACCAGGGTGAGCTTGGCATGCAGCCAGCCTTGGCTAAGCCAGCCGGGGGTGAGGTACAGCATCCAGGCACCGAACACGTAGGTGGCGATCATTGCCGGGTTCATGATGCCGCGGTACAGCTTGCGTTCCATGGTCACGAAGCGGTCCTGGCTGACGCTGTCCTGGCTCTGGGCGTGGTAGACGAACAGCCGCGGCAGGTAGAACAGGCCGGCGAACCAGCAGACCACGCTGACGATGTGCAGCGCTTTGATCCATAGGTAAAGCATGGAGGGAGTTCCTTCAGGTAATCACGGTCGTCAGATAGTAGTGGTCAAGCGCCCGAAGGGTCACCCGAAGAGTTGTTACAGGCGCCCTGCGCCCCTATTATCGTGCGCTTTCCAGACGGCTCGTTGATAAGGGGCAAGCGTTATGATCAAGGTCGGTATCGTCGGCGGCACGGGTTACACCGGCGTCGAACTGTTGCGTCTGCTGGCACAGCATCCACAGGCCGAAGTGGCGGTCATCACTTCGCGCTCCGAGGCGGGCGTGGCGGTGGCGGACATGTACCCGAACCTGCGCGGGCACTATGACGGGCTGGCGTTCAGTGTGCCGGACAGCAAGACACTGGCTGCCTGCGATGTGGTGTTCTTCGCCACCCCGCATGGTGTGGCCCACGCCTTGGCTGGTGAGCTGCTGGCGGCAGGCACCAAGGTAATCGACCTGTCGGCTGACTTCCGCTTGCAGGATGCCGTCGAGTGGGGCAAGTGGTACGGTCAGCCGCACGGCGCGCCAGAATTGCTCAAGGACGCGGTGTATGGCTTGCCTGAAGTCAACCGCGAGAAGATCCGCCAAGCGCGCCTGATCGCTGTGCCGGGTTGCTACCCGACCGCTACCCAGCTGGGTTTCCTGCCGCTGCTGGAAGCGGGCCTGGCCGATCCCTCGCGCCTGATCGCCGACTGCAAGTCGGGTGTCAGCGGTGCTGGCCGTGGCGCGGCTGTGGGCTCGCTGTTCTGCGAAGCCGGCGAAAGCATGAAGGCCTACGCGGTCAAGGGCCATCGTCACCTGCCGGAGATCAGCCAGGGCCTGCGCCTGGCCGCGGGCAAGGATATCGGCCTGACCTTCGTGCCGCACCTGACGCCGATGATCCGTGGTATCCACGCCACCCTGTACGCGAATGTCGTCGATACCTCGGTCGACCTTCAGGCGCTGTTTGAAAAGCGCTACGCCGATGAACCGTTCGTCGACGTGATGCCAGCTGGCAGCCACCCGGAAACCCGCAGCGTGCGCGGTGCCAACGTCTGTCGCATTGCCGTTCATCGCCCGCAAGGCGGTGACCTGGTGGTGGTGCTGTCGGTCATCGACAACCTGGTCAAGGGCGCCTCCGGCCAGGCGGTACAGAACCTCAACATCCTGTTCGGCCTGGATGAACGCATGGGCCTGTCCCATGCCGGCTTGCTGCCGTAAGCAGCCAGCGTTGGAGAAAGGCCCGCGTCGTGCGGGCCTTTTTGCATGTCGCGACTAAAGCCGCACAATTCTTGACCGATTTTCTCGGGAAAGCGGATAATGCGCGTCATCGAGTTTTATGGCGGCTACCGCGCCGGGAGAATCAACATGAGCGTCGAAACCTTCACCCCTACCGGCCTGGAATTTACCCATGGGGCAGCCCAGAAGGTGAAGAACCTGGTCAATGAGGAAGGCAATGAACGTCTGAAACTGCGGGTGTTCGTGACCGGTGGCGGTTGCTCGGGCTTCCAGTACGGCTTCACCTTCGATGAGGACGTGGCCGAAGACGACACCATCGTCGAGCGCGAGGGCGTTTCCCTGGTGGTCGACCCGATGAGCTTCCAGTACCTGGCCGGCGCCGAAGTGGACTACCAGGAAGGCCTGGAAGGTTCGCGCTTCGTGATCAAGAACCCGAATGCCGCCACCACCTGTGGTTGCGGGTCGTCGTTCTCGATCTAAGGCCTGGCCAAAACGAAAACGCCGCGCAATTGCGCGGCGTTTTGCTTTCTGGCGTAGTGGTTATGCCGGGTAGATCGCGCCCAGTACGCGCAGCCCCTTGGCTGCAGTGACGCTGGGGCGGTTGGCGGCGATGCCTTCCAGGCAGCAGTGCGCCAGCCAGGCAAAGGCCATGGCTTCGACCCAGTCCGGGTCCACGCCATGGGCACCAGTGCTGGCCACGCGGGCCTTGGGCAACAGCTGGCCGAGGCGGGTCATCAGTGCACCGTTACGGGCGCCACCGCCACATACCAGCAGCGCTTCGGTGCCTTGCTGGGCATTGCTCAGCGAGTCGATGATGCTGCGAGCTGTCAGTTCCAGCAGTGTCGCCTGTACGTCTTCGTCGCGGTAAGTGGGCAGGCGGGCCAGGTGGCCATCCAGCCAAGGCAGGTTGAACACTTCGCGGCCGGTGCTCTTCGGGCCGCTGCCGGCGAAGAACGGGTCGGCGAGCAATGCGCTGAGCAGACCCGCCTGTACCACCCCAGAGGCTGCCCAGGCACCATCGGCATCGTAGGCCTGAGCACGTTTGCGCTCGATCCAGGCGTCCAGCAGCACGTTACCGGGGCCGCAGTCGAAACCGTGGACCGGTTTGTCTTGTTCGATCAGGCTCAGGTTGCTGAAGCCGCCCACGTTCAGAATTGCCAGGCGCTGGCCAAGGTGGCTGAACAGGGTTTGGTGGAAGGCCGGCACCAGCGGCGCGCCTTGGCCACCGGCTGCCACATCGCGGCGGCGGAAGTCGGCGACCACACTGATGCCGGTAAGCTCGGCGAGCAGCGCCGGGTTGCCGATCTGCACGGTAAAACCGCGTGCCGGTTCGTGGCGGATGGTCTGGCCGTGGCTGCCGATGGCGCGGATGGCGTCAGCCTGCAGGCCCTGGCGGGCCAGCAACTGGCGGATACCTTCGCCCGCCAGGCTGGCCCAGCGGTTTTCCGCCAGCGCCGCGCGCGCGATCTCGTCGGGGCCGCTGCTGCACAGGGCAAGCAACTCCTGGCGCAAATCGCCGGGCATGGGCAGGTAATGCGTGGCGAGCAGCTCAAGCTGCTCGCCTTGCTTGATCAGGGCGATGTCCAGGCCGTCGAGGCTGGTGCCGGACATCACCCCCAGGTAGAGCGCCATGGCTTAGCGCTTGTTCGCTGCGAGCAGGGTGGCCTTTTCCTGATCCATACGGGCAATCAGTGGCTGGCTCTGCTGCAGGAAGCGCTGGCGCTCGTTCTTGGCGATCGGGTCGGCCATCGGTACCTTCTGGCTCAGCGGGTCGACGTGCACACCGTTGACCTGGAACTCGTAGTGCAGGTGCGGGCCGGTGGACAGGCCGGTAGTGCCGATGTAGCCAATGATCTGGCCCTGCTTGACCGTGCTGCCGGTCTTGATGCCCTTGGCAAAGCCCTGCATATGGCCGTACAGCGTCTTGTAGCGGTTGCCGTGCTGGATGATCACGGTATTGCCGTAGCCGCCACGGCGCCCGGCCAGTTCGATACGGCCGTCACCGGCAGCCTTGATCGGGGTGCCGCGCGGGGCTGCGTAGTCCACGCCTTTGTGGGCGCGGATCTTGTTCAGGATCGGGTGCTTGCGGCCGGCGGAAAAGCGCGAGCTGATGCGGGCGAAGTCGACCGGGGTACGGATGAACGCCTTGCGCAGGCTGTTGCCGTCAGCGGTGTAGTAGGTACTGTTGCCCTGCTTGTTGGTATAGCGCACGGCGGTGTAGGTTTTACCGCGGTTGGTAAAGCGGGCGGACAGGATGTTGCCGGTGCCGACGACCTTGCCGTCCATCACCTTCTGCTCGTAGACCACGTCGAACTCGTCACCCGGACGAATATCCTGGGCGAAGTCGATGTCGTAGCCCAGCACACGGGCCATGTCCATGGTCATGCTGTGTGACAGGCCGGCGCGCTGGGCCGAAGCCGACAGAGAGCTCTTGATGACGCCGTGGGCATAGGCGGTACGCACCACTGGCTTGCTGATTTCACGGTTGAAGGTGTAGCCCTTGGCGGTCTTGGTCAGGCGAATGGTTTCGAGGTTGCTGACCTTGCTGTGCAGGCTGGCCAGTTGGCCATCCTTGTCGAGTTCGAACTGCAGCACCTGGCCGTGCTTGAGCTGGCTGAACTGCTTGGCCTGCTTGTTGGCCGCCAGCAAGTCATGCACAGCATTGGCCGGCAGGCCAACTTTGGCGAACAGGGTGGAGAGTGTATCGCCACGGGCTACGGTGACTTCGCGGTGGCCAGGCGCCTTGGCCGCTTCGGCGACCGGTTCGACGGCGGGGGGCTGCTGTTCGGCTTTCTGGGTTTCGGGGGCAGTCTCTTCGATTTGGGCGAAAGGCGAGCCTTGCTCACCTTCGGCTTGCACCAGGGGCGCTGCGCGAGATTCGTCTTTCAACTGCTCGGCAGGGCTTTCCAGCTCGAGGTTGAGGGTGGTTTTCTTGGCTTCCACTTCGCTGGAGGGAAATACCAGCAAAGCCAGGCTGAGCAGGGCGGCGATGCCGCTGGCGGCCAACAGATGGCTCTTCGGATAAAGCGGGGGCGCTTTAGGCGGTTCGTTGGTCATGGGCAAGGTGACTTTGAAAAAGGTGAAATGGAAAAGATGAATGACATGATGAAGATGAAATAACTGTATAAAATATAACCAAATCCATTTTCACGCAAGGGCGCGTAGACGCCGCAAACCCGTGTTCGGGTCACATTCCTTTGCGAAACTTGTAATTGACGGCCGATCTTGTATGGTTGGCTCCCCCTGAATCTGAGCCTTGCGGGTTTGTCTATGAAGTCGGTTGAAGAGCAGCTGGCGCTTATCAAGCGCGGTGCGGAAGAAGTATTGGTCGAGTCGGAACTGGTGGAGAAGCTCAAGCGCGGCCAACCTCTGCGTATCAAGGCCGGCTTCGACCCGACCGCACCAGACCTGCACCTGGGTCACACGGTGCTGATCAACAAGCTGCGCCAGTTCCAGGAGCTGGGCCATCAGGTCATCTTCCTTATAGGTGACTTCACCGGCATGATCGGCGACCCCAGTGGCAAGAGCGCGACGCGCCCGCCGTTGACGCGCGAGCAGGTGCTGGATAACGCAGAGACCTACAAGCAGCAGGTGTTCAAGATCCTCGACCCGGCCAAGACCGAAGTCGCGTTCAACTCCACCTGGATGGATAAGCTGACTCCGGCCGACTTCATTCGCCTGGCGTCGCAGTACACCGTGGCGCGCATGCTTGAGCGCGACGACTTCGACAAGCGCTACACCACCAACCAGCCGATTGCCATCCACGAGTTCCTCTACCCGCTGGTGCAGGGCTACGATTCGGTGGCGCTGAAGGCGGACGTCGAGCTGGGTGGTACCGATCAGAAGTTCAACCTGCTGATGGGGCGCGAGCTGCAGCGCGCCTATGGCCAGGAAGCGCAGAACATCGTGACCATGCCGCTGCTCGAAGGGCTCGATGGCGTGAAGAAGATGTCCAAGTCGCTGGGTAACTATGTCGGTATCCAGGAGGCGCCAGGGGTGATGTACAGCAAGCTGGTGTCGATCCCGGATACCTTGATGTGGCGCTATTTCGAGCTGCTGAGCTTCCGCTCGATGGAAGAGATCGAGCAGTTCCGGGTTGATGTCGCCAATGGCGCGAACCCGCGCGATATCAAGATCAAGCTGGCGGAAGAGATCGTGGCGCGCTTCCACGGTGAAGAGGCTGCCGCCAATGCTCACCGTGCTGCGGGTAACCGTATGAAGGAGGGCGAGCTGCCAGAAGACCTGCCGGAAATCGAAGTGGCTGCGTCGGAAGACCTGCCGATTGCTGCGGTGTTGAACCGGGCTGGCCTGGTGAAGAACTCAGCGCAGGCGCGGGACTTGCTGAGTGGCGGTGCGGTGAAGGTTGATGGCGCGGTAGTCGACAAGGACTTCATGTTTGTCCTTGGCGCTACTCATGTGTGCCAGGCGGGGAAGAAGTCGTTTGGCCGGGTTACCCTGAAGGCGGAGTGATTGCCGGGTGGTGTAGCTATATAGAAGCGGGGAGGCCGGTAGGCCTCCCCGCTTTGTTTTTGGGGGGTGTTGCTGTTGTGGGTGTCGGGGTGGCTATGGGCTTGCCTTGGGATGGCATTGGTTGTGAAAGGTGCCTGCCTTTGTTGTTGTGGCGCCTATGAGATCGAGCGCCGCCCGCGCGGCGCATCGCGAGCTTTGCTCGCTCCTACGTTTGTTTCGGGCCAGTGTTGCCTGTGCCATTTGCGCGCGACCGCCTTGTT